>NZ_JBVISJ010000019.1:0-173719 GCF_055575575.1 Streptomyces sp. NPDC034049
ACCGCATCGGGATGCGTCACCGCACGCGGATCCCGGGCGGTGGCATACACCCTGCCCGCACCCCGCGCGAACAGCTCCTCCACCAAAGCCCTGCCAATCCCCCGGCTGCCACCGGTGACGAACACACTCGCGCCCTTCAGAGCGGTCATGACTACCTCCACACACCTCAGAAACCGACCGGTTTCCACCACAGTAAACCGATCGGTTTCCACAGCGCAAGTCGGCAGAAGGGGAGATCGCGTGGGCTGATGTCGGGTGCCGTTCCGCGGGGGAGCGGACGTGCTCACTTCTCGGAGTCGGACCAGGTCGCCACAAGTGCTCGCCGATCCCGAAAGCGAGGGCCGGGGACCATCTCCCGCGTGGGTTCACCGTTGAGCCAGCACACCTGCTCCGGGGCTCCGTCGCCCGTGTCGAACAGGCAGCACACTCCTCCGCTGTCCGCGGTCAGGTCGGTGAACACCTTCCTGATGGTGGCCGAGCGCGCGAACAGGCGGCTCATCGCCGACGTCGCCGCCCAGCAGTCCACCGACGCGTAGCCGGGGTGCGCGGAGGACGCGAACCGGATCGTCGCGTAGATGTATCCGATCTGGAGACGTCCGTCCGCCTGGGGTTCGAGCCCGTGCGTCTGCGCGTACTCACGCAGTGCGTCGTCGGCGTCGAACATGAGGGACGTGTCGAGCTCGACCGTGCCGCTGGTGGAGCAGTCCACCGGCTCGCTCCTGAAGTCGGACGTGAACGGGAGGGCGAGCCGGTCACCGCCGGGGAGGGTGATCTCGAGCGGCTGCACGGCGCGGGCCGGTGGCGCCAGCCCGGCCAGATTGATCAGCGCCCTGGCGACGTTCCGAGGACGCAGATACATCTCGTAGCTGTAGATCAGCCCCATGTCTCCCCCTGTCCGCGTGCGAACCGCACCCTCTCACGTCGCGGGGGTCAGCCCACGGCGACGGGGACCCGCTCGTCGGAGGCGTCATCCGAGGCGTCGTCGGAGGCGTCGTCGGACGTGCCGTGCGAGGCGCCGGCGGCGGGCACGTCGGTCTCCTTGATGCCGAACCGGTCGTAGAAGCGCGCCAGTGGTTCCGGTGCCCACCAGGCAGCCCTGCCCAGCAGTCGCATGACGGCCGTTCCCAGCAGGATGCGCACGATCAGTACGTCCGTCAGGACCGCGAACACCATGCCGACGCCGAACAGCTTGATGGTCAGCACACTGCTCGTCCCGATCGCCGCGAGCGGCACGCACATCAGCACCGCGGCGCTCACGACGAGGCGGCCGATGGACCCGAGCCCGGTCGCCACGGCCTCGGTGCTGTCGCCCAGGTGGTCGTACTGCTCCCGCATCCGGGACACCAGGAACACCTCGTAGTCCATGGAGAGCCCGAAGATCAGGGCGAACAGCGTGATCGGCATGTTGGGCTCGATGTTGCCCGTCGGATCGAAGCCGAGCAGGTGGTGCAGATGGCCGTCCTGGAAGACCCAGACCAGCATGCCGAAGGTCGCGGACAGCGACAGCAGGTTCATCGCTATCGCCTTGAGCGGCAGCAGCACCGAGCCGAACGCGAGGAACAGCAGGATGTACGTCATCACCGCGATGTAGAGCAGCATCCACGGCAGGGTCTCGCCGAGGGCGTCCAGGGTGTCGCTGTAGACCGCCGACTCGCCGCCGAAGTACGCCCGGGCGCCCGGCGGTTCGGGAACGTCCTTGAGCCGCTTCACCAGATCGCGCGCATGGGTCGAGACGGCCTCGCCCTCGAAGGTGACCGACTCGCGAGCCGTGTCGCCCTCGACCCCCGTGATCCTGGCGCTCGTCGCGCCCTCCGTCGCGCCGAGCCGCTCGGCGTACGCCCGCAGCGCCGCCCCCTGTTCCTTCGAGGTGCCGTCGGACTTCAGCACGAGCAGTGAGTCGATCGACTTCACGGCGTCGCTGTCGAAGTCCTTCTCCATGGTGGTGAAGACCTGGCGGCCCTCGGAACTGCTCGGCAGCTGCTGGGCGTTGATGGAACCGAACTCGATCCTGGAGAACGGCAGGGCGAGGACCAGCAGCAGCCCCACCGCGCCCACGACCACGAATCCCCGCCGTCGCATCAGGCCGTGCCCGAAGCGGGACCAGGAACCCGCGCCCGCCGACGCCGGGCGCACGGTCTTCCTGCGGCGGCGCAGTGGGAGGGCGTTGACCTTCGGGCCCAGGACGGCGAGCACCGCGGGCAGCGCGACCAGGGAGAAGAGCACGGACAGCAGGACCGCGGCCACACCGCCGTACGACATCGACTTCAGGAACGTCGACGGGAAGAGAGTCAGGCCGGCCAGCGCCACCGCGACCGTGACGCCGGAGATCACCACGGTGCGCCCGGCCGTGGCGAGCGTGCGCGAGAGCGCCTCCTCGCCCGTGTGCCCGCGCTCCAGCTCCTCGCGGTAGCGGCTCACGATCAGCAGGCCGTAGTCGATGGCGACCGCGAGCCCCAGGATCGTGACCAGGCGCATGGCGAACACGGAGACGTCGGTGATGTTCGAGATGAGCCGCAGGACGGCCATCGAGCCCGCGATGGAGAGCACACCGACGACGAGCGGGAGGGAGGCCGCGGCCAGACCGCCGAACACGAGCAGCAGGAGCACGAAGAGGACGGGGGCCGAGAACATCTCGGCGGCTCTCAGGTCGTGTTCGATCTTCTGTCCGGCCTGATAGCCGGTCGGTACCGTTCCGCCCTGGAGGGTCTCCAGACCCGGCGCGGGGATCTTGTCCTTGATCGCCTTGTACGCGTCCTCCTTGGCCTTCTCGCTGCCTCCGTGGAGGTTCAGGGCGACGTAGGTGGCGTGGCGGTCGTGGCTGACCTGCGCCGGCATCTTCGTCGTCCAGAAGTCCAGGTAGCCGGTCACCTCCGACTCCGGCAGGGACTCCAGCTGCCGGACGACCGCCTGCCGGAAGGACGGGTCGTCGACGGTTCGGTCGTCGTCCCGGTAGACGATCAGGGCGTCCGGTGTCCGCTGCGGGAACGCCTTCTCGGCGAGCTGGGCCGCGCGCACGCTGTCCGAGCCGGGGTCCTAAAAGCCGAGCGGGGTCAGGGAGCCGAAGACTCCGGCACCGTAGGCGCCGGACAGGACGGCGAACAGCATGGTCAGGCCGCGGCCAGGGCCGGCCCCGGCTCATCCAGGGTCGGCTCGGTAGGCGGGGCCCATCGGCTGCCGGCGCCACGAGTCGGCGAGCACACCGGCGTCGAAGGGGGCGAATCCGGTGTCGTGCACGAGGCGCATGGCCACGCGCCGTGCCGCAGCGGAGGCGTCCGGTCGGCTCGCCGCCCCGCTCCGCCGGCGCTCCCGGCGGGTGGCCCGGGGTGGCCCGAGGTGGCTCGGGGCGGCGCGCGACTCGGACTTGCGTGCGGAAACTGGTCAGTTTACGGTGGTGAAACTGATCAGTTTCTTGTCGTCGAGGCGGGCGAGTCCCGACCCCGCCCCCCTCGTGAGGAGCACAGATGACTGCCGCGCGCGACGCCGAGGGACGGCTGCCGAGTCCCAGGCTCCCGGCGAAGCTGGCCGCCCACCCGTCGGTGCAGGCCGTACTCGCCTGGCGCGGAGCCGGTGACGCGGCGCGACCCCCGGCGGTGATCGACGCGGCCTGGCTGCGCGAGCTGTGCCTGGCGGCCGGCGCGGACGACGCGGCCGCGGTGAGCCTGGACCACCCCGACCTGGCGGGCGAGCGCGCGTACGCGCAGTCGGCGCTGCCCGGCACCCGCACCCTGATCGCGATGGCGGTCCGGATGAACCGCGACAACTGCCGCTCCCCGGCCCGCAGCGTGGCCAACCAGGAGTTCCACCAGGCCGACGAACAGGCCAACCATGCCGCGCGGGGCGTCACCCGGGCGCTCCAGGACGCCGGGTACCGCGCACTCAATCCGTCCGTCGGCTTCCCCCAGGAGATGGACCGCTTCCCCCGCGAGCGGATCTGGGTGGTGGCGCACAAGACGGTCGCGGTGGCCGCCGGGCTCGGCGTGATGGGACTGCACCGCAACGTCATCCATCCGAAGTTCGGCAGCTTCGTCCTGCTGGTCACCGTCCTGGTGGACGCGGAGGTGAGCGAGTACGGCAAGCCGCTGGACTACAACCCCTGCATCGACTGCAAGTTGTGCGTCGCCGCCTGCCCGGTCGGCGCCATCACCAAGGACGGCGCTTTCGACGGCCTGGCCTGCACCACGCACAACTACCGCGAGTTCATGAGCGGGTTCACCGACTGGGCGCAGACCGTGGCCGACAGCGAGGACGCCGCCGACTACCGCTCCCGGGTCACCGACTCCGAGAGCGCCTCCATGTGGCAGAGCCTCAGCTCGCCTCCCGGCTACAAGTCCGGCTACTGCCTTGCCGTCTGTCCTGCGGGGGAGGACGTCCTGGGCCCGTACCTGGACGACCGCAAGTCGTTCATGGACACCGTGCTGCGACCGCTCCAGGACAAGAAGGAAACGCTGTACGTCCTGCCTGGGTCGCACGCGCAGGAGTACGCCCGGCGCCGATTCCCCCACAAGCCCGTCAAGGAAGTCACCGGAGGCTGGCAGCCCCCGGCGAAGCGATCCGCGTCCACCGAGCGAGAGCAACGTACGTCATGACTGACATTCACCCCTTCCGCGTCCTGCGCGCCCGACCTCTGTGGATCGCCAACGGCGTCATCACGGGCGTACTCGCGCTGCTGTTCGCCGTGTTCTACGTCGGCGCCAACATCGATCCGGCCGGCCATCTGAGCAAGCTGCCGGTCGGCCTGGTCAACGCCGACAAGGGGGCCGCCGTCGGTGGCGAGCAGGTCAATCTGGGGGCGCGGATCACCGAGTCGATCGAGAAGTCCGACGCGGGGGACGGCAAGGTCGACTGGAAGGTGATGAACGAGAAGGAGATGAAGGAGGAACTCGGCGAGGGCAAGCTGTTCGGCGCGCTCGTCGTCCCCGCCCACTTCACCTCGTCCGTCGCCGCCCTGACGAGCGCCACGAGCGCCGGGGACACCGCGAACGCCGCGAACGCCGCGAGCACCACGAACGCCGGGACTCCGGCCCGTCCGACGCTGACGGTGGTCACCAACCAGTCGGCCGGCAGTCTGGGCTCCGGCCTGGCCCGGACGGTGACCACCCGGGCGGCCGAGAACGCCTCGCTCCAGGTCGGCAGGCAGCTGACCGCCCAGATCGGGCCCGCGCAGGCGGAGTTGCCCCCCGCGGCACGCGTCCTGCTCGCCGACCCGGCCGCCGTCACCGTCGAGGACGGGCATCCGCTCGACCCGCACAGCGGCCTGGGCCTGACGGCGTTCTACTACGCGCTCACCCTCGTCGTCGTCGGCATGCTCTCCGCCAACGTCATCAGCGGCCAGGTCGATCACGCCCTCGGCTACACCCACAACGACATGGGGCCGCTGCGCCTGCACCGCCCGCTGATCGGGGCGACCCGGGTACAGACCCTCGCCATCGGCAGCACCCTCATGGCCGCCCTGTCCCTGCTGATGGGCACCCTGGTCATGGCCGGCGCGGTCGGCATCATGGGCATGGACGCCTCCCATCTGCCGCTGCTGTGGCTGTACTCGGTGTGCGCCATCGCGGTCTCCGGGATCGGCGCGCTCAGTCTCCTCGCGGTGTTCGGGACGCCCGGGATGCTGGTGGCCACGCTGGTCTTCATCGGGATGGCGGTGCCGACGGCAGGAGCCACCACCCCCATCGAGGCGCTGCCCGGCTTCTACCGTTTCCTCGCCGAGTTCGAGCCGCTGAGGCAGATCACCGGTGGCATCCGCTCGATCCTCTACTACGACGCGCAGGGCGACGCGGGTCTGACCCGGGGCTGGCTCATGATGGGCGTCGGCCTCGTGGCGGCCGTGCTGTTCGGCTTCGGCGTGCTGGGCTGGTACGACCGCAAGGGCCTGCACCGCATCCCGGTCGAGACGGCACCCGAGAAGCCGGCGGTCCCGGCCTGACGGAAGCCGCCCTCCGTGCCTGGGTGCGCGTGGCCACCGCCGACACCTGTGAAACCGATCGGTTTCCTTTTGCTTCTCCTTGGGTTAATCTCGTGCTATGACCACCGAAGTGAAGCAAACCCCCAGGGAGCGGCTGCTGGAGGCGGCGGCCACGCTCACCTATAGAGACGGCGTCGGCATCGGCGTCGAGGCGCTCTGCAAGGCGGCGGGAGTGTCCAAGCGCTCCATGTACCAGCTGTTCGAGAGTAAGGACGAACTGCTCGCGGCGAGCCTGGAGCGGCGCACCACCACCTATGTGGCGGCACTCGTGCCCGCGGCGGACGACGGCCGCTCGCCCCGAGAACGGATCCTGCATGTCTTCGAGCGACTGGAATCGCAGTCGGGTGCGCCCGAGTTCTACGGCTGCCCCTATCTGGCCGCGCAGATCGAACTGAAGGACCAGAGTCACCCCGCGAGCCGGGTCGCCCACGGGGTCAAGGAGAACCTGACCGCCTTCTTCCGTGCCGAGGCCGAGCGCGGCGGGGCGGGCGACCCCGACCTGGTGGCCCGGCAGCTCAGCCTGGTCTTCGACGGCGCCAATGCCCGTGCGGGAATCGGGGCGGACAGGCTCTCGGGCCTCGTCGCGCCCACGGTGACCACCCTGCTCGACGCCGCGGCAGTGCGGTGACGTACCGCCCGTCGGCTCCGGGGCGTTCCGAGGCCCGCTTCCCGGCGCGTTGCTCCCGTTTGTGAAGTCCGTTTCGCTGCCTGCGCCTGCCCGCACTTGCCTGCGGAAACCGATCGGTTTCCACGTTGTGCGGGAGTACGTGATGACGGCAGATCGACCGACGGCACTCGTGACGGGTGCGTCGTCCGGCATCGGGAGGGAGACCGCTCGTGCGCTGGTCGCGGCGGGGTTCGACGTGGTCGGCACGAGTCGGGACACCACGCGCGTCACCCCGCTCGCCGGTGTGACGTTCCTCGACCTCGACGTGGCCGACGACGCCTCGGTCGCCGGAGTGGTCCAGGAGGTGAGGGAGCGGTTCGGCCGGAT
Source organism: Streptomyces sp. NPDC034049 (assembly GCF_055575575.1). Taxonomy (NCBI): domain Bacteria; kingdom Bacillati; phylum Actinomycetota; class Actinomycetes; order Kitasatosporales; family Streptomycetaceae; genus Streptomyces; species Streptomyces sp. NPDC034049. The sequence goes on from NZ_JBVISJ010000019.1 coordinate 6,960, forward strand.
CGACGTCCTGGTCAACAACGCCGGCGTCGGCTCGACGGGAGCCGCGGAGGAGACCCCCGTCGAGCAGGCCAGGGCCGTCTTCGACACCAATGTCTTCGGGGTCATGCGGATGGTGACGGCGGTCCTGCCGTACATGCGTGCCCAGAAGCGCGGCCGCATCATCAACATCTCGTCCGTGCTCGGCTTCATGCCCCAGCCGTACATGGCGGTCTACGCCGCTTCCAAGCACGCGATCGAGGGCTACTCCGAATCCCTGGACCACGAGATCCGCGAGCACGGCGTCCGGTCGCTCCTCGTCGAACCCGCTTACACCAGAACCGGATTCGAGGCCAACAGCGCGAAGCCGGACCTGCCCCTGCACGCCTACGCGCAGCAGCGGCAGACCGTCGACCGCGTGATGGCGGAGGCGATCAGGGACGGTGACGCGCCGGCCGTCGTCGCCGAGGCGATCGTCGCCGCGGCGACCGACCCCAGGCCGAAACTGCGCTACACCGCCGGCCCCACGGCCGGACGCGTGAGCACCCTGCGCCGCCTCGCTCCCGCCCGCGCCTTCGACAGGCAGATCCGCAAGATCAACCGCCTGGCGGGCTGACCCGCGTCCAGCAGCCGGCGGCCGCCTGAGGAGCCGATCGACGACGGCTGTCACGGAGTGGAACGGGACCGGGCACAGGGTGCCTCGGCGGACGGCCGGGGTCACTCGCGGACGGCGGCGGTGACCCCCCGTCCACTCAGCCGACGACCGCCGCGCGCACGCACAGCACGTCCGGCAGGTGCGACAGCAGCTGTCGCCAGCTGTCGCCGTCGTCGGCCGACGCGTACACCTCGCCGTTGCGGTTGCCGAAGTAGACACCCGCCGGGGCCGCGTCGTCCGTGCACATCGCGTCGCGCAGCACCGTGCCGTAGTGGTCCTCCGACGGCAGGCCCGCCGTCAGCGGCTCCCAGCTCTTGCCCGCGTCCGCCGTGCGGAAGACCCGGCAGCGGTGGTCGGCCGGAACGCGGTCCGCGTCGGCGTTGATCGGGAAGACGTAGGCGGTGTCCCCGCGATGCGGATGGGCGACGGCGGCGAAACCGAAGGTGGAGGGCAGGCCGGCGCCGATGTCCTCCCAGTGCGCTCCCGCGTCGTCGCTGCGGTACACGCCCCAGTGGTTCTGGAGGTACAGCCGGTCGGGGGTCGTCGCGTCCCGGGTCACCTTGTGCACGCACTGGCCGAACTCCGGGTCGGGGTCCGGCAGGAACACCGCCGACACACCGGAGTTGGACGGCGACCAGCTCGCCCCGCCGTCCTCGGTGCGGAACACCCCGGCGGCGGAGACGGCCACGGTCATCACGCGCGCGTCGCGTCGGTCGGTGAGGATGGTGTGCAGGCCCTCACCGCCGCCGCCCGGGGCCCACCTGTCGCGCGTCGGGTGCTCCCACAGCGGCCGGACCAGCTCGAAGGTCTCGCCCCGGTCCTCGGAGCGGTACAACGCGGCCGGTTCGGTGCCCGCGTACACCACGTCCGGTTCGGCGGCCGACGGGTGCAGCTGCCACACCCGCTCCAGCGAGGCCCCGGTGTCCTTGGGGAACTTGACCGCGGGCCGGGCGGGTTCGGTCCAGGTGCGGCCGAGGTCGTCCGAGTGGAACACGGAGGGGCCCCAGTGGGCGCTGTCGCCGCCGACCAGCAGCCGGGGAGTCTCCGAACGGGTGTCGATGGCGACCGCGTAGATCGCCTGCGCGTTGAAGTACGGCGTCTCGTCGAACTCCCAGGCGCCTCCCCGCCGCCGCCCGATGAACAGCCCCTTGCGTGTGCCCACGGTGAGCAGTACCTCAGCCATCCCGGCCACCTCCCGGACATCGTCGTCCCAGTCACCGGCCAGTCTGCACCTCACCACTGACAGTCACCCCTAAGAACGGCTCCGCCGCAGGTCAGCCGGTGTGTGAGCGGCTTAGGGGCGGGCCCGGTCCGACCGGGCCGGGCGAGGGTGACCCACATCGCATGAGCAGGGAGGGGGCCGCCACCGTATGGGAGAGCGGTCCGGCAGTCCTGCGTGTGCGAGGGAGGGTGCCCCCGATGGTGGCATTCCGTGGTCCGAAGGTGTGGCTGTGGCGATGGCGGCGCAACCCGCTCAGACGGCGCGGCGACCGGCTGGAGTCCTGGGTCCTGCTCGTCGCCTGGACGCTGACGCTGTTCGGCGGTGTGGCCGCGGGGCTCATGGCCGCCGACTCCGTCGAGTCCGGTCTCGCCCGGCAGCGCGCCGAGTGGCGCCAGGTCGGCGCGGTCCTCACCGAGGACGCGCCCGAACCGGCGGGCACGAGCGGTACGGGCACGGAGAAGGTGTGGGCGAAGGTCCGCTGGACCGCGCCGGACGGCTCCGTGCGCGAGGGACAGGCCCGGGTCGATCCCGCCAGCCTGATGGGAGCGCGGGTCACCGTCTGGACGGACGCCGGGGGCCTGCTGGTCACCAAGCCCGCCAGCGAGTCCCAGGCCCGGCTGCGCGCCGCGCTCGTGGGCGGCCTCGCGGGTCTGTTCGCGGCGGCCGTGCCGTTCGTGGGCGGCCGACTCGTGCGCGGCCGCATGGAACGGCGGCGGATGGACCAGTGGGACGAGGAGTGGGAGCGGATCGGCCCCCTGTGGGAGCGCAAGATCTGGTGAGACGGAGCGGGCGCGCGGGACGGTGAGCGTCCCGCGCGTGACGGCCGGCGGCCGGACGAGGCCCGTGGGGGGAGGCTCCGTCCGGCCGCCGGGGGACTCACCTGCGGGTGACGAGCGGTGTCACCGGTAGGTGATGTCCGAGGTGGCGTACTTGCAGTTGGTGCTGTCGGGGCCCGTACCGACGGCGGTGTTGTTGTTGTACTTCTGGCACGGGATCACCTTGCGGCCGCTGTCGTTGAGGATCGTGATGCCCCGCAGGGTCGCCACGTCGCCCCGGTTGACGTTGATGCCGACCAGGCGCGCGGTGGTGCCCGTCCCCGTCACCTCGATGTTGCTGAGGTTCACCTTGCGGGTGTACTGCGTGGAGCAGTCGCCGCAGGAGCGGTACAGCGTCTTGAAGTCGCTGACCGCGAAGTTGGAGATGTTCAGGGTGCCGGGTCCGTTGTGCTGGAAGACCTTGTCGGCCGCCTTCTTGGCACCGCCGCCGGTCACCGTGTACGTGGAGCCGCCACGGAAGGTCGCCGCGTCCTCGCCGACGTCCTCCCACCAGACGTTCTGCAGGGTGCAGTTGCCCTCGCAGTGGATGCCGTCGGCGCCGGGCGCGCCGATGATGACGTTCTTCAGCGTCGCGCCGGCCGCGAGCTTGAAGATCGGGTCCTGGCCTTCCTCCTGGCCGTCGCCGGCCAACGCGCCGCTGCCGTAGTAGCGCACCATGCCGCCGTCCCGGGTGCCGGACACCGAGATGGTGGAGGACACCGGCTGACTGCCGTTGGCGGACGGCCAGGTCGCGGCGTTCGCCGGCGTGGCTCCACTGGTCATGATCATGCCAAACGAGAGGCTGAACGCGGCGAACGTGCCGGTCAGCGCGCGCGTGCGGGCACGCGGACGTGCTGCAGAAGTCATGTCCCGATTCCTTCTGTTGTCCGAGCGGATGGGGGGTTGGCGGTTCTCAGAGCTTCCCGGCGCCCGCTCCCGAGGTCACCGACGCGACGACCGAGGAGGCGGACTGGGCGGTGTAGCCGTAGGGCGGGGTGGTGAAGCTCCCCACCCGGGAGATCTCGGTGGCGGCCCCACCGAGGTCGTTGCCGCGCAGATTCGCGTAGCCGTCCACGTCACTGCTGCGGTTCGTGGTGACCGCGACTCCCGTGTTGCGGAAGACGTTGTTCTCCACGAGCATCTGGGCGCCCATGCGCGCGTGGCAGGCGGTCTCCGCGCCGTCCACGTAGTTGTTGTAGAAGTGCCCGGTGCCGAAGCGCAGGCTGGGGATGCGCGAGTGCACGTTGCTGAAGTGGTTGTGGTGGTACGTCACCTTCAGGTGCCCGGTGTCCTCGGAGGCGTTCTTGTCACTGTGGCCGACGAGCGAGCCCTTGAAGTGCTCCTTGAAGGTGTTCCAGGACACCGTCACGTTGTCCGAGCCGTGGTTGATGTCCAGCAGGCCGTCGTAGTGGTCCTTGTCGTGGGTGCGGTCCGCCGAGAAGGAGTTGTGGTCGATCCACACCTTCGTGGACTCCTGGACGGTGATCCCGTCTGCGGGCGCGACCGGCTTGCTGATGTTCAGGTTGCGGACGACGACATTGGTCTCCTCCTTGATCCGCAGACCGCCGCCGGTGAACCCGGACGACGAACCCACGCCCAGGACCGTCGTGTTGGAGCCGATGTCGACCTGACCGCTCAGCGAGATCAGGCCGTTCACACGGACGACCTTGGCCGCGTTGCCGGTGACGGCGCTCTGGAAGGCGGCCAGTGTGGAGACCGTGACGGCGGAGGCGCTGCCGCCGCCGGTGGTCCCGGCGCCGTAGCCGATCGGCGAGGTCTCCGCCGCGCCGGCCGAGGGCGGCACGGCCAGGGTGGCGGCCGTCATCAGGGCGGCCGCGGCCGCCACCAGGACTGATCTTTGCGCGTGTGTACGTGGGGGGACGGTACGCATGCGGGTGCGTCCCTTCAGGGAGAGCTGGCGGAACATATACGTGAACTGCATTTACTGTTCTGATCGTCGTAAGCGAGTGGGGAAGCTCGACTCGACGATCGGTTCACATCGCTGAACGGAACGTAGGGGGCAAGCGCTTTCTAGTCAACGCTTTGCGCAAAAGAGATCGGTCGTGCCTGGTGAGGGCGGTCGGTCATGTGCGGGGAGTTGGCCCGGTGGCGCCGCGGGCAAGGAGTGAGCGAATTCTTTCGACGTGTGGGAGCGCTTCCGCGGCTTCCATGTCCATGTCACGATGCCCTTCCCGTCGCCCTGGCCCGGTTCCCCACCCGTCGCACCCGCCCCCGTCACAGGAAGGCACCACGACGTGACCCTCACCCCCCACGACCGCCCGCGCGGACCGCGGCGTCCGGCGCTCGTCGCGCTGCTGGGAGCGCTCGTGGCGTTGCTCGCGGCCACGCTGCTCACCGCGCCCACGGCCGCCGCGGCGCCCACCGAGTCCGAAGCCGCTCCCCGCGCGGCGCTCACCGAGATCACCGGCTTCGGCCCCAACCCCAGCAACCTGCAGATGTACCTCTACGTACCGGACAGTGTCACCGCGAACCCGGCGATCGTGGTCGCCGTGCACTACTGCACCGGCTCGGGGCCGGCGATGTACAACGGCACGGAGTACGCCTCGCTGGCCGACCGCTACGGGTTCATCGTCGTGTACCCGTCCGTCACCCGGAGCAGCAAGTGCTTCGACGTCGCCTCCCCGCAGGCCCTGACCCGCGGTGGCGGCAGTGACCCCGTGGGCATCAAGTCCATGGTCGACTGGACCGTCCGCACCTACGACGCCGACACCGACCGGATCTTCGCCACCGGTATCTCCTCCGGCGCGATGATGACCAACGTCCTCCTCGGCGACTACCCCGACGTGTTCGCCGCCGGCGCCGCCTTCGCGGGCGTGCCGTTCGCCTGCTTCGCCACCACCAACGGCTCCGAGTGGAACAGCGACTGCGCGAACGGCACGATCATCCGTACCCCGCAGGCGTGGGGCGACCTCGTCCGCGGTGCCTACCCGGGCTACACCGGGCCCCGGCCGCGCATGCAGGTCTGGCACGGCACCACGGACGACGTGCTGCGCTACCCCAACTTCGGCGAGGAGATCAAGCAGTGGACCGATGTGCACGGTGTCGGCCAGACACCGGCCGCCACCGACTCGCCCCAGTCCAACTGGACCCGCACCCGCTACGGCGGCACCGGTGACCGTGCCCCCGTCGAGGCGATCAGCCTCCAGGGCACCGGCCACAACCTCTACGCCTGGGGCATGGGCGAGCGCGTCCTCACCTTCTTCGGTCTCAATGGCTCCGGCCCCGCGCCCCAGCCGCCGGCCGGCCCCTGCAAGGTGACCGTCACCACCAACGCGTGGAGCACCGGGCTGACCGCCTCGGTGACCCTCACCAACACCGGCACCACGGCGGTCAACGGCTGGAAGCTGGGCTTCACCCTGCCCTCCGGACAGACCGTCACCAACGGCTGGGGCGCGACGTACAGTCCGGCGAGCGGCGCCGTGACCGCGACCAACGCCACGTACAACGCCGCGATCGCACCCGGCGCGAGCGTCAGCATCGGCTACCAGGCCACCCACACCGGCAACAGCGCGGCACCCGCGTCGTACACGCTCAACGGGACGGCGTGCACCACCGGTTGACGCCGCCCACCGACGGGACGGGTGGCTCGGGCGCCGACACCGCGAACCGAGCCACCCGCCGCCCGCCCCGACGGCCCGCCATCCGGGCGCCCACCGCCCGTGCGTGTCGGGATCACGTGGTCCGGACGGTGTGATCCGTGCGGGGCGTCCGGATGGCGTGGCCCGTACGGGCGTCGAGGCGGCCTGATCCGTACGGGGCGTCGGACGGCCTGATCCGTACGGCGTGGTCCGGACGGTCCGTGTGTCGTCCCGGTCCGCGCGGTCTCGGCCCGCCCCCGTTCCCTTCCGAAGAGAGGCACCGTTCCTTGCACCCGATCGACAGTCCCCGGCCCGCCCCGCCGAACGGCAGGGCGCCGCTCGCGACCGTGCTCGCCGTCTGTGTGCTCGCCCTGGCCCTCGTGGTGGCCTCGTCCGCCCTGGTCGCGCTGGTCCGGAGCCCGCAGCGGACGGGTGGGACCGGCACCGGTGACACGGCGACGGCGGCCCGGCACTGGGTGAACACCTGGTCCGCGATGCCGCAGCTCACCGAGCCGGGCAACATGCCACCGCCGCCGTTCACCGGGGACCGGGCCGTGCTGGTCGACACCACCCTGCGGCAGACCGTGCGCGTCACCACCGGCGGCGACCGCGTCCGGCTGCGCTTCTCCAACGCCTTCGGCGGTGTCGCGCTGCCACTGACCTCCGTGACCGTGGCGCTGCCGCTGGGCGGCCGGGCGGGGGTCGGCGCGATCGAACCCGGCTCGTCGCGTCCGGTCACCTTCAGCGGGAGCGGATCCACCACCGTTCCGGTGGGCGCCCAGGTCGTGTCCGACCCGCTGGACTTCACGCTGCGGCCGGGCACCAACCTGACCGTGACGGCGTATCTGGCGGAGGGGCAGGCTTCTCTCGCCCTCACCTCGCACCCCGGTTCCCGCACCACCTCGTACCTGGCGCACGGCGACCACACCGAGGACGCGGACCTGCCCGGCGCGACCCCGACCAACCACTGGTACCTGCTCAGCGACGTCGAGGTGCTGTCCCGGCCCGCCACGACCGCCGTCGCCGTCCTCGGCGACTCGCTCACCGACGGCCGGGGCTCCACCACCAACGGCAACGACCGCTGGCCCGACCAGCTCTTCGACCGGCTCCAACGGCAGCCCGGCACCCGGCACATCGCCGTGGTCAACCAGGCGGCCGGCGGCAACCGTGTCCTCAACGACGGCCTCGGGCCCAACGCCCTCGCCCGGCTGGACCGCGACGTCCTGGCCCACAGCGCCGTCGAGCAACTGATCGTGTTCGAGGGCGTCAACGACCTGGGCACCGCGGCGGCCACCCCCGCCGCCCAGCAGCGCGTGACCGCCGACCTCGTCGCCGCCTACGAGCAGATCGCCGTCCGCGCCCATGCCCGCGGCATCCGCGTGTACGGCGCGACCCTGCTGCCCTTCGGCGGCAACACCCCCTACGACGACACCGACGGACACCGCGAGGCCGCCCGGCAGGCCGTCAACACCTGGATCCGCACCAGCGGCACCTTCGACGCCGTCCTCGACTTCGACCGCGCGGTCCGTGACCCCGCCGACCCCAGCCGTCTCCTCCCGGGTCTCCACGATGGCGACTGGCTGCACCTCAACCCGGAGGGTTACCGGATCCTGGCCGCGGCGGTCCCGGCCCGTCTGCTCCGGCGCGGCTGACCGGTACGGGCGCGCACACCCGTACCGGGGCCCGACTCCGCCTGGACCGTGCGGTGGTACGGCCACCTGATCAACCGTCAACTCGTCGGGTACCGGTTACCGGGTGCCGTTCATCGAAGGCGAGCGCGCTGGACGCGACCGGCTGCCGGTCGTGAGCGTCCGCGCCGCGCCGTGGGAGACCCTGCGGGCCAACCGGATACGTGAGGTTCTCAGGGTCGATGCCCTGGATCTGCTAATGCCTCGGGGCCTTCTTCGGCTTCTTCCTCTGGGCGTCGTCCACCTGGGTCTGCTGGGTATCGGTGATGACCGATACCACTTCGATGGCTGCGGGTGCGGCGAGGGCGCCGCAGAGCGCGAAGCCGCACACGGCTATGGCGGTGCGCTTACGAACGGCGACTTGCATGGTGCATTACCTGATTTGAATTGAATTGCACCTTCTCTCCCACACTTCTCCTCGTCCCAGGTGACGTCAAGAGGCGGTGTCTCTCGGACAAGGTCGTATGCGTGGAGGGGCTTCCAAGTTGAAGGCTGAACCACCTAGAGGGCCTCTTCCCGGGGCTCCTGAGCACCCTCGTCGACGCCGCCGGCCGGGAGGCCTTCCGCCTCGGCGTCGGCTGAACCGGCCTTCGCCGGGCGGTGGTTGAAGAGCAGGTTCAGCGTGATCGCCGTCAGGCAGCCCGCGCTGATGCCGCTGTTCATCACCGTCCGGAACCACTCCGGGAACTCCGCGTAGACCGACGGCACCCCGACCGGCAGCAGCCCCACCGCCACCGAGACGGCCACGACCGTCAGGTTGTCGTTGCCCCTGAACTCCACCCGGGCCAGCGTGCGCAGGCCGCTCGCGGCGACGGTGCCGAACATGACCAGCCCCGCGCCGCCGAGCACCGGTGCCGGGATCGCGGCCACCACGGCGCCGAGCTTCGGCAGCAGGCCCAGCAGGACGAGGATCCCGCCCGCCGCCGCGACGACCCAGCGGCTGCGCACCCGGGTCATCCCGACCAGGCCGACGTTCTGCGCGTACGCCGTGTACGGGAAGGTGTTGAAGACCCCGCCGAGGACCGTGGAGAAGCCGTCCGCGCGCAGCCCGTCGGCGAGCGACCGGGGCTTCACCTCGCGGCCGGTCAGCTCGCCCACCGCGATCAGGTCACCGGTGGTCTCGGTCATCGTCACCAGCGCCACCACCAGCATGGACAGGATCGCGGAGAGCTGGAACACGGGCGCCCCGAAGTGGAACGGCGTGCTGACGCCCAGCCAGCCCGCGTCCCGCACCGCGCCGAAGTCCGTGAATCCCAGCGGGACGGCGACCGCGAGCCCCACGACGATGCCGACCAGCACCGCGATCCGGCTGAGGAACACCGGGGCGAACCGCTGCACGCCGACCACGACGAGCAGCACGAACGCCGCCAGCGCGAGATTCCGCGGCGCGCCGAAGTCCGACGCGCCCACCCCGCCGGCCGCCCAGTTGCCGGCCACCGGCAGCAACGAGAGGCCGATGATCAGGATGACGGTGCCGGTGACGAGCGGCGGGAAGAAGCGGAGGAGTCTGCCGAACACCGGGGCCAACAGCATGATCGCCAGGCCGGCCACGATCACCGAGCCGTAGATCGCGGGGAGGCCGCCGCCCTCGGTCCCGATCAGCACCATGGGGGACACGGCCGCGAACGTACAGCCCTGCATGATCGGGAGCCGTACGCCGAAGCGCCACACACCGACGCACTGGACCAGGGTGGCTATGCCGCACACGAGCAGGTCGGCGGTGATCAGATACGCCAGGTCCGCGGGTGGCAGCCGCAGCGCGCCGCCGACGATGAGGGGCACGGCGACCGCGCCCGCGTACATCGCGAGCACGTGCTGGAGGCCGAAGGCGAGGAGGTGGCGGATGGGGGGTACGTCGTCCACGGGGTGGGTGGGGGTGGTGGATGCCATGGGCGAGACCTTAGGGGACTTGAACAGTTTGTTGATTTCAGGGGTGTTGCCGGTACGGGATGCGAGGCGCGGGCCGATGGGGCCGATCGCGCACCTTCCCCGCGACGGGGGGCGAAGGTGCTGCGCCGTCGGGGTGCCGCATGCACCCGGCACGCGTGGCTGTACGCAGAGAATGTGATCATGCGTTTACGTTGCATGGGTGCTGGAAGCATCCTTTCTCAATCTCTCCGACCGCCACTGGCAGGACGGCGCGGTGTCCGTGCGGCCCGCGTGGGAAGTGCAGGAGCACGACGGCGCCACGGCCTGGTACAACGCCTGGCTCTCCTTCCCGGACGGCGCGGGGGTCGAGGTCCTCGCCGTGGTCTGCGGGGGCCGGCTGTCGCTGGAGGACGTACGCGCCCAGCCGCCGCTGTCCCTGGACGACCTGGCCGAGCTCGCCGACTGGATCGAGGGGCCGCTGTTCGCGGCCTGCGGCACCAAGCTCGACCTGGTCGAGGGGGAGCCGGAGACCTCGTCCGGGTCCGGGCGGCGGGCCCGGCCCGCATGGCCACGCGGTGAGGAGGGGCGGCGGCTGGTGGCCGAGGAGTATCTCGCCGCGCAGCGGTGCGGCCACGACCCGGTACTCGCCGTGATGTGCGCGACCGGGCACAGCCGCCGCAAGGCGCTCCGGCTGATCGCCGGGGCGCGTGACGAGGGCCTCCTCGGCCCCCGCCACGCCCGCCGCTGAGCCCGGGAGCCGGTTGCTCGGGGAACGAGGTCGGCTACTGCGTCAGGTCGCGCATCCGGCTGATCTCCGTGGTCTGCTGCGCGATCACGTCGTCGGCCATCTCCTCGATGAGGATGTTGTTGCCCTGCGCCTTCACGTCCGTGGCCATGGTGATCGCCCCTTCGTGATGGGTGATCATCAGCTTCAGGAACAACCGGTCGAACTTCTCCCCGTCGAGCGTGCCGAGTTCCTTCAGCTGCGCCGCCGTCGCCATGCCGGGCATCTTCCCGTGATCGTGCGAAGTGCCCCGCTTGTCGGCGTCGTTGGTCTCAAGCCAGCCCTCCATGGCCTCGATCTCGGGCTTCTGGGCGGCCGAGATGCGCTCGGCGATCCGCTTCACCTGGGTCGACTCGGCGTGGTCGGGGGCGAGTTCGGTCATCTCCAGGGCCTGGGTGTGGTGCTGGATCATCATGCGCGCGTAGTCGAAGTCCGCTGAATTCGGCGAGTCGTCCTCCGCTCGCTGCTTCTCGACTTCTTCCGGCGAGAGGGTTTGAGCGGCCTCACCGGGTTTTCCGGGCGCGATCACCGCGGGCCCGCTCGCCTTGCCCGAACCGCCGTCGGGCGCCGCCTCGGACCCCGAGTCGCAGCCCGCGAGCACCAGCAGAGCGACCGTCAGCGAGGCCGTGACCAGCGGCGCGCGGGTGGTGCGGCGAACGAGCACAGTGACCTCCTGGGACACAGCAACGGGCGTACACCTCGTGAGTGTTGACGAACGTTCCTAACACGCTTTCACATGGGGGTGATCAAATTTGTTCGTTACAAGTACATTGCCGTCTGTTGATCTGTGCATGATGAAGACGATACTGCGGTGGTGCTCGAACCGTTCAACCGCGAACGGCCACAAGGGAGGACACAGTGACCCTGTTGAACAACCTTCGGACGCGGCGCAGACGTCTGGGGGTCGCCGCGACTGCGGCCGGACTCCTGGCCGCGTTGCTCACCGCCGGACCGGCGGCCGCGACCCCCGACCCCGGGGACTCGCCCGCGGTGCGGGAGAAGGTCTCCAAGAGCGATGCCGCCGAGGCACGCGAGGCGATAGCCGCCGGTGAGATCCCCGGCCAGGACGAGATCGTCCATTCCGCCAACATCCAGCATCTGGCCAACATCCCCAAGGAGGCGCTGCCGGGCACCAACTCGGACCTCGCCTTCCAGGGCAGGTACGCCTTCGCCGGCAACTACGACGGCTTCCGCGTCTTCGACATCAGCAACCCGAAGGCGCCGAAGACGGTCGCCCAGGTCCTCTGCCCCGGCTCGCAGAACGACATCTCCGTCTCCGGGGACCTGCTCTTCCTGTCCACCGACTCCTCGCGCAGCGACAACTCCTGCAACAGCACCACGCAGCCCGCGACCGAGAAGTCGTCGTGGGAGGGCGTCAAGATCTTCGACATCAGCGACAAGGCGAACCCGAAGTACGTCGCCGCCGTGGAGACGGCCTGCGGCTCGCACACCCACACCCTGGTGCCCGAGCGCAGGAACGTCTACGTCTACGTCTCCTCGTACTCGCCGAACGCCACGTTCCCCGACTGCCAGCCGCCGCACGACGGCATCTCGATCATCAAGGTGCCCCGCAAGTCCCCGGAGAAGGCGGCCGTGGTGGGCTTCCCGGTCCTGTTCCCCGGTGAGGGCCCGGACGGTGGCGGCAACCCGGGTTCGCCCACGAACCCCGGCGTCTCCAAGACCACCGGCTGCCACGACATCACGGTGCTGCCGTCGAAGGACCTGGCCGCCGGTGCGTGCATGGGCGACGGCATCCTGTTCTCCATCAAGGACCCGGAGAACCCGAAGGTCATCGACCAGGTCCAGGACAACGTGAACTTCGCGTTCTGGCACTCGGCCACCTTCAACCAGAAGGCGAACAAGGTCGTCTTCACCGACGAGTTGGGCGGCGGCGGCGCGGCCACCTGCAACGCCGCGATCGGACCGGACCGCGGCGCCGACGGCATCTACGACATCGTCGGCAAGGGCGACAAGCGCAAGCTCGTCTTCAAGAGCTACTACAAGATCCCCCGTCACCAGGCCGACACCGAGAACTGCGTCGCCCACAACGGCTCGCTGATCCCGGTCAAGGGCAAGGACATCATGGTCCAGGCGTGGTACCAGGGCGGTGTCTCCGTCTGGGACTTCACCGACTCCGCCGAGCCCAAGGAGATCGCCTACTTCGAGCGCGGTCCGATCTCCACCACCACCCTGGTGGGCGGCGGCACCTGGTCGGCGTACTACTACAACGGCCACATCTACTCGAACGACATGGTGAAGGGCTTCGACGTCCTGAAGATCAACGACCGGCGGACGGACCCGGCCAAGTGGGTTCACCAGCGTGAACTCAATGTGCAGACGCAGCCGGACTACTTCGACTTCGACTGGTAGAGCCGGCGCGACACCGTCAAGTCACCCGTCCCGCCGGACCCTTCGGGGACCGGCGGGACACCGCGTTCCCCGGCGCTCTCATCGACCGGCGCGCCCGGCGGGGACATCCTGTAACTCCCGCGTCGACCGACGATCGGCGAACTATACTCAGCGCTCCCGGGCGGCCGACCCTGTCTGTGCCCGCCCGGCCGTCTGTTCGTCCCGGGCCGCACGGGGGACGGTCCGGGACGGACGTCCGGCGGCGACGAACGACCCACCGTCGCACGGGCCCTGGGCCCACGGCCCGCTCGGCGAGCGGCTGCCGAGCCGACGCCGGCTCAGTCCAACAGATCCAGCACGGGCCGCAGTCCGTCCGGCCGCTGCGCGACGGGCAGATGGTCCACGAAGTGCACCCCGCACCCCAGCGCCGCCGCACCGCCGTCGGCCCGCCGGTCGTCGCCGACCATCAGGGTGTCCCGCGCGTCGACACCGAGCGCCAGGCAGGCGAGCGCGAACAGCCGCCGGTCCGGCTTCTGCACACCGTGCTCGTACGACAGCGTGTACCCGTCGACGTACGGGGCGAGGCCGTGCGCGCGGAACACCGGCCGCAGGTCCCAGCCGATGTTGCTCACCACACCGACGGCCACCCCGCGGTGCCGCAGGGCCGCGAGCACGTCGACGGCGTCCGGGTAGGGCCTCCACGCCGCCGGTGTCATATGGCGGTCGTACAGCGCGTCATGGAGTGCGGGCGCGGGGAGCGCCACCCGACGGGAGAGCCCGGTGAAGGCCGCCCGGTGCTCCTCGGCGCTCCGGTCCCGCAGCGCCCACAGGCCGGCCAGGTCGCCCGTCGGCGCCTCCACCGGGACGGCGCCGCCCGGCAGGGCCCCGGCCCGCTCCAGTGCCGCGGCCGCCCGGACCAACTCCGGCTCCGGCATGGTCAGCGAGCAGTCGGCGAGGGTGGCGCGGAGCCAGGACTCGGTGGACTCCACGCGGAACAGGGTCCCGGAGAAGTCGAACAGCACTGCCTTGACCGTCATGCCGTCGATCCTTCGTGGCCGCGCGTATCCGGTCAAGTACGCCTCGGCGCACCCCACTTCTCGTACGCGAGCACCGCCAGCGCGATCGTCAGACCGCCCAGCAGCCAGCCGGCCAGCACGTCCGAGGCCCAGTGCACGCCCAGCCAGATCCGGGTCAGCCCGACGCCCACGACGGAGACGGCCGTCACCGCCACCGCCGCGCGGACGACGACACGACCGGCGCCGTACAGGTGGAGCAGCCACACCAGCAGCCCGAGGACCACCGCGGCCGTCATGGCGTGGCCCGACGGGTACGCGGCGTAGTGGGCGGAGTCGACGGGGTCGGGCCACGCGGGCCGTTCCCGTCCGACGGCGGCCTTCAGCGCCTGCTGCAGCGCGGTGCCCGCGGCGCAGGTGACCGCCAGCCAGAGGGCGAGCCACCACTCCCGGTGGCGCCACACCAGCCAGATCGCGACGGCCGCCACCAGCAGACGCATCGTCACCGGGTCCCAGACCCAGTCCGTCAGGATGCGGAACGCGTGGGTGAGGCCCGGGGCGTCGACGGCCCAGCGGTGTGTGGTGTTCGCGATGCTCTCGTCCAGCGACATGAGCGGCGCCCATGAGATCGCGACCAGGACGAGCAGCAGGACGGAGGGCGCCGCGAAGGCCGCGACGGCGCGGACGGTGCGGGTGGTCGACGGCCGGTGGGGCGGCGAGTCGACGGTGGGGGTGTGCATACAGCGATCCTGGCCGACTCCCGGGCCCTCAGGCCAATGCCGAGGCGTGAGATCACTGTCACGCGCCGCGACCGGATCGAAGCCGTCGCGCCGCACGTTGTCCTTGGGCTTGTCTTGGTCCCTTCTTTGCCATGTCACGACCTACCGAGTGCCCGCAACGCGGGAACGAAAGCCACCAACAGCGGTACGACCGGTACCAGGGCGCCGTACGCGGTCAGCCGCAGCCGGTGTGCCGGGGTGAGGCGATCCGGCGGCGCGAGCAGCCGGTCGACCCGCTGCGGCACATGGTCCTCAGGGGTCGGGCAGGGACCGAACACCCCCCGGTCCTCGTTGAGGCCGACGAGGGCGAGGGCGATGGTGAGGCGGCCGTGGCGACGGGAGGCGGTGTCGTCGGCGGCGAGTTCGACCAGCCGGTGCATCTCGTCGCGGAACGCGGCGAACACCGGAACGCGGGGGAACCCGCCCGCGAGCGCCGCCGAACAGTGCAGCAACCAGTGGTGCCGCGCCCGCGCGTGCCCCTGCTCATGTGCGACCACCGCGTCCACCTGCCGCCCCTTCAGTCGGCGCAACGCGGCCGTGGTGATGACCAGTCGGGGTGTGGGGCCGGGCAGCCACCAGGCGTCCGGCCGCTCGCCCTCGACCACCACCAACCGGTCGCCGTCCGGCTCCTCACCGGGCAACAGGGGGGCGCGCAGGCGGAGTTCGGCATGGCGGCGACGGTGCTGCCGCCGGGCCCGCAGGATCTCGCGGGCCAGCATCGTCCCGGTCCACAGCCCGCCGCACGCGAGTGCCACGGCGGTGGCCACGGCCCAGGAGCCCCCGCCGTCCAGCGCGTACGCCTCCACGACCCCCTGCGGCGCGGGCGCGAACACCCGCCCGCGCACCACCGTCCAGGCCGCCGCCGCGCTCAGCGCCATCGACAGCGCACAGCACAGCAGCACCGCCGCCACCACGCACTGCCACACCCACAGGGCGACCACCGGTTCACGGTCCGGCCAGTCGGCGCGGGCCAGCAGTCGCGGGGCGACGACGGCGGTCAGGGCGCCGAGCAGCAACAACGCCGTGGGGACCATCATGAGGCGCAGCCTATGAGCGCGCCGGTGCACGGCGACACGGGCCGAGCCACCGAAGTGACACAGACCACGACCGGGCGCCGCCCGTGGCGGTTCAGACCGTCAGCAGCATGGCGAACATGCCGATGCCCATGGACAGCCGGCAGGCCCGCGCCAGCTCCGGCCGGTCGCCCCAGCCCGTCGCGCCCCCGGCGCGGATCCCCGTCCCCGCAGCGGCCGGTGCGGGCATGAGCCGGAGCCCCGCCCACATCACGTACCCGGCGAAGTACACCAGCAGCGCCCCCGTCACCGGCGGCAGTCCCGCGGCGCCGTGGCCGCCGCCCGGCGCGGCGGCCATGACCGCGGCCATGTAGACCATCGCCAGCGCGCCCACCAGATGGTGCAGATGGTGCGCGCTCGCGCGGGCCGCCCACAGCGCGCGCACCGCGGCCGCGCCGAACACCAGCGCGTAGCAGAGCCAGGCCCAGCGCGGCGGGGTCAGGGCCACGGCGGGCACGGCCATCGCCGCCATGCCGAACCCCATCAGCGCCTCGCCGCCCGCGGAACGCCGCTGTTCCTCCACGGCGCTGCGCATCCGCAGCAGGCAGTACCCCCCGGTCACCGCGCACAGCGCGACCAGCAGCCAGCCGGCCGAAACCGGTCCGTGCACCGCGCACCTCCCCGTTCGACTTCCCGTTCGACGACGTCGGTCGTGCTGAGAGTGAGGTCGGACAGTCGGACAGGGCATGCCCGGGTCCGATGGAGCGCATACGAGCGCAAGGGTGTACGCGGGGGAGCGTGCGGGAGTGCGTCGCGCGGGAGTGCGGGGCCACGCGGGAGTGCGGGGCCACGCGGGCGGCATATCGTTCACGAGTAAAACACCTGCTAAGGTTCCTGTATGCGCAGCGTCCCACGCCCCCGTGCCCACCGGCTCCCGCTCGCCGGTGTCCTCCGGGTGAACCGCCCCTCCGAGATCTGGTTCAAGCCCGCGCTCAGCGTGGTCGTCGCGACGGCACCGCCGAGCCTGACGCTGCTGGCCCTCGACCGCCTCGACCTGGCCATGTACACGATGGCCGGCTCCCTGTGCGCGCTCTACGCCCACCACCGCCCCTACGCGGCCCGCGCCCTGACCCTCGCCCGGGTTGTGCTCGGCATGGTCGCCGGACTGGCGGTCGCCCTCGTCACCGCCTCGCTCACCACGAACGCGGTGGCGCTGGTGACCGTGGGTGCGCTCCTCGCCGCCGCGCAGAAGGCCCTGTGCGACGCGAGCCGGATCGGGCCGCCCGCCAACGTCGTCCTCACCTTCGTCACCTCGGCGGCTCTCTTCGCCCCCCAGAGCCTTGCCCAGGTCCCCGGCCACCTCGCCGTGACCGCCGTCGCGGGCGCCTGGGCCTGGCTCGTCTGCATGGCCCCCGGTCTGCCGCGCCCGTACGGCCCGGAGCGCCGCGCCACCGCCCAGGCGCTGCGCGCGGTGGCCGCCCACGTCGAGGAACCCGAGCGCCCCGGCTCCCGCATGACCGCGGCGGGCGCCGTGCACACCGCCTGGCAGACCCTGCTCACCGCCGGGCCCCGCACCGAGCCCCGCCGCGCCCTCGCGGCGCTCCTGGTCCGCGCCGACACCGCACTCGCCGCGCCCGCCGAGGCGCACCCCGACCGACTGCGGGCGCTCGCGGGGGACGCGCTCGCCGTCGCCCACCTCCGGCGCGCCGCCGCCCCGGCGGGCGCGGCCGACGCACCGCACGACGCGGAACGCCCCCACACGGGCCGCCGGCGCTCCTCCTGGACCGCACGCCCCTCCTGGAACCCGCACGCCCTGCTCACCCCCGTCGCCGTGCGCACCGCCCTCGGGTGCGCCCTCGCCGGATACGCCTCCCTCGCCCTCGGAGTCGGCCGCCCCTACTGGGCCCTGGTCACCGCCGCCTCGCTCTACCAGGCGAACCTCACCCTCACCTGGAGCCGGGGCGTCCAGCGCGTCGTCGGCAACCTCGTCGGGGTGCTGGCCTTCGCCGCCCTGGTCCCGCTCGCCCACCTCGGCCCGGCCGCGCTCGTCCTGTGCTGCCTGGCGCTCGCCTTCGGCGCCGAGGCCCTCATCAGCCGCAACTACTGGCTCGGTACCGTCTGCGTCACCCCCATGGCCCTCCTCGTCACCGAGTTCGTCCGCCTCGCGAACCCCGGCGAGCTGATCACCGACCGGCTCCTGGACACCCTCGTGGGCGCTCTCGTCGGTCTCCTCGCGGCGGTGGTCGTCATGGACCGGCGCGCCGGCGACCGGGTCGCCCACGCCCTCGCCGCCGTGGAGCGCGCGCATGCGCACACGCTCCGTACGGCCGCCGACCCGGACGCCGCCCCCGGCGCGCTGCCCGCCGCCCGCCGCGCCCTGTCCGCCGCACTCGTCGAACTGCGCGCCGTCACCGACACCGCGAGCGGCGAATGGTGGCAACGCGCGCTGCCGACGGAGCGGGTGACACACGTCGAGCGGGCCGGACACCGTACGCTCGCGGCGACGGTACGACAGCACGGGTTCCAGGCAGCGGAGGGCGCACGGGCATGACGGCAGGCAACGGGCGGGCGGGGACGGGCAGTGGCGCGGCTCTCGGGGACACGGTCGCCAAGGTGGTGCGCCAGTGGCAGACGGTGCACCCCGGTCTCGATACCGCCCCGATGGAGATCATCGGCCGGGTCAACCGCTGTGCCGCCCTCCTCCAGCAGGCCGAGGACGCGCCCCTGCGCCACGCCGGGCTCACCCGCCCCGAGTTCGACGTCCTCGGCACCCTGCGCCGCACGGGCCACGAGCTGACGCCCAGTGAGATCGCCCGGGAGACCTTCGCCTCCGGCGCCGCCGTCACCAAACGACTCAAGCTGCTGACCGAGCGCGGTCTCGTCGAGCGTCGGGGAGACGCCCGTGACCGACGCGTCGCCCATGTCCGTCTCACCGACACCGGCCGCGACCTGGTGGACAGCGTCATGCCGGAGCAACTGGCGTACGAGGAGACTGTGCTCTCCGGGGTGGAAACCGGCGACCGGCGTGAACTCGCCGTGCTGCTGGGCGAGTTGCTGATCCAGCTGGAGGGCCGTCTGGGGCTGCCGCGGGCCTGAGGCGAACGTTCGCCCGGGCGAGGGGACTTCGGGCGGGAACCCATGGCGTCCCCCACGGGCCCGCGATGCCGCGCACCGTCCACCGGGATGTGACCGCTCAGATTCCCGGCCGGTAGCGCAGCGGATGGTCCGCCGGAATCTCCACCAGTACGATCTCCGTGCCGTCCGGGTCGGCGATCCACATCTCGACCAGCCCCCAGGGCTCCTTCACCGGCGGACGCCGCACCTCCACCCCGGCCGCCACAAGTTCCGTGTGCGCCGCCGTCACGTCCGCGACCTGCAGCCACAGCTTCAGCGCGGGCGACGGCGGCGTCGGCGAGCGGCCGGCGACCTCCAGGAAACCGCCGCCGAGGAAGTAGACGACACCCCGGTGCTCGCCCGTACCGAACTCCCGGTAGACGGGGAGTCCGAGCTGCTCGCCGTAGAAGACACGGGAGCGTTCCGGGTCGGTGGGGCGAAGGAGGGTGCGGCTGCTCAGTACGTGGATCATGCGATCGAGGGTAGGCGCTCAGCCGGGCGCGGGGGTCGTTACCCTCTTCGGTGTCCGATCCCTGCGGAGAGCTACCAGGAGCAGCCCGTGGACACCGCCGCCACCGACCTGACCTTCCGTGACGCCACCGACGCCGACGTGGACGTCCTCGTCGCGCTGATCGAGTCGGCGTACCGAGGGGACTCCAGCCGGACCGGGTGGACCACGGAGGCGGACATCCTCGAAGGGCAGCGGACCGATCCCGAGGGTGTCCTGGCGGTCATCAAGGCCCCCGACAGCCGGCTGCTCACGGTCGAGCGGGAGGGCGCGGTCGTCGCCTGCTGCCAGCTCGAACACCGCGGCGCGCACGCCTACTTCGGGATGTTCGCGGTGAGCCCGGCCCTCCAGGGCGGGGGCCTCGGCAAGGTGATCATCGCCGAGGCCGAGCGGATCGCGCGCGCGTCCTGGGGTGTGGGGGAGATGCACATGACCGTGATCTCCGTACGGGACGACCTCATCGCCTGGTACGAGCGGCGGGGCTACCGCCGTACGGGACGGATGACCCCCTTCCCGTACGGCGACGAGCGATTCGGCATCCCGCAGCGGGACGACCTGCGGTTCGAGCTGCTGGTGAAGGAGCTGGCGTAGCGGCAGGGCGTGGGGATCAGGCGGTGAAGCGGCCCGTGCGTTTGATGTCCGGGTAGTCGGTCGTCGCGCCGTCCAGCTGGAGGGCGCGGACCAGGCGCAGATGGTCCTGGGTGTTCACCACCCAGCCGATGATCCGCAGATTCGCCTTGCGGGCCTTCTCGACGACCTCCAGCGTCAGCCGCCGGATGTTCAGCACCAGGGTGGTGGCGCCCACCGCCACCGCCCGGTCCACGACGTCGGTGCCGTAGCGGCTGGCGACCAGCGCGGTGCGCACGCCCGGCACGAGACGGGCGATCTCGGCGACCGCCTCGTCGTGGAAGGACAGCACCTCGACCCGTCCCACCAGGTCGCGCCGGTGCATGATCTCGGCGAGGGCGTGGGCCGCCGCCGTGTCCTTGATCTCGGCCTGGAGCGGTGCCCGTACCGCGTCCAGGACCTCCTCGAAGGTGGGCACCCGCTCGCCGCGGCCCGCGTCCAGGGCGCGCAGCTCGGCGAGGGTCTTGTCGGCGATCGGGCCCGTGCCGTCCGTCGTCCGGTCCACATCCGCGTCGTGCATGACGACGAGCGCGCCGTCCTTGCTCAGATGCAGATCGAGTTCGATGACGTCGAGGCCCGCGCGATCGGCGGCCACGAAGGAACGGAGGGTGTTCTCGGGTTCGACACCCATGACTCCGCGGTGACCGATGGTGAGGAAGTTCAAGGTGGACTCGCTTCCGTCGACGGCGGCTCGGCCCGCGTGACCGGGGGAGGGGCGGCACGCGGCTGGGGCGCAGCGTAGTCCTCCCGACGTGCGATGCATCCGCGTGTGCACGGGGCCTTTCGGGGCGTGTCACCCCGTGCCACGTCGGAGAACAGGACCCTTTCCGCACCTGGCCGCACCGATCAGGTCATCCCTGAGTGGGCGAGTCCGGCGCGCGTTGACCCCGGGTGCCGTGCGCGCGGAGAGCGCGGCGCACGAAGTGTGATCTATGACGCGTGTGACAGGAGATTCAGCGGTTAGGTGCCGGGAGTGGCGGGAAGATTTCCGGCTGAGCCGCTCAAGATCGGTCTTGCGGTGGGGAACCCTCGCTACATACGGTGTCCTTACGAAAGGTTCTCCCGTGGAGGATGGGGTCATGACGGAAATTCTTGTGCAGACGGGTGCGGAGGGCGTTGTTCCTTCGGTCAGTAGGGTGGTGGAGCACCCGGCTTGGCCCGTGCTCAAGGACGCCGTGGAGCGGATCCGGCCATGGCAGTCGAAGGACGGCTCCATCGACCTCGACGCGGAGGGGGCCCCCGCTCCGGCCGCCGCCGAGCAGGCCGTGCGGGAGATCGTCGGTGCCGTCGAGGCGCTGTCCCCGCTGCTGCCGCACGACGCCGCCTACCACGAGGCGCTGGTCGGGGACCTCGGGCGCTGGGCCGACGACGGCTTCGGGGTGCCCGACTTCCTCGACTCGCTGCTGGCCTTCCAGCCCGCCGCGAACCGCGCGGACGGCCTGCAACACCTGGTCGTCTTCCCGATGTACACGCAGAACGGCAACCCCGACCGCAACCTCGAGGCGGTCGTGCTGCGCATGGTCTGGCCCGACTGGCTGGCGGAGCTGGAGCGCACCCGCTACGACAACCCGCTGTTCTGCGGCATCAAGTTCGAGGACTTCACGGCCGGTTACGACACCAACTCCGCCGTCCTCTTCCCGGAGACGATCGCCGTGCGCGAGGCGCCGGAACGATTCTCCTGGGGTGGCATCTTCTGCGACCGCGAGGCCGCCCGGTTCCGCCGGGTGACCGACGCCGCCGTCGACATCCTCGGCCTGGAGCTGCCCGAGGACATCGCCGCGATGGTCCACGACCAGAAGCGCTGCGAGGAGGCCTTCGTCCTGTGGGACATGGTCCACGACCGCACCCATAGCCACGGCGACCTGCCCTTCGACCCCTTCATGATCAAGCAGCGCCAGCCGTTCTGGATGTACGGCCTGGAGGAGCTGCGCTGCGACCTCACCGCCTTCAAGGAGGCCGTGAAGCTGGAGGCCGACGGCGTCCCGCAGGCCCGTGACGTGCAGTACGCCGTGCTCTTCGACCGTATGTTCCGCTTCCCTGTCACCGGCGAGCGGGTCCGCAACTACGACGGTCTCGGCGGCCAGCTCCTCTTCGCCTACCTCCACAAGCACGACGTCGTCCGCTGGACGGACAACAAGCTGCACATCGACTGGCAGCGCGCCCCGCAGGTCACCAACCAGCTCTGCGCCGACATCGAGCAGCTCTACCGCGAGGGCATCGACCGCCCGAAGCTCGTCCACTGGTTCGCCGGCTACGAGCTGGTCTCCACCTACCTCGCCCCGCACCCCGGCTCCCGCTGGGCCAAGGGCCCGGACGCCCTGGATCTGACGCAGCCGCCGCGGAAACTCGTCGACGACGTGCTTCCGGACGAGTTTCCGCTCAGCATGTTCTATGAGGCGCTCGCCAAGAAGCTGAAGACCGTGATCGCCTCCACCAAGGGCATCACGGCGGCGGACACCGAGCGGATCGCCGCGTGACCGCCCGGCTCGCAGACGTCACAGTCGCTGCCCAGGAGGCGAAGACCATGCAGAACGGCAACGGTGCACTGAGCGGCGCGGTGATCGCGGTGGCCGGCGCGGGCGGACCCGCCGGCCGGGCGGCCCTGCTGCGGCTGGCCGACGCGGGGGCGATCGTCGTCGGCTCCGACAACGACCCCGAGCGGCTCTCCGAGGCCGTGGACGCGGCCCGCTACGCGCACGGTGGCGCCACCGTCGTCGGCGACACGGTCGACCTCCTGGACCTGCAGTCGACCCGGGACTGGGCCACCCGCATCGAGAAGGACTTCGGCCGGGTCGACGGCCTCGTCCACCTCGTCGGCGGCTGGCGCGGCAGCGAGACCTTCACCCGGACCAGCCTCGACGACTGGGACTTCCTGGAGATGCTGCTGATCCGCACCGTGCAGCACACCTCCCTGGCCTTCCACGAGGCCCTTCAGCGCAGCGAGCGCGGCCGGTACGTCCTGATCAGCGCGGCCGGCGCCAGCAAGCCCACCGCCGGCAACGCGGCGTACGCCGCCGCCAAGGCCGCCGCCGAGGCGTGGACGCTCGCCGCGGCCGACTACTTCCGCAAGGCGGGCGGGCCCGAAGGGCCGACCTCCGCGGCTGCGATCCTGGTGGTGAAGGCATTGGTGCACGACGCGATGCGCGCCGACCGCCCCAACGCGAAGTTCGCGGGTTTCACCGACGTCAAGGAGCTGGCCGAGGCCATCGCCGGGGTCTGGGACAAGCCCGCCGCCGAAGTGAACGGACACCGTCTGTGGCTGACCGACAAGCCGTGAACCCTCCGAAGACCGACGCCCGACGCCATCACGACCCGGAGATCCGCGGCTTCGCCAGCGACAACTACGCGGGGGTCCACCCCGAGGTGCTCGCCGCCCTGGCCCTGGCCAACGGCGGGCACCAGGTCGCCTACGGCGAGGACGACTACACCGAGAACCTCCAGCGGATCGTCCGCAGCCACTTCGGCGCCACCGCCGAGGCGTTCCCCGTCTTCAACGGCACGGGTGCCAACGTCGTCGCGCTCCAGGCGGTCACCGACCGCTGGGGCGCGGTGATCTGCGCCGAGAGCGCGCACATCCACGTCGACGAGTGCGGGGCGCCCGAGCGGGTCGGCGGACTGAAGCTGCTCACCGTGCCCACTCCCGACGGCAAGCTCACCCCGGAGCTGATCGACCGGCAGGCGTACGGCTGGGACGACGAGCACCGCGCCATGCCGCAGGTCGTCTCGATCACCCAGAGCACCGAACTCGGCACCCTCTACACGCCCGAGGAGATCCGCGCGATCTGCGACCACGCCCACGCGCACGGCATGAAGGTGCACCTGGACGGCTCCCGGATAGCGAACGCCGCCGCCTCCCTGGACGTGCCGATGCGGACGTTCACCAACGCGGCCGGCGTCGACCTGCTCTCGCTGGGCGGCACCAAGAACGGCGCGATGTTCGGCGAGGCGGTCGTCGTCATCAACCAGGACGCCGTCCGCCGGATGAGGCATCTGCGCAAGCTGTCCATGCAGCTCGCCTCCAAGATGCGTTTCGTGTCGGTGCAGTTGGAGGCCCTGCTGTCGAAGGACCTCTGGCTGCGCAACGCCCGGCACTCCAACGAGATGGCGCAACGGCTCGCCGAGGGCGTCCGCGCGGTCCACGGCGTCGAGATCCTGTACCCGGTGCAGGCCAACGCCGTCTTCGCCCGCCTCCCGCACGACGTGAGCGAACGCCTCCAGAAGCGCTTCCGGTTCTACTTCTGGGACGAGGCGGCCGGCGACGTCCGCTGGATGTGCTCCTTCGACACCACGGAGGAGGACGTGGACGGCTTCGTCGCGGCGCTCAAGGAGGAGATGGCGCGCTGACGCACTGACCATGCCTGCATAAATATACGGTCACCTGAAAAGTCATTGACTCTCGGGTGATCGTTTTCCTATGCTCCGCAGGCATGGAGCTGATCCAGCAAACCCCTGACCTGTCCGCCTATCTCCAGGCCGACGAGGTCATCGACCATGACCATCCGCAGGTGCGGCTGACGGCCGCGCACCTCGCCGAGCAGGTGGCGGACTCGTATGGCTATGCGCAAGCGGCGTACGAGTACGTGCGCGACGCCATCCCGCACTCCCAGGACGTCGGCGATCCGCGCGTCACCTGGCGGGCGTCCGACGTCCTCGCGCGCCGCACCGGGATCTGCTACGCCAAGGCCCACGCGCTCGCCGCGCTGCTGCGTGCCGAGGACATCCCGACCGCGCTCTGCTACCAGCGGCTGGCGTCCGACGACGGGGACGGACACGTCGTCCACGGGCTGGTCGCCGTGCGCTTCAACGGGGCCTGGCACCGCCAGGACCCCCGGGGGAACAAGCCGGGGGTGGACGCCCGTTTCTCACTGACCGGGGAACGGCTGGCCTGGGTGCCCGACCCGGCCGCGGGCGAGGCGGACTATCCGACGCTCCACGCCGCACCGCACCCGGCCGTGATCGGCGCCCTCCGGGCGGCCCGGGACAGGCCGCACCTGTGGAGGACGCTGCCCGCGGCGCTGTAGGACCGGGTCAGCGGGCCTCGGCCTCGCGGACCTGTTCCGGGGTCGGGGCCGTGCCGCCGAGGTGGGCCGGCATCCACCAGGTGTCGTCCGGGCCCTTGGGGCGGACCGGGTAGGCGCGCTGGGCCGCCTCCAGCAACTCCTGCACGCGCTCGCGGAGTTGGCGGGTGATGGCGCCCGCGTACTTGTCCTTGGAGGCCTCTATCGCCTCGCCGACCCGGATGGTGATCGGGATGTGGCTGCGCTTGAAGTTGCGCGGGTGGCCCTTGGTCCACAGCCGCTGCGTACCCCACACGGCCATCGGGATCAGCGGGACACCGGCCTCCTGCGCCAGCCGCGCGGCACCCGACTTGAAGCTCTTCAGCGTGAACGACTGCGAGATGGTGGCCTCGGGGAAGACGCCGATGATCTCGCCGGAGCGCAGCGAGTCCAGCGCGTGCGTGTAGGCCGCCTCACCCTGCTTGCGGTCCACCGGGATGTGCCGCATGTTGCGCATCAGCGGACCGGAGACCTTGTGCCGGAACACCGACTCCTTGGCCATGAAACGCACCAGGCGCTTCTGCGGCAGTGCCGCCAGGCCGTCGAAGATGAAGTCCAGGTAGCCGATGTGATTGCTCACCAGCACCGCGCCGCCCGAGCGCGGAATGTTTTCCGTCCCCTTGAGATCGATCTTCAGGTCCCAGACCTTGAACAGGGTTTGGGCGAGACCGATCGCGGGGCGGTAGACAAGCTCTGCCATGGGCGGAGTGGACCCTTCTCTCTGCCTGGGAATGGGTCTCCCGGCGGGAAGTTACGCAGCCGTAGGTTTACGGCATCTCGCAGATCGTGCCCCAAGAACGCACGAGTAGCCAGTCTTGGTGCCGGCCAGGGGCGAGATTCTCGTCACGTCGGACACGCGATCGACCCCCGAACGTTCACCCCGAGGTCACCGGGCCCGTACGGTCACCCGCCGGACCAGCACATACATCTCGCATCCCAGGCAGTACCCGAACGCCGCGTTCAGGAAGGCCGCGGCGAGCGCGGCGCCGGTCGCCACGAGGCCCAGCCACCCGGGCCCCACCGTGAACCCGACCAGGCCCACCAGCGCGAAGACCAGCCCGACCGCCTGCGCGAACCGCGGCGGCTCCGGCGGCTCGAACTCCGTCGGCGGGCCGAGGCGCGGCCGGACGAGCGTGCGGAACACCCAGCCGTACGGCGACCGCCCCACCCCGCCCGCCGCGCCCAGCGCGAACGCGAACGTCTGCCAGGCCAGCAGCCAGGCGCTGCCGGTGATCAGCGCGACCGCCAGCACCACGGTCGTCACGGCCGCCCCGAAGCGGGGTCCCCTCACATCGATGTCCATGCGTCAAGCATTCCGCAAGCCAATCTCCGTGGGGAGTGGGGAATCTTTGCGGTCTCGTGAACGCTGAAGCACGCTGTGACCGGACTTGTGGTGTGTGGGCTGGTGCTCGCGGCGGCGAGCGCCTACGGAGTGCTGCATCGGCGGCGGAGCGGGAGAGTCAGGGTGCGCGGGCGGGACGGCGACAAGCGGGTCGGCGCGGCGGAGTTGGGGGAGGGGCTCGGCGAACGGGCCACGCTGGTGCAGTTCTCCAGCGCCTTCTGCGCTCCCTGCCGGGCGACCCGCAGGGTCCTCGCCGACGTGGCCGGAATGGTTCCGGGCGTCGCCCATGTGGAGATCGACGCCGAGGAACACCTGGACCTCGTGCGCCGGCTCGACATCCTCAAGACGCCGACCGTGCTCGTGCTCGACGCCGACGGCCGGATCGTGCGCAGGGCAACCGGTCAGCCGCGCAAGGCGGATGTGATCGCCGCACTGGGCGAGGCCGTGTGACGCCGCATTCCGGAACGCACTTGACTGTACGCGTCACCCATCGTCAGCCTGGCCGTATGTCCCGAGAACTCCTTCTCCTCCCGCGCGACGACATGCCCAGGGCGTTCCCGGCCCGTACGGCCGGTGCGCGCTGTCCGGGTCCGTGAGCAGCCACGCACGAGTCCGTCGACCCCAGCAGAAGGACAGTTCCATGACGGCCACCTCCGGCCTCGGTTCGCCCCAGCTCGCCTCCCCCGATCTCCTGCGCTCGGTCTTCCGCCGCCATGCCGCCGGTGTGGCGGTGATCACGGCCCGGGGAGCGGCCGGCCCGGTGGGCTTCACCGCCACCTCGCTCAGCTCGGTCTCCGCCGACCCCCCACTGCTCTCGTTCGGCATCGGCACCGGCGCCTCCAGCTGGCCGGCGGTCTCCGAGGCGGAGCACATCGGCGTGCACATACTCGGGGAGCACCAGCGGGAGCTGGCGGCCACCTTCGCCCGCAGCGGCGCCGACCGGTTCGGGGCGCCCACCGGATGGCGTAGCGGTCCGGAGGGAGTTCCCGTGCTCGACGACGTGCTCGCCTGGCTGGTCTGCCAGGTGGTGGCACGCGTCCCGGCCGGGGAGCACCGCATCGTCCTCGCCGAGGTCGTCGTGGGGGACCCCTCGGGTGCCGGCCGGCCGCTGCTGTACCACCAGGGCCGCTTCAACGGTCTGCGAGACTGATTCCCGCCCGATTACGCAGGGTTGCCTAACTCACAGTTCAAAGCGCTTGCTTAGCGGGCACGCAATGCGGGAACGTAGACGTCGTACTGGCGAGTAATATTTCGATCGGAGCGCGGGTCGCCCCGGTCGGGATCGGCCGCTTCAGGCGCCTATGCTGCCTGGAAGAAGGCAGCCCAGAAATGACGATGCAGTAGGAGAGCCGGCGTGAGCTTGAGGATCGTTGTCACTGTGAAGTACGTGCCCGACGCCACTGGCGACCGGCACTTCGCCGATGACCTGACCGTCGACCGTGACGACGTGGACGGTCTGCTCTCCGAGCTGGACGAGTACGCGGTGGAGCAGGCGCTGCAGATCGCCGACGAGGCCGACGACGCCGAGATCACCGTGCTGACCGTGGGTCCGGAGGACGCCAAGGACGCGCTGCGCAAGGCGCTGTCGATGGGTGCGGACAAGGCGATCCACGTCGAGGACGACGATGTGCACGGCACCGACGCGATCGGTACCTCGCTGGTGCTGGCGAAGGCGATCGAGAAGGCCGGCTACGACCTGGTGATCTCCGGTATGGCCTCCACCGACGGCACGATGGGTGTCGTCCCGGCGCTGCTGGCGGAGCGTCTGGGTGTGCCGCAGGTGACGCTGCTGTCCGAGGTCTCCGTCGAGGACGGCGTCGTCACGGGCCGCCGTGACGGTGACGCGGCGAGCGAGCAGCTTCAGGCGTCGCTTCCGGCGGTGGTGTCGGTGACCGACCAGTCGGGCGAGGCGCGTTACCCCTCCTTCAAGGGCATCATGGCGGCGAAGAAGAAGCCGGTTCAGTCCTGGGACCTGTCCGACCTGGACATCGAGGCCGAGGAAGTCGGTCTGGAGGGCGCCTGGACGGCTGTCGACTCCGCGGCCGCGCGCCCGGCGCGTACCGCCGGCACGATCGTCAAGGACGAGGGCGAGGGCGGCAAGCAGCTCGCTGAGTTCCTCGCGGGCCAGAAGTTCATCTAAAGGCCCCCTCTCTTACCGCCCCGTACGCCTTCGCAATCCGCAGGAGAGCAATCCCATGGCTGAAGTTCTCGTCTACGTCGACCACGTGGACGGTGCCGTCCGCAAGCCCACGCTGGAGCTGCTGACGCTGGCCCGCCGTATCGGTGAGCCCGTCGCCGTCGCGCTCGGTGCCGGCGCCGGTGACACCGCCGCCGCGCTCGCCGAGCACGGCGCCGTCAAGGTCCTCACCCACGACGCCGCCGAGTACGCCGACTACCTGGTCGTGCCGAAGGTCGACGCGCTGCAGGCCGCCGTCGCAGCCGTCTCCC
The DNA here is from genome assembly GCF_055575575.1 of Streptomyces sp. NPDC034049. Classification (NCBI taxonomy): domain Bacteria; kingdom Bacillati; phylum Actinomycetota; class Actinomycetes; order Kitasatosporales; family Streptomycetaceae; genus Streptomyces; species Streptomyces sp. NPDC034049. The sequence continues at coordinate 35,818 of NZ_JBVISJ010000019.1, forward strand.
CGGCCGCCGTGCTGGTCCCCTCCTCCGCCGAGGGCAAGGAGATCGCCGCCCGTCTGGCGCTGCGCATCGGCTCCGGCATCATCACCGACGCCGTCGACCTCGAGGCCGGCGACGAGGGTCCGGTCGCGACGCAGTCGGTGTTCGCCGCCTCCTTCACCACCAAGTCCCGTGTCTCCAAGGGCACTCCGGTCATCACGGTCAAGCCCAACTCGGCAGCCGTCGAGGCCGCCCCGGCCGCCGGCAGCGTCGAGGCGCTGGAGGTCACCTTCGGTGCGCTGGCCACCGGCACCAAGGTCACCGGCCGCACCCCGCGTGAGTCGACCGGGCGTCCGGAGCTGACCGAGGCCGCGATCGTGGTCTCCGGTGGCCGCGGTGTCAACGGCACCGAGAACTTCGCCATCATCGAGGCGCTCGCCGACTCCCTCGGCGCGGCTGTCGGCGCCTCGCGCGCCGCGGTGGACGCCGGCTGGTACCCGCACACCAACCAGGTCGGCCAGACCGGCAAGAGCGTCTCCCCGCAGCTCTACATCGCCAACGGCATCTCCGGCGCCATCCAGCACCGCGCCGGCATGCAGACCTCGAAGACCATCGTGGCCGTCAACAAGGACGCCGAGGCCCCGATCTTCGACCTCGTCGACTACGGCGTCGTCGGCGACCTCTTCGACGTCGTCCCCCAGCTCACCGAGGAGATCAAGACCCGCAAGGGCTGAGCCTTCACGAGCCCGCCGAGGCCCCCACGACCGTCCGCGCGGTCGTGGGGGCCTCGGCTCATCCCAGGGTCAACGAGGCCTGCACCGGCAGATGGTCGCTCGGGTACATCCCGTCCATCGAGAAGGTGTTCATCGCCGCCCAGTGCGTGGTGACCCCGGGCGAGGTGAGGATCCAGTCGATGCGTCTGCCGTCGGGCTTGGGCGCCCGGTAGCCGTGATAGGTCCCGTACGCCTCGGTGCGCGAGGCGGCCGCGTCCCAGGCGTCCACGAGGCCGTTGCCCAGCATCAGGTCGTAGACCCTGTTGTCGTGGGCGGCGGCGTTGAAGTCGCCGGTGACGACGACCGGCGCCGCGCGGTCCCAGCCGGCGATCGTCTCGCCGATCAGCCCCGCCGAGCGCTCCCGGGCGTACTGGCTGACGCTGTCCAGATGGGTGTTCAGGACGTAGAACTCCCGGCCCCCGTCGGCGAGATCGGCGAACTTCACCCAGGTCACCATGCGCAGCCAGTCTGCGCCCCAGGTGTTGGAGGCGATCGTGTACGGGGTGTCGGACAGCCAGAAGTGGTCGAACTCGATCGGGTCGAGTCTGCGGGTGTCGTAGAAGATCGCCATGAACTCGTCCTTGCTGCCGCCGCCCCGGCCGGTGCCGATCCAGTCGTAGTGCGCGCCCAGATCCCGCTCGATCATGCGCAACTGCTGGTAGAGCCCCTCCTGGGTGCCGATGACATGCGGCCGTTCGCGACGCAGCAGCTCCCGCATGACCGGCCGACGCACGGCCCAGCGCGGTGTGCTGTCGACGACGGTCGCGAAGCGCACGTTGAACGTCATCACGTTCAGCGCGCCCCCGTACTCACCCGCGGACGCCGGCTGTGACGAGCCCGCCGTCGTCAGCAGTGGCACGGCGATGGCGGCGGCCGCCGCGGACCTGAGTCCTTGGCGACGCGTCACTCCGACCTCGTTCGGCACGCGATCTCCTCCCCTTGCGAGTCACCATGAAGCTTGCCTACTGATACGGAAGAAGACGCCGGATCTGCGGTGACCAGGCCACGTGCTTGGGGAATCCCACGTCCGAGAGGTGTTGACCGGGGTGAAGATCGACAGTTAGCTTCGTTATACGGATTGTTGATTCCGTACTGCGGAATACGGAGGGTGTGGAATGGGGCAGGGCCGACAGGAGAACGTGGCGACGAGTCTCGCGGGCGCCGTCAGCGAGGAGATCAGCGCCTCCCTCGCCCCCGTCGACGCGGAACTGGAGCGGCGCTACCCGGGCGACCCCGGCACCCGCCAGCCCGTGCACACCGTCTACGTCCCCGGCGACCACTTCGCCGCCGACACCCTGCGCACCTGGGGCGACCGGGCCCTCGCCGCCCTCGACGAGCACGCCCCCGACGCGGCCTCCTTCGCCGCCGTCCTCGGCCTCGGCGACGACCTCGCCGAACCCGTGTACGACCGCGTCCGCGCCAAGCTGGAGCGCGAGCCGATCGAGGACCTCCGCGTCGACTTCGAGGACGGCTACGGCGCCCGCCCCGACGCCGAGGAGGACGAGGCCGCCGCCCGCGCCGCCCGGCTGATCGCCCGGGCCTACGCCGACGGCACGGCCGCCCCGTACATGGGCATCCGCATGAAGTGCATGGAGGCGCCCGTGCGCGACCGGGGCATCCGCACCCTCGACATCTTCCTCACGGGTCTGACGGAGGCCGGCGGTCTGCCCGACGGGCTGGTCCTGACCCTGCCCAAGGTCACGTACGCCGAGCAGGTCACCGCCATGGTCCGGCTCCTGGAGGCCTTCGAGAAGGCGCGCGGCCTGGAGCCCGGCCGGATCGGCTTCGAGATCCAGATCGAGACCAGCCAGTCCATCCTCGCCGCCGACGGCACCGCCACCGTCGCCCGGATGATCGGAGCCGCCGAGGGCCGCGCCACCGGCCTGCACTACGGCACCTTCGACTACAGCGCCTGCCTGGGCGTCTCCGCCGCCCACCAGGCCAGCGACCACCCGGCCGCCGACCACGCCAAGGCGATCATGCAGGTCGCCGCGGCCGGCACCGGCGTACGCGTCTCGGACGGCTCGACGAACGTCCTGCCCGTCGGCCCGACCACCCAGGTCCACGACGCCTGGAGGCTGCACTACGGCCTCACCCGCCGCGCCCTCGCCCGCGCCTACTACCAGGGCTGGGACATGCACCCCGGCCACATCCCGACCCGCTACGCGGCCGTCTTCGCCTTCTACCGCGAGGGGTACGCCCAGGCCGCCGCCCGTCTGTCCCGGTACGCCGACCGCGCGGGCGGCGACGTGATGGACGAGCCCGCGACCGCAAAGGCCCTCGCCGGCTATCTGCTGCGCGGCCTGGACTGCGGCGCCCTCGACATCGACGAGGTCTCCGGGGCGAGCGGACTGACCCGCGCCGGCCTGGAGGGCTTCGCGGCGCCGAGGCGGGCGGATCTGACGGTCTCCGGCCGGTAGGGGCCGGTACGGGCGGGTACGGACGGGTGGGCCGGCGGCGGGGTGCGTAGCGGTCCTGTGACAGCCGCCGCCGACGGTCCGAAGCGCCCCCGACCACCGCTTAGGCTTACGCCCGTTCATCGGTGTGTCACAGGAACGGGGCGCGGGTGTCTTCGGGGGCGAACGGACAGACGGACGGTGCCGGGCGGATCCTCGCCGGTCGGTACCGGATCGTGGAGCAGCTCGGACGCGGCGGCATGGGCGTCGTCTGGCGGGCCGTGGACGAGGTGCTCCACCGCGAGGTCGCCCTCAAGGAGTTGCGCACCTACACGGACGCGGGCGCGCCCGAACTGGCCGACCTGGGGCTGCGCATGCAGCGCGAGGCCCGGGCCGCCGCCCGCGTCCGGCACCCCGGGGTCGTGGCCGTGCACGACGTGGCCGAGGTCGACGGGCGCCCGCTGATCGTCATGGAGCTGGTCGACGGCCCGTCCCTGGACGACGTGCTGAACGACCGGGGCCTGCTCGACCCGCGCGAGGCCGCCGCGATCGGCGCCAAGGTGATGGACGCCCTCGCCGCCGCCCACCGGGTCGGTGTGCTGCACCGCGACGTCAAGCCCGGCAACATCCTCCTGGACCGCACGGGCCGCGTCGTCCTCACCGACTTCGGCATCGCCACCATGGAGAACCCGGGCGACGGCTCCGCCACCCACCTCACCCGCAGCGGCGAACTCGTCGGCTCCCTCGACTACCTGGCCCCCGAACGAGCCCAGGGCAACGACCCCGGCCCCGCCTCCGACGTCTGGGCCCTCGGCGCCACCCTGTACGCGGCCGTGGAAGGCTCGTCCCCGTTCCGGCGTACGTCCACCTGGTCCACGCTCACCGCGATCGTGAGCGACGCGCTGCCCGAACCGCGGCGGGCGGGACCCCTCGGTCCGGTCCTGCGGCAACTGATGGACAAGCGCCCGGAGTTCCGTCCGGACGCGGACCGGGCCCGCGAGCTGCTGGAGGCCGTGGCCGCCGGGGACCCGCTCGGCTCCCCGACGACGGCGACGGCCGGCGGTCCGGCGCCGCAGCCGAGGGCGGAGACCGAACGCAGCCTTCCCTCGGTGCCGCCCGGCTTCGGGCCGGCGACGGCGGGCGGAGGCTTCGACGGCACGGGCGCGGGGGCCGCGTTCGGCGGGACGGGTGCGACCCCCGGTTTCGGGCCGCCGCAGCCGCTCCCGGGGCCCGGTACGGGGGCGTCCGCGACGGTCGGCGGGCTCGGTGCGGCCGCCCCGCAGCCGCCCGTACCCGCCTCCGGCGCCGCCACCACCGTGTCCTCGACCGGCGGCGGGCGTCCGCGCAAGGGCCGCGCCCTGCTCGCCGCCGTGGCCGTCACCGTCGTGCTCGCGGCCACGGGCGTCACGGTCGCCCTGCTGAACGGAGACGACGGCAAGCAGACAGGTGCCCGGTCCTCCGCCGACGACGGGTCGAGCGGTGGCACGCCCTCACCGGGCCGCAGCCGGGGCACGGTCGACCTCACCGACGACTCCTCCCCGAAGGAGAAGGACGACAAGAAGTCCGCGAGCCCCGGCGAGCGGACAGAGAAGGACGAGAAGGACGACGAGAAGCAGCCCGAGGCCTCCACCACGCCGTCGAAGAACGCGAGCGGCGGCACGACCGGCGGCGGCACGGGAGGCTCCGACACCTCCGGCGGCACCACCACCGGCGGGGGCACGACCGGGGGCGGGACCACCGAGGAACCGGTCTGCCACCCCATCGGCGGCGGCAAGTACAACTGCACGGTCTGGACCACCGCCAAGTCCTACACGGCCGCGGGCACCGAGGTCGGCGTCCTCAACCAGGGCACCAACTACTTCTACTGCCAGGCGAACCTGGGCCGCCGGGAGACCTCCGGCGAGTGGACCAACGTCTGGTGGGCCAAGACCGACGACGACAGCGGCAACACCGACGTCTACGTCAGCGACGTCTACATCCAGGGCGGCGACAACGACGCCCCGGTGCCCGGCCTTCCCGTCTGCTGAGGCCGGGGCCCGGCCTTCCCGCCCTGGGGTCGCGCCCTGCCGTCACGGCCGGCCCCGGGCCCCCGGATGCGGCCGTACGTAACCCTCCAGACCCGACACCGTGGTCCACCGCCGCGCGGCGAACAACTCCCTGCCCCGGGCGCACAGTTCCCGGTTGCCGCGCGCCCGGGCGGAGAACTCGTCGGGCGTGGTGCCGAACAGTTCGCGCAACTCGGCTGACTCGGCGAGGAGTTCGGTGAGCAGCGGGCGCTGACGGCCGGGGTGGGGGCGAGGGTCGGGGCCGCCGTCGCGCAGCACGCCCCAGCGGTTGACGTAGATCCAGGCGTGGTCGAGGACCTGACCCGACTCCAGCTCGACGGGGAAGTCGGCGGCGGGCAGGGCGGCCCGCTGGAAGTTGCCGGTCGGCGAGTCGACGCCCTCGCTGGCGTCGACCACGGCGAGCTGGACCTCGTCGAGCCAGGTGAGGAACAGGTCGGCGGTGGAGCCGGGGGAGTGGTACGGCGACGCCGAGAGGTAGCCGAGCAGGCTCACATGGGCGGAGACGCCGATCCCGATGCCCGTGACCCTGGCCCTGACCATGGGGATCCGGCACTCGACGCCGCGCTCAGCCATCTTGTGGACCAGCTGCGCCGGGCAGGCGTTGGAGCCGACGGAGAGCACGGGCGAGCGGTCCTCGAAGACGAGCGTGTCCAGGGGCAGCAGCCGGTTGCCGTCCAGCAGGGCGGACTCGGAGGGCCACGCGCCGGGGTAGCTCAGCGGCTCCTCGCGCGGCGCGACGGCCAGGCCGAGGGCTTCGAGGGTACGGGGGTCGGGGGCGTCCAAGGGTCAGTCCGCGGGCGGGAGTTCGCCCGAGCCGCGGGCGATCAGCCGGGTCGGCAGCTCGATGCGCTCGGGGGTGACGAGGGAGCCGTCCAACTGCTGGAAGAGGCGTTCGGCGGCGGTACGGCCGAGCCGGGCGGGGTCCTGGGCGACGACGGTGATGCCCGGCCGGAGCAGATCGGCCAGCTCGAAGTCGTCGAAACCGACGAGGGCGACCGCACGCGGGTGCTCGGCGAGGACCCGTACGACCGTGACCGTCACCCGGTTGTTGCCCGCGAAGACCGCCGTGACGGGGTCCGGGCCCGACAGCATGTCCTCGGCCGCCCTGCGGACCCGCTCGGGATCGGTGACGCCCAGCGACATCCACGCGTCCTCGACGGGTATGCCCGCGTCCTCCATGGCCGCCCGGTAGCCGCGCAGCCGCTCGGCGGCGGTGTGGATGCGGGGCATGTCGCCGATGAAACCGATCCGGCGGTGGCCGTGGACGATGAGGTGGGCGACACCGTCACGGGCTCCGCCGAAGCTGTCCGAGAGCACCACGTCGGCGTCGATCCGTCCGGCGGGACGGTCCACGAACACCGTGGCGACCCCCGCCCTGATCTCGGGCTCCAGATACCGGTGGTCGTCACCGGCCGGAATGATCACCAGCCCGTCCACGCGGCGGGCGCACAGCGCCAGCGCCAACTCCTGCTCGCGGTCCGGGTCCTCCGCGCTGGAGCCGTTGATCAGCAGTGAGCCGTGGGCGCGGGAGACCTCCTCCACCGCCCGGCTGAGCGGGCCGTAGAACGGGTCGGCGAGGTCCTCCAGGACCAGGCCGATGCTCGCCGTACGGCCCTTGCGCAGCACCCGCGCGCTGTCGTTGCGCCGGAAGCCGAGCGCCTCGATCGCCTCCTGGACCCGGCGCTCGGTGTCCGGGGTGACGCCCGGCTCGCCGTTCACCACCCGCGAGACCGTCTTCAGGCCCACCCCGGCCCGGGCGGCGACGTCCTTCATCGTGGGACGGTTGCCGTAGCGGTTCTCGGGGCGGCGGGCGAAGCCGGCGGCGGTCTCGGGCACGGTGCGGTGTCCTGTCCTGTCGTCCATGAACGCGGTCGGGGTCGGGGTCGCGGTAGCGGGTGCTGTGGGTGGTGCGGGGTGTGTGCTGTGGGGAAATGCTGCGACTGTTGAGGATGTGCCGTCGAGCATAGAGCCTGGACAACGTTGTCACAGCCGGGAGAGACTGTCTGTCGCATTCTCCGGCCGGCGCCCCCCACCAGGCGAGCGTCGTGCTGCCGGTTTCCGGTCGGAGATCCGGGTGTCGCGGGATTCGGGCGCCCGGTAGGAGACTCGCAGCGGGAGAACTGACACTGATGCAGACCGACCTCGTGGCCGCGCTCGACATAGGCGGCACCAAGATCGCCGGGGCGCTGGTGGACGGCCACGGCCGGATCCTGGTGCGCGCGCAGCGCCCGACGCCCGCGCGGGAGGACGGGGAGACCGTGATGCGGGCCGTCGAGGAGGTGTTCGGCGAACTGGGCGCCGACCCGCTGTGGAGCGGGGCCACGGCCGTCGGGATCGGCAGCGCGGGGCCGGTGGACGCCTCCGCCGGCACGGTGAGCCCGGTGAACATCCACGGCTGGCGCGGCTTTCCCCTCGTCGAGCGGGTCCGGGCCGTGACCGGCGGTCTGCCCGTCGATCTGATAGGCGACGGCGTGGCCATCACGGCGGCCGAGCACTGGCAGGGCGCCGCGCGCGGCCATGACAACGCGCTGTGCATGGTCGTGTCGACGGGCGTCGGCGGTGGCCTCGTCCTCGGCGGGAGGCTGCACGCGGGGCCCACCGGGAACGCCGGACACATCGGCCACATCAGTGTCGACCTCGACGGGGACGCGTGCCCGTGCGGTGCCCGCGGCTGTGTCGAGCGCATCGCCAGTGGGCCCAACATCGCCCGCCGCGCCCTGGAGAACGGCTGGCGGCCCGGGTCCGACGGGGACACCTCCGCGGCGGCGGTCGCCGCCGCCGCGCGGTCCGGTGACCCGATCGCCGTGGCCTCCTTCGAACGCGCCGCGCAGGCCCTCGCGGCCGGGATCGCGGCGACCGCCACCCTCGTGGAGATCGACCTCGCGGTCATCGGCGGCGGCGTCGCGAACGCCGGCGACGTCCTCTTCGCCCCCCTCCGCACCGCCCTCAAGAACTACGCCACGCTCTCCTTCGTCCAGGACCTGACCGTCGCCGCCGCCGAAATGGGCACCGACGCGGGCCTGGTCGGGGCGGCCGCGGCGGCGCTGAGGGGGCGGGGCTGACGACAGGGCGGGGCCGAGGAGGCGGGGGCTGACGGGTGGGGGCGCCTGTGGGATGACGCGGCGGCGGGGCGGCGGGGCGTGCCGTACCGCCCTCGCCGCGCCGCCCTCGCTCCGGCGCGGCTCACGTTCGGCCGCTTCGGGCCGTGCCGCTTCGGGCCGGACCGGGGCGTCGGTCGTGCCGCGTGCCGGTTGTGGCGTGGGTGTGGGAGGGCGGTCCGCTCGTCGAGGGCCGTGAAAACCGGGCGTGACCCCCGAGGGGCTTCCGCAGTTGAGGGGGGCATGAAGAAGCGCAGCATGCTCGCCATCGCCTCCCTCGCCACCGGTTTCGTCGTCGCGGCCATCACGCCGTCGCACGGGCTCGAAGCCGCCGACGCCCTCGGGAAGGCCGACGGACTGAGCAAACTGGATGTCGAGGGCACGCTCGGCGAGGTCGGCAAGACGGTCGCCAGCGACAGCCTGGCGGTCGACGACGACGCCCTGGGGGGCCTGGCGGACCAGGAGGGCAAGAGCGGCAAGAGCGGCAAGAGCGGCAAGGAAGGCTGACGGCCTCGTGGCGTGAGGCGGACTCTCGGTCCGTCCTCCCGCCTGCCACCGACGGCGGGCCCCATTCCGTGGGGGCCCGCCGTCGGCGTATTTCGGCTCCTCATCAGCGGCTGGTTTCCGTGGCGGAGTGGAGGGCAAGCCTCAGGGGGCCAACAGAAGAGGGGGAACCGTGATCGTCTGGATCAACGGTGCGTTCGGTGCGGGGAAGACCACCACCGCACGGGAACTGATCGAACTGATCCCGAACAGCACGCTCTTCGACCCCGAGGTCATCGGCGGCGCACTGACACACATGCTGCCGGCCAAACGCCTCGCCGAGGTCGGCGACTTCCAGGACCTGCCGAGCTGGCGACGGCTGGTGGTGGACACCGCCGCCGCGCTGCTCGCCGAGCTGGGCGGCACCCTCGTGGTCCCCATGACCCTGCTCCGCCAGGAGTACCGCGACGAGATCTTCGGCGGCCTCGCCTCCCGCCGCATCCCCGTACGGCATCTGCTCCTGGCCCCGGCCGAAACGATACTGCGCGAGCGAATAGCCGAGCGGGAGATTCCGCCCGACCTCCCCGACGGCGAGATGCGGCTGCGTCAATGGGCGTACGACCACATCGCGCCGTACCGCGCGGCGCTGAGCGGCTGGCTCACCACGGACGCCCACCTCGTCGACACCGGTGCCCTCACCCCGTACGAGACCGCGCGGCGTATCGCCGACGCCGTGGCCACCGACGGCGTACCCGTGTGCGACATCGTGCAGACCCCCGAGCCGACCGCCGAGACGGTCGCCGCGGGGGTCCTGTTGTTCGACGAGGAGGACCGGGTCCTGCTCGTCGATCCGACCTACAAGCCCGGGTGGGAGTTCCCCGGAGGGGTCGTCGAGCCCGGGGAGGCACCGGCGCGGGCGGGTGTGCGGGAGGTGCTGGAGGAGATCGGGATACGGCTCGGTGAGGTGCCCCGGCTGCTGGTCGTCGACTGGGAGGCGCCGGTGTCGCCGCGGTACGGCGGGCTGCGGCTGCTGTTCGACGGGGGCCGGCTGGACGTCACCGGTGCGCAGCGGCCCGTGCTGCCCGGGCCCGAGCTGCGTGACTGGAGGTTCGTCACGGAGGAGGAGGCCGCGGATCTGCTGCCGCCGGTGCGGTACGAGCGGTTGCGGTGGGCGTTGCGGGCTCGGGAGCGGGGCGCCGCGCTGTACCTGGAGGCCGGGGTTCCTGTGTAGGGGGTGACTCTTCGCGCCGCCGCCGTTTCGGGGTCGGTTGTGAGGCGGGTGCGGGTGGGCTGTGATTGCCCGCGCAGTTCCCCGCGCCCCTTTCGGGGCGCGGGTTCGCTCAGCTGCTTGCGTAGTTCCGCAGGAACAACGCCTCCGTCACCGACATGCGCTCCAACTCCTCCGGGGACACGCTCTCGTTGACCGCGTGGATCCGGGCCTCGGGCTCGCTGAGGCCGATGAGGAGGATCTCGGCCTCGGGGTAGAGCGCGGCGAGGGCGTTGCAGAGGGGGATGGAGCCGCCGTGGCCCGCGTACTGCATCTCCTGGCCCGGATAGGCGACGGCCATCGCCGCGGCCATCGCCTCGTACGCCGGGCTGGAGGTGTCGGCGCGGAACGCCTGCCCGTGGCCGATGAGTTCGCAGCTCACCCGCGCGCCCCACGGGGTGTGCGCCACGACGTGGGCCTCGAGCAGCTTGATCGCCTGCTGGACGTCCACGCCCGGCGGGACGCGCAGCCCGATCAGGGCGCGGGCGCTCGCCTGGATCGACGGGGTCGCGCCGACCACGGGCGGGGCGTCGATGCCCAGCACGGTGGCGGCGGGACGGGCCCAGATGCGGTCGGCGACCGTGTCGGCGCCGACGAGTTCCACCCCGTCGAGCACCTTGGCGTCCTCGCGGAACTGGGCGTCTGCGTACTGCAGGCCGTCCCACGTCCCGTCACTCGCGAGTCCGTCGACGGTCGTCGTACCGTCCTCGTCGCGCAGGGAGTCCAGGACGCGGATCAGCGCGGCCAGCGCGTCGGGGGCCGCGCCGCCGAACTGGCCCGAGTGCAGATTGCCTTCGAGGGCGTCGACCCGCACCCGCATGAGGATCATGCCGCGCAGGGAGGAGGTGACCGTGGGCAGGCCCACGCGGAAGTTGCCCGCGTCGCCGATGACGACGGTGTCGGCGGCGAGCAGGTCGGGGTGCGCCTCGGCGTACTGCTGGAGGCCGCCGGTGCCCATCTCCTCGGAGCCCTCGACGATCACCTTGACGGTGACCGGCACCCCACCGTTCGCCTTGAGGGCCCGCAGTGCCAGCAGGTGCATGATCACGCCGCCCTTGCAGTCGGCCGCGCCCCGCCCGTACCAGCGGCCGTCGCGCTCGGTCAGCTCGAACGGCGGCGACCCCCACGCGGCCTCGTCGAGCGGCGGCTGGACGTCGTAGTGGGCGTACAGGAGGACCGTCTTCGCGCCCTCGGGTCCCGGGAGGCAGCCGTACACGGACTGCGTGCCGTCGGGGGTGTCCAGCAGGGCCACGTCCTCGAAGCCCTCGGCGCGCAGCGCGTCGGCGATCCAGCGCGCGGCGCCCTCGCTCTCGCTCCTCGGGAACTGGTCGAAGTCCGCCACCGACTTGAAGGCCACCAGTTCGGTGAGCTCCTCCTTCGCCCGGGGAAGCAGCGAGGCGACGGTCTCGGCGACCGGGTTCGACGGCATGGGCACGCTCCTGGTGGGTGCGACGTTGTCCTTCTGGGTACGGGGTCGCACACGCCTCTGCCCGGTGTGTCGGTGTAGGGCGCATGCGCTGCCGATCCTCCCACAGCGGACTCGGAAGGGCCCTGGCCGTCACCCGCCGTAGGATGCGTGGGACAGGTGCGGCAGGCGGCTGGATCGGGAGCAGTAGACCATCGTGAGCAGCGAGAACTCTTCGGCGGACGACGAGCAGCGGGTGTGGGACGTCGTCGTGGTGGGCGCGGGCCCCGCAGGGGCTTCGGCCGCCTACGCGGCGGCGGTCGCGGGACGCAGCGTCCTGCTGCTGGAGAAGGCGGAGCTGCCGCGCTACAAGACGTGCGGCGGCGGCATCATCGGCCCCTCGCGCGACGCGCTGCCGCCCGGCTTCGAACTGCCCTTCAAGGACCGGGTGCACGCGGTCACCTTCTCCCTCGACGGCCGCTACGCCCGGACGCGCAAGTCGAAACAGATGCTGTTCGGGCTGATCAACCGGCCCGAGTTCGACCAGCAACTCGTCGAGCACGCGCAGAAGGCGGGCGCCGAACTGCGCACCGGCGTCACGGTCACCCGCGTCGAGCAGCACGGCTCGGCGGTGCCCGACCGGCGTACGGTCGCCGTCGTCCTCCAGGGCGGGGAGACGCTGTTCGCGCGGGCGGTCGTCGGCGCGGACGGCAGCGCCAGCCGCATAGGGGCGCATGTCGGGGTGAAGCTCGAACAGGTCGACCTCGGCCTGGAGGCGGAGATCCCCGTCCCGGAGACGGTCGCCGAGGACTGGAAGGGGCGCGTCCTCATCGACTGGGGCCCCATGCCCGGCAGTTACGGGTGGGTGTTCCCCAAGGGCGACACGCTCACCGTGGGGGTCATCTCCGCGCGCGGCGAAGGCGCCGCCACCAAGCGGTACCTGGAGGACTTCATCGGGCGGCTCGGCCTCGCCGGCTTCGAACCGAGCGTCTCCTCCGGGCACTTGACGCGCTGCCGTGCCGACGACTCGCCACTCTCCCGGGGCCGGGTGCTGGTCTGCGGGGACGCGGCAGGCCTGTTGGAGCCGTGGACCCGGGAGGGCATCTCCTTCGCGCTGCGCTCGGGGCGGCTCGCGGGGGAGTGGGCGGTGCGGATCGCCGAGGCGCACGACGCGGTGGACACCCGCCGCCAGGCCCTGAACTACGCGTTCGCCGTGAAGGCGGGGCTCGGGGTCGAGATGAGCGTCGGCAAGCGGCTGCTCATCGCCTTCGAGCGGCGGCCGGGGCTCTTCCACGCGGCGCTCACCGGATTCCGGCCCGCCTGGCGGGCCTTCGTGGACATCACGCGCGGGTCGACCTCCCTGGGCGAGATCGTCCGCAACCACCCGATCGCCCAGCGCGCGCTGACCGCGTTCGACAAGTAGGCGCGCGCCTTCGGTGAACAGGCCCTCGCCTTCGGCGAGGAGGCCCGCGCCGCTGCCGGCACCCCGCCGGTCACCGCTGGACGGTGATCCGGAAGACGGGGTGCTTCGGTGCGGCGGCGAGCAGTTCGGCGTCGGTGGAGTCGGCGGTGATGTCGAAGAACCGGCCCACCTCCCAGCCCCACTTCTTCAGGTAGGTGCGCAGCACGACGGGCTTCTCCTCGTCGGGCAGCTCGACCGCCGTGAACTCCTGCACCCGGCGGCCCACCCGCAGCCGTCCACCGCCCGCCGCCCGCATGTTGCGCACCCACTCGGAGTGGCCGCGCGCCGAGACCAGGTAGGGACCGCCCTCGAACGGCAGCGGGTTGACCGGCAGCCGACGCCATTCGCCGCTGCGGCGGCCGCGCACCGAGAGTTCGGCCGTGCCGAGGAGGCTGACGCCCCGCCGGGCGAGCCAGCCGACGAAGCCGTTGAACACGCGGTCGACGGGGTTGGTCCTGATGTAGTGCGACGACGACATGGGGTTCCTCCCGTGGGTGGGGGAGCGCGGCTTGGCGCGATCCCTTCAGAGAGCGGTGCTCTCGTTCGTGAGCAGTCTGCATGAGAACGGTGCTCCATGGCAAGAGCAGTGCTCTCGTTTGTGTGCAGTGCTCTGCCTCTGTGGCACACTGCTGGAATGAGCACCGCACGAGGGGTTCGCGCCCGCGCCCGGATCGAGGTCACCGCCGCCATCAAGGACGAGGCACGCAGACAGCTCGCCGCCGAGGGCGCCGCCAAGCTGTCGCTGCGGGCCGTGGCACGTGAGCTCGGCATGGTCTCCTCCGCGCTCTACCGCTACTTCCCGAGCCGGGACGACCTGCTCACCGCGCTGATCATCGACGCGTTCGACTCGCTGGGGGAGGCGGCCGAGGCCGCGCATGCGAGGGCCGCCGGGGAGAGCCCGGCCGGGCAGTGGGTCGCGGTGTGCGAGGGGGTGCGGGAGTGGGCGCTGGCGCGACCGCACGAGTACGCGTTGATCTACGGCTCTCCCGTGCCGGGGTACACCGCGCCCGACGCGACGGTGCCGGCAGCCTCCCGGGCGGGGTTGGTGCTCGTTCGGATCGTGCGAGAGGCGCATCGGGCCGACGGGGTGACCGGGTGGGAGCTGCCGGCCGAGCTGCGGCCCGAGGCCCTGCGGATGGCCGAGGACTTCGCGCCCGATCTGCCGCCGGAGGCGGTCGCGGGACTGGTCGCGGCGTGGGCCCAGTTGTTCGGACTGGTCAACTTCGAGGTGTTCGGGCAGTTCAACAGGGTGGTCGAGAACCGCGAGGTGTTCTTCCGCCACGCAGCGCACGGGCTCGCCCACCACGTGGGACTGACGGGCGTACTTCGCGGGGAGTAGCCGGGACCACCTCGCTCGGCCGACGTCGTGCCCGGTGGGCGGCGTCTAGCGTGGCCGGTATGGCGGCGCAGGGTGTGGACACGGCCGGCCTCGGGTCGGCACGGCGACGGTGGTACGGGGGCGGGCCCCCGTGGTGGAACCGGGCGGACGGCGACGAGACGCGCTCCCGCCTGCCATGGCGCTCCACCCTCGCGCTCACCGTCGTCGTCATGGTCGGCTCCGCCGCGGCCGCCGAGCTCCAGCAGGGCGAACGCGCCGCGCTCGACCCCTTCGCGCACGTCCTGCTGCTGCTGGGCACCGTGATGCTGCTGTGGCGGTGGCGGCACCCGGTGCTCGTCGCGTTCGGGACGGCCGCGACCGCCATGGTGTACCTGGGCGCCGGGTATCCGTACGGGCCGGTGTTCCTCACCGTGGCCGTCGGCTGCTTCAGCGCGATCGTGGCCGGGCACCGCCGGGCCGCCTGGACGGCGATGGGCGCGCTCTGGGCCGGGCACGTCCTGGTGGCGCACCGGCTGTACCGGTGGCTGCCGCCCGACGGGGACGACGCCGCGAGCTGGGGACAGGAGATCGTCGTCGTGGCCTGGGGCGTGGCGATCGTCGCGCTCTCCGAGCTGGCCCGGACCCGGCGCGAGCAGTGGGTCCGGGAGCGGGCCGAACGCGTCCGGGCCGCCCGGCGGCGGGCCGACGAGGAACGGCTGCGGATCGCCCGTGAACTGCACGACGTCCTCGCCCACAGCATCTCGGTGATCAACGTCCAGGCGGGCGTGGGGCTGGCGCTCCTCGACTCCGACCCGGAGCAGGCCCGCACCGCCCTCGGCACCATCAAGGCGGCGAGCAAGGAGGCCCTGGGGGAGGTCCGCCAGGTGCTCGACACGCTCCGGACACCCGGCGACGCCCCGCGCGCCCCGGCCCCGGGCCTCGACCGGCTCACCGAACTCGTCGAGCAGGCGGCCGGCGCGGGCCTGACCGTCGCGGTCGAGGGCGAGCGGCCGGACCTGCCGCCGGGCACCGATCTCGCCGCCTTCCGCATCGTCCAGGAGGCCCTCACCAACGTCGTACGGCACTCGGGATCGCGGCATGCGCGGGTGGTCCTCGACCTCGACCGTGACCGTCGCGCACTGCGGCTGCGGATCGACGACGACGGGCCCGCGACCTCCGCGGAGGCGGGCGGCGGTGGCAACGGACTCGTCGGGATGCGGGAGCGGGCCGCCGCGCTCGGTGGCACGATCGAGGCGGGCCCGCGCGCCGACGGGGGGTTCCGGGTGCTCGCCGTACTGCCGGTGCGGGCGTCCCGTGAGGTCGAGGAGGACCGGTGATCCGCGTACTGCTGGCCGACGACCAGGCTCTGGTGAGGGCCGGGTTCAGGGCGTTGCTCGACGCGCAGCCCGACATCGAGGTGGCCGGGGAGGCCGCCGACGGCGAGGAGGCACTGCGCGGCGTGCGTGAACTGCGCCCCGACGTCGTCCTGATGGACATCCGCATGCCCCTGCTCGACGGGCTCGCCGCGACGCGGCGCATCACCGACGCCCCCGGCCTCGCCGGGGTGAAGGTCGTCATGCTGACCACCTTCGAACTCGACGAGTACGTCTTCGAGGCCATCCGTTCCGGCGCGTCCGGGTTCCTGGTCAAGGACACCGAACCCGAGGAACTCGTGCGCGCGGTACGGGCGGTGGTCGAGGGCGACGCGCTGCTGTCGCCCGGTGTGACCCGGCGGCTGATCGCCGAGTTCGCCGCCCGCTCCAAGGAGCCCTCGGCCCTCTCCTCGCTCGACGGACTGACCGAGCGGGAACGGGAGGTGATGGCTCTGGTCGGTATCGGTCTCACCAACGAGGAGATCGCCCGCCGGCTCGTCGTCAGTCCGCTCACGGCCAAGACGCACGTCAGCCGCACGATGGTGAAGCTGGGCGCCCGCGACCGCGCCCAACTCGTCGTCCTCGCCTACGAGTCCGGGTTGGTGCGGCCGGGCTGGCTGGGCTGAGCCGCTGCCGGTTCGCCGGGCGGCTCGGGAGCCTGCCGACCCGCTCGCAGGGCACGCCTGAAGCGGGTCAGCACGATCGAGACGACCACGACGAACACCACCACGGTGGTGGAGGCCGCGAGGTGGCGGAGCAGGTCCGCCCGGCCGCGCAGGGAGCCGACGACGTCCGGTAGGAACTCGGTCACGCCGAAATAGGCCGCGCCCGCCATCGCCGCCCCCGCGAAGAGCGCGAACCCGATCTCCGTCGTCATCGCGTCCCGTTCGGCCTGCGTCCGTCTCCCCATGGACCGAGTGTGGGGGCGTAGGGCCTCTCGGACAAGAAGGACGGCGCGCCCGCCGGCCCCGTCTCAGATGCCCGAGGTCTCCCGCCACAGCTCGGCGAGGGCGGGGTCGCCGGTGACGGCGGGGAACGGGAGCCGGTTCCACAGGGCCAGGTACAACTGGGGCGCCGGGCCCGTGATCTCGCAGTCGGCGTCCGGAGCCTGTGCCGGGTCCGCGCGTTCCGCCGCCGGGGGTTCGGCCGACAGCCGTACGGTCCAGGCGGCGTCCGTGTCGGTCGCGCGGACCCGCAGGACACGTGGCGTCGCGGTGCGCACCCGGCTTCTGGGGCGGGAGTGGAAGCCGAGCAGCAGTTCGTCGATGCCGTCGACGGCGAAGTCAGGGGCGAAGTCAGGGGCGAAGTCAGGGGCGAAATCCGAGGCGAGGCCCGTGGTGAGGGTGCCGGACGCGGCGCCGAGCGCGGACTCCGCGTCGGCGCGGTGCACGGCCGTCTCGTGGGCCTGGCGGCGGGCCCAGAAGGCCCGGGGGGAGGGGGCGGGCAAAAAGCTCCAGCAGTCGAGGTCGGCGGGGGCGGCGCGCAGGGTGTCGAGGAGGCGCCGGTGACCGTCCTCGAACCAGGTCAGCAGGGCGTCACCGTCCAGTTCTTCCGGCACGTCCGCGGGCGGCCGGGGCGAGCGGTGTCCCTCGGCGACGAAGGCCGTGGCCCAGCGGTGCACCGCTCCCGTGTGGCGTACCAGGTCTCGCACCCGCCACGACGGACAGGTCGGCACCTCGGCGTCCGTACCGGCCTTCCTGGCGGCCGTGGCGAGCAGCCGGCCTTCCTCGTCCAGGGCTCTGATGTGCTCAGCGATCTCCATGGGAAGAGTCTGCCGGACAGGGCGTGCCGGGGGCGCCCGTACGGGCGGACGCATCCGGCCGACCCGAGCGCCGTACGCGGATACGCCCGCGCCCGCCCCGGTCGGGCGGGCGCTCCGGGCGCGGCGAAGCCACCGGTGGCGTCAGGGGGCCGCGCGGATCCGGTCGGGGCGGCGCGCGCCGGCCCCCGGTTCCCCCGCGGCCAGCCACTCGGCGACGCTGTGGGCGATCGGCTGGCCGGTGTCCATCTCCACGAACCCGAACTGACCGGACTGGTTGCACTCCAGGAACCACCACGTCCCGTCCGCGTCCTCCGCGAAGTCGAAGGCACCGTAGGCGAGTTCGGCGTCCCGCAGATAGGCGCGCACCGCGGCGGCGGTGCGTGCCGGGACCTCCACCGGCTGCCAGGGCGCGGTGGAGGGGGCGAAGCGGACATCGACCTCGTCGGGGTGCGCGTCCGGGGCGACCGCCTTGCGGGCGGCCAGCATGCGGTCACCGACGGCGGTGAGCCGGATGTCCGCCGCCTTGGCGATCCGGCGCTGCAGCAGCGTCGGCCCGAAGGCCACGGCGGTGAAGTCGGTGCCGGGCGCGACACGGCTCGTGGGGACCGTGCGGGCCGGCTCCTGCGGATGGGTGCCGGAGACCGGCTTCACCACCAGATCCGGGAAGCGCTCGGCGAACTCCCGGGCGGCCTGCGGGAACGTGGTGATGAGCGTGGCCGGTACGGGGAGCCCGCAGCGTTGGGCGTGCCGGAGCTGCCACGGCTTGTGGCGGGCCCGCCGGGCCGCGTCCGGGTCGTTCATCCAGCGGGCGCCCGTGCCGCGCAGCATGCCGTACAGCGCCTGCGAGGACTCCTCGGTCAGCCAGGCGGACGGCTCGCCCACGCGGCTGGCCGGAATCCCCGGCCGCCGCAGCCACACGGAGCGCAGTCCGCTCATGCTCACCAGGCGCCCGCCGGCGGACAGGTGGCCGCGGAAGGCACCGTGGACGTACTCCCCGGAGAGAGACACCCCGCCGGGCAGGTCGGCGGGGTCCAGGCGGACCACCGGGACACCGGTCCTGTTCAGTTGAGCCACCACCAGGTCCGCCGTCACATCCTGTTCACTGGTGAGGATCAGCACCGTCATCGTCGCCGGTCCGCGTTCAGTCGTCGAAATGGGTCTTCGAACCGGCGGTGGACGTCGTCGCCCCCAATTCCCGCATAAGGCCCTGGTCGTGAGCGGCTATCCGACCATCGGCGAGCACGTTCAACTGCAGCCCGGAGTCGTAGGTGTACGGAGCGCTGAACTCCAACTGCTCAGCGGAGCGAGCGTAGTTGAGCACGAACAGTCGCATCGTTTCTCCTTGTTCGGGACCATCCGGAAAAACGGATGGTGACGCTCCGGCCGCACTCTGTTCGGCCGGGTCGCAGTGTCTCCAGGGAGTTATACGAATCGAACGACTGATTGGTTGCCTCATGTTCTCGGAGGGCTGACTTCCTGCACCGCGAGGGGTCAAGAGGCAACGGTGAGTGGTCATTTGGCGGCTGAGTGACGGGTGGCGAAGGCGATGACGGAGGCGAACGCGGCGAGTACCGCGACGCTGGTGAGCGCGGTGGGCAGGGAGAACCACTCGGCCATGAAACCGATCGCGGGCGGGCCGAGGAGCATGCCGAGATAGCCGAGTGTGGAGGCGGTCGCGACACCGCCCGGACCGGCCAGGGCGCCGGCCCGTTCGATGGCCACCGGGAAGATGTTGGCGAGGCCGAGACCGGTGATCGCGAAGCCGAGCAGGGTCGCCCAGACCGAGGGGGCGAGGGAGCCGAGCAGCATGCCGGCCGTCGCGGTGGCCCCGCCGGCCACGAGCACCGTGGTCCTGCCCAGGCGTTCGAGCAGGGTCGTTCCGGTCAGCCGGCCGACCGTCATGGCGAGCGCGAAACACGAGTAACCGATCGCCGCGATGCCGGGTGAGGCGTCCAGGTCCGCCTCCAGGTGCAGGGCGCCCCAGTCGGCCAGCGCCCCCTCGCCGTACGCCGTGCAGCCGGCGATCAGGCCGAGGACGACCACCAGAGCGCGTGTACGGCTGTCCAGGCGGCCGGGTGCGGGTGCGGTTGCGGGGCCGGAGGTGGGCGCGGGGGCGGAATCGGGGTCGGCGTCGGTGGCGGCGGGGGATCGCGGGCCGCCGGTCTCCGGGGTGGGCCCGGGGGCGCGGTCGAGGGGCGGCGGGGGTCCGTGGCGCAGCAGGGCGGGCGCGGCGAGGGCGGTCACCAGGAGGCCGATCAAGGTGATGCCGAGCAGATGGCGGGTCGGGGAGAGCGAGCCCGCGACGAGGCTGCCGAGCCCCGCCCCGACCATGCCGCCGAGGCTGAACGCGGCATGGAAACCGGGCATGATGGGCCGCCCCAGCGCGGCGACCAGGTCCACCGCGGCGCTGTTGAAGGCGACGTTGATCCCGCCGAAGGCCGCGCCGAACACCAGGAGTACCGCGCCCAGGGCGAGCGCGGAGTGGGTGAGCGGCGGCAGGGCCACGCTGAGGCACAGCAGCACGGCGCAGGCGACCGTCACCGGGTGGCTGCCGAAGCGGCGGCAGAGGCGGCCGGTGAGCATCATCGTGACCACCGCTCCGGCGGACACACCCAGCAGGGCGAGCCCCAGGGCGCCGGGCGAGGCGCCGGTCTGCTCCTTGATCGCGGGGATCCTGACCACCCAGCCGGCGAAGACGAAGCCGTCGAGGGCGAAGAAGGCGGTGATGGCGATACGGAGGGTTCGGAGGTGCGAGGGGTCGGCGGGGTGGCCCGGCACGACGGTGTGCGATCGGGTTTTGTTTATTCGCGGCACAAAACCAGGCTAAGTGGGGGCCGAGGCGGGGGCAAGGTTCCGCCGCTCGGGGCGGGAGCCGCAGGTGGCGGGAGTCGCAGGTGGGGGGAGGGCAGCCGTCACGCAGGGCCGACGGCTGGACTCGCGGCGCGCGGCGCGGGGCGGCGGCTCCCGCGTGAGAAGCCCGGATCTGGGGGCGCCCTGTCGTTCGAGACGCGCCGAGGCCGACCGGCGTCCTGTCGTTCGAGAGGCGCCGAGGCGGGCCGGCGTCCTGCCGTACGAGAGCCCGGCGCCGGGCCGTGCCATGCCGGCTCGTGGGGAGGCGTGGGGACTCGACCGGGCGCATGCCCTGCGCCGTGCGGGCGAATGCCCGGCCATGACTCCCGTCGACGTCGGCGGACGCGCCGTCATGGTCGTGTGGCGCCGCCATGGCCGGTGGTGCCGCCATGGCCGGTGGCGTCGCCCCCGCGGCGTCCAGGCCCCCTGCCCGAGGAGAGATCGATGCCCCGTCTTCGCCCGTCGCCCGTCGCCCGTCGCCCGTCGCCCGTCGCCCGTCGCCCGTCGCCCGTCGTCGCGGCGGTCACCGCCGCCGTCGCCCTGCTCGCCGCGGCACCCCCGCCGGACGGCGAACCGACCGTGTCCCGTCCGCGTGTCGTCGCCCACTTCGACGTCACCCGGGGCCAGACACCGGAGAACATCGCCCTCGAACCCGACGGCTCCGCCGACCTGACCTTCTCTGCCGCCCGCCAGGTCGTCCACATCACCAAGCAGGGGCACACCCGTGTCCTCGCCACCCCGCCCGCCGAGCCGAACCCGCAGCTCCAACTCGGACCGGCAGACGCCGCTGCGCGTCCCCGCCCGCCGGGACGGCTCGGCGGGCAGGATCAGACCAGGGCGACGGGACTCGGCGGAGTCGACGACTTCGCCTTCGCCGGGCACGGCGACACCGTTCTCGCCGCCCTGATCTTCAGCAACGAGGTCGCCCTCGTCCGCCCGGACGGCACCCACACCGTCGTCCTCACCCAGGACGACGGACTCTCCAACCGTTCCTGTGGGCTGAGCGGGAGTGAGTCCGTTCAGCCGTGCGCCCCGAACGGTCTTGGGCGAGCTGGCCCCCGGCGTACTCGACCCCGGGTGGCGACACGCATCCTGTGCGTGGTCCTGGCCCGGGAGGCCGGTTCCCTACGCGACCTGGCCAGGTGGACACGGCCAGAGGCGACGGGGAGGCCCTGCTCCATCCTCTGGTGGAACAGGGCCTCCGCACGCTGACGCCGTACCCGGTGTCCCAGGTCGCACAATCGCGCTAATCCAAACAGCCCAACGCACCGCAAGCCCGAAAGCCGACCCTCGCACGATCGAGCTAATTCGACCTCGCACCCACTCCATGCCGAGCAGCTCCAACCCCACCTCCGTGGTCGTACGCCACCGGACGGCCTACGTCCCGAGCGGCGCCTTCTTCACCCTGCGGGACCCGAACCTGCTGCTCGCCCGGCTCGACGGCCGTCACGCTCAGTGATCGTCCGCGTCGAATTCGATCAACGTTCCTGACGGCTTTCCGACGACCGGAGTCGGGAATTCGCCAAGGGCGCCGGTATTCAAAAGCGATCGCCCGAGCGCGGCCTCTGTGATTTACGGCACAGTTCCGGGATGTCCGGCCCCGATGAACTGGAACCGGCAATTCGCCGGTGTTTTCGTCGAACGACCGCGGGCGGTGGGGCGAATCGCTCCGCCGCCCCGCTGGGCCCGGCTTCGGTGAATTGGCGAAGGTCACCAATTCACCGAGGCCGGGGCCCGGTGGGGAACGGCCCCGCGACCCGGGCCGGTTGATTCAGTAGGCCGCCCGGAACGTCCGCAGCCGCAGGGAGTTGCCGACGACGAAGACCGAGGAGAAGGCCATGGCGGCCCCCGCGATCATCGGATTGAGCAGGCCGGCCGCCGCGAGCGG
Organism: Streptomyces sp. NPDC034049; assembly: GCF_055575575.1. Taxonomy (NCBI): domain Bacteria; kingdom Bacillati; phylum Actinomycetota; class Actinomycetes; order Kitasatosporales; family Streptomycetaceae; genus Streptomyces; species Streptomyces sp. NPDC034049. The sequence goes on from NZ_JBVISJ010000019.1 coordinate 57,935, forward strand.
CAGGGCGGCCACGTTGTAGGCGAAGGCCCAGAACAGGTTGGACCGGATCGTGCCGAGGGTGCGGCGGGCGAGACGGACGGCGTCGGCCGCCGCGCGCAGATCTCCTCGTACGAGAGTCAGGTCTCCGGCCTCGATGGCGGCGTCCGTGCCCGTGCCCATGGCCAGCCCCAGGTCGGCCTGGGCCAGGGCCGCCGCGTCGTTGACACCGTCACCGACCATCGCCACCGAACGCCCCTCGGCCTGCAGCCGCTCGACGACGGCGACCTTGTGCTGCGGCAGCACCTCCGCGATCACGTCCTCGGCCGCGATCCCGACCTCGCGGGCGACGGACTCGGCCACGGCCCGGTTGTCGCCGGTCAGCAGGATCGGGGTGAGACCGAGCGCGCGCAGCCGTACGATCGCCTCGGCGCTGGTCTCCTTCACCGCGTCGGCGACTTCGAGGACGGCGCGGGCCTCGCCGTCCCAGGCGACCACGACGGCCGTGCGGCCGGCCGCCTCGGCCCGGTCCCGCGCCCGCCGCAGGTCCGCCGACAGTTCCATGGCCCGGTCGGCGAGGAGCCGTTCGCGGCCGACGAGCACCGCGTGACCGTCCACGACACCCCACACGCCGAGACCGGGCACGTTCGCGAAGTCCTCCGGTGCGGGCAGCGAGCCGAGCCGGGCCAGGGCACCCTCGGCGACGGCACGGGCGACCGGGTGCTCGGAGGCGTGCTCCAACGCGCCTGCCAGGCGCAGCACTTCGGTCTCGTCGGTGCCGTCGGCGGGACGCACGGCCAGCAGGGTCATCCGGCCGGTGGTGACGGTGCCGGTCTTGTCGAGGACGACGGTGTCGACCGCGCGCGTGGACTCCAGCACCTCCGGGCCCTTGATCAGGATGCCCAGCTGGGCGCCGCGCCCGGTGCCGACCAGCAGTGCGGTCGGCGTGGCGAGCCCCAGGGCGCAGGGGCAGGCGATGATCAGGACGGCGACCGCCGCGGTGAACGCGGCCGTGAGCCCGGCGCCGTTGCCGAGCCAGAAGCCGAGGGTGCCGAGGGCGAGGGCGATCACGATCGGCACGAACACGGCGGAGATCCGGTCCGCGAGCCGCTGGGCGGACGCCTTGCCGTTCTGCGCGTCCTCCACCAGCTGTGCCATCCGGGCCAGTTGGGTGTCGGCGCCGATCCTGGTGGCCTCGACGACGAGACGCCCGCCCGCGTTCACGGTGGCGCCGGTGACCGTGTCGCCGACCGTGACCTCCACGGGCACGGACTCGCCGGTCAGCATGGACGCGTCCACGGCGGACGAGCCCTCGACGACGGCCCCGTCGGTGGCGAACTTCTCGCCGGGACGCACCAGGAAGCGGTCGCCGACCCGCAACTCGGCGACGGGAACCGTGCGTTCGCCGCCCGCCTCAGGGAGCACGGTGACGTCCTTCGCGCCCAGCTCCAGCAGTGCCCGCAGGGCCGCGCCCGCCTTCCGCTTGGAGCGTGCCTCGAAGTAGCGCCCGGCGAGGATGAAGGCGGTCACCCCGGCCGCCGCCTCCAGATAGATCGAGCCGGCGCCGTCACCCCGGACGACGGTCAGCTCGAAGGGGTGCGTCATGCCCGGCGTGCCCGCCGTGCCGAGGAACAGCGCCCACAGCGACCAGCCGAACGCGGCCAGGGTGCCGATGGAGATGAGCGTGTCCATGGTGGCGGCGCCGTGCCGGGCGTTCGTCCAGGCGGCGCGGTGGAAGGGCCACCCCGCGTACGTCACCACGGGCGCCGCAAGCGTCAGGGACAGCCACTGCCAGTACTGGAACTGCAGCGCGGGGATCATGGCCATCGCGACGACGGGGACGGCCAGGACCACGGCGGTGGTCAGGCGCTGCCGGAGCGGCCGCAGCTCGTCGTCCGCCGCCTCGTCGGAACCGTCGGAACCGTCGGAACCGTCGGAACCGTCGGGGCCGTCGGGCACGGCCCGGGCGGGCGGGGTGGGCGGAGCGGGCTCGCGTGCCGTGTAGCCGGTCGCCTCCACGGTGGCGATCAGGTCCCGCACCGAGACCTCGTCGGTGTAGCTGACCTTGGCCTTCTCGGTGGCGTAGTTGACCGTCGCGGTGACGCCCTCCATGCGGTTCAGCTTCTTCTCGACGCGGGCGGCACAGGAGGCGCAGGTCATACCGCCGATGGCCAGCTCCACCTCCGCGGCGGTTCCGGTTCCGGTCCTGGTGACGGTCATGGCTGCTCCCTCGTCGATCGTTCGCGGCGATCTTCACGGATACAGGGCGGGGGTATCCTTGCGCACTACTGCCTGTATACCCCTCGGGGGTACCTATGGCAAGTCGTTCGCAGTGCTTGACTAGATACCCCCTGGGGGTATGGTGAGCTGTATGAAGACCCGGACCGCGAAGGAGACGGCCATGAACACCGGACTGAGGATCACCGCGTTCGCCGCCGCGCTGGCCGCGACGTTCGGCGCCGCCTACGGCGTGGGCAAGGGCGTCGAACCCGTCGTCGCGTCGGACACCTCCGGCAGCGAGCCCGCGCGCCACGACGACCACACCGAGGAGCCACCGGACCCCGACAAGGACTCCGGCGCACACGCGTCCGCCCCGGCCGGCGGACTGCAGATCTCCGAGGGCGGCTACACCCTCGACCTGCGCACCCCGAGCGTCACCGCCGGAGACCGCGCCGACCTGCGCTTCGTCATCCGGGACGCGCGGGGACGCGCCGTCACCGCCTACCAGCGCGAGCACGACAAGGAACTCCACCTCATCCTCGCCTCACGCGACCTGCTCACCTACCGCCATCTGCACCCCACCCGTGCCGCCGACGGCACCTGGAGCACCCCCGTCGACCTGCCCGAGGCAGGCGATTACCGCGTCTTCGCCGACTTCACCCCCGCCGGTGAGGACGCCGAGAACCTCACCCTCGGCGCCGACCTCGCGGCCTCGGGGACGTACAAGCCGCACAAGCTCCCGGCACCGGACACCACCGCCGAGGTCAACGGCTACGACGTCGAACTGGACGGCGGCCTGCGCCCGGGCGCCGCGAGTGAACTGAAACTGAAGGTCTCCCGCGACGGCAGGCCCGTCACCGACCTCCAGCCCTACCTGGGCGCGTACGGCCACCTGGTCGCCCTGCGCTCCGGCGACCTCGCCTACCTGCACGTCCATCCGAACGGCGAGCCCGGCGACGGCACGACCGAGCCCGGCCCGGACATCTCCTTCACGGCCACCGCCCCCAGCGCCGGCACCTACCGTCTCTTCCTCGACTTCAAGCACGACGGCAAGGTCCACACGGCGACGTTCACGGTCCATGCCGGGGAGGCGGCGCCGGGCCAGGCGGAGGAGCCGCCGGCCGAGCACACGCACTGACGGCGGCAGTCGGGCACTCAGCCGGCGCCCGTCACGACCGGCGGCCGCCGCTCGCCGACCCGCGTCGCCCGCTCGAAGGCGTACCCGGCCTTCAGCACCGACCAGTCCCGCCGGTGCGGGCCGACGAGCTGCAGCCCGACGGGCAGTCCCTCCGGAGTGAACCCGGCCGGGACGGACAGGGCGGGACAGCCCGTGACGGAGATCAGATACGCCGAGCGCATCCAGTCGAGATAGGTCTCCATCGGCGTGCCGTCCACGACCGTCGGGTAGGCCAGGTCGATGTCGAAGGGCGCGACCTGGCTGACCGGCAGCAGCAACAGGTCGTACCGCTCGAAGAACTCGCGGACCCGGTGGAAGAGCGCGCCGTGCAGTACCTGGGCCCGCCCGAGGTCGGGGCCGCCGAGCCTGCGGCCCTCCTCGATGTTCCAGACGACGTCCGGGGCCAGGAGGTCGCGGTGCTCGTCCAGCAGCGCCCCGTAGGACAGCTCCACCTGCCAGGCGCGCTGGGCGAGGAACACCTCGTCCGCGCCGCCGAGGTCCGGGCAGGCCTCCTCGACCTCGCAGCCCAGCGCGGCGAACACCTCCGGCGCCTGCCGCAGCGCCTCCCGCACCTCCGGGTCGACGGGCACGGCCCCACCGAGGTCGGGCGAGAAGGCGACCCGCAACCCCCGCAGATCGCCGTCGAGCTGCCAGGCGAAGGTGGAGCCGGGTGTCTGCAGGGAGCGCGGATCGCGCGGATCGGGGCCCGCCAGCACCGACAGGGTCAGCGCGACGTCCGCCACGGTCCGGGCCATCGGCCCCTTCACCGACAGCTGCCCCCAGGGCGCCTTGTCGGGCCAGGACGGCACCCGGCCCGGCGACGGGCGCAACCCGACCACGTTGTTGAAGGAGGCGGGGTTGCGCAGCGAGCCGCCGGTGTCGCTGCCGTCGGCGACGGGCTGCATCCCGCACGCCAGGGCCGCCGCCGCCCCACCACTGCTGCCACCCGCGCTGCGGGAGAGGTCGTAGGGGTTGCGGGTGGCGCCGAAGACGGGGTTGACGGTGTGCGAACCCAGGCCCAGTTCGGGGACGTTGGTCTTCCCGAGTGTGATCGCGCCCGCCTTCCGCAGCCGCTCGACGACCAGATGGTCACGGTCGGGCACCCGCTCGGCGAAGACCGGTGAACCGGACGTCGTCCGGATGCCGGCCGTGTCGTGCAGGTCCTTGTGGGCGACCGGCAGCCCGTGCAGCGGACCGACGGGCTCCCCGGCCGCCATCCGGTCGTCCGCCGCGGCCGCCTGCTCCAGCGCCCGGTCGGCGACCAGCGTCACGATCGCGTTCACCGCCGGATCGACGCGTTCGATCCGCTCCAGATGGGCCGTCATCACCTCCCGCGCCGAGATCTCGCGCCGTGCCAGGGCGACGGCGAGTTCGTACGCGGTCCGAAAGCACAGGTCGTCCGACGGGTCCGCGTCGCCCGTCGGGTTCACGGGGTACTTGGCGGGCCGGTCGACGAGTTGACGCACGAGGTGGTTCACGCCCCTCCCAGGGACTCCTTGAGCTGGACGACCGCGAGCACTCCGAAGAGCACGAAGGAACCGCCCAGCAGCGTGTTCGAGATGGTCCGGTTGCGCAGCGCCGGTGCCACGCACCGGCGGTTGAGCAGCACCAGCAGCGCGCCGGAGAGCAACGGCAGGATCAGTGAGCCGACGGCCGCGTAGGTGAGCACCAGGGGCACCGGCCGGCCCAGGAAGACGACGGCGACCGAGGTGGCGGCGCAGTACAGGAGGAACAGCCGGAACGGGCGGCCGTTCTGCGCGATGTGCGGCTCCGCCTCGGCGTCCGGGACGCCGCGCAGCGTCCGCAACGAGTCGGCCAGCAGGTAGCACAGACCGTTGAAGCCACCGACCAGCGCGCTCAGCGTCACCAGGAAGAAGGTGCTCAGGAACAGCACCCGGGCCACCGACCCCAGGTCGGCGCCGAGCGGATCGGCGAGCGCGGCCAGCCCGTCGCCGCCGGTGATGCTGCTGCCCGTGCCGTACAGCAGGCCCGTGCCCACCACCGTCGTGCACAGCACGAACAGCAGGGTGACGCCGTAACTCACCGCCGAGTCCGTACGCATCAGCCGCAGCCGGCTCCGGCCCGCCCAGCCCTTCTCCCGCACCCAGTAGCCGTACGAGGCGATGCCGGCCGTGCCGCCCACGCCGCCGACGAGCGCCAGCACCGTCACCACGTCGCCCTCCGGCAGCCTCGGGCGCAGGGTGCCGAGCAGGCCGGACAGATCGTCGGCCCTGGCGAGGGTGATCACCGCCAGGACGGCCATGCCGAGGAACTTGGCGATCATGAAGACGCTCATCACCCGCTCGAACACCGCGTACCGCCCGAGGTGCACGATCGCCGCCGCCGCGAGCGCGACGGCGACGGCCACGGGCCTGACGGGCAGCGCGGGGAAGAGCGTGGACAGTGCCAGGGACGCCACCGAGCCGAGCGCCGCCCCGTACAGCAGCCCGATGACCAGGACGAAGAGCATGAACGCCGCCGGGAGCCAGCGGGCGGCCGACTTCAGGCCGGCGATCACGGTCTGCCCGGTGGCCAGGTACAGCCGTCCCACCGCCTCGGTGAGCGCGTACTTCAGGATGACGCCGATGACGAGGGCCCACATCAGCGCCATCCCGTACCCGGCCGAGCCCGCGAGCGACGTCACCATGTCCCCGGCACCCACACTGGCGGCCGCCAGCACCAGCCCGGGGCCCAGGAGAGCCGGCCGGCCCCGCCGCGCACCCGACGGGCGGAGCGGCACCGGCGTGGCGGTGCCGGCGGCCGGAGGACGCGGGGGACTGCCGGGAGTCACGGTCACGTCGACCATCTCCGTAGATCGGGGAGTCACGGGGGTCATGGGGGCGTGCGGCTCGAGCGGGCGGAGGGGGACGGGGGCGCGGTCGGCACGGCGGGGAGACCGTGCGGGACCGTGCGATTCATCTTCACGGCAGGCTGGGCCACGGCGACGGAAGGGAACAAGAAGCCCTGCGGAGTTGACGGAATCCGCCATACTCTGGGGCCGATGGACGCACAGCGGACCGGCCCCGTGACGGATTCACTGGACCGGCGCATCATCAGCGCGCTGCAGATCGACGGCCGGGCCGCCTGGCACCGCATCGCGGCGGCCCTCGGCGAGCCCGAACGCACCGTCGTCCGCCGCGGCACCCGCCTCCTGGAGTCCGGCCTCGTACGGATCGGGGCGATGGCGATGCGCGGCCGCAGTGTGGTGGTCGGCGTCCGCTGCTCCCCCGGCCGCGCCCGGATCACCGCCACCGCGCTGGCCCGCAGGCCCGACTGCGTGTTCGCCCACGTCCTCACCGGCACCCCGGACTGTCTCGCGGAACTGCGCTGGCCCCGGGAACGGCTGGCGGGACTGGTGCTGGACGAACTCGCCGGTCTGCCGGGCGTGGAGGAGACCCGCACGCTGCCCGTCCTGCGCCACGTCCGCACCATCCGGGAGTGGCACGCGGGCCTCCTCACCGAGGCCGAGATCGCCGCCCTGAAGGGCTCCGACCATGCCGACGCCGGGTCGGCCCCGGTCACCGATCCGCTGCCGGCCGGCGAGACACCCCCCGAACTCTCGCGCGCCGACCGCCTGTTGCTGCACGCCCTCGCCGACGACGGGCGCCGCACCTACGACGAACTCGCGCGTGTCTCGGGCGTGTCGGAGGCCACGGCGCGTCGACGCCTCGGCGCGCTGCGGCGCGAGGGCAAGGTCCGCATCCGTGCCGTGATCGAGCCCGCGGTGCTCGGACTGCCCGTCGAGGCCGTCCTCTGGGTGCGCACCCCACCGGCCCGGGTCGACACCGTGACCGCTGCCCTCGCCGAGTCCGCCCACGTCCGCTACGCCAGCTTCGTCACCGGTGCACGCCAACTCCTCGTCCTCACCGCGTTCCCCGACGAGAACGCCCTGCACGACTTCGTCACCCGCTCCCCATGGCTCCCCGACGTGGCCTCGATCGACGTCTCCCTCGTCCTCACCACCCTGAAGCGCGGAGGTATGCCGGCGCCCTGGCTCCAGGACTGACCGGCACCCCGCCGACTCGGGCCGGCGGCCCTCAGACGGCGACGACCCGCACTCCGGTCTCCTCGAACCGCCGCACCGTCTCGGGTGTGGCGGCCGCGTCCGTGACCAGCGTGTCCACCGCCTCCGTCGCGCAGATCCAGGCGAAGGCCCGCCGGCCCAGCTTGCTGGAGTCGGCCGCGACGACGACCCGCTCGGCCCGCTCGCACAGCAGCCGGTTGACGGCGGCCTCCGCCTCGTCGTGCGCGGCGGCGCCGTGCGTGACGTCGAGCGCGACGACACCGAGCACGGCCACGTCCAGGGTGATCCGGTCCAGCACCCCGTCGGCGAGCGGACCGACCAGCTCGTACGACTGGGCGCGTGCCACCCCGCCCGTCACCACGATCTTGAACTGGGGGCGCACCGCCAGCTCGCTCGCGATGTTCAGCGCGTTCGTGACGACCGTCAGCGCGGGCGCGCCGGAGGCCAGATCCTCCCGCACGGCCAGCGCCCGAGCCACCTCCGTGGTCGTCGTGCCGCCGGTCAGCCCCACCGCCTCGCCGGGCGCGACGAGCTCCGCCACCGCCGTCGCGATGCGCTGCTTCTCCGTGGCCCGGCGAGCCGTCTTGTAGCGCAGCGGCAGCTCGTACGAGACACCGTGCACGACCGCCCCGCCCCGGGTGCGGACGAGCATCTGCTGTTCCGCGAGCCGGTCGAGGTCACGCCGGATCGTCGCGGCGGACACCCCCAGCTCGACCGCCACCTCCTCGACGTCCAGCCGACCCCGTTCGACGAGCAGTTCGAGCAGGGTCTGCCAGCGTTCGTCGCGGGACATCGGTCTCCTCGTGCTTGAAGATGCGCGAAAGGTGACTCTATCTTGCAGGAATAAGCATGATCCTTGCGTATCCCGGGGAGGGTTCCCGCATGACCCACGTCGAGGACGAGCTGAACAGCCAGCCCGCGTGCTGGGCCCGCGTCGCCGCCGCCGTGCCGGAGCACGCCGGGGTCCTGCCGAGGCCGGGGGAGCGGGTGGCGCTCGTCGGCTGCGGAACGTCGTACTTCATGGCGCTGGCCGCCGCCGGCCTGCGCGAGCGGGCCGGGCAGGGGGAGACCGACGCCTTCGCGGCCTCGGAGTTCCCCCATGGGCGCGCCTACGACCGGGTCGTCGCCCTCACCCGCTCCGGTACCACCACCGAGGTGCTGGACCTGCTGGGCGCGCTGCGCGGCCGTACCCGGACGACGGCGATCACCGCCGACCCGGACACCCCCGTCATGACGGCCGCGGACGACCTCGTGGTGCTGGACTTCGCCGACGAGAAGTCCGTCGTCCAGACGCGCTTCGCCACCACCGCCCTCACCCTCCTGAGCGCCCACCTCGGTCTGCCCCCCGAGACCGCCGTCGCCGACGCGCGCGCCGCGTTGGAGGCGCCCCTGCCCGAAGGGCTCGTCGCGAGCACCCAGTTCACCTTTCTCGGCCGTGGCTGGACCGTGGGCCTCGCCCAGGAGGCCGCACTGAAGATGCGCGAGGCCGCCCTGGCGTGGAGCGAGGCCTATCCGGCGATGGAGTACCGGCACGGTCCGATCAGCGTCACCACCCGGGGCACGGCGACCTGGATGCTCGGCGAGGCACCGGAAGGTCTGGCCGAGCAGGTACGGGAGACCGGCGCGACCTGGGTGCCCGGCCTGCTCCACCCGCTCGCCGAACTGGTCCGCGCCCAGCGCCTCGCCGTCGCCGTGGCCGCCGCCCGCGGCCTCGACCCCGACCGCCCCCGCCACCTGACACGCTCGGTGATCCTCGACGCCGACGACCGCCGAACCGCCCCGAGCCACGACGACCGCTGAAGCAGGAGGAGCCGTGCCCCTCACGACGACCGGTGCGCTGATCACCGAGGCCGCCGCCGCGCGCTCCGCCGTGGCCGCCTTCAACGTCATCACCCTGGAACACGTCGAGGCGATCGTCGCCGGCGCCGAGGCCGCCGCCGCGCCGGTGGTCCTCCAGGTCAGCGAGAACGCCGTCGGGTACCACGACGGGGACCTGCTTCCGCTGGCCCGCGCCGCGTCCGCCGCCGCCGAGGGGGCCGGTGTGCCCGTCGCGCTCCACCTCGACCACATCCGCGACGACGACCTGCTGCGCCGGGCGGCCGACGCCGGCTTCAGCTCCGTGATGTACGACGCCTCGCGCCTGCCCTACCTGGACAACCTCGCCGCGACCCACGCCGCCGTTCAGTGGGCGCACGGCCAAGGGCTGTGGATCGAGGCCGAGTTGGGGCAGGTCGGCGGCAAGGACGGCGCGCCTGTGCTCGACGCGCACGCGCCCGGCGCCCGTACCGACCCCGAGGAGGCACGGGCCTTCGTGGCGGACTCGGGCGTGGACGCGCTCGCCGTCGCCATCGGCAGCTCCCACGCGATGACCACCCGCACCGCCGCCCTCGACCACGTCCTGCTGAAGCGGCTGGCGGCCGCCCTGGACGTCCCCCTCGTCCTGCACGGCTCCTCCGGAGTGCCGGACGACGAACTGCGCGCGGCCGTGGCGGGCGGCGTCGCCAAGGTCAACATCGGCACCGCGCTCAACATCGCCCTGACCGGCGCGGTCCGGGAGCACCTCGCCGCCCGCCCCGACGCGGTGGACCCGCGCACCTATCTCGCGGCCGGCCGGACGGCGATGGCGGGGACGGTGGCCCGGCTGATCGGCGTCCTGCGCGCGGAAGAGCCCCTTCCGCCCCCGTAGGAGGCCCGTACGCGCCCGTCCCCCGTGGGTATGTGACCGTCTCGCCGAGCACGGCCCCCGGGAGCGGAGTGTGACGCCCGTCACTGATACGTTTCGGTCATGCGGGAGACGGAGATCCACCTCGGTGAGCCGCCGTACGTCGCCCTCATCGGCGTCGGCGTGCACGGCGTCGCGAGCCGCACGGACGTGTTCCGGCTGCCGGAGCTGTGGCAGCTGCACCTCTACCAGTACGAGGCCGAACTGACCGTCGACGGCACCACCCACACCATCCGCCCCGGCCGGGTCAGCCTCGTCCCGCCCGGCACCACCGTCCGCTACCGCTACCGGGGCCGCTCCGAACACCTCTTCGCCCATCTGCGCATCGCCCCGTCCGGACCGCCCCGCACGGTTCCGGTGGTCCAGGACACCGGCCCCGAACTGCCCGCGCTCACCGGCCTGTTGCTCCAGGCGGTGGCCGCCGCGCCCAGCGAGCCGGACCGCACCCGGGCCGAACTGTGGACCGCCCTGTGGCGGGTGGCCCAGCTGACCCCGCCGGTCGCGGCCGCCCCTGGACCGCACCCGGCGGTCACCGCCGCCATCGCCCACATCGAGGCCCACCTGGCCGCACCCCTCACCATCCCGGAGGTGGCGCGCGTGGCCGGCGTCTCCCACAACCATCTGACCCGGCTGTTCCACACCGAGACCGGTGGCACGGTCGTCGCCTACATCCGGCGCCGCAGACTCGAACGCGCCCACCATCTGCTCCGCGCCACGACCCTCTCCATCCCCGCCGTGGCCGCCTCCGTCGGCATCCCCGACCTCCAGGCCTTCAACAAGGCCTGCCGCCGGGAACTGGGCGCCTCCCCGCGCGCCCTGCGCGGGGCCGGCCTCCCGGCCGGCGTCGCTAACTCCGCCTGACCGCCCTCAGCACCACGAACTTGGCGTCGCTCGCGACGAGTTCGCTGTTGCCGAAGATCCGCCGCAGCGTCACGTGATAGCCGAGATGACGGTTCCCGACCACCCACAGCTCACCACCGGGCCGCAACGCCCGCCGCGCGCCGGTGAACATCCGCCGCGCCGTGGCGTCGGTCGTCGCCTGGTGGGAGTGGAACGGCGGATTGTTCAGGACGAGATCGACGCTCCCGGGCGCGAACCCCTCCAGCCCGTCACCGACCCGGAACTCGGCCGCACCGGCCGCCGTCCCGCGCGCCGCTCCACCGTCCGTCCCGTCGGCCGCCGGGCGGTTCGCGCGGTACGTGGCCTCCGCCGACGCCACCGCCTGGTACGACTCGTCGACGAACACCACCTCGGCGTCCGGATCGGCCAGCGCGACCGCCGTGCCGACCACGCCGTTGCCGCACCCCAGATCGACGACCCGCCCGCCGCGCGGGACCTTCGGCAGCTGCCGCAGGAAGAACCGGGTCCCGATGTCGAGCCGGTCGGCACAGAACACGCCCGCGTGGTTGACGACGGTCCGACCGGCCGCCACGCCGATGTCGTCCGGCAGCCGGTAGGTGTACGGCCACGGATCGTCCCCCCTGGCCTTGAGGGTCCCCGCGTCCGGGGTGCAGTGGATCAGCCGTGCCTTCTGCCGGGCGAGCGAGGTGCGGGTCGGGCCGAGGATCCGCTCGAAGAGCCTCAGCGTCGAGGTGTGGATCTCCTTGACCATCCCGGTGCCGATCACGACCGTGCCCTCGTGCACGGCGGGCGCGACCCGGTGCAGCTGGTCCTCCAGGAGCGCGAGGCTCTTGGGGACCCGCACCAGGAGTACGTCGACACGGTCCGGGGGTGTGTCCCGGGTGGTGAGCAGCCGTACGGTGCCCGCCTCGACGCCGTTGCGCTCCAGGTTGGCCCGCGTCGCCTCCCGGCTCAGGAAGGAGTCGGTGATCTGCGTCGGCCGGTGCGCGGCGAGCGCGGTGGTCAGCGCGCCCCAGCGGTCCCCGACGACCACGAGCGTCCCGTCCAGCGGTGTCCCGCTCTCCGCGAGGTGGCGCAGCAGATACACGTCGGACGCGTCCCAGGCGCGCAGCAGGTCACGGGGGTCCTCGGGAAAACGGGTCAGGGCGTACTCGCCCCCGGGCACGGTCATACGGTCGCTCATCGTGCGCCCAGGCTAACCGAGCACGGCCCCGCCCCCGTCCGCAGAGCGGCCGCGCGGGACGGGTCCCCCGCGGACACCGGGCCGCCGTGCGGGACGATGGGGTCATGGACGCCGAGCTGTTCCCCCGGGACCGGACGGAGATCGCGCCCGGCGCGGTCCACGTACCGGACTGGCTGGACGCGGAGCGGCAGCGACAGCTCCTGGACGCCTGTCGTGCGTGGGCGAGGCCCCCCGCCGGGCTCCGCACGGTCCGCACCCCGGGCGGCGGCACGATGACCGCCCGGCAGGTCTGCCTCGGCCGGCACTGGTACCCGTACGCCTACGCCCGCACCGCCGTCGACGGCGACGGCGCGCCCGTGAAGCCGTTCCCGCACTGGCTGGGGGAGCTGGGCCGGCGCGCGGTCGCGGACACCCTCGGCGCGGAGGCGGCGGCCGCCCCGTACGACATCGCCCTCGTCAACTTCTACGACGGCGACGCGCGCATGGGGATGCACCGCGACGCCGACGAGAAGTCGGACGCGCCGGTGGTGTCGCTGAGCCTCGGCGACAGCTGTGTCTTCCGCTTCGGCAACACACGGACCCGGACGCGGCCGTACACGGACGTGGAGCTGCGCAGTGGTGATCTCTTCGTGTTCGGCGGCCCGGCACGCTCCGCCCACCACGGGGTGCCCCGGGTGCACCCGGGGACCGCGCCGCCCTGGCTGGGGCTGACCGGGCGGCTGAACATCACCCTGCGGGTCGGCGGCTTCGACGACGGCTGAGGCCCCTCGTGCGGGGTTCGGCACCGAGCGGATCATGGGAGACTCGCCCTCATGGACGGGAAGGCGGCCCCCAAGGCGGCGGGCGAAGGGACGACGGCGCGGGCTCGGCTGGACCGGGGGAGGGGCGCGCTCGGTCCGGCGCTGGAACTGGTGCACACCGGCCGCGCGCCGACGAGGGCCGTGCTCACCGCCGAACTGGGCGTCACCCGCGCCACGGCCGGTGCCGTGGCCGCCGAACTGGAGGCGCTGGGGCTGATCCGGGTCGACGCGCACCCGGGGGCAGCCGCCGGCTCCCAGGGCCGGCCCTCCCACCGCCTGGACGTCGCCGAGGAGGGACCCGTCGCGCTCGCCGCCCAGGTGCACTCCGACGGCTGGCGGGCCGCGCTGGTCGGGTTGGGCGGGCGGATCGTCGCCACCACGCCCGCCTGCGAGATCGTGGACGCCGACCCGGCGAAGGTGCTCGGCTCGGTCGTCGACGCGGGCGCCGAGCTGCTGGCGCGGACCGGGCGGCGGTGTGTCGGGTCGGGCCTGGCCGTGCCGTCGGCCGTCGCCGAACCGGCGGGGCTGGCGCTGAACCCGCTGCACCTGGCCTGGCCCGCCGGGGCGCCGGTCCGGGAGATCTTCGCCGAGCGGGTCCGCGCGGTCGGGATCGCGGGGCCGGCCTTCGCGGCGAACGACGTCAACCTCGCCGCCCTCGCCGAGCACCGGCACGGCGCCGGGCGCGGCTCCCGCGATCTGCTGTGCGTGGCGACCGGCCACCGGGGTGTCGGTGGCGCGCTGGTCCTCGACGGGCGGCTGCACATGGGCAGTTCGGGCCTGGCCCTGGAGGTCGGCCATCTGACCGTGAACCCCGAGGGCCGCCCCTGCCACTGCGGCAGCCGCGGCTGTCTCGACGTCGAGGCCGACCCGCGGGCCTTCCTCGCCGCAGTGGGCCGCGACCCGGGTCCCGAGGGTTCGCTGCTGCAACAGGCGAACGAACTGATCCGCACCCAGTACGACGACCCGGGCGTCCGCACCGCCGCCGAGGCCATCATCGACCGCCTCGGCCTCGGGCTCGCGGGCCTGGTGAACATCCTCAACCCGGACCGCATCATCCTCGGCGGTATGCACCGCGCCCTGCTCGACGCCGACCCCGACCGGCTGCGGGCCGTCGTCGCCGATCGCGGTCTGTGGGGCCGGCAGAGCGGGGTCGCCCCGATCCTGGCCTGCACGCTGGACCACAACAGCCTGGTGGGAGCGGCCGAGCTGGCCTGGCAGCCGGTGCTCGACGACCCGCTGGGCGCGCTGGCCTGACAAGGCTCACCCGGTCCGGGAACCCCGCAGCATGATCGCGCGGGACACCAGGAACGTCACCGGGATCGCCGCCCCCGACACCAGCAGGGGCGCGAACCGGTTGCCCGCGTGCAGCACGTCCACGACGACGTACACACCCGCCGTCGTGACCAGGAAATTGGTGGCGTTCGTCAGCGGGAACAGCAGGAATTTACGCCAGGTCGGACGGATGCGATAAGTGAAGCGCGCGTTCAGGAAAAACGAGCCCGTCATACTCAGGGCGAACGCGAGAATATGCGCGGCGAGATAAGGAAGCACCTGGAGGAACAACAGGTAAAGGCCGTAATACACCCCGGTGTTGACCGCTCCGACCAGGGCGAAATTGATGAGCTGTCCCGATATGCGCCGCTCCGGCGCCGGGCGTGCCGCGGGGCGCGGCTCGGTACGCGTCGCCGTCCCCATCAGCGCATGAGGTCCTTCGTCGTGCCGCACGCGGCGTGCCCCTCCGTCCGTTCCGCATTGGTCGCCTGCACCAGGAAGTGCGGGCGGCCCTTCACCTCGTAGTAGATCCGGCCGGTGTACTCCCCGATCACCCCGAGCATGATCATCTGTACTCCGGCGAGGGCGGTGACGGCCATGACGATGGTGACATAGCCCGGTGTCTCCACGCCGTTGACGAGTGCGTCGCCCACGATCCAGGCCGTGTGGAGCCCCGCGCACACCAGCAGGCACAGACCGAGGTGGAGGGCGGCCCGCAGCGGACGGTTGTTGGAGGAGAGGAGCTCGTCCAGCCCGTAGTCGAGCAGCGACCGGAAACTCCAGGAGCTGCGGCCGTGTTGGCGCACGGCGTTCTCGTACTCGAAGGTCGTACCGGGGAAACCGACCCAGGCGAAGAGCCCCTTGGAGAAGCGATTGTACTCCGTCAGGTCCAGGACCGCGTCGACGACCCGGCGCGACAGCAGCCTGAAGTCCCCGACACCGTAGATGAGTTCCACGTCGACGAGCCGGTTGACCAGTCGGTAGTACAGGCGGGCGGTGGCCGTGCGCAGCAGGCCGTCGCCGGTCCGGGTGCGGCGGGCGACGACCTGGTCGTAGCCCTGTTCGCGCAGGTCGACCATGCGGCGGATCAGTTCCGGCGGGTGCTGCAGGTCGGCGTCCATGACGATCACGGCGTCGCCCGAGGCGTGCCGCAGACCCGCGAGCAGCGCCGCCTCCTTGCCGAAGTTGCGGCTGAACGACACGTACCGGACGCGTGCGTCGAACTCCGCCGGCTGCTTCAGGACGGCGGGCGTACGGTCCCGGCTGCCGTCGTCGACGTACACGAACTCCATGTCGTGGCCGAGCGGCAGCAGTTCCTCCGCGACCTTTCGCTGGAGACCAGTGAAAACACGGTGGGACAAGGCCGGGCGGGCCCGGTAGTGCGTCACAACAACACCAACTCGCGCGGCCTTCTCCACGTCCCCGACCGCTGGAACCGGCATTGCCGGTACTCGTCAGCCTTGGCGCCGACGCCGCCGCAGAACACCAACGGTGCCGCTAAGGGCCACAAACAGAGAGCCGCCCACCACCCAAGGCAGGTTCGAGGTGACAGATGCCGCGGGGTGGTGCTCGAAGACAATCCGCGACACTGCTTCCCCGAGCAGCCCGCCTGTCAGCGTGACCCCCCAGATCATCAGAAGGATCGTCCAACCGTTCCGGGCACGCATCCAGTCATTCTTGCGGTCATCATGTGCCCAGCGTCCCATCGGTCACAAGCCAGCCCGCTGAAAGGCGAAGAACGCCGGTACCAAGATCACGACGCCCCACCCGCAATCGAGCACAACCTCGTAAGGTTCGCCGTCGGCTCGTTCTGTCGTCTCGGCCGCGAGTTCGGAGCGTTCCTGGCTTACCGCGCCAGCGGGTCCGCAGTAGGCCGCCATGGGCGGCACAGGGCGAGGAAGCAGCCCGACGCGGCCAGCGCGAGGCCGAGGACCGATGTGGCCATGGGGAGGGCTGTGCCCTGGCCACCGAGACCGGCCAGGGCCGGTGCGAGGGCGCCCATGAGGAACTGGGTGGTGCCCAGCAGTGCGGAGGCGCTGCCCGCCGCATGCGGGGCGCGCTGGAGGCACAGGGCCGTGGTGGTGGGCAGGATCATGCCGACGGGGCAGGCCGTGAAGAACAGCGCGGTGGCGATCCAGGGCAGACCTGCGTGTGTGGTGGTGACCAGGAGGAGCAGGGCGGTGCCGGCGGCTCCGAGCACGGCCAGGCCCGTTGCCAAAACGCGGTGCGAGGGGAAGCGGCCGAGCAGCAGCTTGCCGTTGAGCTGGCCCGTGGTGACCATGCCGATCGAGTTGAGGGCGAAGAGCAGGCTGTAGGTCTGCGGGGAGGCGCCGTAGATGCGTTGCAGGGTGAAGGACGAGCCGGCGATGTAGGCGAACAGGGCGGCGAAGCCGAGGCTTCCGGTGAGCAGGTAGCCGGTGAAGCGGCGGTCGCGGAGCAGGTCGCGCATGGTGCGCAAGGTGGTGGTCAGCCCGCCGTGCCGTCGATGCGTGGTCGGCAGGGTCTCGGTGAGCAGGGTGGCCGCGGCGGCGAGGATGGCGAGGCCCAGCAGGGTGAGGGTGACGAAGACGCCGCGCCATGAGGTGAGGCGCAGCAGTTGGGCGCCGAGCACGGGGGCGAGAACCGGTGCCGTGCCGGAGACCAGCATCAGCGAGGACAACAGGCGGGCGGCGGCGAGCCCGTCATACAGGTCGCGCACGACGGCCCGGGCGATGACGATGCCCGCTGCGCCGGCCAGCCCCTGGACCAGGCGCATGCCGATGAGCACCGCCGGATCCGGGGCGAGGGCACACACGGCGCTCGCCACGACGTACACCGTCAGCCCCGCGAGCAGGGGCCGCCGTCGGCCCAGGGTGTCGCTGAGCGGGCCGAGGACCAACTGACCGACCGCTATGCCGATCATGAACGCGGTCAGGGTGAGCTGGGTGACGGCCTGTGAGACGTACAGGTCTGCGCTGACCTGGGGGAGGGCCGGCAGGTAGAGGTCGATGGTGAGCGGACCGAGTGCGGTCAGGGAGCCCAGGACCAGGACGAGTGACAGACGGCGGGGCGCCGGAAGGCGGGGCGCGTCTTCCGAGATGGCGGCGCCGGCCTGAGGGGTTTCGGGCATGTCCGTTTCCAGGGCTTCGGGGGCGAGTGGAGCGTGCGCGTCAGCGATCGAAGTGCGCGACGAGGAGGTTGGGGTCCTTGTTCGTGAGGTAGGCGGCGCTGGGCACGTACACCGTGTGGCCGTGGACGGCGACGGACGTGGGGGTCTGCAGGCCGTCGGCCGCGGTGAGCACGGTGGTGTGGGTGCCGTCGGGGCGGACCAGGTCGACCTGGTTGTCATTACGGGCGGCGAGGAGGGTGTCGCCGTGGCCGGTGAACGCGAAGTCGTCGATGGACGGCATACCGGTGGCGCGGACCTGGACCGGGCCGGCCGTTCCGCGGGCATTGACGGGGATGCGCAGGACGGTGCCCTTGTCGAGGTTGGTGGCCCAGACGGCCCCGTGGTGCAGCTTGATGCCGTTGGCACCGGCGAAGGCGCTCGGCTCAAGGGCCTCGTCCTCGGCCCACACGACGGCCTTGCCTCCTCGTACGGGAACGCGGTAGATGACGCCGTGCACGGAGTCGGTGACGTACAGCCTGCCGGTGCGCTGGTCCAGGGCGAGGCCGTTGGGCAGGCCGTCGGCGGGCAGGGCGGCGATGCGGTGCGGGCGGCCGCCGGGGCGGATGGCCCAGATGCCGGTGAGGTCGGCGGTGCCGGTGGCGTAGGTGACGTAGAGGGTGCTGTCGTCCGCGCGGGCGATGCCGCCGATGAACGCCTTGCCCAGGTTGGGTGTGCTCGCCTTGGCCGGGGCCGGGAGTGTGGCCAGGACGTGGGCCCGGCCGCCGGGAGCGACCCGGACGACCTGCCGGGCGAAGGAGAAGGTCAGATACGCCGTTCCGGCGCGGTCGACGTTGATGTTCTCGGGCTGCTGCGAGGCCGCCAGGTCGAAGTGGTTGGCGATGCGGGGCGTCGAGACGGGTGGGGTCGCCGCGGTGGCGGTGGTCGCGGAGGTCAGCAGGGCCGTGGCGGCAGCGAGCGTGGTCAGGGAGGCGCGGAGGCGCATGGGGTGGTGCTCCTGGTGGGATCGGTGACGGTTCACTGCCGGCCCGTGGGGGTTGCGGGCTGGCAGCGGGCTACGAGGGGGCCGTGCCCGCGTGGCTCAGGGGGCGACGATCTTGATCGTGCTGGCCCAGCCGTGGCCGCCTTCTCGGGTCTGAAGGGCCATGTGCAGCAGCTGGAAGCCCTCCAGCTCGCGGGCGTGTTTGAGCGCGCCGACGTCGACCGGGTTCAGCCCGCCGGAGGTGACCAGATCGGCGACCTGCTTGCGGGCGGCCTCGTCGTCGCCGGCGATGAAGACGTCGAGCGGAGTTCCGTTCACCTCTCCGGCGACCAGGGTGGTGGCGAACGTGGTGTTGAACGCCTTCACGACCCGGGTGCCCGGCGCGACGGCCTCGGCGATCTCCTCAGCGGCGGAGGTGCCCGGGGCGACGACGAGCGCGTCGAGGGAGGCGTCGACGGGGTTGCTGATGTCGATCAGCACCTTGCCGCTCAGCCGTGCTCCGTAGGACGCGGCGAGTTGCTTGGCGGCGCCGAAGGAGACCGCGAGGACCACGATGTCCGCGGCATGCACGGCGGATTCGTCGCCGGCACCGATCCGGTCGCCGCCGTGATCCTGCCCGCGCAGCTCGTCGACGAGTTCTTCGGCCTTGCCGGGGTCCTTGGCGGTGATGGTGACCGTGTGGCCGCCCATCAGGGCGCGGGTTGAGATGCCGCGGGCCATGTTGCCCGCACCCACGATGGCGATCTGCATGGTGTTGTGGTCCTTCCTTGCGAGGTGCTTGGCCGCTAATGGGCGTGGACTCGCACCACGTTGAATGGCAGCTTCGGGTTGGCGATCTGGAACTGGAAGTTGACGACCAGCAGGTCACGCCCGTCGAACGCCGCCGTGGAGGGGCTGTGCATGCCGTGTCCGTGGACTGTGCGCACGAGCTTGGCCCGGGTGTAGTCGTGGCTCAGCTTCAGGACGCTGATCTGGCCCTCGGGGTGGTCGAGTTCGGTGACGGCGGTGAGAGTGTGGCCCCGCAGCAGCAGACCGTCGCCTGAGACGCCCTTGGCGCCGCCGAGGTCGATCGGGCGGACCTGGTGGGTGCGGAGGTCGATGCGGTAGAAGGCGTAGTCGTTGTAGTCGGCGAGCAGGACGTAGCGGCCGTTCTCGGTGACCACCAGGCCGTTGCCGTTGAAACCGTCGTTGTAGACCATCGGGGAACGGCTGAGGTCCACGCCCACGCGCAGGGGTTGCTGCACGGTCCCGCTCGTGAGCTGCGCGGCGGTGATGTGCCAGAGCGCGGGGTGGATGGAGTCGGAGATGTAGGCGTCGCCGTTGGGGGCGAGGGCCACGTCGTTGAGGAAGACGTCGCTGCGGCCGGTGCCGAACACGTGCAGCAGGGCGCGGGTGCGGGTGTCGTAGACGAAGACCTTGCCGGTGGCCCCGCCGGCGACGATGAGCCGCCCCGCGCGGTCGGTCTTCATCCCGGCGACGGAGACGCGCCCGTCCTGTCCGCCGGGCAGGAACACCTGGGTCGCGTTCTGGTGGACGTCGCCGCGGTAGATGGTGCCGTCGCTGGTGCTGCCGACGTAGAAGTAGGGCGTGCCGTGCTGGCGGGCGATGCCCTCGGGATAGGTCCTGTCGCCGGGGATCGTGTAGCTGGTGGGCAGGTGACCTCGGTGGTGCGGGACGGTGGTGTGGGAGAGGTCGGCGCCGGGGGCGGCGAGGGCCTGGGGGGCGCCGCCCAGGACGAGAAGCGAGGCCACGGCGACGGCTGCGGCGCGGGTACGGCGAAGACGAAGTGACATGACAAGTCTTCCTGAGGGGCGGGAGTTGCGGGGGAGTCGGAGGCTCAGTGACCGGTGCCGAACAGGGACCGGTTGGCGATGTCGATGATGAACGGGCCGACATGGGCGGGGTAGCGGTCCACGATCGCCTTCTTGTACGCCTCGCCGTCGTCGCCGAGCAGTTCGCGGGCGTCGGCGAGGTACTGGCGGATCCCGGCGTAGACCTCCGGCCCGGCGGGCAGGCCGTGGCCCGCGAGGACGGTGTCGTAGCCGGACTCGGCGGCCAGCGCGTCGACGGCCTGCTGCCAGCCGGTGATGTCGTTGTTGCCCAGGTAGAGGTGGACGTCGTGGTAGACGAGGTCCTGGGCGACCAGGACGCCCTGGTCGGGCAGCTTGACGAGGAGTTGGTCCGCGGCCTCACCGCCGGAGACGGCCTCGAAGACGAACGGGACGCCGTCGATGACCTCGGTGCCCGGGGTGATGTCCACACTGGAGGCCAGGTCGGTGGCCGGGACGGCCAGGCCGCTCGGCAGCTGGGCGGCGGGGCGCGCGGCGACCTGCTCGCGCACCTGGGGCAGCACATGGACCGGGACGCCGAAGCGGTCGGCGCCGTTGTAGTGGTCGGGGTGGGCGTGGGTGATGATCAGGCGGTCCAGTGGCTTGCCCAGGCCCTTGGCGTAGGCGACGGCCTCGTCGGCGTAGGCGGGGTTCAGCTGGGCGTCGATCACGACGATCCGGGCCGGGGTCTCGATCAGCTGCGTGGTGGCGTGGAAGGTGTCCGCCGGGGACATGTAGCTGTGGACGCGGACCGCGCCCTTGTCGAGGACCGTGACCGTGCCGTTCATGGGAAGACTCCTTGCGGTGGAGGCGGCCTTGCGTCGCCTTGACGACCTCCACTCTCGCCGCGAAACCGCAGGCAGACGAGATACGCTGAAGACCCTGCATGGTAAATCGAGGACATCTGGAGACTGTGATGGTTCCCCCGGGCCTGTACGGCGGTGATCCCTCCCGGGGAGGTGCGATCCCCCGGCTCGACTTCAATCCGCCCGAGGAGCGCGTCCCCGGCTTCGAGATCGTCGACCTGGCGACCCTGCACGAACGGCGCCGACGACGAAACAGCCGGCCCGACGCGGTCCATCGTGTGGACTTCCACACCCTGACCCTGATCACCGAGGGCAGCGGAGAGCACGCGATCGACTTCGTGACCCATCCCTGCCGCCCAGGAACACTGATGTGGATCCGGCCCGGGCAGGTCCAGTGCTTCGCCGACCCCGGAACCACCAACGGCACGCACCTCCTCTTCACGCCCGCCTTTCCGCCGCGCTTCAGCAGCGCCGAGAGGCTGGTGAACGAGTGGTACGGCCCCGTGTGCTGGCAACTGGGCACCGACCCTTCGTACGCCGTCCTGTCCGCTCTGCTGGGCCAGCTGCGCGCCGAGTACGATCGCGCCGCGCAGGCCGTGTCGGCGGAGATCCTCCAACTCCTGCTGGCCACCGTGCTGTTGCAGATCGACCGGCTACCCCACCCCGACGGCGGCACCGACCCCCACGCCGGCGGCGAGGTGTACGCCCGCTTCCGCGCCGAACTGGAACACTCCTACGCCACCACCCGCCGCGCCGCCGACTACGCCCACCGCCTCGGCTACACCGTCAAGACCCTCACTCGCGCCTGCGCGGCCGCCACCGGACAGCCCGTCAAACAGGTCATCGACGGCCGCGTCGCCCTGGAGGCCAGGCGGCTGCTCGCGCACACCGACGAGCCGGTGGCGACCATCGCCCGGCGCCTGGGCTTCCCCGAGCCCACCAACTTCGGCAAGTTCTTCACCCGTCACACCGGTGCGACCCCCGGCGCGTTCAGGGTCGCCCACCAGGGCCGGTAGCCAAGTCGGCAGACCCGCCGCCCAGCCGGTGCGGCATGATCGGTGGCCGGGGTGGAAGCAGAAATGGGAAGGGGCGTCAGGACCGTGGACGAGCATGCGGAGATCTCGACATCGAGCGACGCCGCGAACAACGCACTGATCCTGGCCTTCGGGCGCTTGCAAGGGGCCGCGAACCGGCTGGAGTACATCCTGGGGCGGGCCTTGGAGCTGGAGTGCGGTATCAGCCATCTGATGTTCGAGGTGCTGCTCATCCTGGGCCGGGCGGGGGACCCCGGGTCGTCCATGCGGGCCGTCGCCCAGGAGCAGGTCCTCACGACAGGTGGCGCCACGCGTCTGGTGGACCGTATGGAGGCGGCCGGCCTGGTCGAACGCGTCGAGGATCCAGCTGACCGGCGCGGAAGGCTGGTGCGCCTGACGCCGCTCGGGGAGGAGACCACGGTCTTCGCGTCCCGGATCCATGTGGAGAACATCAGGCGCTACTTCCTGGCGCCCCTGCCCGCCGAGGACCGGGACCGGTTCGCCGAGAACCTGCGCATCCTGAGTCACAGCGCACGGGACACACTGCCCCGGCTTCCCTGAGGCTGCGCGGCCCGTTCCCGGTGGGCCGCTTCCACTCGCGCCGCTGGACCGGCGACGGCCTCGACACCACGGCACTCCATCGACCTGACCTGTGTCCCTGCGACCGGGCGGACCTCAACCCCGCCGGGGGCGCCCCTGGCGCTGCCGCCCGCGGTACAGGAACAGTGGGCCGCGCGTGCCGCCCACAGTGTTCGTGTTCCCTCCGGGCACTCCCCGCACCTGTCGCATGCCGACGAGGTAGCCGACGTTCTCGTCAAGGCCGTCGCGCGGGCCTCGTCCAACAGGTCCTAGCGTCCGCACGGCTGGCTCCTGGCGTTCACCCACGCCAGGAGCCAGCCTTTCGTCACGAGACCGACAGCGCTGTGTGCTGACCACTCCGGAGCACGAACGGCGGCTGCGGGACCTCGTCCTGGCCGAGACCGGCAGCCTCGGAGTCCGCCGCGTCACCGCCACCCGCACCACGCTGCCGCGCGGCTTCGAGACCGCCGACGCCGACGGACATCCGGTACGGATCAAACTCGGTCCCATAGTGCCAAGCCCGAGCACGAGGACGTCGTGGCCGCCGCCAAGGAACTCGGCCTGCCGCTGCGGGCCGTCGCTGCCCGCGCCCTGCGCCTGCGCCTGACCGGCGACCGCCGCCCCCAACGACAGCACGAGGAGTTGGGTGAGTGACGACACCGTGGAGCAGAGTCTCCTGAACCGTATGCGGACCATCGGACCGGTCGCCGTCGCCTATTCCGGCGCTGTCGACTCCGCCCCTCGTCCTGGCCGCCGCCGTACGCGCCCTCGGCCCGGAACGCGTCCTTGCCCTCACAGCCGTGTCGGAGGGCCTGGCGGCTGGTGAACTGCCACGCGCCCGACGGCTCGCCGCCGACGTCGGGGTCACCCACCTGACGCCGCTCACCGGCGGACTGGGCCGTCCCGGATACCGGGCCAACGGCCGCGACCGCTGCTACTTCTGCAAGTCCGAGGTCCTGGACACCATCACCACCCTCGCCCACCATCGCGGCTTCCGCTACCACCGGGAGACAGACGCCGAGCGCGATTGTTGAACGATGCTACGATTCTGGCTGCCAGGTGCTGCGGCATTCGGACAGTGAGGGGAAAGCCCGTGACCAGCGACGAGGACTACCGAGCACCGGCCTCCTTGGAGGTCGTGCGTGCCTGCGCCGTCCGAGCCAAGCAGGGTGGTATCGCTCTCATGGGTGCCTCGGACGCTGAGATCGACTCGGCGCTGCGTGGCATGGCGGAGCGTCTGGGATCGGCGCAGTCGGCTCTTATGGCCGCCAACGAGAAGGACCTCGCGGCTGCCGTCTCCGCAGGTATGTCGCCCGCGTTGCAGGATCGCTTGCGACTGACCTCAGCGCGGTTGGAGGCCATGGCAGCGGAGCTGCGCACGCTGGCGGACACCGCGCACGAGCCGAGGGACAGGGTCGTGGAGGTGCGCCCGGACGGCCTCACGCTGCTGGAGCGCAGGCGTCCGGTCGGGGTCATCGGCGCCAACTTCGAGGCTCGTCCGAACGTCACGCTCGACATCGCCTCCCAGCTCCTCAAGTCACGCAACGCGGGTGTGCTGCGCACCGGATCGGCTGCGCTCGGCTCGTCCCGGGCCCTGGTGGATCTGGTGATCGTGCCGGCGCTCGCCGAGGCGGGGCTGGATCCGGACGCCATCCAGCTGGTGCCCAGCGAAGACCGCTCGGCGGCTTACGCGCTGGTGGCCCTGCCCGGGCTCATCCCGCTGGTCATCCTGCGCGGGAGCGGTGACAGCACCCGCGACCTCGGCCGTGAAGGCGCACGTCACGGTGTGCGGACCCTCGCCCATGCCGACGGCGGCGGCGTGTTGTACGTGGACTCGGCCGCCACCGAGGAAACCGCGCACCAGCTGATCATCGACAGTCTCGACCGCCTGGGCGTGTGCAACCGCCTCAATCTGCTGCTCATCGACCGGCCTGTGTATGAAGAGCGGCTGCCGGGCATTCTTCAGCTCCTGCACCGCCTGGGCATCGCCGCTTCGCTTCCCCCGCACACCCATCCGCGCGGATACGAGTGGTCACTCGACTCGGAGCGTGCGGCAACCGTGACGATCGATGCCGCCGACGGCCCGTCGGACGCGGCGCGGATTGCGAACGAGGAGACGTCTGGGCTGGCCGCTGCCATCGTGACCGACGACCAGGCCGCCGCAACCCGGTTCATCGATGCTTACGGCGGCTCCGGGGTCTTCTGGAATTCCCCCACGCGACTTCTCGACGGCTTCAAGCTGCTGCGACTGCCGGAGACCGGTATCAACATCGACCGGGTGCCCGGTCCGCGTGGGCCGGTGAGCTTCCGCGATCTGTACTTGCGGCAGTACGTGGTCGTGCCCAGCGCAGAGACTCTCGGCTAAAACCCCGGCTGAGGGTTCGTCGGGTCTATCGGGTTTCCCGTCCTTCTCATGCCCGGGCGTCCTGCCCAGTGGTGCCCGCGTCCTGGTCCAGGGATACCGGCCGCTGACGTCGTAGTGCCTCGGCCAGCGTCTGGTGTCCGGACTGCTCGGCGTGCGCGACTCGCTCGCTGGGCAGGGCGCGCTGCCACCACTCGCCGGCTGCGGTGTCGGCCGAGGCGCGCAGTTCGACCAGCACGGCGCCGAGACGACGTCGGGAGGCGTTCAGCGCGCTGGGCACGGGATCCGGCTCGGCGAGGAGGGCCGCCGTGTGTTCGCGGGCGTGCTCGGCGGCGGTGAGCGCATGCTCGAGGCGGTCGCCTGCGCGCCGGTTGGTGACTGCCAGGGCTGCGGCGAAGCCGACGAGCGTGCCGACGAGAGTGTCCGTGATCCGTCCGGTGATCAGTTGAACGGAGTCCTGGATCGAGGCGAACTCGGTGATGAGCAGGGCCATCGGGGTGACGCAGACGGTATGGAGCCAGTAGTTGGGGCCGATCAGTGCTGCGGCGGCGAAGCAGAAGGTGAGGAAGCACAGCACGAGGGTCGCCGGATGTAGGTGGGCGAACGGGACGATCGCGGCGAAGGCGAGGACGCCGATGAGGTTGCCGACGACCCGCTCAACTGCTCGTCGCCGGGTGAGCGTGAGGTTGGCCTGGTACAGGGAGGCAGCGGTGACGATGGCCCAGTACGGGCGCCCGATCCCGAGGGCGAGGGAGGCGTATCCGGCAAGCGCGCAGCCGATCGCGGTGCGCACCGCGATGGGGGCGAGCATGTGCCGGCTCCACCACGCCGCCCGGGGCGACGCGGTCATCTCGGCGTCGACGCCGAGGACTTCCTCGACGTCCGGCACCGGGTGGCCGATGCGCGGAACCGGGCCCGAGCCGAGCAGCTTGCGTGCCCACGCCTGCAGACGCTCCGGGTCCGCGTCCCCGGGGGCGGTGACGGCGGCCTCGGCGCAGGCGACGAGCCGTATGAGGGAGCGGCGTGTGAGGTCGCTTCGGGCGTCGGCGGCCAGCAGGCATTGCCAGGCGGCCTGCACAGCTGCGGCAGCGGCAGCGCGGGCCTTGGCCTGGACCTCGGCTGTGCCGCTCGCGGCGGCGTACGCGGCGGCCATGTCGAGTGCGTGGGCGGTGGCGCGACGCTCGGGTCCGTGAGGGCGCAGCAGGCCGGGGGCCATGCAGACCAGCCAGGCCCAGACACCCCCCAGCAGGGCCAGCCCGATATGGCCGGGGACCTGAGCGGGAGTCTGAGGCAGGAACAGAGTGGTCGAGCTGATGAAAGTGAGGACCACACTCGCGGGCGGGCCGATGCGGGTGGCGTCGCAGACGGCCTTCTGTACGGCGGCCATGAGAGCGCCGACAGCGACCAGGACAGCTGCGTTGGTGGTGAGCGCCGCAGTGAGCAGCGCGACGGCGAGGCCACCGACCATGCCGAGCACCACCCAAGCCAGGGCCCGATACCGGGCAGCGTAGGGGCGGTTGTGGCAGTACAGCGCGGACATGGCGCCGGCCACCGGGTACATCGCCAGGTCGAGCCTGCCCAGCACGAGCAGAGACAGAGCAGGCAGGGCGGTAGCGGCGAGCACGCTCAGCGCGGGCTTGAACCAGATGTGGGAGGGCGGGCCGAACCGCAGTATCCCGGGGAGGGCCAGGCGGCGCAGGGCCGCACTCGTACTCATCGATTCTCTCCGTGAGATTCACCGTCACCCGTAACGGGGTTCGGCGCTCGGGGGTGTCGTGCCGCGCGGTGAATGTGAGCCGAGACGGGGGGCGAACACCGCCGACTGTGAGCCTTCGCGCCGGGGGAAGCACCAAGAGCGGAACAATTCGCAGACGGTGGCGCACGAGCACGACCCGGCGGGCGAGGGCGTCCGCGGCAGAGAGGCGTCCCTCGACCGACGGGTCGGTCGTCGAGCGGAGGCGTTATCGCCCGGCAGAGGCCAGAGCGCGCTCCGCGATCCGGCTGGCGGCTGCCAGGGTGGTCATCCCCTCTTCGGTACTCCGCCGCAGGATCTCAGCGGTCGTCGACTGAATCGACCTCAGCCGGTCCCGGGACTGCTCGGGGCTCAGGTGGTGCAGTTCGACCCCGGTCCCGTACATCACTCCGCCGGCGTTGGCCACGAAGTCAGGGGCCCAGACGATTCCTGCCTTGGCGAGATCGGCGGCCACCTCGTCGGTGGCCAGCTGATTGTTGGCCGAGCCGACCACTGCGCGGCAGCGCAGCGCGGCCGCCAGCTCACTGGTGAACACTCCGCCCAATGCACACGGCGCCAGGATCTCCGTCTCCAGTGTGTAGGCGCCGTCGAGTTCCACCCACTGCGCCCCAGCCCTCTCCGCGGCTGCGCGACGGGTGAGATCGATGTCAGTTGCCCTGACCTGGGCCCCTGCGGCCACCAGGCGCCGGGTGAGTTCCTCCCCCACGGCCCCGAAGCCGACGACCACGACGTCCCGGCCGTGCAGATCGGCGGCACCCCACAGATGCTCGGCAGTGGCCAGCATCGCGTGCTCCACGCCCGCAGCCGTGCCGAACGTCGTGGCACCCAGTCCGTTCTCGGTGGTCGAGTAGCCGCCGACGTACGGTGTGCGACGACGGATGCGGAGCATGTCGGCGGTGCTGCTGCCGACGTCCGGCGCCACGTGGTACGCGCCGCCGAGTTCGTGCACCACTTCGGCCAGGTCCAGCAGCAGCCCGTCGCGCAGCGCCTCGTCCAGCTGCTGCGGGCCGCCGGGAAGCAGCGGTACGACAGCCTTGCCACCGCCCGTGCCGTTGCCGACGGCGGCGGCCTTGTACGTCATGCCCCGGCTCAGCCGAAGGCAGTCGACGAACGCGTCGCCCGGGGACGCGTAGCGGGTTATGCGTACACCGCCCACCGCGGGCCCAAGGCGGGTCGAGTGGACCGCGATGATCACAGGAAGACCGGTCCGGCGGCCTGACCGGACCACCACCTGCTCGTGATCGAGAGTTGCTTCCAGAGCTGCAGCTGACATGGAAAACCTCCATAGGTGGGCGCGACGGCTGACTTAAGGTACCTTAAGTCAGCGTCCTCGTAGAGTGGAGTGGTGACGTCATCCCTGATTGGCCTGCTGGCCGACCGCGACAGCTGGCGGTCCGAGCGCTGTTCCGCCGCTCGTGCCCTGGAGGTGCTCGGCACCCCGGCGAACCTGCTGGTGCTGCGCGAGGCGTTCTACGGCACGACGTACTTCCAGGACTTCGTGCGGGAAACCCCGCTCAGCGAGCCCGCGATGTCCAAGCGGCTCAAAGAACTCGTGGACGTCGGGCTCCTGACCCGGGTGCCTTACCAGGAAGCCGGCCAGCGCACACGGCACCGCTACGAACTCACCCCGCCCGGCGAAGAGCTCATGGTCGCCTTCTTCGCCCTCATGGAGTGGGGCGACCGGCATGCCGCCCCCGACGGCGGTCCGGTACGCCTGCGGCACCGGGAATGCGGGGCACCCGTTCACCCACGGCTTTCCTGCGCCGAGGGCCACATCCTGCCGCCGGGCGAGGTCGAAGTGGTCGCGGCACCCACCCTGCTGAGCACCGTGGCAGCCGACGACTGACCGATGCCACGAGCACCCTGCCCCCTGCCGCCAGCTATCTGTCCTGGTCAGGGCCAGTCGATGCGAGCCACCGTCGCCGGTGAAGGGGGCAAGAACCGGCATTGAGGTCGGGCGGCCCCGGGTGTGGGGTGCCTTTGATCCTCGGGTGTGGCAGTACCCGAACCACGCTGGCACCTGCGGACAACTGTCGGTGCAGCAGTCGGTTTTCCATCATCGACTGGTGCAGGGCGCCGATTTCCATCATCGACTGGTGCAGGGCGCCGACCAGCGCCTCTACGTCACCTTTGAGCTGGGTGATCTCTTCGACGTCCGCGGCCCGTAGTTCCTTCAGCCGCCGGACCTGCTGGCGCAGGCGTTTCTCGCTGTCGGGTGTCTGTCCGCGGGCGCGGACCTTGTCGTAGAAGTCGTTCTTCAGGTCGGTGTGGCGCTGAGTGAGCGCGTTGCGGGGGACTTGGGCCTCGAGAGCGAGGGCGAC
Source organism: Streptomyces sp. NPDC034049 (assembly GCF_055575575.1). NCBI lineage: Bacteria > Bacillati > Actinomycetota > Actinomycetes > Kitasatosporales > Streptomycetaceae > Streptomyces > Streptomyces sp. NPDC034049. The sequence continues at coordinate 86,942 of NZ_JBVISJ010000019.1, forward strand.
GATGGTCAGTGTGCCGTTGGAGTGCTCGGGGTGGTGACCGTACGCATCAGGACCGGGTTCGCCGGCACGTACTCGCGCTGTACCGCCCACTCATACAGCCGCGCGAGCGCGGCCAGTCCCCGGTTCCACCGCGCCCCGCGACCCCACAGGAAATCGAAGAACAGGCAGTAGTCGTCCGTGTAGTTGCGCTGAACAGACACCCTGTCCACCGCCACTTGGCGATCTGTCGGCACCCAGAACGTACGCCAAGCCAACACTCATCCACCCCTGCTCGATCCGCTCCAACACGCCGATCCAACAGGGAAGACGACCCGCCCGAGCAGCAGCAGACCGCCCAGCGCGCCGACGGCGGCGAGCAGGGCGAGCGGCAGGGGGAGGCACGGGTGGTCCGCTCACTGCCGCTCGCAACCACGATCACCAGCGCGAGCAGCACCCCCGCGCGCCCAGCGCGCGCGGGCCCGGAACGCCGTACGACAGGGTGTGCCGGGCGGCGATCACCAGCAGCGCGCAGAGCACGAAGGCCTGACGGTAGGAGCTGCCCTGCGGGGTGGCGAAGGCGTGCCAGAGCAGATGCGTCGGCCCCCACTGCATCGACAGGGCCACTGCCACGACCAGCAGCGTCCACCCGGCGCGCACCCGTGTCGGGGCCGCCCGGTGGAAGGGCAGGGCGAGCGCCGGCAGCAGCGCGGTGGTGCCCACGAAGACGGCCGGTTTCGACGGCCCCCTTTTTCGGTTCGCCGAATTGGAGGCCCGTGGCTCGTTGATTCCTAATGCCGTTCGTCAAGCCGCGGGGTATGCACGAGGCGGGGGCAAGGAGGTGTCGGAGCGCGGTAGTGTCCGTTTCTCCGACTGGGGAGGGCTCATGGCGACCAAGTGGAGCTTGACGATCGACTGCGCGTACCCGGGGAAGCTGGCCGCGTTCTGGGCGCTGGCGCTGGGCTATGCGGAGAAGCCCGCGCCCGCAGGGTTCGGGAGCTGGGAGGAGTGGTTCTCACATCATGAGGTTCCGGAGGACGAGTGGGATGACGGGGCGTACCTCTCGGATCCGGACGGCGCAGGCCCCACCTTGTCCTTCTTGAAGGTGCCGGAGCCGAAGGTGGTAAAGAACCGGCTGCACATTGACGTGCAAGTCGGTGGCGGCCGCGAAACACCGTGGGAGGTGCGCTGGCCGCGCGTGGTCGAAGCGGTGGAGCGGTTGACTGCCGCGGGCGCGACCGTGGTCCGCGAGGACGAGTTGCAGGGCAGGCCGGATCACGTGGTGATGGCAGACCCGGAAGGTAACGAGTTTTGCCTGGTCTGACGGGGGCCGTCAGACTGGCTGGCCCGCGTGCAGCGGGTCGCGTTCTTTCCTACACGCGGCAGCCCTTGCCAGTGGAGCTGGCTCGTAGCACCGGCGGTCGCGCAGGAGGGCCCACAGGACATTGACGTGCCGACGAGCGAGGGCCAGAACGGCCTGGGTATGGCGCTTGCCTTCGGCGCGTTTGCGATCGTAGAAACGACGGGATTCCTCGCAGTGGCGGATGCTGAACAATGCCGAGGTGTAGAAGACCCGTTGGAGTCGGCGGTTGTATCGCTGCGGGCGCCGCAGGTTCCCGCTGATCTTCCCGGAGTCCCGTGGTGCTGGGGCGACACCGCCGAAGCCAGCGAGCCGGTCGGGAGTGCCGAAGGCGCTCATGTCGCCGCCGGTGGCGGCCAGGAACTCGGCGCCGAGGATGATGCCCAGACCCGGCATGCTGGTGATCACGTCGAAGTGGTGGTGCTCGCGAAAACGGGCCTCGATGAGCTTGTCGATCTCGGCAACCTGCTGGTTGAGGTCCATCACCTCCTTCGCCAGGGTGTGCACCATCCGGGCGGTCAGCTTCTCGCCCGGCAGGCTGGTGTGCTGGCGCTCGGCGGCCTCGAAGGCACTCTCGGCCAGCTGGTCGGCGCGGTGGACCTTTCGGTTGCGGAGCCACGTCTCCAGCCTCTTGCGGCCGATCCGGCGGAAGGCAGCCGGCGTTTGATAGCCGGTCAGCAAGACGAGCGGGCCGGTGTTGGTGACGTCGAGCGCACGCTCCAGGTGAGGTGAGCACGGAGCCGGTTGATGGTGCGGGTGCGGTCGGCGACCAGGTCCATGCGCCGACCGGTGGGGATCTTCAGATCGATGACAGTCTCGTCGCCAGCCCGTAAAGGATGCAGATCACGGCGGATACGAGCCTGATCGGCAATAACAGCGGCGTCCTTGGCGTCGGTCTTGCCTTCGCCGCGGTAGCCCTCGGATGCACGGTGAATGGCCCGGCCGGAGAGATGGAGGGCCGACTGATCGTGGTTGAGGAGGATCGCGATCGCGAGGGCGGCTCCGCCGTCGGCCAGGTCGATGCCCCAGGTCACGTTGTCGCCCAGGGCGGCCAGGACGTCGGTGAGGAGTTGGAGGAGTTCGGGTTCGTCGTTGGCGACGCGTCGCGACAGCAGCCGGCGGCCGCTCTCGTCGATGGCCACACAGTGGTGATGGGTCTTACCTGCGTCGATGCCGGCCCAGATCGCGGCCGTGTGGTGCCTCCGTGCGGTGGGGTGCTGGTGCCTCCCGACGGACGACCTCGCTGTCGATTCCCTACGGAGCGATCATTGAAGGTTGTGCCGCCCACTGGAAATGAAAGCGCCAATTCCGAATGGCGCGGGAGAAGGCGAAGAGTCAACTGCCGGGGTGGTACGGAAGTCGACCTCAGGGTGATCGGAAGGTGAACCCCGCCGTCAGGCTCCACAGGGCCGCCACATGAGGTCGCCGCAGATCCGCCCTGCGCACGCACAGCCCGATCGGGAACGGCGCCGGCGGGTGCTCGGTGGGGATCACCGTGAGCCGGTCGCGGACGGCGCTGTGGTCGAGGACCAGCCGGGGGACCACCCCCGTGCCGCAGCCCAGTGCGACGAGGGCCAGCAGCGCCTCGTGGCCCTCCGGTTCGGCCGCCGGGTCGGGACAGACGCCGTGGGAGCGGAACCAACGGTCGGCGGCGTCACGGACCAGGCCCCGGTGGGGGAGGACGAAGGGGCCGTCGAGCCCGGGGTCCGGGCGTTCGCGGGCGGTGACGAACACCAGGTCCGTGGTGGCCACCGTCCGGCTGACCAGCGACTCCGGCAGCCGTGCCGGGACGCCCGCCACCGCCACGTCCGCCTCGCCCTCGTCCAGCCGGGCCAGCGCGGCCGCCGCGTCACCGGTGCGCAGATCGATGCGGACCTGGGGGTGGGCCGCACGCAACGGCGCCAGCAGCGTGGGCAGCAGCGCCTGACACGCGGTCACAGTCGCGAACACGGCCAGCCGCCCGGTGAGTTCGGCCGGGTCCGGATGCTCCTCGCGGTAGGCCTGCCACAGCTCCAGGGCCTCGGAGGCATAGGCACGGAAGCGGTGCCCCTCGGCCGTCAGGGCCACGCCCCGGGGCCCGCGGTCGAGCAGTCGATGCCCCAGCTCAGCCTCCAGCCGCTGCACCGTCCGCGTCAGGGTCGCGGGGCTGACATGACAGTCCAGGCTGGTCCGGCCGAAGTTCAGCGTCCCGGCCAGATGGAGAAACAGCCGCAGGTCGCGGTGATCGTCCCGCATGGTTGCCCACCAGGGCCTTTCTGATCCTGCAACGCTCCGCTGCAAAGGTTGCGCTTGTCGCAACGCTCGCCCGGACCCTACAACTCCTCCATGACCACCACCTCCACGTCCACCGCCGCCTCCACCGTCTTCGCCCTCGAACCCCTGGACATGCCCGGCGGCACCGAGACCGTCCTGCGCGGCGGCCGCCATCTCTTCCCGCTGCTCCCCGAGGCCTTCGCCGGGGTGCGTCGCATCGGGGTCGTCGGCTGGGGACCGCAGGGCCGGGCCCAGGCCCGCAACCTGCGCGACTCCCTCGCCGGCACCGGCATCACGGTCGCCGTCGGACTGCGGCCCGGCTCCGCCTCGGCGGCCGACGCCCGTGCCCACGGCTTCACCGAGGCGGACGGCACCCTCGGCGACTGGCTCGCCGTCACCGCCGAGAGCGACCTCGTCATCCTCCTGATCGCCGACGCGGCCCTCGCCGCCCACCACCGGGAGATCTTCGCCGCCCTGAAGCCCGGCGCCACCATCGGTCTCTCCCACGGCTTCCTCCTCGGCCATCTCCGGGAGACCGGCGGCGACTTCCCGCCCGGCCACGGTGTCATCGCCGTCTGCCCGAAGGGGATGGGCGACTCGGTCCGCCGCCTCTACGAACAGGGCGCCGAGATCAACGGCGCCGGGATCAACAGCAGTTACGCCGTCCACGCCGACCCCGACGGCCACGCCACCGACCGTGCTCTCGCCTGGTCGGTCGCCCTCGGCTCCCCGTACACCTTCCGCACCACTCTGCGCGGCGAGTACCTCTCCGACATCGTCGGCGAGCGCGCCATCCTGCTCGGCGCGGTCCACGGCATCGTCGAGAGCCTCCACACCCGCCACCGGCTCGCCGGTGACGACGAGGTGACCGCGTACGAGCGGTCCTGCGAGAACATCACCGGTCCGATCGCCCGCACCGTCTCCCGCGCCGGACTCCGCGCGGTCCGTGAGGAACTGGACGCGGCGGGGCGGGACGTCTTCGACCGCGCCTACACGGCCACCTACGCACCCGCCCGTGAGATCGTCGCGGAGATCTACGACGAGGTCGCCGACGGCACCGAACTGCGCAGCGTCGTCCTGGCCGAACGCCGTCTGGGCGCCCGCCCGATGAGCGGCATCGGCGGCTCGCCGATGTGGTCGGTCAGCGCCCGTGCGCACGCCCGCCGGGGCGCCCGCGACCTGCCCGTCGACCCGTTCGCGGCGGGGGTCTTCGTCGCCACCATGACCGCGCAGATCGACGAGTTCGTCGAGCGCGGTCACCCCTGGTCGGAGATCGTCAACGAGTCCGTCATCGAGGCCGTCGACTCCCTCCTGCCCTACATGCACGCCCGGGACGTCGCGTACATGGTCGACAACTGCTCCCGCACGGCACGCCTCGGCGCCCGCCGTTGGGGCCCCCGTTTCCAGGCCGCGTACGAGCAGATCGCCTACCCGGCCGCCGAACGCCCGGCCGACCGGGAGCTGTTGGCGTCCTTCGCCGCCCACCCCGTGCACGAGGCCCTGGCAGCGGCGGCGAAGCTGCGGCCGCCGGTGGACATCTCGGTGGGCTGACCCCGCGGGCGTTCGTCCGGGGCGGGCCCGGTGGGAGGGTCACCGCCCGGTCAGCCTGCGACGGCGGACCGGGCGGGAGCGTGTTCGGACCTGCGCCCGCGCGCGGCGGGCCTGCGTCCGGTGTCGTACGGCTGTGCGGTGTCGAGCGTCAGGCCGGTGTCGTACGGCGAGATCTTCGGTACCGCGGCCGAGGAGGCGGGCAGGGTGAACCACACGACCTTCCCGGTCTCGCCGTGCGGCCGCACACCCCAGCTCTCGCTGACCGCGGCGACCATCGCGAGCCCTCGGCCGCAGGTGGCGAAGGGGTCCGCGTCCTGGACGACCGGGAGACGGGGGTCGTGGTCGTGCACCGAGACCGTGAGCCGGCCGAGGAGCAACTCCATCTCCACGGTGCACAGCTTGTCCGGTTCCGCGTGCCGGTGGACGTTGGACAGCAGCTCGGTCACCCCGAGTGCGGCCCGCTCTATCAAGGGATCCAGATGCCAGTAGCGCAATTGCGCAGATACGATTCTGCGGACCTGGCCGATCCGCGACGGCAGGGCTTGGAGCTCCACCGTGCAGTGCCTGCTTTGCTGGCTGATCACGGCTGCGACTCCCCGAAGTTGAGTCCGGAAGAAGATCGGAGTACGGATCCAGCGAGGTGGCTGGGCGAAAAACGCCGCCTGCTGTGGTGCGGCCGCCTACGACTGCCGCCTGTGGGCGGAGGCCGGAGCCGCCGCCTGCTCGTGGGGTGGCTGTCGGCGACCGCCGCCCGCTGACGTGGCCGGCGGGCTGGTTCGCAGCGTTATCGCCGGTAAACCCAGAGTGACGTGAGACCAGAGTGACCCAGGGGGCCCGGTCCCGCAACTCGCGGTTCGTCAGCCGCCGCGACCGGCCGCCCTGCGCACCGCCTCTATGAACCGCCGCGCGGAGGGTGGACCGGGCTTCCCCGGAGCGGGGTCGTGCTCGTTCAGTGTGAGCGTGTAACGGGTGCCGTTGACATCGGCCAACGCCCGGTCGTCGTTGGCGAACCAGGGCCTGGAGGCCCGGACCGCCTGGACCGGCGCGCTGTCGATCTCGCTGCCGTAACTGGTGAGCAACTGCAGGCGGCCGTCCTCGATCCGGACCTGCCCCGCCCGGGTGAGCTGCCGCAACCTCTTCCCGATCCGCACGCCCGTGGCCGTGAACTCCGGCTCGGCCATGTACCCCGCCCCCCTAGTGCGCTTCGGCTGTGCCTGTCGTCTGATCCGTCGCGGACCGTGATCCAGTGTGCCCGAGGTCGCCTCCCCCTGGACGGCCCCGGCGGCGTCGACTCGGCCCGTGCCGTGAAGTCTGCCCGTCCCCCGCGTCGAGCACCAGTGCGCACGGTGGACCGGGGGCGGGGTTCCGGCGCATGCGCGGCATGCGCCCCCCATGCGCCCCGCGCATCCTCGCCACAGGAGAGTCTTTGAGGGGCCCAAAGGCATGTTTATGCAGGTGAGAAGCGTGCGGAAGGTGTCTATCATCGGGACGTCCGACGCCGCGATCCGCCGTCGGCGCGATGCGTGAGGAGCACGCCGTGAGCACCGCCCACCCCACCCGTCCTGGCGCCACCCTCGACGTCGATCACAGCGACACCGAGTACCGCCGCTGGCTCAAGGAAGCCGTGCGCAAGGTCCAGGCCGACGCCAACCGCTCCGCGGACACCCATCTGCTGCGCTTCCCGCTGCCCGAGAGCTGGGGCATCGACCTGTATCTGAAGGACGAGTCGACCCATCCGACCGGCAGTCTGAAGCACCGTCTGGCCCGCTCCCTCTTCCTCTACGGCCTGTGCAACGGCTGGATCCGGCCGGACCGCCCCGTCATCGAGGCCTCCAGCGGTTCCACGGCCGTCTCCGAGGCGTATTTCGCCAAGCTGATCGGCGTCCCCTTCATCGCCGTCATGCCCCGCACGACCAGTGCCGAGAAGATCCGCCTGATCGAGTTCCACGGCGGCAGCTGCCACTTCGTCGACGACTCACGGAAGATGTACGAGGAGTCGGCCCGGCTGGCGGTGGAGACCGGCGGCCACTACATGGATCAGTTCACCTACGCCGAGCGGGCCACGGACTGGCGCGGCAACAACAACATCGCCGAGTCCGTCTTCCGCCAACTCCGCCTGGAGCGCTTCCCCGAGCCGGCCTGGATCGTCGCCACCGCCGGCACCGGCGGCACCTCCGCGACCATCGCCCGCTACGTCCACTACATGCAGTACGACACCCGTATCTGTGTCGCCGACCCGGAGAACTCCTGCTTCTTCGAGGGCTGGACCACCGGCGACCCCGACGTCACCTGCGACTGCGGCTCCCGCATCGAGGGCATCGGCCGCCCCCGTATGGAGCCCAGCTTCGTCCCCGGGGCCGTCGACCGGATGATGAAGGTCCCGGACGCCGCCAGCGTCGCCGCCGTCAGAGCCCTGGAGAAGGCGATCGGCCGCAAGGCCGGCGGCTCCACCGGCACGGGCCTGTGGAGCGCCCTCAAGATCGTCGCCGAGCTGGTCGCCGAGGGACGCCAGGGCAGCGTGGTCACCCTGCTGTGCGACCCGGGCGACCGCTACCTCGACAAGTACTACTCGGACGAGTGGCTGAGCCGACAGGGCCTGGACATCGAGCCGTACGCGGCGGCGATCGAGAGGCTGCTGACGACGGGCGAGTGGACGGACTGAGAGCGCGTTCCCACCGCTGGGCTCCGCAGCGTCCCTTCAGGGGCGCGGGGAACTGCGCGACCAGCCACAATCAACCCGCAGCCGAAAGCCGTCCCCGCACACAACGGCGCTCAGTCGTCCGAGCCGTCGTCGAAGTCTTCCCCCGCCACCACCAACCGCCGCAGATGCTCGGAGATCTCGGCCCGCGCCTGCGCGGGCAACCCCGCGTCGGTCACCAACGTGTCCACCTGCTCCAGCGCGGCGAACGAACTCAGACCCACCGTCCCCCACTTGGTGTGGTCGGCCACCACCACGACCCGTCGCGCCGACTGCACGAGGCGCCGGTTCGTCTCGGCCTCCGCCAGGTTCGGCGTGGACAGACCCGCCTCGACCGATATCCCGTGCACACCCAGGAAGAGCACATCGAAGTGGAGCGCCGCGATCGCCTGGTCGGCCACCGGCCCCACCAGCGAGTCGGACGGCGTCCGCACCCCACCGGTGAGCACGACGGTCGCCGCACCCTGCCGGGGGCCCGTCGTGCGCTGAGCGGCATGGAAGACGTCGGCGACCCGCACCGAGTTGGTGACCACGGTCAGATCCGGCACGTCCACGAGACGGTGCGCCAGCGCGTACGTCGTCGTACCGCCCGACAGCGCGATCGCCGAGCCCGGCGCCACCAGCTCGGCGGCCGCCCGCGCGATGTCCTCCTTGGCGGTCAGCTCCAGCCCGGACTTCGCCTCGAAACCCGGCTCGTGCGTGCTCGCCTCGGCCACCGGCACCGCGCCGCCGTGCACCTTCTCCACCGCGCCCTGCCGGGCCAGCGCGTCCAGATCGCGACGCACGGTCATGTCCGACACGCCGAGTTTGCGCGTCAGCTCGTTGACCCGGACCCCGCCCCGTCGTCGTACCTCGTCGAGGATCAGGGCTCGGCGCTGCTCCGCGAGGAGGTTCTGGTTCTCACTCACGCTCGCTCCGGTCCTCTTGCCCCATCACGCCCGACACGCCTTCCTACCCCCTCCGACAAGGACATTCCCCCGTCCCCGGTCCCGGGGACGCCCCATATTCGCACGCCCCGCCACCGGCGACGCCATTCCCCGCACAGTCGCGCGCACGTCACGCTCCGTTCCTCGCGCCCGCCACTATCACACGGATCGCGGAGATTCGGTGATCACAGGTGTATGACGTCCGATCAGGGGCGATCATCTCTGCCTGCACATCACATCTGCCTTGCGGCACGTCTCGGGGGAAGCGGAACAGTGGATCGTGCGAGGGAACATACGACACATACGGAACCCAGGGAACAGCCGGCGCCGCGCGACGGCGGCCCGCCCCCTGATTCCGGCCGTACCACGACCGACGCGCCCGCCCTCGAACTCCTGGTCCATGGCGTCGGCGGCACCACCCCCGAACGTATGCTCGATGATCCGCGTACGGTCCGTGTCACCGGCGACGACACCGCCGCGGTCTTCCGGCGCATCGACGACGCCGACGCGGAGAAGCGTCCAGCCGACTACCGGGGCAAGCCCGTCCCCGAGGCCTACGTCTGGTGCAACCTCACGTCCGGGAACAGCTCGCGCGCCCTGTGGCTGTTGCTGCTGCCGTTCATGGTCGTCAACCTCGCGCACTGGATGCGTCCCCCCGCCCGCGGTCGCCGCGGCACGGTACGTCTCTACGGACTCCTCGTCCGCCTGGCCGGACTGACCCTGACCGTGCTGCTCGTCGCGGCGGCCTGCGAGGTCGCGCTCGACCTGACCGCCTGGCAGTGCGCCGGCGCACGCGCGTGCGCGGAGGCGCACACCTGGCTCGGTTTCCTCTCCCCGGCCGTCTCCGACGGCGGCTGGTGGAGCCAGCCCGGCCGCCGCCTCGCCGTGGCGGCCGTGGTGCCCACCGCGCTGACCGGCCTCCTGTGGTACCTCTCCCACCGCACCTGGAGCGAGTACGAGTCCCAGCGCCCCATGGACCGCGACGACGGCCGTTCCGACGACGGGCGTCCCGACGACGAGAAGGCGACACCCGATGCACCCGGCGCATCCAGCGTTGGCGCATCCGGCAGTGGTGCCGCGTCGCGCCACGCGCCCGACGTCGAGGACACGGCCCGTGTCGCCCTCGGCCGGCCCGGCTTCTGGTACGGCCGTCGGCTCGTCGCCAGGCTCCGCGCCGCCCACGCGGCGGCCGGGTTCCTCACCGCCGCGGCGGCCGTCGGCACCTCGGCGGCCCGCCACGACCGCCGGGCGGGCGGACCGGCCCTCCTGGAGCTCCTGGGCTGGCTGCTGAACTCCGCCCTCGTGCTGCTGGCGGTGACCGTGGTCTGGGTGGTCTGCCGCCGAGGCCGCAGCGAGCGCCGCCTCGACAAGGGCCTCGACGAGAACCTGGTCCGCCGCCTGCCCGCCTGCGCCATCGCCGTGCTCGTCCTGGCCGTGGTGTACGCGGGGTGGTCGCGCCCCGGCTGGCGGTCGACGGGCCGGCTCCCCGGCGACCTGACCTTCGGCGGGATCACCCTGGTGCAGGGCCTGCTCGTGGTCGCGCTCGGTGTGGTCGCCCACATCCTCCACCGCTCCCGCCCCGACTCACGCACGGCCATGTACGGTCTGGCCGGCCCCGCCGTCGCGATGCTCGCCTGCGCCCTCGGGGGCGTGATGTCCGCCGGTGTCGCCCAGCGGGTCGCCGACTGGTTGGGCGGCACCGACGACGCCCTCTCCGGCCCGCCCGTCCTCCTGACCTGGCAGGCCTCCGTCATCCCGCCCCTCCTCCTGGTCCTCCTCGGGCTCCTCGGCTGGCTCACCCGCCGCACCTTGGCGCTGCGCCGGGTGGAGACGGAGGCGGTGGAGCGGGAGTACGGCCTGGTGGGAGAACGGCCGCAGGAGCAGGACAGGAGACCGCCGGGCCCGGACGAGGAGCCGGAGCGGGACAGCGTGCCGCCGGACGAGGAGCGCGAGGCGCAGGACGTCGGGCGTACCCGCCGTATCGCGCGGACCCGTGCCATGGCGGCCCTCACCGACCGGGCGCCCCGCATCGTCGCCGTCACCTCCACCGTGACGCTGCTGCTCGGTGCCGCCGCCCTCACCGGCGCCCTGGTGACGGGCGAGACTCCGGCGCGGGCGGCGCAGGGCTCCTACGGCTTCGTCGAGGGAGCCGCCCAGACCGCGCAGGCGCTGGGGTCCTGGCTGATCGGCGTGGGCTTCCTGCTGTTCGTCACCTGGGGCCGACGGGCCTACAAGGACGCCTCCGCGCGGCGCACGATCGGCATCCTCTGGGACGTGGGCACCTTCTGGCCCCGCGCCGCACACCCGTTCGCACCGCCCTGCTACGCCGAGCGGGCCGTCCCCGACCTGACCTGGCGCATGGCCACCTGGACCCGCACCACCGGCGGCCGGCTCGTCCTCTCCGGCCACTCCCAGGGCAGCGTCCTCGCGGCGGCCGCCGCCTGGCAGCTGACCCCGTCGGTCCGCAGCCGCGTCGCGCTGCTCACCTACGGCTCACCGCTGGAGCGGCTGTACGGCCGCTGGTTCCCCGCCCACTTCGGCCCCGAGCCGCTCGCCGCCCTGCACCACGAGGTCGACTGCTGGCGCAATCTGTACCGCCGCACCGATCCCATCGGCGGCCCCGTACGGCTGACGAGCCGGCACGGACCGCAGGTCGACGCCGAGCCCTTCAGTGACCCCCTCGCCTACGGCCGCACCGGCGCCCACCCCCTGCCCGCCCCGATCCTCGGCCACTCCGACTACCAGGCGGACCCGGCCTTCGTGGCCGAACGCAGACACCTGCTGGACCGGCTCGGCACCGAGCTGCCGGGCCCTCGGGCCGCGCCCTAGTCCGGACACGTGACATCCCGCGCGGGGCGCTCGCCCGTGGTCAGGAACGCGGTCACGGCGCGGTCGCCGCAGGCGTTGCCCGTGCCCAGGTAGACGCCGTGCCCGCCCCGTTCGACCGTGACGAGCCGCGCCCGGTCACCGAAGGCGCGACGCATCCGCAACGCGCCGACGTACGGGGTGGCCGGGTCGCGCCGGTTCTGGACCATCAGGATGTTGGACGGGCCCCGGTCGGTGAGCCTGGTCGGCTTGTCGGCGGGGGTGTCCTTCCAGAAGGCGCAGGGGAAGACGTTCCCCGGCAGGCCGGCTGTGAGCGGATAGCGCGCCCGGTTCGCGGCCACCGCCCGCTCGTACCCGGCCACCGACCGCGGCCAGCGCACGTCGTTGCAGATCACGGCCATCGTGACGGCTGCGTCCTCGTCGCCGAGCGGCCCGGCGACCTCCGGCGGCAGCACCGGGGGCGCGCCCGGCGTCATGGCCGCCCGCATCAGCCCCGCCAGCCGGGGGAAGGCGGCGTCGTTGTAGAGGGAGTCGTACATGACCTGCCTCAGCAGATTGCCGCTGAGCGGCACGCCCGGTGTCGTCGACTCCCTCGGCGCGCGGTCCAGCTCCGCCGCCAGGGAGAGGAACAGCGGCCGGATCTCCTCGGCCCGCCGGGCGAGCCGGAGGCCGTCCCGGTCCCGGGCCGGGTCGGCGGCCCACGCCGCGAAGTCCGGGAACCGGTCCTCCGCGCCGACCGCCATGTTCGCCACCCAGGCCCGCTCCACCCGCCGGGGATCGGGGTCGTCGTTGCTGTCCAGCACCCAGCGGTCGGTGCGCTCCGGGTACTTCTGCGCGTACACGGCACCGACGTAGGACCCGTACGAGATGCCGTACGCCGACAGCTTCTCCTCGCCCAGGGCCTGCCGCAGACGGTCGATGTCGCGTACCTCGTTGGCGGTGCTGAAGCTGCGCAGCACCGCACCGCCGTCGCGGGCGCACGACTCGGCGGTGCGGCGAGAGCGGGCGACGTTCTCCGCGATACCGCCGTCCGGTGCGGGCCAGGGCCGAAGGGTCACCAAGTGCCGGTCGGCAGCGGGTAGTTCACAGGACGCCCGGGTGCTGGCGCCGACGCCGCGCGGGTCGAGGCTCACGATGTCATAGGTGGCACCGAGCTCCCGGCGCAGTGCCTCGCCCTGCCGGGTGAGCCGGGCGATGCCGGAGCCGCCGGGCCCGCCGGGGAGCACGAGCAGGGTGCCCCGCCGGGCCTCGGGGCGCTCACTGGGCAGCCGGGACACCGCGATACTCAACCGGGGGCCGTCGGGGGCCCGGTAGTCGACCGGTACAGCCAACTCGGCGCACTCCTGCCCGGCCGGACCGCCCGGCAGGACGCAGGGGCGCCAGGTGAGCGCGGGCGGGGACGGGGAGGCGAGGGCCGGAGTCGTGGCCGTCAGCGCGATGCCGACGACCGAGGCGGTCAGTGCGAGGACCAGGACGTTTCGTGTGCGAACTGTCATGGCCCCATCGTGTCCAAGGGGCCACTGCCGCCCCATCCGGCAGCCCGGTCACCCGGGGGTGGGGATTGCCCCCGGCCCGCACGCCTGCCGGCCCCCGGACCTCGCCTACGGCAGCTGCGGCAAGTCCTCCGCGAACAGCAACGTCAGGTCGTCCGTGCTCGGTTCGTCGACCTGGGCGACCCGGCTCGCGTGCCGCTCGACCATCGCCTCGAAGGTCTGCCGCGCGGTCCGGCCGTTGCCGAAGGCCGGGCCCTTGGGGAGGGCGGTGAAGTACGTCAGCAGGGCGTCGCCCGCGCCGGGCGCCAGCCGGTACTCGTGCTCCTCGGCCTGCTGCTCCACGATCCGCAACAGCTCGTCGGGGACGTAGTCGTCGAAGGTGATGGTTCGTGAGAAGCGGGACGCCACACCGGGGTTGACGGTGAGGAAGCGCTCCATCTCGGCCGTGTAGCCCGCGACGATCACGACCACCGAATCCCGGTGGTCCTCCATCAGCTTCACCAACGTGTCGATGGCCTCCTTGCCGAAGTCCCTCCCGGAGTCCTCCGGCGACAGCGCGTACGCCTCGTCGATGAACAGCACACCGCCATGGGCCCGTTGGAAGGCCTCCTGGGTGCGGATCGCGGTGGAGCCGATGTGCTCGCCGACCAGGTCCACCCGGGACACCTCGACGAGATGTCCTTTCTCCAGGACGCCGAGCGAGGCCAGGATCTCGCCGTAGAGGCGGGCGACCGTGGTCTTGCCGGTGCCGGGGGAGCCCGTGAACACCAGGTGCCGTTTGACCGAGGCGGCCTTGAGGCCGGCCTGCTGGCGGCGACGGCCCACCTCGATCATGTCGGTGAGGGCGCGGACCTCCCGCTTGACGCTGTCCAGGCCGACCAGCGCGTCGAGTTCGCCGAGGACGGCCTTCGAGGTCCGCGTCGAGGGCTCGGGCTCGGCGGCGGGAACGGCGGTCGGCGGCTGTTCGGTGGTGCGCTGCCCGGGGATCGAGCCCAGCAGACCGGGCGACGGGGCCGTGGTCTGGGTGGCCGTCTCCCGGGAGACCGGGGGACGTACGCCCGCGCTCTCGTCGCTCGCGCAGTCCTCGACCACCGGGCCGCCGCCGACGGCGCCGGGGCCGCCGTCCGCGAACTCGTAACCACCGCGCGCGCAGCGCTCCGTACGGCATTTGCGCAAGGTCGCCCGGCAGCCGTCGATGATGTGGAAGCCGTAGCCGCCGCTGCCCGTGACCCGGCAGTCGAGGAAGCTGCCGCGGCCCTCGGCGGAGACGTAGAAGCCCGCCTCGGCGGGCGAGGTCACCGTGCAGCGCTCGATGGTCGGGTCGGCGCCCTTGGTGACGATCACGCCGGTCTGGGTGCCGTCCACCGTGCAGCCGCTGAGGGTGCCGCCGCTGCCGTGGTCGCGGAACCAGGCGCCCGTGGCGGCGTCCCTGATGCGGCAGTCGTCGAGCTGCGCGGTGGCGCCGTCGCTCACGGACACCGCCGTGTTGCGCACCTGCGACAGGTCGCTGTCGACGACGTCCGCGCGCGAGCCCCGGTCCAGGACGAACAGCGCGTCCGGCACGTCGTGCACCCGGCAGGACTCCAGCACCGCCGTCGCGCCGTCGCTGACCCAGACCGCCGGGTAGTCGCCGGTGCTGTCGAAGATCTCGCACTGGTTGGCGTCCACCCGGGTGCCCGGGTCCCACACCGACAGGCCGTTGCGCCCGAACTGCCGGACCGAGGTGCGGGTCAGGGTGAGGACGGAACGCGAGCGGAGGTCGACCGCGTTCTCCGGAATGTCGTGGATGCGGCAGTCCGCGAGGGTGAGCACGGCGTCCGTGTCGAGGGTGACCCCGTCGGCGGTGGTCCGGTGCACGTCGCAGTCGGTGAGATGGGCCGTGGCACGCCCGGTGATCTGCACGCCGCTGCCGCGGACCTCGTAGACCTCGCAACCGACCGCCTCCAGCGAGGAGTTCTCCCCGGTCGCCGTCAGGCCCGAGCCGGAGGTGTGGTGCACCCGGCACCGCTCCAGCCGCGGATGGCCGCCGCCGCGCACCGCGACACCGGCCTGGCCGGCCGCGACGACCTCGCACTCCTCGAACACACCGCCACCGCCGTCGACCACGGCGATGCCGATGCCGGCCGGGTTGTCGACGGTGCAGCGGCGGACCGTGGGGCGGGCGCCGCCGCGCACCTCGATACCGGCCGCGGAGCGGGTGACGATCCGCAGGTCCAGCAGCTCGGGGGTGCCGTCCTCGACGAGCAGCGCGGGCGCCGCCGCGTCCTGCCCCTCCACATGCAGGTCCTGCACGACGGCCGAGGCGGCTACGGTCAGCGGTACGCCGTCGGCGGGCGCGATGCGCACCGAGCCGGGCGAGCCCTCCGGGCCGCGCAGCGTGACCCCGCGCCGCACCACGAGGTTCTCCCGGTACGTGCCCGGAGCGACGATGAGCACGTCGCCGTCGCTCGCGGCCTCCAGGGCCGCGGCGAGCGACGAGTACTCACCCGTGCGGCGCCGCCACCGCGATGTACCGGTGTGCGTCACCTGGACCGTGCCCTGTGCCATGGCGTTGCTGTGCCCCCACCTCGTGGAACGCGGGTCGATGCCGAACAGTTCGGCTGGTCGGTCCACCGTAGCGTGCGCGGGCAGGGGGAGTTGACCGGAGTGGGAAGGCGGTCAGCTGCCCGTGCCCGTCCTGCCCCAGTCCGGCCCGGCCTTGTCCCATGCCTGGTCCCAACGGGTGTAGCGGTGGCGGACCATGCGCCAGACGATCACGCGTCTGATGCCCTCGACGAGTCCCGCGGCGAGCACGGTGGCGCCGAATCCGGCCAGCACCGCGTGGGTCGTGGCGGTGGCGGTGTCCAGGGGGCGTCCCACCGTCCGGCCCTGGTCGTCCGTCCACAGGGTGAAGTGGTCGCCGGGCTGCGGGGTCTTGAGGTTCGCCATGACCGTGCCGTGGCGCGGGGTGCCGTCCGGGCCGGTCCAGTCGGCGACGACACGGCTCTGCCGGTCGCGGGTCGTCGCGGTCTCCGGATCAGGGTCCAGGGGGGAGCCGTCGACCTTCTTGACGACCGTGGCCGTGACCCGGTGGCGGCTGTGCTGCTGGTCGCGCACGGCCTGCTGCAGGGCGTTCTGGGCGGTGCCGCCGACGACGGCGCCGATCAGCGGCGCGGCGACGAGGATCAGCACGAGGGCCGCGAACGCCAGCCAGGCCTCGACCAGATCGGTCGTCCGCCGCAGCGGGTTGTGACGCCAGCGCCACAGGCCGCCGAACGCCCGCAGTCCACCGATTGCCCGCACCGCCCCACACCCCCTTACGCGTCCGTGATAGCCCCGGGCGGAACCGTCCACGCGCAGTTCCGGTCGAGAGAGAGGGAAATCACCCTCCCGCCGGCCTTCTCATGAAGTTCTCACAAAGACCCAACGGTCGGACCCGGGGCGTGTGTTCCCTGGACACGGACCGAATCGTAGGAGATTGAATTTTCAAGGGCGAGCGTGGGGTTCTCCCAGGACCACTCAGAACTCGTCGAGATCGAACTCGCTATTCGAGCACCCGGACCGGATCGCCGACCCGTACCGTGCCCGCGGATTCCGGGACGAGGTTCTGTCCGAAGACCAGCTTGTCGCCGAAACGGCGGTGGCGCGCGAGGGTGCGCAGTGGCTCACGACCGCGCTCGGCGGTGTCCTGGTCGGTGGTGGTCACCACGCACCGGCCGCACATCTTGGCCACCCGGAAGCTCACTTCGCCGATGGCGACGCGCCGCCAGCCGTCCTCGGCCCAGGCGTCCGTGCCGTCGACGACCACGTTCGGCCGGAAGCGGCTCATGGGCAGGGGGCTCTCCTCGGCGTGGTCACCCCGCGCGACGAGGTCGTTGAGCGCGGCCAGTGAGGCGAGTGTGGTGAGCAGCAGCGGATAGCCGTCGGCGAAGCTGACGGTCTCGCCGGGGCGGGCGTACTCGGGGTCGATCGGGCGTCGGGTCCCCGGGTCGTCGAGATGTACCAGGCGCACAGGAAGGCCCAGGTAGTCACTGAACCAGGTGTGCGCCGCGGCGTCGGCGGGGACCGCCTCCACCTTGTCCCGCCAGATCTCCACGGTGGTCGTGCCGGTGGGCGCGGGCACCGGGACGGTGAGCGGCTCGCGACCGGGCGCGGACAGCAAGAGACCGCCGCCGGGCAGCAGCCCGGCGGCGGCCAACGCCATACGCGGATGCGGACGTTGAGTGATGACCTTGCCCGAGTCGTCGACCAGCACCCAACGGCGGTCGCCCGCCAGCCCCCAGGGCTCCACGACGGCCTCGTCGGGGGCGAAGCCCCGGGCCGCCTTCAGCGGGTGGACGTGGATCGAGTGCAGTGACGGATTCCCCATGGGGTCATCCTGCCAGCAGGCTGTGACAACCCCACGCGAAACGTTCCAGAAGCCTCAGTACCCGCGGTACTGCTGGCCGTTGTACGGGTCCTGCTGGTACGGGGCCGCGGGGGCCGGGCGGGGTGCCGCCGGGCGCATGGCCTCGTAGCCCGCCATGGGGCGTTGCTGTTGCTGCTGCGGCTGGACGCCCGGGTAGCCGCGCGGACCCGCGGACTGCTGCGGGATGTACGCGTTCGGCGCCTGCTGGAGCGGCGAAGGCTGTTGGGCCTGCGGATAGCCGTAGGCGGGCTGGGAGGGGCCGGCCGGCAGCGCGGGCAGCGCCGACGGGAGCGCGGGCAGGTTGCTGCCCGGGGTGTCGTACGCGGCGGGTACCCGGATCGGGGCGATCTGAGGGGTGCCCCGCTCGGCGACGAGAGAGTCGTAGATCGGGGTGTCCGCGAAGGACGAGGCGGAGTAGTAACCGCCGCCGTAGGTGGAGCGGGGGGAGGTCATGGCACATAAGTTAAGCCCACGATGTGCTGGTTGGGGAGACCGATAAGAGGGTTGTTTTCCGTGTCGGCCGTGACGCTGGATCCCCAATGCGAGCGAACTCGGCGAAAAAGGGCAGCAAAGAGCCTTCTGATCGTGTAAAGCCCGAGTTCCTGGCGGGTTACCGGCGGTCGGCCGAGGATCTTTCGGTACGGGTTCTGGGGGTTCGGGGGGCCGGGGGAATAGGTTGGGCCGACAACGGACCCGGCCGGATCCGACGGACCGCGCGGGACACGGCCCGGTGACGACCTTCTGGATGACCTTCTGATGGGGGCGGACATGTCAATGCCGAAAGGATCGAACACCGCGGTACCGACGACCGCGCTGCGCGTCGAACTGGGCTGGCGCTCCGGACCGGGCGTGCCCGACGCGGACGCCTCGGCGCTGCTGCTCGTCGGCGGAAAGGTGCGCTCGGACGCCGACTTCGTCTTCTACAACCAGCCCGCGCACTCCTCCGGCGCGGTCCGCCACGAGGGCAAGCGGGACACCGCGGGACAGGTCACCGACTCGCTCCTCGTCGACCTCGCGCGCGTGGAGCCCGCCATCGAGACCGTCGTGGTGGTCGCCTCGGCGGACGGCGGCACCTTCGGGCAGGTGCCCGGACTCTACATCCGGGTGCTCGACGAGCGGGCGGGCACCGAGGTCGCCCGCTACGACAGCGCGGACGCCGGCGTCGAAACCGCTTTCGTCCTCGGTGAGTTCTACCGCCGCCAGGGCGCCTGGAAGTTCCGCGCCGTCGGCCAGGGCTACAGCACCGGCCTCGAAGGCCTCGCCACCGACTACGGCATCACCGTGGACGAGCCCCAGCAGGCGGCGGCACCGACGCCCGCGCCGGTGGCCGCGCCCGCCCCCGTCGCCCCGCCCGTCACCGTGCCGCCGCCGGTGACGACCGCCCCGCCCCCGCCTCCCGCCCCGCCCGCGGCGGCCCCGGCCCCCGTCCGCCTCACCAAGGTGACGCTCACCAAGGAGGCCCCGGCGGTCTCCCTGACCAAACAGGGCGGCACCTCCGGCGCCATGCGCGTGAACCTCAACTGGGAGGTGCGCAAGCAGTTCAAGGGATGGGGCAGCAAACTGGGCCGGGCCGTCGCCATGCACGCGGACCTCGACCTCGACCTGTGCGCCCTGTTCGAACTCTCCGACGGCAGCAAGGGTGTCGTCCAGGCACTCGGCAACGCCTTCGGCTCACTGGGTCAGCCGCCGTTCATCCATCTCGACGGCGACGACCGCACCGGCGCCGTCAGCAGCGGCGAGAACCTCACCATCAACCTCGACCACAAGCAGTACTTCAGGCGCATCCTCATCTTCGTCACCATCTACGAGGGCGCCCGCTCCTTCGCCGACCTGCACGCCACGGTCACCCTCCAGCCGCAGCACGGCGCACCCATCGACTTCTCGCTCGACGAGTGCACGGTCCCCTCCACCGTCTGCGCCCTCGCCCTCATCACCAACCAGGGAGGCGACCTCATCGTCCAGCGCGAGGCCCGCTACCTCGTCCCCGAGCGCGGAGTGAGCCCCCAGCGCACGGTCGACTACGCCTACGGGTGGGGCATGAACTGGACCCCCGGCCGGAAATAGCCGGCCCCGCGGACCCTAGCTCTCGTCCGGGACCGCGTCCGGGCGGGCGTAGGTGCGGCCCTTCCAGGCCGCGCCGCGCCCCCGGTGGTGCCGCACCGCCGAGTCGACCGTCATCAGGAGGTACAGCGACGCGGTGAACGGCAGCAGGGGAGCGAGGCCCGGCGGCAGACCGTAGTAGCGGAGCATCGGCACGTACGTCGCCGCCATCAGCAGCCAGGCGAGCCCGCCGAGCAGCGCCGCCGCCGGGTCGGCCGTGACCAGGCCCGCGACGAGCGCGACCGGCGGGACCAGGTAGACCAGGGCCAGGCCGAGGACCGTGCCGACGAGCAGCAGCGGGTTGTGCAGCAACTGGGCGTAGGCGCTGCGGGCGACCATGTGCCACAGGTCGCCCAGCCGGGGGTAGGGCCGCACACTGTCCACGCGCTCCGCCAGCCCGAGCCAGATGTGGCCGCCGCTCCTCTTGACCGCCCCGGCCAGTGCCACGTCGTCGATGACGGACTGCCGGATCGCGTCCGGGACCCGCGCCCGCTCGGCGGCCTCGACTCGCAGCAGCACACAGCCGCCCGCCGCTGCCGCCGTGCGCGCACCCCGTACGCCGATCCGCCGGAACGGATAGAGCTGGGCGAAGAAGTACACGAAGGCGGGCACGACCAGCTTCTCCCACCCGCTCTCCACCCGCAGCCGCGCCATCTGGGAGACCAGGTCGAAGCCGCCGGTGCGCGCGGCCGCCACCAGCGCGCGCAGGCTGTCGTGGCGATGCGCGATGTCCGCGTCCGTCAGCAGCAGGAACTCGGGTCCACGCGCGCGTGCCAGCGTCATGCCGTGCCGCACGGCCCAGAGCTTGCCCGTCCAGCCCGCGGGCGGCTCCCCGGGCGAGGACACGGTGAGGGGCAGGCCGCCGAACCGGCGGGACAGCTCACGGGCCAGATCACCGGTCCCGTCCGAGCTGCCGTCGTCGACCAGGAAGACCTCGGCCCGCCCCGGATAGTCCTGGGCCAGCAGCGACGGCAGGCTCTCCGGCAGTACGGCGGCCTCGTCACGGGCGGGGACGACGACACAGACGTCCGGCCAGTCCGCGGGATCCCGGCGGGGCGGCAGGCGCACATCCGTGCGCCAGAAGAAGCCCTGGCCGAGCAGCAGCCACAACCAGGCGGCGAGTGATCCGGCGGCGGTCCACGCGATGGCGCTCACGCCCGCAGTCTGCCCCACCGGAGCGGCCCTACCGAGCCCATCGTCTATCGTGGCCGGGTGAAGATCGCGCTCATGGACTCCGGTATCGGTCTGCTCCCCGCAGCCGCCGCGGTACGGCGGCTGCGGCCCGACGCGGATCTCGTGATCTCCTCGGACCCCGACGGCATGCCCTGGGGCCCGCGCACCCCCCAGGACCTGACCGAGCGTGCTCTCGCCGTCGCCGAGGCGGCGGCCGCCCACTCGCCCGACGCGCTGATCGTCGGCTGCAACACCGCCTCCGTGCACGCCCTGCCCGCCCTGCGGGCCCTCCTCGAACCGGGCCTGCCGGTGATCGGCACGGTCCCGGCGATCAAGCCGGCCGCGTCCGGTGGCGGCCCCTTCACCATCTGGGCGACACCCGCCACCACCGGCAGCCCCTACCAGCGCGGCCTCATCGAGGAGTTCGCCGACGGTGTCCCGGTCACCGAGGTGCCCTGCTGGGGACTGGCCGAAGCGGTGGAGCACGCCGACGACGCGGCGATCGACGCCGCCATCGCCGCGGCCGCCGCGCTGACGCCCGAGGACGTGACGACCGTCGTCCTGGGCTGCACCCACTACGAACTCGTCGCCGAACGCATCCGCGCGGCCGTTCAGCAGCCGGGCCGCCCGCCCCTCGTCCTGCACGGCTCCGCCGGTGCCGTGGCCGCGCAGGCGCTGCGCCGCATCGGTGAACTGCCGAAGCCCGAGGCCGACTGGACCGGGTCGACGCTGACCGTCCTGCTCAGCGGCCGCGAGGGCGCGCTGCCCGCCCCGGCCCTGGCCTACGAGGAGGGCCGACTGCTCGCGACGGCCGGCGCCGCACCGGCCGTCAGGGCGGACCGGTAACGCTGCGCGACCAGGTGCCCGCGCAGTGGAACCTGAGTAGTCTCGAAGCCATGAGGGACCACCCCCACGGCGAGACGGGCACCCCCGAAGGCCCGCACCCCGAGGTATGGACCGGCCGCGCGACCAATCGCGGCCAGTGGCTGCTCGCCCTCGGCGGCGCCGCCTGCATGGCACTGGGCATCGAACTCGCGGTCGACTCCGCGTGGACGTCCGGTGTCGCCCCGCTCGTCATGTCCGTCGTCGGCTGCATCGCGGCCGGGCTGCTCGTCCTCTTCGGCACGCTCGCGTTCGTGCATGTCTCGGTGAAGGTCGACGAGGACTGCCTGGAGGTCCGCTGCGGCCACATCGGTGTGCCGCGCCGCCGCATCCCCCTGTCCCAGGTCGCCGACGCCGCCTTCGCCCCGTGCGTCACACCCCACCAATGGGGCGGCTGGGGCTACCGCTGGCGGCCCGAGAAGGGCACCGCCGTCGTCGTACGCCGGGGCGAGGCGGTGGTGCTGCGCCTCTGGGACGGGCACACCTTCACGATCACCGTGGACAACGCCGAGACGGCCGTGAGCGTCATCCGCGCCCGGCTCACCCCGAAGGCGTCCGACGCCGCGCACTGACGCCCTCCGCGCGGCCGGTCCCGCCCGGCCGACCGCGCGGACAGGCCCTGGCTAGCGATCGCCGAGGTCCGGCGCCGTCCCGCTCTCGTTCTCCGTCAGGGGCCATGCCGTCGCCATCCCCGCGAGCAGGCCAGCGCCCGCCGTCACCGCGGTGAAGCT
Source organism: Streptomyces sp. NPDC034049 (assembly GCF_055575575.1). Lineage (NCBI taxonomy): Bacteria > Bacillati > Actinomycetota > Actinomycetes > Kitasatosporales > Streptomycetaceae > Streptomyces > Streptomyces sp. NPDC034049. The sequence continues at coordinate 109,298 of NZ_JBVISJ010000019.1, forward strand.
CAGCGCGTTGCCCACGGCGGCGATCGCGGCCATCGCGGTCACGGCCGCGCCCGCGGTGAGGACCACCGGCGTGGAGCGCGGGGTCCGCCACAGGACATAGAGGACCCAGCCGAACACGGCGGCGAGCAGGGCGACACCGACGAGGCCCTGTTCGGCGGCCAGCTGCAGCGGCGCCGAGTGGGGACGGTCGTCGGCCGACAGCGACTCGGCGACCGTCGGGCTCAGCTCCCCGAAGCGGCCCGGTCCCGCGCCGAGCAGCGGTTCGTCGTGGACCAGACCGAGCGCGTCGTGCCACAGCAGGATCCGGTGCGGGGTGAGCTGCCCCTCCAGCGAGTCGGTCAGCCCGGTCGGCAGGGCGTTCTCGGCGACCGCCCAGACCGTCGTCGTCACCAGGGCCGTGGCGAGGGCCAGTCCCACGAGGCCCGGGCCCCGGCGCATCCGGGCCGCCGCGAGCGAGCACAGCAGCACCCCGGCGCACGCGGCGAAGCCGGTGATCGAGCCGAGCGCCGCCGCGGTCACGGCGATCCCGCAGGCCAGCAGCCGCAGGGCCAGCCTCAGGCCGGGCGCACGGGCCGCCCAGGCGGCACAGCAGGCGGCGCCGGCGGACAGCACCAGCAGCGCGGCGGTCGCACCGGTGTGCCCGAGCGGCGAGACCAGCGGCGAGCCCGTCATGGTGTGCGGGTCGGTGACCGCCAGACCCAGACCGGCCAGTGCTCCGGCGGACGGTGCCACCACCGGCAGCACGGCCCCGCAGATCCGGCCCGCCGCGTAACCGGCCGCCACCGCGAGCACCGCCAGCAGCACACCCTCCGGACGGCCGCCGCGCGCCGCCGCCGTGATCAACGACCAGGCCGCGCACGCCCCGAGCAGGAGCACTCCCGTGACATCGGAGACGTTCCGTCTCTCGTGCGAGGCCGACGCTCCGGCCGCGGACTCCGTCCCCGTGGACCCCAAGGTGTCGCCCCCCGACTGTGCCGGGCCTCGACCGCCCGGACGACATCTCGCCGCACGTCAGAGGCTCGCGCACACCGTAACGGGTGATGCGCCGGTTTGTGGACGAGTTATGCAGGAACGATGCGTCAGGTGTGCGACAAAAGCCTCACCCGGGACGCGTGGACCGCGCTGTCGGCGCCGGGGTGACGCGCCGTACACTCCCGGAGTGACCGTCACCGCCACTCCCGTAGACGAGCCGGAACAGCTCGAACCCCAGGCCGCGCCCGTGTCCCGGGCGTCCCGATGGGTCGCTCGACTACTGCCGGCCGCCGCCGCGGCCCTGTCCGGGGTGCTGCTCTACGTCAGCTTCCCGCCCCGCACCCTGTGGTGGCTGGCCCTGCCGGCCTTCGCGGTCTTCGGCTGGGTGCTGCGCGGACGCGGCTGGAAGGCGGGCCTCGGCCTCGGCTACCTGTTCGGCCTCGGATTCCTGCTGCCGCTGCTGGTGTGGACCGGCGTGGAGGTCGGTCCCGCCCCGTGGCTCGCGCTCGTCGCGATCGAGGCGGTGTTCGTGGCACTCGTCGGCGCGGGCGTCGCCGCCGTCTCCAAGCTGCCCGGCTGGCCCGTATGGGCCGCCGCCCTGTGGATCGCCGGCGAGGCCGCACGCGCGCGTGCCCCGTTCAGCGGTTTCCCCTGGGGCAAGATCGCCTTCGGCCAGGCGGACGGTGTCTTCCTGCCGCTGGCCGCTCTCGGCGGCACACCCGTCCTCGGCTTCGCGGTCGTCCTGTGCGGCTTCGGGCTGTACGAGGTGGTCCGGCTGCTCGTGGCGAACCGACGCACCGGCGAGGCCGTACGCCGGGGCACCGCGGCCGTGGCCGCGCTCTCCGTGGCCGTCCCCCTAGTGGGCGCGTTCGCGTCCCGCGCGCTGGTGAGCGACGAGGCCGAGGCCGGCACCGCCACCGTGGCCGTCATCCAGGGCAACGTTCCCCGCCTGGGGCTCGACTTCAACGCCCAGCGGAGGGCCGTGCTCGACTACCACGCCAGGGAGACCGAGCGGCTGGCCGCCGAGGTCGCGGTCGGCAAGGTCGCCCGGCCCGACCTCGTGCTCTGGCCGGAGAACTCCTCCGACATCGACCCCTTCGCCAACGCCGACGCCCGTACGGTGATCGAGGAGGCGGCCACCGCCATCGGTGCCCCCGTCTCCGTCGGCGGCGTGGTGGAGCGGGACGGCAAGCTCTACAACGAGCAGATCCTGTGGGACCCCGAGAAGGGGCCCGTCGACACCTACGACAAGCGGCAGATCCAGCCGTTCGGCGAGTACCTGCCGCTGCGGTCGCTGATCGGGGCCATCAACAGCGAGTGGACCTCCATGGTCCGCCAGGACTTCAGCCGGGGCACCGAGCCCGGCGTGTTCACCATGGCCGGGGCGAAGGTCGGACTCGTCACCTGCTACGAGGCGGCCTTCGACTGGGCCGTGCGCTCGGAGGTCACCGACGGCGCGCAGCTGATCTCGGTGCCGAGCAACAACGCCACCTTCGACCGCAGCGAGATGACCTACCAGCAGCTCGCCATGTCCCGGGTCCGCGCCGTCGAACACAGTCGCACCGTCACCGTCCCGGTGACGAGCGGCGTCAGTGCGATCATCATGCCGGACGGCAGGATCACCCAGAAGACCGGAATGTTCGTCCCGGACTCGCTGGTGCAGAAGGTGCCGCTGCGCACCTCCGAGACGCCCGCCACCCGGGTCGGTATCGCGCCCGAGATGCTGTTGGTGCTGGTCGCGGCAGGTGGGCTCGGCTGGGCGATCGCGGCCGGTGTGCGCGGGAGGCGCGCCGGTGGCGTGTAGCCGTACGCCTCGCGTGCGCGCCCTGGATGAGGTGGGGTGAGGAGACCGGCCCGTTAGGGTCGGCTCCATGGCTACCCCTGATTTCATTCGCACACTCCGTGCGACCGCCGGCAACCAGCTCCTCTGGCTCCCCGGAGTCACCGCCCTCGTCTTCGACGACGAGGGCAGAGTGCTGCTGGGCCGTCGTTCCGACAACGGCAAGTGGTCGCTGATCGGCGGCATCCCGGACCCGGGGGAGCAGCCGGCGGCCTGTGCCGTGCGCGAGGTCGAGGAGGAGACGGCGGTCCGTTGCGTGGCCGAACGGGTCGTCCTCGTACAGGCGTTGGAACCGGTCCGGTACGACAACGGGGACGTGTGCCAGTACATGGACATCACGTTCTACTGCCGGGCCGTGGGCGGAGAGGCCCGGGTCAACGACGACGAGTCCCTGGACGTCGGCTGGTTCTCGCTGGACGCCCTGCCGGACCTGAGCGAGTTCGCGCTGTTCCGCATCAAGCAGGCCATGTCCGACTCGGTGACGTGGTTCGACCCGACGGTCTGAGAACCGGGAGGGGCGGCGGAGCCCGGATGCGTCGAGGCTGCGGGTGCGGGTGGGTGCGTGGAGCGCGCGCTCGCCGCGCCGGTGTGCGCGCCGATCGGCCCCGTCGCCCCGCCCGCCGTCGGCGTTGACGTGATCGACAGGCGCCCCCTACGGTTGCCGGAACGTTCCGGCATGGAGTGGTGGAGTCCCCGATGAGCCATCCCCCGCGCTGTCCCGTGGTCGCCGAGGCGGAGTTGACCGCCTTCCTCGCCACCCGGTTCGGAGTACGCGGCGCCCTCAAGGACCTGGGGAGCCAGCAGGACCGCAACTACCGGGTCCGTACCGACACCGGCGACCGGGTGCTCAAGATCGCCCATCCCGCGACGGACGCCGCGCTGCTCGGGGCCCAGGACGCGGCGGTCGACCATCTGGCCGGGGTGCTCCCGGACGTGCGGCTGCCCCGGGCCCGGACCGGAGTGGACGGCGCGGCGGTGCAGTGGCTCACCGCGGACGGAGTGGAACTGGCCTGCCGGCTGCTGGACTTCGTCCCCGGCGAACCGATCATGGACAGTCGCTATCTGGCCCCGGCCGTCGTCGCCCGGCTCGGCGGACTCGCCGGACGCGTCGCGGCCGGGCTCGCCGGATTCGAGCGCGCCGGCCTGGAGGCGGCCGCCCCGGACCCGACCCGGATGTGGGACCTGCGCAACGCGCCCGCCGTCATCGAGGCACTGGCCCCGCACCTGCCCGACCAGAGGCGCGCCCGACGGATCCTGCGGGCGTCCCGCGCCGCCCGCGCCCTGGTGGAGCCGTACGCCGACCGGCTGCCGACGCAGATCGTGCACGGGGACGTGACCGACAACAACGTGGTCTGCGAGACGGCCGGCGACGGGCGGCCCGTCCCGGTCGGCGTCATCGACTTCGGTGATCTGGGTCCCGGTTGGACGATCGCGGAACTGGCGGTCACCTGCACCTCCGTGCTCCACCACCACGGCGCGGGCCCCGCGTCGGTGCTGCCCGCCGTAGGCGCCTTCGACGCGGCCCGGCCGCTCGGGGACGAGGAGGTGGCCGTACTGTGGCCGCTCGTCGTGCTGCGGTCGGCCGTCATGGTGGTCAGCGGGCAGTACGACACCCTGCTCGACCCGGACAACCGGTACGCCACGGCCGCGCTGGACCGCGAGTGGGCGATGTTCGAGGCGGCCGTGTCGGTACCGGCGCAGGTGATGACGGCCCTGTTCCGGCAGGCACTCGCCCGCCCGGCGGCCTGCCCCGGGGCCGCCGCCGGACCGCTCACCACGTCCACGTCCATGTCTGCGTCCGCCTCCACGTCTGCGTCCGCGTCCATGTCCGCGTCCGCGTCCCGGAGCGGACCGCCCGCGCAGGTCCTGACCGCGAGCCGGCTGCTGCCCGCGCTGACGGGTGAGGTGCACGTCCTCGATCTGTCGGTGGGGAGCGACGATCTGCACACCGGACGCTGGCTGGACCCCGGCATCGAACGCGCGCTCGCGACGGAGGCGTTGGCGGCGGGGCGGACGGCCGTACGGACGCGGCACGGTGAGTTCCGGCTGACCCGGGCGTCCGTCGACGGCGGGGGCGTCGCCGAGACCTGTGCGCTCGGGGTCGAGCTGTACCTCACCGGGCCGCTGGAGGTCCACGCGCCCTGGGCCGGCACGGTCACCAGGACTCCCGACGGCGTGTTGACCCTGAGCACCGGCGACGGGGGCGATTTGATCCTGGACGGTGTCGGGGGCGGGGTCGGCGTCGGCGCCGTGGTCGAAGAGGGCCAGCCGCTGGGCACGGTGGCCGAGGACGACGGGGTGTACGTGCTGGGCGTCCAGCTCTCCGCGCTGCCCGGTGCCGCGCGTCCGCCGAGGTTCGCCACGCCCGAACTCGCCGACGGGTGGCTGTCGTTGTGCCCCGACCCGGGCGTGCTGCTCGGCGACGGAGCACGCGAGCCCGTGGGGGAGGGCCGGGACGGGCTCGGGTCGGCCGCCGTCGACGCGGAGTTGCTGGAGCGCCGCGAGAACTCCTTCGCCACCGTCCAGGAGCACTACTTCGAGGAGCCGCCGCGCATCGAACGCGGCTGGCGGCACCACCTGGTCGACACCCGGGGCCGCGTCTACCTCGACATGCTCAACAACGTCACCGTTCTCGGCCACGGCCACCCCGCGCTGAGCGACGCCGTGCACCGGCAGTGGCGGCGCCTCAACACCAACTCCCGTTTCCACTACGCCTCGGTGGTCGAACTGTCGGAACGGCTCACCCGGTCGCTCCCCGACGGCCTGGACACCGTCTTCCTGGTGAACAGCGGCTCCGAGGCCGTCGACCTCGCGCTGCGGCTCGCCTGGGCGACGACCGGCCGGCAGGACGTGGTCGCCGTCGAGGAGGCGTACCACGGCTGGACGTACGCGAGCGACGCCGTCTCCACCTCCATCGCCGACAACCCGGGCGCCCTCGCCTCACGCCCGCCCTGGGTGCACACGGTCGCCGCGCCCAACTCCTACCGGGGCCGGCACCGGGGAGCCGAGGCACGGCGGTACGGTCCCGAGGCCGCCGAGCGGATCGCCCAACTCGCGGCGCGCGGCAACCCGCCGGCCGCGTTCCTGTGCGAGCCGTTCTACGGCAACGCCGGCGGCATGCCCCTGCCGGACGGCTATCTCGCGCAGGTCTACGCGGCCACCCGGGCCGTCGGCGGTCTCTGCCTCGCGGACGAGGTGCAGGTCGGCTACGGCCGGCTCGGCACCCACTTCTGGGGGTTCGAGCAACAGGGCGTCGTACCGGACGTGGTGACCGTCGCCAAGGCGATGGGCAACGGGCATCCGCTGGGCGCGGTGGTCACCCGGCGTGAGATCGCCGAGGCCTACCGCGGCCAGGGCTACTTCTTCTCGTCCGCCGGTGGCAGCCCGGTCAGCTCGGTGGTCGGGCTCGCCGTCCTCGACGCACTGCGCGACGAGGAACTCCAGGCCAACGCCCGGGACGTGGGCGGCCACCTGAAGCACCGGCTCCACGAACTCGCCCACCGGCACGAGCTGATCGGCGCGGTGCACGGCTCCGGTCTCTATCTGGGCGTGGAGTTCGTGCGCGACCGTACGACGCTGGAGCCGGCCACCGAGGAGACGGCCGCGATCTGCGAGCGGCTGCGCGAACTCGGCGTGATCATGCAGCCGACCTCCGACCGGCAGTGCGTGCTGAAGATCAAGCCGCCGCTGTGTCTGACCAGGGACGGCGCGGACGGCTTCGTCGCCGCCCTGGACGACGTCCTGACACACGGCTGGTGACCTCGGGGGTCACGGGGGCGTGTCCGCCCGTGTGCTCCGCAGGCTCGGGAACAGGGCCTGGACCCGGGCGGGGTCGGGCGTGACGAAGACGCCGTCCGCCGTCACCGCGGGGACCGCAGGGTCCGCCTCGGCATGATCGAGCCGTACACGAGGATCTTGCGGCCCTCGGTGCCGGTGACCCGGGCGAAGAGCCGCAGCGGCGTCTCCAGCGGGACGGGACGGTGGTAGTGGATCTGGAGGAAGACGGTCATGGCGTGCAGCCCTGCCGCGCCGCAGGCCCGGCCCATCAGCTCGTCGAGCAGCATGGCGCTCATCCCGCCGTGCCCGTAGCCCGGCGGCCCCTCGTGGGTGACACCGAGGGCGCACCGGCCGACGAGGCCACCGTCCGCCGGCGCCGCCCGCAGGGGCGGGGCGAAGGGGTTGCCGACGCCGGTGACGGGGCTGAACATCCGGGTGCCGCCGGGGAATTCGTCCACGTCCGGGATCTCCGCCCTGCGCCGGAGCCGACCGGTCAGCCGCCCGGTGATCCGGCGGACGTCGTCCGCCACGGCGTGCAGGACCTGCGCGGGGGCCGTCGTGCGGACCGCCGTCTCCACCAGGGCCCGTAGTTCCCGGCCGAGCGCGGCCGTCGCCGCCCGCCGGTGTTCGAGCTCTGCCTCGTCGTGCGGGGGAGAGTCACCGGGGAGCTGCGGCGTGGGGGTCGTCGGTGTCGTCGGTGCGGTGGTGGAGGGAGGACTGTCTGTGCGGGGTGTGTTCATCTGGGTTCTCGGTCGGTGCGTGCGTGCGTGCGGGGTCGGGGGAGGGGGAGGGGGATCAGGTGGCGGCGCGGACGAAGACCGGCTTGAGGTGCTTCTCGGGGAGCGCGTCGGGAAGCTGCTCCCAGTCGAGGACGTGCGAGACGACGCGCGCCGGGTCGACCTTCCCCGAGCCGGCCAGGGCGAGGGCGTCGGGGATGTGGGCGCGGACGTTGTCGCGGGCGACGCGCAGGGTGACGCCGGTGAGGTACATGTCGAGCAGGGGCAGTTCGCCGGGGCGGAAGTGGTTGCCCGCGGACTCGCAGACGCCTTCCGGGGCGAGGGACTTGACCGCGAGGGCGAGCTGATCGACACGGCCGGTGGCCTCGACGGCGATGTCGAAGCCGTGCGGGACGGGCTCGGCCGCCTCGGCGGTACGGGCGCCGAAGCCCTCGGCGAGCTGCCGGTGCGCGGGGTCGGGGTCGACGTACAGCACGTCGGAGGCGCCGAGCGCGCGGGCGATGTCGCACACGTACAGACCGATGCTGCCCCGGGCGACGACCAGGACGCGGGCGCCGGGACGGGTCGCGAGGTGGGGTGCGACCAGGCGCCAGGACAGGGACCAGTTGTCGCTCGCGGAGGCCATGGCGACGGGGTCGAGTCCGGCGGGCAGGGGCACCAGCATGGCGTCCGCGTACGGCACGCGGACCAGGTCGGAGAAGAGGCCGCCCCAGGTGCCGCCGATCGGCGCCCCGTACATCGCCATGTGCGGGACGGCCGTGCAGTGGGCCGTGAGCCCGGCCCGACAGTGGTCGCAGGCTCCGCAGTTGATGGACCAGGGGACGACGACCAGGTCACCGGGGGACACCGTGGTGACGGCGTCGCCGGTCTCCACGACGCGGGCCACGCATTCGTGTCCCAGGGCGAACGGCGGCTCGATGAAACCGTGACCGGCGAGGATCGCGGAGTCCACGTCGCACGGGGTGGCGGCCACCGGGGCGACGATCGCCTCCGCGTCGGAGCGCAGGCGCGGGTCGGGGGTCTCGCGCCACTCGACGGTGCGGCGGGCCACGTAGGTCAGTTCACGCATCGGTCCGCCGGCCCTTCGCCAGGGCCACGAGGTCGGCGAAGCGGACGACGGAGCCGCCGGCGCCCCAGGTGCCGTCGGGCTGCTCGTGCACCAGCACCCACACCCGCGGGGCCTCGGCCGGGGGCAGCCCGGCGGCTTCGAGGACGGTCCTGGTCGCGTCCTCGACCAGCCCGGCCCGGCGCCGCTCGGACAGCGCCCCCTGCGGAACGGTCACCTCCACGAGATGGCGCGGCGCGTCGTCCTCGGCCGTGGTCTGCGCCCCTGCGGGCAGCTCGACCAGGTAGCTCCACGCCTGGGCGCGGAAGAACGCGGTGTCGGGCGCGCCCTCCCAGCGCAGCAGCACGGCGGCGAGTTCGCGCTGGACCTTCTCGCGGCCCGCCTCGGTCAGTGAGCCGGTCGGGGCGGTGAGCCGGATCATCGGCATGGCGAAGTCCCTTCGGGAGTCGGGGCGTCGGGATGGATCGAAGACCTGCGCACGGTCCCTGACAGCGGCCGTGACCAGATCTATGACGATCGTTATAAGCGGAGGTCACGCTAGACTATGACGAGCGATATAGCCAGAGGGGAGCACGTCTTGGCGCAGGAGGGCACACCGTCCCGGGAACGCATCGTGGCCGGGGCGGCCGATCTGATCAGCAGGCGCGGGCTGAACGCCGCGAGCATCCGGAACCTGGCCAAGCACGCCCGGGCGCCCCTCGGCTCGACCTACCACTACTTCCCCGAGGGCAAGGGGCAACTGGCCACCGAGGCCGTGCGCTACGCCGACGCGGCCATCGCCCGCAGACTGGGCAAGGCGCTGGAGGCGGGCCCCGTCGCCGGGCTGCGCGCGTTCCTGGCCCTGTGGCGCGGCGTCGTCCTCGACAGCGAGTTCCGTGCCGGCTGCCCCGTGCTCGCCGTGTCCGTGGAGGAGCCCCCGGCCGACGAGATCCCGTCGGCCCTCACCGCCGCCGCCGAGGCCTTCGACGGCTGGGAGCGCCTGCTCGCCGACTCGCTGCGCGACCACGGTGTCGACCCGGAGCGGGCCTCCGGCCTCGCCGCGCTCGTCGTGGCCTCGGTCGAGGGAGCCATCGCCATGTGCCGTGCCAAGCGCGACATCCAGCCGCTCGACCGGGTGGGGGAGCAGTTGGAGGCGCTGGTCGCCGGGGCGGTCGTGCAGCGGCCCTGAGGGAAGCCGGGCTCAGTCCGCCCGTCCAAGCACCGTCTCGACAAGGTCCCGTCGGTAGGTGGTGTACGCGGCCCGCAATGCGGGTCCCGGCCAGTTCGCCGGAAGCAGTTCGGCCGGCAGGACGGGGTCGGCGAGCAGATGGCGTACGGCCGCCGCGAGCGCGGTGAAGCGGTCCGCGGGCTCGCGGGTCCGCTCGATGTGGCCGAGCAGCACCTCTGCGGTGCCCGCCCAGTCGTCCAGCGGCCACAGGCTCGCGGCCAGGTCCCCCGCGGGCTGCTCGGGGCGGCTGTCGAAGTGCTGGACCGTGGGGCCGAGGTCCGGCGGCCGGGTGTGCCGCAGATTGGCCGGGCGGAGCCAGACGCCCTCCCGCAGCTCGGCGAGCCGCAGCGCCGTCAGCCGCGCGCGCAGATCGGCGCGCTCGGCGGGGCTCCGGCCGGTCGCGGTGACCACGACCATCTCCCAGTCGCCCCGCCACGGCCGGGTCTCGGGGTGCACCGACTCGTCCTGGCGTCGCTGACGCTCCAGGAGCCGGTCGCTGAGCCGGTACACGGCGTCCGAGCGCCGCAGGTCCCCGGCCGCCACCATCCGGCTGAGCGCGGCCCGCAGCGTGGACCCGGCGACCCCGAACGCCTCCACGTGGCGCACCAGTTCGCGCACCGGCAGCTCGGGTGGATGCATGCCCAGCAGCAGGCTCAGGACCACCGACCGCGCGGACAGCGGCCGCAGTTCCAGCTCGGCGGGCCGCCCCGGCGCGTTCGTCTGCATGACCCGTACTGTACGGGGCGTTCGATCATTGTTACGTCATAGCTGCGACCGTAGAAATAATGTAATACTCGCGGCATGGTCTCGATACTCGCGCACACGCGGCCGCGCCCCGCCGGCGCCACCCACGACGTCACCAACCAGCCTCCGCCGCTCGTCCCCTACGACGCCTCCGAGGACGCGGCCCTGCTGGAGGGGCTGCGCAGGGAGGGCGCGGAGTGGGCCGAGAAGGACGTCCGGCGGCTCGGGACGGTCGCCGGTGGTGCCGAGGCGCAGGAATGGGCCGAACAGGCCAACCGGTACGAGCCGGAACTGCGCACCCACGACCGCTACGGCAACCGGATCGACGAGGTCGACTTCCACCCCGGCTGGCATCACCTGATGCGGACCGCCGTGCGTGCGGGCCTGGCGGGCGCTGCCTGGGCGGACGACCGGCCCGGCGCCCATGTCGCGCGCATCGCGGGAGCCCTCGTGTGGGGGCACACGGAGGCCGGACACACCTGCCCGACCTCGATGACGTACGCCGTCGTGCCCGCGCTGCGCCGGCAGCCGGAGCTGGCCGCCGTGTACGAGCCGCTGCTGACCGGACGGGAGTACGACCCGGTCCTGCGGGTGCCCACCGAGAAGCCCGGGCTGCTCGCCGGGATGGGCATGACCGAGAAGCAGGGCGGCAGCGACGTACGGGCCAACACCACGACGGCCACGCCGAGTTCCGAGCCCGGGGTGTACACCCTGCGGGGGCACAAGTGGTTCACGTCGGCGCCGATGTGCGATCTGTTCCTGGTGCTGGCCCAGGCGCCCGGCGGGCTGAGCTGCTTCCTGGTGCCGCGCGTCCTGCCCGACGGCAGCCGCAACCCCTTCCGGATCCAGCGGCTCAAGGACAAGCTCGGCAACCGCTCCAACGCCTCCTCGGAGCCCGAGTTCGACGGCACCGTCGCCTGGCGGGTCGGGCCCGAGGGGCAGGGCGTGAAGACCATCATCGAGATGGTCAACTCCACCCGCCTCGACTGTGTGATGGGTTCCGCGGCCCTGATGCGCAGGACACTCGTCGAGGCGGGCCACCACGCGCGGCACCGCAGCGCCTTCGGGGCGCGGCTGCTCGACCAGCCGCTGATGCGCAACGTCCTGGCCGACCTCGCGCTGGAGTCCGAGGCGGCCACGACCCTCACCCTGCGGTTGGCCGGCGCCGCCGACCGCGCGGTGCGCGGGGACGAGGGTGAGCGGAGGCTCCGCCGGATCGCCACCGCCGTCGGCAAATACTGGGTGACCAAGCGCGGCCCGGCCTTCGCGGCCGAGGCGCTGGAGTGCCTGGGCGGCAACGGCTATGTGGAGGACTCGGGCATGCCCCGGCACTACCGTGAGGCGCCGCTGCTGTCCATCTGGGAGGGCTCGGGCAACGTCAACGCCCTCGACGTGCTGCGGGCGTTGACCCGCGACCCCGACACCGCGGAGGCGCTGTTCGCCGAACTCGCCCTGGCCCGGGGCGCGGACGCCCGGCTCGACACGGCCGCCGCCGGGCTGAAGGACGCGGTGCGCGTGGCCGACCAGGCGGGTGCCCGGCGGCTGGTGGAGCGCATGGCCCTCACCCTCCAGGCGTCCCTGCTGGTCCGGCACGCGCCGGGCGCGATCGCGGACGCCTTCTGCGCTACCCGGCTCGGCGGCGACTGGGGGCACGCCTACGGCACCCTCCCGGGCTCCGCCGACCTCGACACCATCCTGAGCCGCGCCCTGCCGGCTGGCTGAGGGGGGCGGGGCGAGGGTGGGGGTGAGGGCCGGGGCGAGCGTCAGGCGTGGGCGTGGGCCGAGGTGCGGGCGAGGCTGAGGACCGGGTGAGCGTCGGGGCGCGTGCGCGGGCCGGGACGCGGGGGCCGAGGCAGGGTCCTCGGGTTTCTCAGGCGCCGAGGGCCGTGCGGATCGCCTCGGCCTTCTCCCGTGTGAACACTCCGCTGTCGAGCAGGGAGAGGACTGACAGCACCCCGCCGCCGGAGCCCCAGCTGCCTTCGTCGACGACCCGGAAGGTGACCCACCACGACGGCGAGGGCTGTGTGACACCGCACGCCTCGGCCAGCGCGGCCAGGATCCGTTCGACGACCTCGGCCCGGACCTCTCGACGCCAGTCGCCGTCCATCACGGTCACATCGACCACCATGACGTCGGCCGCCTGCTCGGCGTCCACCAGTAGCCGCCCGCCGATCGCCATCATGTCGGCGGCCCGCTCCACGAAGTGGACCTGGAAGCCGGCCCGCGCGGCCGGGGCGAACTGTCCGACCTCGGGCACGAGGACCGCGTCCGTCAGGGTCTCGGCCAGCGTCCGACGCTCTTCGAGGCTCAGACGGCCCTGCGGGGTGTTCACGGTGATGACGGTCATGACTGCCTCCTATGGCGATCGTTATAGGAGGACAGTACACGGAGCTATGACGACTGTTCTAATCGACGGGGTGAGGTGCCGCAGCGGTCGAACGCGCAGCTCAACCGCGAGCGCGATCGTGCGCCCCCGCGGGCTCACCCGGCGAGCGCGTCAGTCATTCGTTGTGCAGCACCTGCGCGATCGTCAGCCCGGCCGCGCGGCGGGCCGGTACGTAGGCGCCCAGGACGGCGATCAGGACGCCCGCGAGAGCGGGCGCGGCCAGGGTCGGGGCGCTCCAGACGTCCGTCGTGTACGACGGCAGAGTCATGTCCACCGCGTCCGCCATCCGCGGAACGACCAGCTGGTGGCCCGCCATGCCGAACGGGATGCCCAGGAGCGAGCCGAGGGCGCCGAGCAGCGCCATCGAGGCCACCGTCATCGCCGTGACCTGGCGTGGTGTCATGCCGATGGACTTGAGCATGCCGAGGTCGCGGCGACGGTCGCGGGTGTTCAGGACGACGGTGTTGAAGACGCCCAGCGACGCGACGACGGCGAGCAGGAGGGTGAGCGCGGTGGCGGAGCCGATGATGGTCCGGGTGGCGGAGTTGGCGCCGGTCGCCGACGGACTGAGCCCCGGATCCGCGGCTTCGGCGGCGCGGGCGTAGGCTCCCGCGTCGGCCCCGTCGCGGAGCTTGACGTGGTAGGCGATGGGTTTCTCCTCCGGAGCCACTGCCCGCATGGTCGCCCAGTCCGTGACGACGGCACGGGCGTTCGTCTCCATGTACTCCCCGACGACGACCACGTCCGCGCCCCGATCCCCCTGCTCGATCCGGATGCGGTCGCCGACGCCCAGACCGTGGCCGCGCAGGAAGGCCGATCCCGCCACCACCTCACCGGTGCCCCGCAGCCACCGGCCCTCGGTGAGCACGCTGCCCATCACGGGGCGGTCGCCGCGACGCGCTTCGAGCCACAGCTTCTCCGTGGACCCCGCGAGCCGGACCTCGGTGTCGGCCCTGGCGGTGACCTCGCGGGCGTCCGGCAGCGAGCGCAGCAGGGCGTGCAGGGCCAGGTCGTCGTGGACCGGCTCGATCTCCTTGCCGTCGCGGTACTGCCCCACGTAGACCGTGACCTGGTAGGCGTCGCGACCCGCGTTGCCCACCCGGTCCATCGTCGTGGCCAGACCGGTCGCGAACGTCACGGTGGTCACACCGAGGACCACGGCGGCGAGCGTGAGGGCGCTGCGGCCGGGCCGGGCGAACGGCAGGCCCAGCCCGAGGCTCACCGAGCGCGGCAGTCGGCTGCCCGCCAGCCGGCGCTGGACCCCGAGCGCCCGGCCGGCGCGCGGTGCGCTGCCCGCGCTGATCGCCCGCGCGGCGGACAGCCGGTGGGCGCGCACCGAGGGCGCGAGCGCGGCGAGGAGGCACAGGGCCGGCATCCCGGCCAGAGCGAGGACACTGACCCAGGGAGCGAGCGAGACGGTGTCGTGGAACACCCCCGCGTCCGGGCCCGTGAACGCGAACCGCAGCAGGGGCCGTGCCGCGAGATTGCCGGCCACCGTCCCGAGGACACAGCCCAGCACGGCCGGGACGGAGATCATCACGAGGTAGACGGACACCACCTGCCCCGGGGTGAACCCCAGCGCCTTGAGGATGCCGATGTGCCGGAAGCCGGAGATCACCGCGCCGCTGACCACGTTGGCGACGATGAGCACGGCCACGAGGACGCCGAGGACCCCGAAGGCGAGCAGATAGGGCGCGTACGCCCGCGCCGCACTGCCTGTCTTGTCCTTGAGGGTGAGGTACGACCGGGAGCCGGCGAGCGCGCCCGACGGCAACTCCTCCGTCACCGCGGCGAGTCGGGAGCGCAGCACACGGTCCGACGAGGCGTCCGTGAAGCGGAACAGCACCTGCGTGTCCGTCGGGTGCAGGGCCTCGATCTGCCCCGGGGCGACCCAGGCGTCGGCGGTGCGGCTCAGATCGAAGGCGAAGCCGACGATGGTGAGTACGGGCCCGGAGGGCACCCGCAGCTTCTTGCCCAGGTCGTCCGCCGTCCAGTCGGACTGCCGGTTGAGGACGACCTCGCCGGGCCCGGTGGCCCAGCGGCCCGCCCACAGGTCCAACCGGTCCACCGGCCCCCCGGGGCCGGGCCGGCCCACGACGGTGAGTTCACTGCTGATGCCGTAGTTCATGACCGCTCTCGGCAGCTCGACGGTGGCCTGGGGGAAGGGACCCGCGGTCGCCGCGACCCCGGACTGCCGGGCCGCCCGCTTCAGTTCACCGTTCGCGACCTTCGCGCGGTCGAAGGCGGCGACCACATGCGGCCCACGCTGCTGCGCGAAGGCCTTGTCGAACGGCGACGAGGCCGCGTCGACCAGCCCGAGCGCCACCACGATCGCCGTCGTCGAGGTCAGCGTGACCAGCGCGATCACCAGCGTCTGGAGCCTGCGCCGCCGTACCGCCGCACGCGCGGCCCGCCACACGGCCCTCATGCGGACGGCTCCAGGGTGTGTTCGCCGCGCACCCGGCCGTCGGCGAGCTCGACCAGCCGGCTGGCGCAGCGCCGGGCGAGACGCTCGTCGTGCGTCACCATGATCAGCGTCTGACCGATCTGGTTGAGGTCGAGCAGCAGGTCCATCACCTGCTCCCCGGCGCGGCTGTCCAGCGCCCCGGTCGGCTCGTCCGCCAGCAGCAGCGCCGGGCGGTTCATCAACGCCCGTGCCACGGCGACCCGTTGCCGCTCACCGCCGCTGAGCACCGCCGGATACGCATGGCGCCGCTCGGCGATGCCGAGCTCGTCGAACAGCTCCAGCGCGCGACGGCGGGCCTGCCGGGCCGGCGTGCCCGTCAACTGGGCCGCCAGAGCCACGTTGTCGAGCGCCGACAGGTCGTCGATGAGGTTGAAGAACTGGAAGATCATGCCGATGCGGCGCCGCCGGTACAGGGCGAGCCCCTTCTCGCTCAGTTCCCCCACGTTCTCGCCGTGCACCACCACGGTGCCGTCCGACGGACGGTCCAGTCCGGCGATCATGTTCAGCAGCGTGGACTTGCCGCACCCCGACGGACCCATCACCGCGACCGCCTCACCGGCCCGGATCTCCAGCGACACCCCGTCCAGAGCCGTCGTCTCCCCGTACTCCTTGCGCACACCGTCGAGTCGTACGACGGCCTCCGCGCTGTTGTTCTCGTTCTCCTCGGTGACCATGCACCGGACGCTAGGCGAGTGGCGCCGCCAGGACATCCCTCCCTGGAGGGCACCGTGGCCCGCGCCTCATCCCGCAGATGCAGGGGACCGCATCCGGGGGCGGATGCGCGGCGGCCGGCCGTTCTGCGATGGTGAACCCCATGTGGGAGTGGGGGATGAACGGGCCGGTGGCGGCGCTGGGGGTGGTGACGGCGGTCGCGGGGGGTCTCGCGGTGGCCCTGGTGCGCACCCGGCGCCGGTGGCGGAGGGCGCTGGGGGAGCGCGGCTGGTTGCTCGAACGGGAGCGGGAGAGCGCCGCTCGGGCCGCGATCGCGGCCGAACGCGACCGTATCGCACGGGAGTTGCACGACATCGTCAGCCACAACGTCAGCCTCATGGTGGTCCAGGCGGGTGCGGCGCGCGAGGTGCTGGGCACCATGCCGGACGAGGCGGTGGCGGCCCTGCGGGCCGTCGAGGACGCGGGCCGCGGCGCGATGACCGACCTACGGCATCTGCTGGGGCTGCTGGCGCCGTCGCAGAACGGGGAGGAGCCGGCGGAGGGCCCGGACGCGCGGGAGGCGTTGGGCACGCAGAAGGGTGCGGACCGGGAAGAGGACGTGGCGGGTGCGGGTGCGGGTGCTCGTGTGAGTGCGGAGGCAGTCGCGGGGGCCGAGTCCCGGGTCGCGGCCGGGGGTCGGGTCGGGCCCGGCCGTGGGGCGAAGGGCGGGGCTGTGGACGGAGTGGGGCGCGTGGAGCGAGGGGAGTGGCCGGAGTTGGCGGAGCTGACGCCCCAGCCCGGGCTCGACCGGCTGGGGCCGCTCGTCGACCGGGTCTCGTTCGCCGGACTGCCTGTCGAGGTACGGATCTCCGGCGAACCCCGTCCCTTGCCGCAGGGCATCGACGTGACCGCGTACCGGATCGTCCAGGAGGCACTGACCAACGCGCTCAGACACGGTGACGGCGGCAGCGCCGAGGTCACCGTGCGCTACGCCGACCGCGCGCTGCGCGTGGAGGTGCTGAACACCGGCCCCAGCGTGCTGACCGGCGCCGCCCCCGCCCCGTCGCCCCCCACGCGTCCCGCACCGCGCCACCCGCGCGGCACCGGGCGCGGACTGCTGGGCCTGCGTGAGCGTGTCGCGGTGTACGGCGGCGACCTGGACGCCCGGCGCCGCCTCGGCGGTGGCTACCGGGTCCGCGCCCGCATCCCGCTGGACCGACCGTGACGCCGGCCGGGACGGAGGCCGCGCCGCGCGTGCTCGTGGTCGACGACCAGACGCTGATCCGGACCGGGTTCCGGCTGATCCTCACCGCCCGGGGCATCGAGGTGGTGGGCGAGGCCTCCGACGGCGCGGAAGCGGTGGCGATGGCCCGCGAACTGGCACCGGACGTCGTGCTGATGGACATCCGGATGCCGAACATGGACGGGCTGGAGGCCACCCGACGCATCCTGACCGCGAAGCCGGAGTGCCGGGTGCTGATGCTCACCACGTTCGACCTCGACCGCTATGTCTACGCGGCCCTGTCGATCGGCGCCAGCGGCTTCCTGCTGAAGGACGTCACCCCGCAGCACCTCGCGGCCGCCGTACGCCTGGTCGACACCGGCGACGCGCTGCTGGCCCCCTCCATCACCCGACGACTGGTGGAACGCTTCGCCACGGAAGCCGCCGGGCCGCCCGTGGTCTCCGCCGACCTCCAGGTGCTGACCCCCCGCGAACTCGAGGTCCTGACCCTCCTCGGCCGCGGCCTGTCCAACACGGAACTGGCGGCCGAGTTGTTCCTGAGCGAGGCCACCGTGAAGTCGCACGTGGCCCGTATCTTCGCCAAGCTCCAGCTGCGCGACCGTGCCCAGGCCGTCGTGATCGCCTATGAGAAGGGGCTGGTCAGAGCCAGGGAGGCCTGAGGCGGCGGGCGGCACCGCGCCAGCGACGGGGTGATCGCGATCGGGAACGAGGATCCGGGTCGGAATCGTTCACGAGTCGCACGCCGATCGAAGGAGCAAGCCCTTGTCCGCCAGACCGACGGACCCTCCGAGCAGACCCTCGGATCCCCCGAGCAGGCACTCGGATTCCCCGAGCAGGCGGATTCCCCGACCAGGCCGTTGGATCCGCTGAGCGGACGCTCGGAGCCGAGAAGCACGCCTGCCGACTCCGCGAGGTCTCGTCGATGAGCGTCCTCAGCGCCGTGCTCGGCGTGCCGGCCGTGCTGGTCCTCACCGCCGGTACCGGCTATTTCGTCGCCCAGGAGTTCGCCTACGTCTCCGCCGACCGGCTCGCCCTCGCCCGTGAGGCGGAGGCGGGCGACCGGAGGGCGGCCCGGGCCCTGAAGGTGCTGGAGCGGCTGTCGTTCATGCTCTCCGGCGCCCAGCTCGGCATCACCGTCACCGGCCTGATCGTCGGCTTCGTCGCCGAGCTGTCCGTCTCCGCCCTCCTCGAACCCGCCCTGACCGGCGTCGGTGTCCCCGACGGCGCGGTCGGCGGCATCTCCGTGGTCGTGGCCTTCGTCGCGGCCACCGTCGTCCAGATGGTCTTCGGCGAGCTGGCCCCGAAGAACCTCGCGCTCGCAGTCCCCGAGCGGCTGCCCGCGCAGCCCCTCACCGCCACCACCGCGGGCGCCCTCGCACGTCGCCCGCTGCTGCTGCCGGACACCCTGCCGCTGCCGGACGCCGTGACCCGGATGCGGGAGCGCGACGACGAGTTCGCCGTCGTCCTGGACGAACACGGCGGGGTCGCCGGCATCGTCACGTACGAGGACATCGCCGAGGAACTCGTGGGCGACATCGCCGACGAGTCCGACACCGTCGTCGAACTCGCCGTCTCCGACGGGACCGGCTGGCTGGTGGACGCCGGGCGCCGCCTCGACGAGGTCGCCGACGCCACCGGTGTCGCCCTGCCCGAGGAGGAGGACTACGACACCGTCGCCGGCCTGGTCGTGGACCGACTCGGCCGCTTCCCGGCCATCGGCGACCGGCTCCCCGTCGACCTGCCCGACGGGGAGAGCGCGGTCATCGACGTACGCACCCTCGACCGCCACGTACCGGACACGGTCCGTCTGGAGCGGCTGCCCGCGCGCGAGCGCGAGGAGGAACAGGCATGAGCTTCCCCATGGCCCTCTTCGTCACCGTCCTGCTGCTGATCGGGAGCGGCTTCTTCGTCGCCGCCGAGTTCGCGCTCGTCGCCGCCCGACGCCATCGTGTGGAGCAGGCCGCCGCCTCGGGCCGGCGTGGCGCCCACGCCGCCCTGGCCGGCATGCGGGAACTGTCCCTGATGCTCGCCGGCGCCCAACTCGGCATCACCGTCTGCACCCTGGGCCTGGGCGCCGTCTCCAAGCCCGCCATCTCCCATGAACTCGACCCCCTGCTGCACGACCTGGGCCTGCCCAGCGCCCTCAGCTACGGTGTGGCCTTCGTGGTCGCCATGGTCGTCGTGGTGTTCCTGCACATGGTCGTCGGCGAGATGGCCCCCAAGTCCTGGGCCATCGCCCACCCCGAGCGATCCGCGATGCTGTTGTCCCCGCCCTTCCGGGCCGTGGTTCGCACCGTCCGCCCGCTGATCGGGCTGCTCAACCGGGTCAGCAACGCCCTGGTACGACTGTGCCGGGTCACCCCGCGCGACGAACTCGCGTCCGTCCACAACCGCGAGCAGCTCACCCACCTCGTCGAGGAGTCGTAGCGTCTCGGCCTGATCAGCGCGGCCGACTCCGAGCTGATCACGCGTTCGCTGACGGAGCCCGAGACCCCGGTGCGCGACCTCGCGGTCCCGGCCGCCGAGATCACCTCGGTGGACGCGGACGCCGACGCCGAGGCCGTCCTCCGGGCCGCCGCCGACCACGACCGCACCCGCCTCCTCGTCCGCGCCTCGGACGACATGGTCCTCGGCTCCGTCCACGCCCGTGACGCCCTGGTCGCCCGGACGAGGGGCCGCGCGGTCACGGCCCGGGCCCTCGCCCGGCCCGTACCCGTGCTGGGGCACGACGCGACCGTGGC
The DNA here is from genome assembly GCF_055575575.1 of Streptomyces sp. NPDC034049. Taxonomy (NCBI): domain Bacteria; kingdom Bacillati; phylum Actinomycetota; class Actinomycetes; order Kitasatosporales; family Streptomycetaceae; genus Streptomyces; species Streptomyces sp. NPDC034049. Next base: position 129,129 of record NZ_JBVISJ010000019.1, read on the forward strand.
CGACGCGATCGACGTCCTGCGCCGACACCGCGCCACGCTCGCCGTCGTCCACGACACCACGGGTCGCCTCACCGGCCTGGTCAGCCTGGACGACCTGCTGGCGCGCTATCTGCAACCGAGGCGGGTCTGACGCGGGGCGAACAGCCGAGGGGCGTCAGGCGGTGTGCGACGGGGGCCGCCACGTGGACTGGATCAGGGCGCGTTCGGTACCGGTCAGGTAGATCGCGGTGGCCAGCCACGCGCGGGCGTAGCGGTCCGGGTCGGGGTCGGTGATGCGGCCGAAGACATCCCGGGAGCGGCGGTCCGCCTCCGTGGCCAGCGCGGCCGCCAGGGCGGCACCCGCCCGGAACCCGCTGCGCCGCAGAGCCGCGCCCCCTCCGTCGCGGTCGCCGTCCCGAGCCGGCTCGGCGACCGCGCGGCGGCCCCCGGAGACGGCGACCTCGACCAGGCGGCGCAGCCGCCACAGCGGCGCCTCGGCGAGCGGGTCGGCCGGAACCCCGCCGGGACCGTCGACCGCCGACAGGGCGTCGGGCGGTGGGAAGTGCGCGCCCTGGAGGCGGTCGTAGCCCATATCGGCGTGGCCCTGCCACTCGTCCGGCAGCCGCAGGGTCTCCTCCGTGCCCGGGACCGGGCCGATCGCGAGCGGGCGGAGGGTCGCGGCCCGGTCCGGTTCCAGGCGTCCGAGCACCCGTATCCGCAGCCCGGGACGGGCGGCCAGCTGGCGGAAGTTGGCGGTGTGGGCGAGATCGGGGTGGCCGCCTGCCGGGGTCAGCCGGACGAGGAGACCACCCTCGGCCGACTCCCCGGAGCCGGACACCTCGCGGGCGTAGAGATGGTCGCCCGCCGCGCCGACGAGGACGAGGTCGCAGCCGATCGGTCTGCGCGCCTCCTGCTGCACCTGCTCGGGGTCGGCGCCGGGGCCGCTCCTGAGCCGTTCCGCGACCGCCTCCGCCAGGGGACGTGCGAACAGGGCGGCGAGCGGGCCCGACGTCCAGGAGAGACCGGCGAGGGGAGTGGCGCGCACGCCCTTGCCGGAGCCGAGGCGGCCGTCCGGCGAGACGGTGGCGCCCGAGATCAGCAGTCCGCCACGGGAGAGCTGGGCGTGGTCGAGGGTCCCGGAGCCGAGGGCGACCGGGGCCCGGGCGGCACCCTTGGCGCGGGCCGGACCGCCCGGCTTGACGTCGGCGATCGAGTACCAGCTCCCGTCGTCGGAGACGAGATGGGTGACGACACCGCCGTACCCGGTGGCCGAGATCACCGGTTCCCGGCACACCCCGTGCACCCGCAGACTGCCGCCCGGCCGGTAGGCGCGCCGCGCCGTGCCGACGAGGGCGGGGTCGGGGTCGGCCGCCGACAACTGGCCGGTGGTGAGCAGCAGTTCGCGCACGTCGGCGACGAGGTCGGCCAGCCGGTGGCCGTCGTGCCGGGCGCGGGCCCCGCGCAGTCCGCGTACGACGCGCAGGGCCGCCGCCTCGGCGCGGTGCAGTCCGGCGAGCCGGGCGGTGTGCGCGGCCCGCAGCAACTCCGCCTGCGGCACGGCTCCCGCCGCCGGGACCCCGGCGGCGAGCACGGCCGCGGTGGCCGCCCAGAGACCGGCCGCGGCGGCGACCTGGGCGGGGGTGGGCGCCTTGCCGCCGTCGCCGAGGTCTCCGGTCTTGCCGGTGGGGTTGGCGGGGCCGGTGGTGCCGGTGATACCCACGCCGCTGCCGCCGCTGGCGTCGGTTTTGGCCGGTGCTGTCGCGTCGGCAGCGGTGGTGGTGCCCGGGGAGGAGCCGTCCGTTCCGGGGGACGACGCGTCGGCTCCGGGTGACGCGTCCGCTCCGGCGGGGACGGGTCCCTCGCCCGCCGCCGAACCGGCTTCGCCCGCCGGGCCCGACGGCCCGGCCTCCGGCTCGGTCGCCGTCGCGGGCCTGGCCTCGGCGTCGGCCACCGGGCAGGCGCTCAGGACGGCGGCGCGGTGCAGACAGCGGGGTGCCAGCAGGCAACTGCACACCGCCCGCTCGGCGTCGGTCACCGCGCCCGAGGGGCCGGGCGTCAGCGTGACCTCGGCGTCCTCGCCGCACCGGACGCGCACGGCACCGCCGTCGACCGTGACGGGCAGAGCCGCGTACGTCTCGACCGCGGCGTCCAGCTTCTTGCGCAGCCGGGAGGTCAGGCTCTCGACGGCGGTGGCCACCACGTCGGGTGCCACCGGGGGCAGTTCGGCGTTCATCGGTTCTCTCCGCGGAGGCGGTCCCCCACCCAGCGGGCGAGGGCGAGGGGACTGAGGGCGGCGACCGGCATGCCGGCCGCGACGAGCTGCTGGGCGACGGGCACCGAGTAGCGGGGCGTGCCCGTGTCGTCGAGGGCGGCACAGCCCATCAGGTGCACCCCGGAACTCGCGAGGGCCCGTACCTCTCCCAGGAGCCCGCCCAGCGAGTAGCCCTCCTCGAAGTCGCTCACGACGACGACGAGGGTCCGGCTGGGCACGGTCACCAGGGAACGGGCGTGCGCGAGCCCCGCCGCGATGTGCGTGCCGCCGCCGACCCGGACCTCCAGCAGCAGCGACAAGGGGTCGTCCACCCGGTCGGTCAGGTCGATCACCTCGGTCGAGAACGCCAGGAAGTGCGTCGACAGCGTGGGCACGCCGCCCAGGACGGCAGCGGTCAGCGCCGACCAGATGACGGAGGCCTCCATCGACCCGGACACGTCGACGACCAGGATCAGCCGCCAGTCCGCCTCCTTGCGGGACCGGGTGCTGAACACCGGCCGCTCTGGTACGACCTGGGTCCGGCCGTCCGCCGTACGGTGGGTGCTCGCCAGGTTGGCCCGCAGGGTGCGTGGCAGGTCGAGGCGGCCGCCGGGGCGACGGGTCGGGCGCGGGGTGGCCAGGCCGGTGAGCGCGGGGCGCATCCGGGTGGCGAGCTCCTTGGCCAGTTCGTCGACCAGCCGCCGTACCAGCGGGCGCAGTCTGGCCAGTTGCTGTTCGGGCATACCGCCGGCGAGGCTCAGCACGGAGGTCAGCAGATCGACCGACGGGCGGACGGCCTTGGGGTCCAGCTCGGCCAGTACGTCCGTACGGCCCCGGTCGGCGGCCCGGGCCAGCACCTCCTCACGGACCTCGGCGCCGAACAGGGCGTCCAGTTCCTCGCCCCACTCCCGCGCCGTGGGGAAGGACGCATCCTGACTCCCGCCCTGACCCGGCGCGCCCCGGCCGAGGTCCGAGGAGCCCTCGCCCCGGCCGGTGCCGTACAACTCGTCCAGGGCGTGTGCGTAACGCCGGGCGTCCTGCGGGAGCTTCTCGCTCTCCCGCCCGAGGAGCAGCCGCCAGCGGTCGGTGGGGGAGAGGTGGAGCGGGGAGACCGGCGCCCGGCCGTCGGAGCGGGGCGTGCCGGCGGGCACGGGAGCGCGGGTGGCCTCGGTCGCGGACCGGGCGCGGGTGGTGTCGGCCCACGGCCCGGCCTCGGGTGCCGTCCGGGTGACCGGGACGGCGGTGGAGGTCCGCGGCCCGGCCTCGGCCGCCGGGGGCCGCGCGGCGGCGGTGCTCTCGGGGGACTCCGCCGGGGCCGTGCCGAGCGACAGCCGGAGGGAGCCGACCGCGGTCAGGCCGGCCGTGTCCGCCGCCGTCCACAGCGCGAGGAGCTCCGGGGAGGCGGTGAGGGACAGATCGAGGCGGTCGCCGAGGCGTTCGGTGACCGTACCGAGCAGCCGGTCGCGACCGGCCGGGGTGAGCGTGTCGAAGCCGCCGCGCAGGGCGGGCAGCCGGTCCAGGAACCCCTGGTCCGTCAGCGTGTCGATGCGGTCGAGCAGCGGGTCCAGCGCGGTCGGCGCGGACTGCAGCAGCGGGGCCGCGCCGCTGAGCAGCCCGGTGAGGCGACGGGCGAGCCCGAGGCGGCTGTCGGGACCGGTGGCCGTGTCGATCCACCCGGCCGCACGCGCCCCGACGGTGTCGGCGCCGTCCAGGTCGAGCAGGACCCGGGCGGCGAGGGCGGCCCCCTGGATCAGCGGGGAACCGGAGCGGGCGAGCGTGCCCAGGGCGTCGTCCATGCGCAGACCGAGGCGGTGTTCACCGGCCCGGGCGGCGAGTGCGACGAGCGCGGCCGCGTCCTCCGGCTCGTCGCTGCCCGCGAGACCGGGCAGCGCGCGGACCGCCGCCTCCAGGAGGTCCACGGCCAGGTCGGCGGCCGACGACCTGCCCTCGGGCGTGGTGCCGGGCAGATGGCCCCGGCGCAACGCCTCCAACAGGTCGAGCGCTTCCAGCAGTTCGGGCAGGGTGGCGGCGGCCGGAAGCACGGCGGCTGCGTCCGCCAGCCGGTCGGCGACCAGCGCGGGCAGGTCGCAGCGGGCCGCCGCCCGGAGCCCGGCGAGGACCAGGGCGCAGGTGGGCCCGCCGTCCGCCGACTCCCGCCGGAATGTCTCCCGCAGCGTGCCCTCGGCGGCCAGGGCCGCGGTCACCCCGCGTATCCCGGCCAGGTCGAGCCGGACGGGCACCGCCGGGCTCCACGACACCCGCCACCGGGTGGTGAGCGCCGTGCCGTCGCCCGTGCCTGCCACCTCCACGGACTCGCCGTAGCCCGCACCGCACACCGCGAGACGCTGGAGCAGGATCTCGCGGCGGCCGTCGAGGGCGGAGCGCAGCGGGTCGAGCCGGAGTTCGCGCGAGGCGGGGTCCTCCGGGCCGGGCAGCCGCAGCGCGGCCAGTTCCGCCTCCACGGAGGGGCCGAGACCCGAACGCGGGGTGCCCGGTGCGATCCGGCCCCGGTCGGTGCCGACCAGCACCACTTCGAGCGCGCGGGCGAGGGCGCGACCACGGCCGAGCGGCTCGCCCTGGCCCATCACCGTCGTCAGCGCCTCCAGGACCTCGCCCCGGCCGGGGGCCGCGAGCCCCCGGAGACTGGCCAGGTCGCCCGTCATCCGCAGGGTCTCGGTGGCCTCGCCCGTGCCCGCGGTGTGCCCGGCCGCGCGCAGCTCCCGGCACACATCGGTGATCGCCCGCGCGGCGGCGCCGTGCAGGTGCTCGGGGTCACCCCCGGCTGTGAACACCGCCTGCTGCCAGCGCGGGTCACGGATGCCCGCCGGATACCCGGAGCGGGAGTCCAGCAGGTCGAAGGCGTATGGGACGAGCGAGGTGACGACCGGCGGGTGCTCCCCGACGAGGCCCGCTCCCCGGGCCCCGGCCGCGGTGCCGTCCGCGGCGGGTGCGGCCGGAGCGGCCGTCGGGACGCCCGTCGCGGCCGTCTCCGCGCCGGCGGTCCCGGCTCCCTCCTCCCCGTCGGCCGGGTCGGTGCCCCCGTCGGCCGGGTCCGTCAGCGCCGGGGCGTGGAAGGCGCCGATCACGGCCGCGACCCGGCGTCCGCCCGCGGCGGCGTGGGCGATCGTGTCGCGCATGTGCGCCTCACGCGCCAGGTCGACCGACGGCACACCACCCGCCGACTCGGCGTCGCGACGCAACGCCCACCCCACGCCGAGAGCCGCGCGACGGATCGCCTCCGGCGTGCAGCCGGGAGCGAGCACCTCCACGCACCGGTCCCACAGGTCGTCACCGTCCCGACCGGTGCCGGCGGCGGTGAGCGCCGCCGCGAAGGCGGTCGGCGAGACGAGGGCCGTCGTCCTCGGGGCGTCCGCGGCCGTCGCCGGACGGTCCGCGTCCGTCGGCCCGGCGCCGGCCGGGTTCACCGCCGGACGGTCCTCCTCGGTCGCCCCGGGTCCGGCCGGGTTCACTGCCGGACGGTCCTCCTCCGTCGGCCCAGGCTCGGCAGGGTTCACCTCCGCCCGGTCCGCGCTCCACGCCGGATGCGCCATCGGCAGGTCACAGCACACCACTTCCTTCCCCCGTTCCCGGGCCCAGCGGAGGGCGGCGAGTTCGGGGGAGAAGTCGGCGAACGGGTAGAAACCGAGGCGGCCACCCTCGCTCGCCCCGGCCAGGGCGACCGGCGCCAGGGTGCCCGGGGCGGCGAGATGGGGAAGCCAGTGCTGGAAGTCGGCCGGCAGCTCCACGCAGACGACGTCGGCGCCGGAGGCGTCCAGCAGGGCGGGCACGGCCGCGGCCAGGGCCGGGCTGTGGTGCCGTACCCCCAGCAGATACGGCACCGCAGAGTCGGCGAGGGCCGTGACGGCGGCCCGCGGGTCCTGAGTGGTCGTCACCGAAGGTTCTCCCGCAGGTCCCAGAGGCGGCGCCACATCGCCGAGCCGTCCTCGGCGCGACGGCGCACCGGGCCGTCCCAGTAGCCGAGCAGCCGGGCGTGGTCGGCCGGGTCGTCCTTGCGGACCACGCCCAGCAGATGCCCGGGGACGAGGTCGAGCGCGTCCCCACCGGGCAGATAGGCGGCGGCCACCCCGAGCGAGGCAGCCACCGACACCGCCTCGGCGGTGGACATCACCGTGCCCGGACGCTCCACGTCCCAGCCCTCGGCGGAACGCCCCACGCGCAGATCACGGAAGACGGTGACCAGCACGTCGAGCACCGCGTCGTCCACGCCGAAGGCCGCGCCCGCCCGCTGCACCGCCGCCTCCGCCTGCCGCCTGACCAGCGCCGTCTCGGCGTCGACGTCGGCGATGGGGTGCACGGTCTCGAAGTTGAAGCGGCGCTTGAGCGCGGCGGACATCTCCGAGACACCCCGGTCGCGCAGGTTGGCCGTGGCGATGACCGTGAACCCGGGCGCGGCCGCGACCTGGGCGTCGTCCGTGCCGGACAGCTCGGGCACGCTCACCCGGCGGTCGGACAGGATCGACACCAGCGCGTCCTGCACCTCGGGCAGACAGCGGGTGATCTCCTCGACCCGCGCCACCCGGCCGGAGCGCATCGCGCCGAGCACCGGCGAGTCGACCAGCGCCTGCGGGGTCGGGCCCTGGGCGAGCAGCAGGGCGTAGTTCCAGCCGTAGCGGAAGGCGTCCTCGGTGGTGCCGGCGGTGCCCTGCACGGTGAGCGCGCTGGTGCCGCACACGGCGGCCGACAGCAGCTCGGAGAGCATCGACTTGGCGGTGCCGGGCTCGCCGACGAGCAGCAGGCCGCGCTCCCCGGCGAGAGTGACCACGCACCGCTCGACCAGGGCGCGTTCGCCGACGAACTTGGGTGCGATGACCAGCTGGTCCGGCAGCGTCTCATGCGGCTTGGGCAGCTTCAGCGCCTCGCCGCCGCTGCCGCAGACGAAGGTGACCACGGCACGCGGGGTCAGGCGCCAGCCGGGCGGGCGCGGGCCCTCGTCATGGGCGGCGAGGAAGTCGAGTTCGGTGGCGTGGCGCTCCTCGGCGGGCAGGATCTGCCGGGCCGGAAGGGCCGTCGCCGTGTCGGTCGAGGTCATGAACGTCCTTGCTCAGTAGGGCAGTTGGTCAGTCGGTGGTCGGTGGTCGGTGGTCGGTGGTCGGTTGTGGGGCGGTGGCAGGCGCGTCTGCCGGTCTCGCGGGGTGACGCGAGGCCGGGGCGCCCGGTGGCCGGGGCGCCCGGACCGACTGCTCGCGGTCCGGGCGCCCCCGCCGTCCGTTCAGCGGCGGCGGCCCCGCCGTACCTTCAGTTCCTCGAACCGGGGGATGTCGCCGTCCTGGATCCGCTGCCAGGCCCTGCGGTACAGCTCGGCGGCCGGCTCGGCCGGCACGATCACGCCGAACGTGGCGTGCTCGTCGGTCATCAGGCCCTCGAACAGCGGCAGCTTCCACCGCTCCAGCGGCAGCCGCGGGGCCTTCGGGTCGACCCACGCGCCCGGCAGGAAGAGCGAACGCCCGGCCCTGGCGCGGCTGGCCTCCACCACCAGCTCGCCCCCGGCCAGTTCGGCACGGGCCGCCTTGAGCCGGGCCGGCTTCCAACCCGTCCAGCGGGCCGTCGTCCGGTCCGTCGGGTCGGGCATGGCGAGCAGCATCAGATAGAGCGTGGCGGCGTCCTCACCGATGCCGTACTCCTTCGCCACATCCGTCACCAGCTCGGGCACCGAACGGCTCGGGTCCTGCGGCCACCAGGTGCCGTCCTTGCCGCGCTCGCCCGCCGCGGGGTCGCCCGGGTCGGCCAGCAACGCGGCGTACGGGGCGGAACGGGCCAGGCGCAGTGCCACCTCGGCGGCGTAGGGCCGCTGGTCGTCGACGCGCAGCGCGGGCAGGTACGGGTCGTGGCCGGCCTCGTCGAGCAGCGCCACCCGGATGCCGGGCGACGGCTGGTCGTCGTGGGTGGCCAGGACGACGGCGCCGTAGCGCTCGAAGCCCTCGCCGACCTCGGTCGGGGGGCCGGCGGTCTTGCGGAACTGCGGCAGGCCGACGTACCTGTCGAGGTCCAGGACGAGCCCGGGGTGCGCGAGCCGCTCGCGCACGGCGGTGAGCGCGGCGGGCAGCGCGGCCCGCAGCGGGTCGCCGGCGGGCAGCCGGTGGGCGAGCCAGGCGGCCAGGCCGACCGAGCCGACGAGGGTGTCCGCCGTGAACCCGACCGCGCCGTCGTCGACGGGCCGGACCCGGTCGCCCTTGACGGCCCATTCCAGGTCCCGGGTGAGCCGGGGTTCACCGGCCGGGTGCAGCAGGGCGGGCAGGGCGCCGCGGAGCTCCCACGGGGAGTGCTTGACGGCGCGGTTCGCGTCCGCGAGCAGTTCCTCGGGAACGGCCGTGCGCCTGCCCACCTTGCTGTTCCAGACCTCGGCCGCGGCCGCCACGTCGGGCCCGTCGGTCCACAGCCGGGCCGGGTCGGCGGGCAGCAGCGCGGCCACCACCGCGGCGCGGATGTCGCCGTCGATGCCGCGCAGTTCGTCCTTGGCGACGGCGGCGGGTGCCAGCTTCACACCGATGGCGTTGCGTGCCTCCGTGGAGAGGAACGTGCGCTGGTAGGCGTCGACCTGGGGAAGGCCTGCGACGATCAGCCGGGCCATCGTCTCGGTGACACCGGTGCGACGCGCGAACTCCTCGGCGGCCTCCGGGAACCAGGGGGCGGGACCGCGCGCGTCCAGCTCCGCGAGGAACGCCCCGAGCCGGACCGCGTGCCTCGCCCCGGTCACCCGGCAGGCCTCGCGCAGCGTGTACGGCTCAGGAACCTCGAAGCGCTCCGCCGGGTCGTGGAAGAAGGCGGTGAAGACGGCGCCGTTGTCGTTCAGGGACAGGCGTCCCACGATCGCGAGGAAGGCGTCGCCGCCCAGCGGCAGCACACCGTTCCACGAGCCCGATCGCCACTCGCCCGACGTGGTGCGCAGCTGGTCGGCTGGCAGGCTCACGATCACCCCGCGCCACCGCTCGGCATGGGCCCCGACCCCCAGCCCCAGCGTCTCGAACCGGTCGAGCAGGGTGCGCAGCGCCTCCCGGTGCTCCGGCGAGGTGGTGGCGGCCGTGGCGCGGAGGACGACGGCGCTCGTGCGGTCGGCCAGCGACCACAGATCCGGCTGCCCGGTGGGCAGTTCGGGCCCGTCGAGGTGGAGGCGTACGGCCGGTGCCTGCGGGGCGGTGCCGGCGGGGAGGAGTCCGGCGGCCCTGCTCAGCGTACGCAGCGAACGGAAGACGGTGTCGGCCTCCTCGTCGCGGTTCCACCAGTGGTTCGCCGACTGGCCGAGGCCGCTCAGCGCGCCCTGGAGGACGGTGTCCGCGGGGCCCGCGGGCCCCTCCAGCTCGTCCACTCCCTCGTCGAGCGCCCGGGTGAGCCGGGTCGCCGCGGCGTCGAGGACGGCCTGCTGGCCGGCGGCGTGGCGGACGATGCCGGCGATGCCCGCCACGAGGGCGTCGTGTGTGACCGGCAGCAGCGCGCGGATCGCGTCGGGCAGCGCGTCCTTGTCCTTCTGGGCGGCGGCCAGCAGGGCCGTCGACGTGGCCGCGTCGATGCGGCGCAGCGCGGCGGAGCCCTCTGGGTCGCGCGGTGTCATGCACTCCCAGAACTGCACCGGAGGCAGCAGCAGGGTGCCCTCGCCGTAGATGCCCGGGGTGCGGTCCGTCTTCGCGACGGAGGTGACCACGCCGTCGTGGTCGACGATCTCCAGCTGCCAGCCGTTGCGGACGACGGCGCGGGCCCGGTCGTCGCCCGGGAAGACGACGAGCGCGGATGGCCTGCCCCGGCCGGCGGGCAGGGTGACGGTGTGTCCGGCGAGGTCCTGGGAGCGCCAGGAGCCGTCGGGCAGCTGGATTGTGCGGATGCCGACCACGCCGTCCACGGGGGCCGAGGCCGGTGCGTGGCCGACGGTCGGGGAGGGGCCGAGCCAGCCGCTGTCGTAGACGCTGCCCTCGGGGGCGTCGCGCAACGCGTCGGCGAGGAAGGCGGGCATGCTCATGCGCCCGCGCTTGTCCGTCGCCGGGTCGTACTCGTAGAACCCGTGGGTCTCCCGCTCCCCCTCCGCGTGCCAGACCCAGTACGAGGCGCCGTCGAAGAGCAGCCATCGCTCGCCGGGGACCGTCGTGTCCCCGGCGTGCAGCACACCCGCGCCGGTGGCCCGGCCGCCGCCCGGCAGGGGCAGGGTGAGCCTCAGGTCGGCCTTGTACCAGTCCATCTCGGTGCCCCGGGTGCCGCCCGGGCCCTCCATGCTCTGGGGGCTGTCGGCCCGGGTGTGCCAGTAGCCGCGCAGGCCGTTGTCGCGGGAGCGCCAGTAGACCAGCAGCTCGCCGTCCACGTGGTGGAAGCCCGGGTCGCCCCACTTGTCGTCCGCGGGGATGCGCAGGTCGTGGGTGAGGAGGGTGCCCTCCGCGCCGATGACGCGGGCCTGGGCGGCGCCCGCCACGACCAGGTGCGGCCAGGCGTCGGCGACGATGATGTCCTCGACGTCGTTCTTCGGGACGAGCGTGGTGGTCGCGTCCTCCCAGGCGGGCCAGCCGAGTTCGTCGAAGAGGCCGGCACGCAGGGTGCGTGTGAGCACCGGGGCCAGGTCGGTGGAGACGGCGGAGCGCACCTCGTCCTCGGCGAGCGCCAGCGCCTCGGCGGGCAGCCACTTCAGCCGGGCGAGCGCGTCGGGCAGCTGGGGCAGCCCCACGGCGGCGAACTGCCGGACGACCCCGCGCACCCACTCGGCCAGGAGCGGTCGCCCGCCCGGCGAGGCGGCCAGCACCCGGATGGCGCGTCGCCCCGAGTCGTCGTCGCCGAACCGGTCCGCGCCGCGGCGGAACGCCTCGTGGAAACGGGCGTCGGCGGCCAGCGACAGCAGCTCGCGGTGCCCCTCGCCCGGGGCCCACTGCTCCAGCGGCAGCGACCCGTTCTTCGCCGGGGCGGCCACGGGCACGTCCAGGGACAGCAGCAGATCCATCAGATCGACGTCGTGCGTGACCCGCACCTCACGTCCGGCAGTGGCCAGTTCGGCGCGGAGCCGGTCCGCCGTCCGCTCGACCAGCGGATACAGCTCGGGCATCCGGGTGGAGCCGCGCCAGGACCGGGCCCGCTCCCGGTAGGTCAGGAAACGCTCCAGCCAGCCCGCCGTGCCGTCGTGCGGACGCTGGTCCTCGGGCAGGGAGTCGTCCCACAGCCCGGCCGTGGCGCCGGAGGCCTCCAGCATGTCCAGCCACATCGCGGGCATCTCGTCGTCGTGGGACGCGGGGAGCATGTCCAGCAGGGTGCCCCGCACCTCGGGTGCCCGCGCCGCCAGCGCCACCAGCGCCGCACGGTGCCCCTTCCACCAGCCCGCGGCGGCACGCGCCGTGGACGGCAGGGCCAGCAGCTCGGCCAGATAGTCCTGCTCGGTCAGGCCCGCGTCCCGGCCGGCCGCCCGAGCCAGCCGCCGCAGGTCGTTCGCCATCTGCGCCGAGGGCGGCAGACCGCCCGCCGTGCGGCGCAGGCACAGCTTGGTGAAGCGCCGCAGCGCCTCCTCGGCCGGGACCCGCGCGGCCAGCTCCTTCGCGTACGCCGACAGCACCTTCACCGGGAGCGCGCCGGCCAGCGCGAACTCCAGGAACACTGCGTCCAGCCGGTCCTCCTCCACGACCAGCCCGTGCTCCGCCTCGGCCTTGCGGGCGCGGGTGAACAACTGGGCCGCGTAGGTGGCGTTCTCCTCGGCGAGGAAGACCCGTCCGGCCTGCTCGAAGAAGGTCGGCAGGAAGTGCGGCACCGACGCCGCCAGCCGCTCGCCGAGCTCCAGATAGGCGTCCATGGCCGTCTTGGGCTTCGACTTCGCCTGCCGTGCGGCCCGCTCCAGGTCCGGCACGATGCCCAGCGCGTGGTGCCCGTCCGCCGGGTGGTGCACCAGCACCCACTCGGGGAAGCCCAGCGACTGCCTCAGCCCCAGCCCCACGACGGCCGGCTCCGCGTCCTGCTCCAGGCCGAGGAACCCGGCGGCCAGATCCTCCGCCGCGCCCAGCTCCCCGGCGACCAGCCGCACCACCACCCGGTCCTCCAGGCCCGGATGACGGTACGTCCGCGCGGTCAGCGGTACCGCCCGCTCCCCGGCGTCCTCGGTGTCCGGCGGCAGCACCCCGCCCGCGGCCAGCACGTCCTCGTACGACACCCGTGTCCCCCCGCTCATGCGTCCTTGCCCTCCTCGATCACGCGCCCGGCGTACAGTGCCGCGGCCATCCGCATTCCCTCCGACCACGCCACCGGGCCCACCTCGCCGAGCGGCAGGGCGCGGCCGTTCTGGTCCTGCCAGGTGAGACCGCCGGTCTCCACCTCGGCGTCCCAGTACGGTTCTCCGATCCACACGCAGGCCTCGACGGTGCGCCCGCCGTCCCGGACCCGGGCGGTGGCATGACCGCCGGAGACGCGGTACCCCAGGGAGGTGGCGCGCGCGGCGAGAGCGAAGCGGGAGCGGTACTGGCCGCCGGTGAACTCCCGCACCTGGGTGGCCTTGGCGGCCAGGTCGTCCGGTCGCCGCCAGGTGGCCCGGTGTATCTGCTCGACGCGCTGGACGATGCCGAGCTCCGCCGCGAACTCCCGGATGTCGTCGAGGTCCGGCAGCAGCACCGGGTGCGGCAGCGTCACCGTGCGCGGGGAGAGGCGGACCGTCTCACCGTCCAGGTTCACCACGCGCAGTTCGCCGGCGTCCGTGGCGCCCCGCAGGAAGCCGACATCGTCCGGGTCGTCACCGACCACCGCGAGGTCGCGCAGCGCGGCCTGCCACGCCTCGTCCGGCCACACCCGGGCCAGCAGACCGGTGGGTACGGGCAGTGACGACACCATCCAGGCGTCCACCTGTTCGACGCATGCCGTCGCGTGTCGATCCAGCCACTCGGCGAACCGGCGCAGCCGGTCCACCTCGGGGTGGTCCTTCAGCGCCTTCGGCAGCGACTTCAACTGCCGTCCCGCAGCCCTGCCCGAGGTGGCCCGAGCGGCCACCCGCCCCTCCACAAGAGCGACTTCGTACCCGTCGCCCGCCGACAGCCAACCCACTAACCCCAGCCCCTAGCGTCAGATCCACACGAAGAAAGCACAGTTCAGCCGGGGAATCCCGGCCCAAGTGCGACCATGTGCGGAACGCTAGCGGCAGCCACTGACAATCGGTCCGGCGCCTCCCCACGAAGCCTCCCTCCGGCACGTCGGGAACCCCGACGGCACAGCGGGCACGCGAGACGGCCCCTCCGGCGTCCGGCAAGCCAATCGAAGCGAACAGGGGCGACGCATCCGTAGACCTACGTAACCGGAGTACGTATTACCGGCCAGTCGCCGTAGGCGGCGCCGCGCTCCCGCGGCGCTCACCCTCCGCAGTGACACGTGCCCGCCCACCGGCCGGCCCGGCACCGCCCCTGTCCGCCTCGGACTGATCCCCCTAGCGCGTCGTCGCCCCGGCCGACCGCGCCGCGGCCTCGCAGCTTCCGGCCGGGCGGGCGCGCGTCACCACGTCGCTGACACCGGTGGTGGAGTCGAGCCAGACCACCCGGGTGCCGACGGCCGCCGCGGCGGACAACTGCTCGCCGCGGTTGCAGGAGACGCGGGCGCGCCGTCCCGTGTCGCCGGGGAACTGCCAGAGCTTGGCCAGGGACTCGTTGCGGATCGCGGTGTCGCCGGTGCGGGCCGTGGCGGTGACCGTGTCCTCGGACGCCGTCACGTCGGAGACGTTCAGGGAGTTCGGGCCGCTCTCCGGGCTCAGGTCCACCACACCGGAACCGTCCAGGGCGGAGCGCCTCAGCAGTGTCCTGCTGTCGCCCCGGACCTCGTTGGCGAGCCAGTAGGCGTATCGGCCGTTCACGGCGGTCGGGCCGAGACTCGTGGTCGCCTCCGACCCGTGCAGCAGCGTGTCCTCACCGGTCGCGACGTCGATGATCCGCGTGGAGTACGCGTACGACGCCCGCACGCGCCGGTAGTCCTGGTAGACGACCCGTCCGTCGCTCAGTGACGGGAAGGACGCCCGGCGGTAGGTGCCGCCGCCGATGGAGACCTTGGCCGCCGGGTCCTTCAGACTCAGATACGTCACGCCCCGGCGCCCGCCGTGGTTGTGGTGCTCGAAGGTCACGGTGTCGCCCTCGACGTCGATCGAGGAGCCCACGCCCCGGCCGGACCACAGCTTGCGGACGGGACCGCCCGCGATCGGCCGGGCGAGGACCTCCACGGGACCGGAGCCGTAGGCCGTCCACACCACCGTCCTGCCGTCCGTCGCCGGATCGACGTGGTAGCGGCCGTCGTTGGGACTCATCAGCTTCAGCCGGCCGGAACCGTCGGTGCGCCCGGCCCACACCGAGTACGCCTCGGTGCCCGACTCGTTCGACTGCGAGGCCACCCACCAGTCGCCACCCGCGCCGAGGCGGGAGTCGGTGGTGTTGACGCGCTCCAGCAGCGGATCGGAGTCGACGCCCAGGGAGAGCTCCCAGTTGGCCACGATGCCATGGGCGTTGAAGGCCCGCTGCACCGCGGTCAGGTCCTGACCCTGCACGCCGAGGGCCCGGGCGGCGGCGACCACCGCGTCCCGGCCCTGGGTGAACCCGTCGAGCGGGGTGAGGTACTCGGTGAGCGCCTTGTACACGACCCGGTCGGCGAGCGTGGCGCCGAGGTCCTCGCGGATGTCCCACAACGCCCCGGAGAAGATGGTGGAGTTGAGGTGGACTCCGCCGTTGTCCGTGCCGAACCCCACCCCGAGGAAGGACTTGGCCGTGGTCCGCCCGTCGTTCAGGTCGCGCACCGCGCACTCGGCGGCGGCCTTGGTACGGCACAGCCGCTCGCCCAGGAGCCCGGCGTCCGGGTCGTCCATGGGCACGCCGTACACGTCCGTCTCGATGGCGTTGCCGAAGTAGTCCGCGATCGCCTCGTTCAGGGCACCGGACTGGCCGGCGTAGACGAGGCCGGCCGAGTGGTCGACGACCCCGTGGGTCATCTCGTGACCGACGACGTCCAGCCCGGCGGAGAGCGGCCGGTACTCGGCGTCGCCGGTGCCGTACACCATCTTCGTGCCGTCCCAGAAGGCGTTGACGTACGGCTCCCCGTAATTCGTCACGCCCACCAGGGAGTCGACCGACATCCCGCGCCCGTCGAGGCTGTTCCGGCCGTGCCCGCCCTTGAACCAGTCGAAGACCTGCCCGGCGGCCCAGTGCGCGTCCACCGCGCCCGCCTCGGTCGCCTCCGCCCCGAAGTCGGCGGTGGGCGAGGCGAACTGCGCCAGGTCCGGGGGCCAGGCGCCGGCCACGTCGGTGACCTGTCTGCCGCGCGCGTCCCAGGTCGTCAGGACGGGACGCCCGGTCTCCTCGTCGACCCGGGAGGCGTCGCGCAGGACGTGCGTGCCACGGACCTCGTCGAGGGTGACCTCCAGGCCCACGGTGCGACCGTCCAGCCTGACGCCGGAGCCCGCCGCGGTGGCCCGCCCGGAGAGCCGTCCGGCCGCGTCGGCCCGCCCCGAGGGCCTGCCGTCCGCCTTCGGCACCGCGTCCGGTCCGGAGGTCGCCCCGGGCGCGCCGAACGTCCTGATCCCGCTGTACTGCAGGACCGGATACCCGGCGTCGGCGTCGACGTAGACCTCGCGCAGCACCGGCTCTCCGCCCACCGGGCTCGCGCCCCGGACGGTGATGTGCCGGGTGAGCACACCGGTGCCGGCGGGCAGGACGACCAGGCCGTTCGAGGTGCCGGTGAGCGGATGCCCGGCCTCCTCGCCGCCCTCCTCACCGCTGTCTTCGCCGCTCTCCCCGCCGTTTTCCCCGTACGCGGTGAAGTCCCGCTCGCGCAGATCGGTCAGTACGGCGTCGACGGCCCGTTCGACGGCGAGCGCGTCGTCCACCGCGGGGGCGGCGGTGTCGGCCCGCAGACCCGTGAAGTACCTGCCGGACGTGCCGGTGACGACCCGTTCGCCGTCCCGCTTCTCCATGCGGACGACGTACTGGCCGCCCAGCACCGGCACCCCGCGGTGCTCCTGCCGCAGCCGTACGATCTCGTGCCCGTCACCCGTCGTGAGGGTGCCCGTCGCCTCGAGGTCGCGCCCCGGATCCGCGATCCGGTAGCGGTCCTCCCGTTCGGCGAGGTGGGCGCGTGCCGCGGCCACCGCGTTCGGGGCGTCCGGGGCCCGTTCCGCAAGGCCCTCCACCAGTGCCGGTGTCGCCGTCCGCTGCCCCGGTACCAGCTCTCCCGGGCTCGGTGGCGGTGTCGTCGCCTCCGTCGCCGCGTCGGCCGGTACCGCCGACACGACGAGTGCGGCGACGCCGATCAGCGCCGCCGCACCCGGCCTGCCGTACCTGCGTGCCCCCGATAACCCCGACCGTCTCTCCGAACTCGCTCTGGAACGGCCCACGGTGCCCCCATTTCCCCAAGAATCCGAAACCGGCGGTGGTCGACCGCCGGGCACGGCCATGGAACAGGCGATGCTCCGACTCATCAACGGGGCGGCGGTTTCCACAGATGACTTCCGGCCCCGTGGCCGCCGACGGAGGGACGGGGGCCGGAAATCGGCGGTTGGCCGAGATCTCGCGTCCCGCGCGGTGGCGGAGGAGCGGGCCGCGAGGTGCGATACGCGCCAATGCGGTCCCGTCCGTGTGGTGGCCCGAGCGTGCCGCCACGACACGGTCCGCACCCCCTGTCACATCGCCGTTACCGTGCGCTGACGCGGGCCTGCGAACCGCCGTCACGGATCCATCGCATCGCCTTCACCCTGCGTGCACTTTTGGCCGGGTGGCGGTCGGCCGCCGCCCGTCGGGGCAGACTTCGTGCCGGTCGGATGCCTAGCCTCCCGGCCCATGCGATCACCACTGATGAGACGCTTCGGCCTCGGTGCCGTACTGGCCCTCGCCCTCGCCGTGTTCGGCCTGGCCCCCGGCGCGAGCGCGGCGCCCGCGGCATCCGCGGAGCTGGCGTTCGCCACCGACAGCGCCACCACCACGCCCGGCGGCACGGTCAATCTGTCGATGACGATCAAGAACAACCACACCTACGACGTCTGGTTCGTCTACCAGACCATCGAGCCCACCTGGCTGACCACCCAGCGCCCCGACCTCAAGTACTCCTTCACGGGTTGCAGCCTCGCCACGGCCGCCGGCGCCACCCCCTGCTCCGGGACCGGCCCCGCCAACCTGGGCGCCAACTACGGCGCCACGATCCCGCCCGGTCAGAGCCGTACCGTCACGCTGACGCTCCAGGTCGCCGGGGACTCCGGCTGCAACGGGAACATCGGCTTCTACTCGTACTACTACGCCGAGTTCAGCGACAGCACCAGCGTCAGCGGCGGTCCGGTGTTCACCCCCGAGACCCGGGTGCTCTGCGCCTGACGGCCCGTCACGAGGTGGGCGGTCGTGACGGGAGTGACCTGAAATGATCTGCGATCAGGCTTCCGTCATGGTCTGAACCACTGGCGAACGGTCGGACGGGTCCGAACGGTTCGCCGACACGCCCCGCAGGGCCCGGACCAGCGCTCCGGGCCCTAGCGGTCGGTCCGGGCCCCCTTCGGGGGCGGATGAGAAAACGTTCAATTCGGTTCCAGGTTCGCCCAGTTGGACACCTGCACTTTTCCGTCATGTTTCGCAGCATGACCACGAAAGCCACACACAGACACCACTATGTGACGCGACGGATGCGTCGACGACTGGGTTCTGAGGGGGACGCCGGCGTCACGCAAGGGGGTGCGTCCGCTCCAGGAGAGGCGTGCTCACCCCTGCCCGGGGAGGGGACTTCACCGCATGAAGCGGACTTTACGCACCACCGTGCTCACGGTGGGCGCGCTCATCGCCGCGCTCGGCCTGCCGGCCGGCCCGGTCCACGCCGACGACACCACGCCCCGCGTCGATCTGCGGGTCCTGGTGGTCAGCGACGGCGGCCCGTCGACCGACGCGATAGCCGCCGAACTCGCCACCGTCGGCACGCCGTACACCGAGATCGACCTGACGAGCGCCGACCGGCCGGTCATCGACGCCGGCTTCCTCGCGGACACCGTCGACGGCCGCCCGCGCGCCAAGTACCAGGCGGTCGTGCTGCCCAACGACAACCCGTTCCCGGCCGGCTCCGCCGAGATGACGGCGCTCGCGGAGTACGAGCGCACCTACGCGATCCCCCAGGTCGACGCCTACACCTACGCGCGTCCGGAAGCCGGTCTGCAGTACCCGGTGTACGGCGGCTACTCCGGCAGCCTCGACGGCGCCGAGGCCAGGGTGACCGACGCCGGGAAGGCCGGCCCGTTCGGCTACCTCGACGGCGCGGTGCCCTTCGAGGACAACGACCCGGCCATCGGCGAGAGTTACGCCTACCTGTCGAGGCCGGTCGCGGGGGCCGACTTCACCCCCTACGTCGACGCGGCCGTCCCCGGCCAGTCCACCCGCGGCACGCTCGTCGGCGAGTACCGGCACGACGGGCGGCGCGAGCTCGTCGTCACCTTCGTCTACAACCGGTACCAGCAGCAGTTCCGGCTGCTGGCCCGCGGCATCGTCGAGTGGATGACCGGCGGGGTGCACCTGGGCGCCTCACGGAACTACTTCGCCGTGCACGTCGACGACGTGTTCGCCGCCGACGACCGCTGGAACACCCAGCTGAACTGCACCCCCGGCGACGTCGACTGCGCCGACCCGAACATCGAGCCCGACCCCATCCGCATGACCCCGGCCGACGTCGACCACGCCACCGCCTGGCAGACGGAGAAGAACTTCACCCTCGACCTCGCCTACAACGGCGCCGGCAGCGTCGACCACCGCGAGGACAACAACGGCGACGACGCCCTCGCCGACAAGTTCATCGCGGACCGGAACCAGTTCCGCTGGATCAACCACACCTACTCCCACCCCTTCCTCGGCTGCGTCCAGGACACCAGCGTGGTCCCCTGGAGATGCGCGACCGACGCCGGCGGCTCCACCCGCTGGGTGAGCCGCAACGACATCTCCGACGAGATCGCCACCAACCGCGTCTGGGGCGAGAGGGCCGGACTCCCCCTGGAGAACGGCGAGTTGGTCACCGGTGAACACTCCGGCATGAAGGTGCTGCCGCAACAGCCCGACGACAACCCCAACCTGGCACTCGCCCTCGACGACAACGACATCACCTGGCTCGGCTCCGACAACTCCCGCGAGCCCGCCCAGCGTCAGGTCGGCCCCGCCACCACCGTGCCCCGCCACCCGATGAACGTCTTCTACAACGCGGGACGCGCGGCCGAACAGGTCGACGAGTACAACTGGATCTACACCAGCCGCGCCCAGGGCGGCAGCGGCATCTGCGAGGACAACCCCGCCACCACCACCTGCCTCACCGCACCGCTGGACACGGCCACCGGGTACGCGGAGGTCATCGTGCCGCTGGAGAAGCGGATCGCCCTCGGCCACGTCCTCGCGGGCGACCCGAAGCCGCACTTCATCCACCAGTCGAACCTGGCCGAGGACCGCATCGCCTACCCGGTGCTCGACGGCGTCCTCGACGACTACGCGGCCCTGTTCGCCGAGAACACCCCCGTGGTCAACCTGCGGATGAACGACATCGGCGCCGAACTCCGGCGCAGGGCCCTCTGGCAGGCCGCCCTCCAGGCCGGCGACGTCTCCGCCCACCGCATCGGCGACACCGTGACCGTCGAGGCACCGGACGGCCTCGCGGTCACCGTCACCGCGCCCACCGGCACCACCCTGGCAGGTGCCGCCTTCGGCGACGCCTACGCCGGCGCGGTCTCCGGCTGGACCCCCTCCACAGGCGCTCCCCTCGCCCTCGCCCTGCCCACGCCGGCCGGCTCCCCGGCGGCCGACGCCACCGGATCCGTCGAGACCACGGACCCAGCGCCGGACACCCGTGTCCCCGCGGGCGTGAGCGAGAGAGTGCCGTACACCCCGGACACCGACTCGACGGACACCGACACCGCGGACGACTGAGCCGCGGCACCTGCCCATCGAGCCGTCCCGGCCGCGTCACCCGCGGCCGGGACCGGCGGGAACCACCCCACACCACAGCCGTGGAGCACACCGATGCCTGTTCCCCACGACGCGCGCCGACTCGGCGCGACGCGCGTCACCCTCCTCACCGAAGGCACCTATCCCCACAGTCACGGCGGCGTCAGCGTCTGGTGCGACCAACTCGTCCAGGGCATGCCGGACCTCGACTTCGATGTCATCGCCGTGACCGGCACCGGACGCGAACCCCTCGTCTGGGACCTGCCCGCCCACGTCTCCCGAGTGCTGTCCGTCCCCATGTGGGGCGACCCGCCCGAGGGCCGCGCGCCCCGGGGCCGCGCCCGTCACCGCCTCACCACCGCCTACGAACGGTTCCTCACCGCCCTGCTCGACCCGGGCGCCGAGGACGGCTTCGCGCCCGCCCTGTACGAGCTGGCCCGGGCCGCGGCGGACGGCACGCTCAGCCCCTTCCTGCGCTCGGACCGGGCGATCGCCCAGCTGGCCGCCGTCTGGAACCGCCCCGGCCTCGCGGTCCGCGAGGCCCGGCCCACTCTGCACGACGCGCTCACCGCGACCTCCCTGCTCGAACACGCCCTGCGCCCGCTCGCCGCGCCGCTCCCCGAGACCGGCGTCGCACACGCGGTCAGCGGCGGTGTCGCCGTCCTCCCGGGCCTCGCCGCCCTCGAACGGCACGGCGTTCCCCTGCTGCTCACCGAACACGGCGTCTATCTGCGTGAGCGCTACCTCGGCTACCGCACCGCCCCCTACCGCTGGCCCGTGAAGGCGGTCGTCCTCGGCTTCTTCCGCCTGCTCGCCGAGGAGACCTACCGCAGGGCCGCCCTGATCACCCCCGGCAACCGCTACAACCGGCTCTGGGAGGAACAGGGCGGCGCCGACCCCGAGTCGATCCGCACGGTCTACAACGGCGTCGACCCCGCCGCGTTCCCGCCCGCCGGGCCCGAGCCGGAGACGCTCACCCTCAGCTGGGCGGGCCGCGTCGACCCCATCAAGGACCTGGAGACCCTCATCCGGGCGTTCGCCCTCGTCAGGGCCGAACTCCCGGACACGCGACTGCGGTTGTTCGGCGGGACACCACGCGGCGGCGAGGCCTACCGGGAGCGCTGCGAGGCTCTCGCCGCCGAACTGGGCCACGGCGACGCCGTCACCTTCGAGGGCCGGGTCGACGACATCAAGGACGCCTACGCGGCCGGCAACGTCGTGATGCTCTCCAGCATCAGCGAGGGCTTCCCGTTCACCCTCATCGAGGCCATGTCCTGCGGACGGGCCACCGTCTCCACCGATGTGGGCGGTGTGCGCGAGGCCGTCGGCGACACCGGGCTCGTGGTGCCGCCGCGCGACCCGGAGGCGATGGCCCGGGCCGCGCTGGAACTGCTGGGCGACCCGGCACGCCGCCGGGCGATGGGGGAGGCGGCCCGGTTCCGGGTGATCGAACAGTTCACCCTCCGCCGGACCATCGACACCTTCCGCGCCATCTACCTCGAACTGCCCACGCTGCGGCAGCGGCCGACGACCGTCGAGATCCCGGCGGCCGCGCCCGCCCCGATCAGCACGGTGGCCGGATGAGCGGCCCCCTGTCACTCGAACCCGGCGGCGCCGAACAGGACACCCTCGCCATCCGGCTGGCCGACCGGCGCCGCCCGCGCCGCCGCCCCAGCTGGGCCCTCGGCGACGACACCACCCTCACCATCCGCCTCCCGCACCGGGGTCCGGACGAGGAGGCGGTCAACGAACTCGCCGCCGAACTCGCCGACCGCGTCGGCCCGGCCGTCCACCCGTACGAAGTGGCCGCCCTGCTGGAGGCGGAGGGCCTGTCCGCCTCCCTCATCAAGGAACGCTACGGCCACCCCAGCCTGTTCTCGCTCGCCGCCGCCCTGTACGAACGCGTACCGAGGACGTTCCCCGAACCCGCGCGGGGCGCCGACCCCTGGCGCCCGGACACCGTGCGCTGCCTGCTGCGGGGCGTCCTCTTCGCCCTGCCCGGCCTCGCCTATCTGCTGACCGCCCCGCTGTGGAACCCCGGCGCCCACGCCCCGGCCCTGATCGTCGCCGGCCTCGTCTCCTGGGCCTGGGGCCAGGCCCTCGGCCACCGCGCCCACCTGCGGATGGCGACCGGGCGGCACGAGGCCGGCCGTACGCTCCTGACCGGCGCCCCCGTCGGAGCGCTCGTCGCCACGGCGAGCGCGGCACTGCCCGCGGGCGGCGGCCCGGTGACCCTGGTGGCGGCCGCCCAGTCCCTGTACCTGGGCGCGGCGGGCGTCCTGCTGGTCCTCGGCCGGGAACGCCAACTGCTCGCCGCGCTCAGCCCGTTGATCGCCGGAGCCGCCGTCCTGCCCTGGTGGGAACCGGGCCCGTGGCCCCGCGCGGGACTGCCCCTGCTCGCCCTGCTCGCCACCCTCGCCGTCACCGGCCTGACCCTGCGGGCCGTCCTCTCCACCCCCGCCGTCCCCGACGCCCGCCGCCCCCGCCCGCTGTGGTCCCTGCCGTACGGCCTCTTCGGCCTGGCCGCCGGTGTGCTGGTACTGCTGGAGGGCCGACAGGAGCCGTACGCGGTGATCGTGCTGACAGTGAGCATGGGCCCGGCGGAATGGCTGCTCTACCGCTACCGGGGACTGTCCGTCGCCGCGCTGCGGGCCGCCGCGACTCCCGCCGGGTTCCTGCTGCGCTCGGCCGGGATCCTCGGCCTCTGCCTGCTCGTCTATCTGCTGCCGCTGCTGCCCGCGGCCCTGCTCACCGGCGCCGCCCCCGCCCCGCTGCTGCTGCTCGCCGCCGTCCTGTGGACCGCGCTGCTGCTGCAGGCCTTCGGGGCGGCCTGGCCGTCCGCCGCGATCTGTCTGGCGGCGGCCGGCGGCGCCGGGGCGGTCACCCTGCTGCGCCTGCCACCGGGCGACCTGGCGCTGCCCCTGTGCTGCGCCGCCGCCGCGCTCTGTCTGTCGGCGTGCGCGCTGCGGTTGCTCGGCCGGCCCGCGCCACACGCCTGAGCCCCGTGCTCACCCGACCACCGCGCACCTCCCACGTGCCACCCCCACACCACCGACCGGAAGGACACACCAGTTGACCTCCGCACCGCTCGCCGCCGTCACCGGAGCCGAGGGTTTCATCGGCTCCCACCTGACCGAGGCGCTCGTCGCCTCCGGACACCGGGTCCGGGCCATGGCCCAGTACAACTCCTTCTCCTCCTACGGCTGGCTGGAGACCCTGCACCCCGACGTCCTCGACCAGGTCGAGATCGTCCTCGGCGACGTCCGCGACCCCGGCTCGGTCCGCGGTCTCCTCGACGGCGCCGACACCGCCTACCACCTGGCCGCCCTCATCGCGATCCCGTACTCCTACCAGGCACCCCACAGCTACGTGGACACCAATGTCACCGGCACCCTCAACGTCCTGGAGGCCGTCCGCGCCCTCGGCACGCCCCGTCTGGTCCATACCTCCACCAGCGAGACCTACGGCACCGCCCGGACCGTGCCGATCACCGAGGACCACCCCATCAACACCCAGTCCCCGTACGCCGCCTCGAAGGCCGGTGGCGACCGGCTCGCCGACAGCTACCACGCGAGCTTCGACACCCCCGTCGTCACCCTGAGACCTTTCAACACCTTCGGGCCCCGCCAGTCGATGCGGGCGGTGATCCCCACCGTCATCGGCCAGGTCGCGGCGGGGGAGCGCACCATCACCCTCGGCGATCTGCGTCCCACCCGGGACTTCATGTTCGTCAAGGACACCGCGCAGGCGTTCCTCACCGTCGGCACCGCGCCCGCCGAGCAGGTCGTCGGCCGCACCTTCAACGCCGGCACCGGCGGCGAGATCTCCGTCGGCGACCTCGTCGCGCTGATCGGCAAGGTCATGGACAGCGAACTCGACGTCCGTGCGGACGAGGCCCGCATCCGGCCCGCGAACTCCGAGGTGATGCGGCTCGTCGCGGACGCGAGCCGCCTCACCGCCGCCACCGGCTGGCAGCCCGCACACACCCTGGAGCAAGGCCTCGCGCACACCGTGGAGTTCTTCCGTGACCCGGCCAACCTCGCCCGCTACAAGACCGACATCTACAACATCTGACTCCCGTCCGGCAGAAGCACATCGACGAAGGAGGAGCCCCATGCACGCAGTGATCCTGGCGGGAGGCAAAGGCGTCCGGCTGCGGCCCTACACGACCGCGCTGCCGAAGCCGCTCGTCCCCATCGGCGACCAGCACGCCATCCTGGAGATCGTGCTGCGCCAGCTCTCCACGGCCGGCTTCACCCATGTCACCATCGCCATCGGCCACCTCGGCGAGATCATCCGCGCCTACGTCGGCGACGGTTCCCAGTGGGACCTGACCGTCGACTACGCCCCCGAGGAGAGCCCGCTGGGCACCATGGGCCCGCTGCTCAACCTGCGCGAGAAGCTGCCCGAGTCGTTCCTCGTGATGAACGGCGACATCCTCACCGACCTCGACTACGCCGACGTCCTGCGCCGGCACCGGGAGTCCGGGGCGCCGCTCACCATCGCCACCTACGCCCGCAAGGTCCACATCGACTTCGGTGTCCTGACCACCGACGACACCAAGGTCGTCGCCTTCACCGAGAAGCCGAGCATGGACTACCGCGTCTCCATGGGCGTCTACGGCGTGTCCCGCTCCACTCTGGAGGGCTACACCCCCGGACTGCCGCTGGGCTTCGACGAGTTGGTGCTCGACCTGATAAGGGCCCGGAACCAGCCGCACGCCTACGACTTCGACGGGTACTGGCTGGACATAGGCCGTCCGGACGACTACGACCGGGCCAACGCCGAGTTCACCACCCGCAAGTCGCTTCTGCTCAAGGGAGCCTGAGCACCGCATGCGCATTCTCGTCCTGGGTTTCACCGGCTATCTGGGCGCCCATGTCGTCGAGGGGCTGCGTGCCCTGCCGGGCGCGCTGGTCCTCGGCGGCGGCCGTGCGCCCACCGCCGACCACGCCGTCGACCTCGGCACCGTCCGCCCCGCGGACCTGGCGAAGACGCTGGCGTCGGCCGCGCCCGACACCGTGGTCAACTGCGCGGGCGCGACCGGCGGCGATCCCGTCACCCTCGCCGAGGTCAACGCCCGGGGCCCGGCCGTCCTGTGCGCGGCGCTTCGCGAGGCCGCCCCCGGCGCACGGCTGGTGCACCTGGGGTCGGCCGCCGAGTACGGGCCCGGCGTCGTGGACGTCCGGGTGACGGAAGCGGCGGCCACCCGTCCGCTCGCCCCCTACGGCGCGACCAAGCTCGCGGGCACGGTCGCCGTCACCACCTCCGGCCTGGACGCGGTGGTCCTGCGGGTCGGCAACCCGGTCGGACCCGGGGCGCCGCGCACCAGCCTTCCCGGCCGTATCGCCGCCCTGCTCCGCACCGCGGGCCGCGACCCCGAGGCCGTTCTCCCGCTCGGCGACCTCTCCGCGTACCGCGACTTCGTCGACGTACGCGACGTCACCCGAGCGGTCGTCCTCGCCGCCACGGCCCCCGGCCCCCTGCCACCCGTCCTCAACATCTCCGGCGGCCGCGCCGTCCCGGTCCGCGAGGTGGTCCACCTCCTGACCGACAAGGCGGGCTTCCGAGGACGGATCACGGAGAACACGACGGGGACGCGGGCTTCGGCGACGAGGGCGCCGGACGCGAGGGCAGCGGGGGACGGGGGCACGGGCGCGGGCCCGGATGCGGGCCCGGATGCGGTCGCGGCCGGGCGGGGGGCCGGGGAGACCCGGGCGGGCGGGTCGGTCCGGTCGGCGGACGTGTCGTGGCAGTGTTCCGACATCACCGCCGCCGAGGCGGCCCTCGGCTGGCGGCCGGTCCACAGCCTGGACGACGCGCTCACCGCGCTGTGGGAGAGCGGCTCGGACGACGCCGAACACGGGGGCGACGCGAAAGGTGCCCGTACGCCGTGAGTCTGCTGATCCCGCTGTACGTCCACCCGGCCGAGGACCCGGGCGCCTGGCACCGCCTGATCCGGGCGGCGCCCCGCACCTACGCCGTCGTCCTCAACCCCGCGAACGGCCCCGGCGACGTCCCCGACCCCGCGTTCACCGCGGCGGCCGGGGCGCTGCGCGCGGCCGGGGCCCGGCTGCTCGGCTACGTCGACACCGACTACGGGGTGCGCGACCGCGCCGAGATCGCCGACGACGTACGCCGTCACCAGGAGTGGTACGCGGCCGACGGCTGCTTCCTCGACCAGGTGACGGCCACCCCGGACGGCCTGCCCGCCTGCCGCAGGCTCGTCCGGGCCCTCCGCCGGCTCGGCGCCGCCACCGTCGTCCTCAACCCCGGGGTCCACCCGGCCCCGGGGTACGCCCGCCTCGCCGACCTGACCGTCACCTTCGAGGGCCACTGGTCGACGTACGTGTCGGCGTTCAGCAGACCCGCCTGGGCCGAGCGCCACCCGCCCGAACGGCTCTGCCACCTCGTCTACGGCGTCCCCGAGGCACTCGTACCGCTCGCCGTGCGCACCGCGCACGACCGGGGCGCCGCCGTCTGCGGCCCGGTGACCGGTGAACCACCCAACCCCTGGGCCCAGTTGACGCCCGCGCTCACCGGGACGGACCGATGAGGAGGCCGACGCTCGCGTACCCGGCGCTGCTGGCCGCCCTGCTGGCCTCGACCCTGGTGGGCTGCGGCGGCGACTCCGTCCCGGATCCCGACTCCACGTCCGGGCCGCGTTGGCGCCCCCGGCCCGGTCTCGCCTGGCAGTGGCAGCTGGACGGGAAGGTCGACCCCTCGGCGGACGTGCCCGTCTACGACATCGACGGCTTCGAGAACTCCGCGCGGGACGTGGCCCGGCTGCACCGGGACGGCCGCAAGGTGATCTGCTACATCAACGTCGGCGCCTGGGAGGACTTCCGGCCTGACAAGGACGACTTCCCGCGCGCCCTGCTCGGCGAGGAGAACGGCTGGACGGGCGAACGCTGGCTGGACATACGGCAGTTGGACGTCCTGCGGCCCCTCATGGAACGCCGCTTCGACATGTGCCGCGACAAGGGCTTCGACGCGGTGGAACCCGACCTGATGGAGGGGTACGCCGACGACACCGGTTTCCCGCTCACCGCGCGGGACCAGCTGACGTACAACCGCATGATCGCGGACCTCGCCCACGAGCGCGGCCTGGCGGTGGGCCTGAAGAACGACCTGCCCCAGATTCCCCAGCTGCTGACCGACTTCGACTTCGCCGTCAACGAGGAGTGCGCCCAGTACGACGAGTGCGCGCGGCTCTCGCCCTTCATCGAGGCCGGCAAGGCCGTGTTCCACGTGGAGTACACCGAACCCAGGAGCAGCTTCTGCGCCGAGTCGCGCCGGCTGAGGCTCTCGTCGATGGTCAAACGACTGGAGCTGGGAGTGTGGCGACAGCCGTGCTGAGCGCGGCCCCCACACCGGCCGCGTGCGCCGCGCGGGCCGCTGCTCCGGCCCCCCGCGCCCGCGACGCTGTGTTCCCATGCGTACGACAGTGCGTGACCCGGTCTTTTTCCTGACCACGGAACCGCGCCCGTGGGCCTCCGGGATCCTATGGTGGAGATCACAGCACGACGGACGCTGAGGCGGCGACCATGGCGGATACGGCGAACGACTACGCGGCGGTGTTCCAGGCGCTGCCGGGCATGGTGGCGCTGCTGACACCCGATCTGGTGTACGCGGACGCGAACGAGGAGTTCCTGCGGATGTCGGGGCGCACCCGCGAGCAGGTGGTCGGCCGGTATCTCTTCGATGTGTTCCCCGACAATCCCGATGACCCGTCCGCGAACGGGATGCGGAACCTGGCGGCCTCCCTCAGCCGTGTGGTGGAGACCGGCGAGCGGGACGCGATGGCGCTGCAGCGCTACGACGTGGAGTCGGTGCAGTGCCCGGGGGAGTGGGAGGAGCGGTACTGGAGTCCGGTGAACGCGCCGGTCCTCGGCCCCGACGGGAAGGTGGTGCTGCTGATCCACAAGGTGGAGGAGGTCACCGAGCTGATCCGGGCCCGCGAGCGCGCGCCGGGCGACCGGGCCCGGGTGCTGGAGGCCGAGCTCTACACCCGTGCCCGGGAGCTGCAGGAGGTCAACGAACGGCTGCGCGAGGCGCACGCCCATGAGCGGGAAGTGGCGCTCGCCCTGCAGAAGGCGATGCTGCCCGCGCCCAACCCGCTCGGACACCACCGGGCGGCCGTCCGCTACCAGCCGGCGACGGACGCGCTGAACGTGTGCGGCGACTGGTACGACCTGGTCGACCTGGAGGGTGTCGACCGTATCGGGATCGCCGTCGGTGACGTGGTCGGGCACGGGCTGGCCGCCGCCTGCGTGATGGGCAAGCTCCGCAGCGCGCTGAGCGCCGCGTCCCTGGTGGCCGACGGTCCCGCCCAGGCACTGGACGCGCTCGGCCTGTACGCCCGCTCCGTCGAAGGCGCCGAGAACACCACCGCCGTGCAGACCTGCGTCGACTTCGACAGCCACACGATCACCTACAGCAGCGCCGGCCATCTGCCGCCCGCACTGCTGCGCCGCGACGGCTCGGTCGTCTTCCTCGACGGCGCCACCGATCCGCCGCTCGGCGCCCGTCCCGAGCACACCCCCCGCCCGGAGGCCACCCTCGGCTTCACGGTCGGCGACACCCTCGTCCTCTACACCGACGGTCTGATCGAACGCCGCGACGAGGACATCGACGTCAGCCTCGGCCGGCTGGCCGAAGCGCTCACCCGCCATCGCCGCTCCACCCCCGAGCTGCTCGCCGACGCCCTGCTCCTGGACCTCCTCCACCACGGCCGTGCCACCGACGACACGGCCCTCGTGATCATTCGGCTGTGAGGAAGTCGGCCACCAGCGCGGCGAACTCGTCGGGGCCGGCCAGGCGGATGCCCAGCGTCTCGGCCTTGGCGCGCTTGGAGCCGGCGTTCTCCCCCGCGACGACCAGGGAGGTCTTCTTGGAGACGCTGGAGGAGGCGCGGCCCCCGGCGCGTTCGATGAGTTCGTTCATCTGGTTGCGGCTGAGCTTCTCCAGCACCCCGGTCATCGCGCCCGTGACCACCACGGCCATCCCGGCGAGCGGCCCACCCGCCGCCTCGGTGCCGTCCTCGGCGTCGGCGGTGCTCTCGTCGGCCGGCGCGGGAGGCGTGGCGCCCGGCTCGGTCATGTTCACCCCGGCCGCCACGAGCTTGTCGATGAGCGGGGCGAGTTCGGCCAGCTCGGCCACGATCGACGGGGCCTTCTCGGTGCCGATGCCCTCGACCCGCTGGATCGCTTCGGCGTCCGCGGCCCGGAGGTTCTCCATGGTGGCGAAGTACCGTGCGATACGGCGGGACATGGAACGTCCGGTGCCCCGCACGCCCAGCGCGCACAGCACCCGCGACAACGGCCGCCCCTTGGCCGTCTCCAGCGCGGCGAGAAGGTTGTCGGTGCTGGTCTCCCCCATGCGCTCCAGCCCGAGGAGCTGCTCCCGGGTGAGGGCGAAGAGATCCGCGAGGTCGGTCACCAGGCCCGCCTCGACGAGCTGGACGACCCGGGTGTGCCCGAGCCCCTCCACGTCGAGCTGGTCGCGCCCGACGGCGTACGACAGGGAGGCCACCAGATGGCAGTTGCGGCCGTTCTCGCAGCGCCAGCGCTGTTCTCCGGTGTCGATGGCGGAGCCGCATCTCGGGCACACCTCGGGGAAGACGATCGGCTGTTCGTCGCCGGTGCGCAGATGGGCGACGGGCGCCTCCACGCGCGGGATCACGTCACCGGCGCGGTGCACCATGACGTGGTCGCCCAGCCGCAGGTCACGGCGGGTGATGTCGGCCGGGTTGTGCAGGGTGGCGTACGTGATGGTGGAGCCGTCGATCTCGACGGGCTCCAGTACGCCGCGCGGCGCGATGATGCCGGTGCGGCCGACGTTCCACTCGACCTCCAGCAGCCGGGTGATCTTCTCGACGGCGGGCAGCTTGTAGGCGATCGCCCAGCGCGGGGCGCGGGAACCGGACCCGGCGGCCTGCTGGTCGGCGGCCAGGTCGGCCTTGACGACGATCCCGTCGATCCCGAAGGGCAGCTCGGCCCGCAGCGCGGCGATCTCCGTCACCCGGGCGAGGACCTCCTCGACGGAAGCGGCGGTGACACCGGGCACGGCCGTACCCGCGGTGGTGTTGACGCCCAGCTCGGCGGCGCGGGCCATCAGGTCGCTGTGGGCCAGCTCCGCGAGCCGGGCGGCGTCGGCGGCGTCCGTGCCAGGCAGCGCCAGCAGCCCGTACCCGAAGAACGTCATCGGCACGGTGTAGGCACGCTCCCTGGCGCGCAGGGTGCCCGCCGCGGCGTTGCGGGGGTTCGCGAAGGGCTGCCCGCCGTGCTCGGTGCGTATCTCGTTGGCGTGCTCGAACTGGGCGGTGGTCATGAGGACTTCGCCCCGCACCTCCACCGTCACCGGCTCGGCCAGCTCGCCCGGCAGCCCCTCGATGGTGCCGATGGCGTGCGAGACGTCCTCCCCGGCCGTCCCGTCGCCCCGGGTGATCAACCGGGTGAGCCGCCCCTGGGTGTAGCGCGCGGCGACCGCGAGCCCGTCGAGCTTGGGCTCCACGCTGAACCGCTCCACGTCGTGCCCGATCCGCCGAGTCAGCGACGCCGTCCACGCGGTGAACTCCTCGCCCGAGAACACGTTGTCCAGGCTCAGCATCGCCACCGTGTGTGGCACGTCCCCCTCGACCGCGCCACCGGCGACCTTGCCGGTAGGTGAGTCGGGCAGTATCCCCTCGGGATGCTCGGCCTCCCACGCCGCGATACCGCGCACGAGCCGGTCGTAGGTGTCGTCGTCCAACGCCGACGTGCCCCCGGTGTAGTAGGCGGACGAGGCCCGCACGGCGTCCTCGACGGCCTGCGCGTAGGCGGCGGCATCCACGATCACTGCAGCTGATGTCGTCATGCCCCCATCCTGCCGCCCACCACTGACAACGCCCCCGAGGCCGGGGAGCGCCCGGGGCTCAGCCCTTCGGCTGGGTGAAGCGGATGCTGTTGCCGAACGGGTCGCGCAGGCCGCAGTCGATGCCGTAGGGGCGTTCGGTGGGCTCCTCGGTGAACTCGACGCCCTTGCCGAGGAGGGTGTCGTAGGTCTTGCGGCAGTCGTCCGTGCTGAAGATGAGGTGGCCGCCCATGGCCCCCTTGGTGAGCAGTGCGCGGACCTGTGCCGCGGTGTCCTCGGAGAGCGCCGGCGGCCCCGGCTTCTCCAGGAGGATCTGGCGCTCCGGCCGGCCGGGCACCTGGACGGTCAGCCAGCGCATGAAGCCCAGGTCGACATCGGTGTTGACCTCCAGGCCGAGCTTGCCGACGTAGAAGTCGAGGGCCTCGTCCTGGTCGAGGACGTAGATCTGCGAGTGCGTGATGGCGGTGAACATGGGCCTCACGCTACCGAGCGGGCCGGTCGGAAACTTATCCAGAACTGCTCAATCGCTCGGCCGCGTCCACGCCTTCGTGGAACACGTCGGCACGGGCAGCGGCGGCGCCTCCTTGCGGTACTGCCGCGGCGACGTGCCCACGATGTCGCGGAAGGTGCGGCTGAAGGTACCCGGGCTGCCGAAGCCCACGTCGAAGCAGATGTCCGTCACACCGCGGTCGGTCTCCCGCAACAGGAACATCGCCCGCTCGACCCGGCGACGCTGCAGATAGCGGTGGGGCGTCTCCCCGAACGTGGCCCGGAACGTGCGCGTGAAGTGCGCCTCGGAGACATGGGCGATCCGGGCCAGCGCGGGCACGTCCAAGGGCTGCGCGTACGCCCGGTCCATGGCGTCCCGGGCCCGCAGCATACGGCGGTTGGACTCTTCGGCAGCTCGGCTCACGACGCCCATCACACCACGGCGGCGGTCAGTCCCAGGGCCACCTCGTCGTGCCACGCGCCGACGACGCCGAGGACCCGAACCGTACCGTCACCCCAGCAGCCTCCTCGCCGTCCGCGTCACCACGGTTCTCTCCGCCGCCGACCGGGGCCCGAGCCCGATTCAAGACGTTCCGAAGGACCGCGCACCCCCCGACGCGGCCGATCTGGCGGCCCGCTCGATCTTGGCGCAGTGGGCCGCACGGGCGTCCTCGTCGATCCGTGTCTCGTGTTCGGGGCGCAACCCGGTCCGGCCGTCGATGCCCTCGCGGAGGATGTCGGCGTGCCCGGCGTGCCGGACGGACTCGCCGAGGACATGGACCAGGACGGCGAACAGATTGGTGTCGGCGTGAGGCTCCGGCCACCACGGCACGTGGCCGGGGGCGTCGAGGGGAAGCCCGTCGATCGTCGTGTCCGAGTGTTCCCACGTGCGCCGGTAGAACCCGATGATCTGACCGCGGGTCTCGTCCTCGGTCGCCCACAGATCGCCGCCGTCGGAGTCCTGCCAGCGGGGCAGCGGCTCCGGTGAAGGGCGGTCGAAGACCTCGCCGAAGTACCGGGCCTCGACGGTGGCCACGTGTTTGACCAGGCCGAGGAGGTTGGTCCCGGTCGCCGTCAGAGGCCGGCGGGCGTCGTACTCGGACAGGCCGTCGAGTTTCCAGAGCAGCGCCTCGCGGTCCCGCCGCAGCCTTCCGTGCAGGTTGTCCTTGGCGAATGCATCGATCATGCGGCACGAGCCTGCCATGGGCTGCTCGCGCGCTCAAGATCCCTTGCGCGGAGTCCGGAGTCGCGGAGCGGAATCAGCGCGCACGAGGTTCGGGAGAACCGTGTCTCGCGCCCGCGGTGCGCACTGATTCGCTGATCCTGCGTCGGTGGCTCAGACCGCCGGAGCCGGGTATGTGGGGTACTCCACGCCGGAGACGTGCTGGACGACCCGGATGACCTGGCAGGAGTAGCCGAACTCGTTGTCGTACCAGAGGTAGAGGATCGCGTTGTCGCCGTCGACCTTGGTGGCGCCGGCGTCGACGATCGACGCGTGGCGGGAGCCGATGAAGTCGCTGGAGACCGAGTCGGGCGCGTTGGTGAAGTCGATCTGGCGCTTCAGCGGGGAGGTCAGCGAGACGCCCCGGAGGTAGTCGAGGACCTCCTCGCGGTCGGTCTCGCGGCCGAGGCGCAGGCTGAGGATCGCGATCGAGACGTCCGGCACGGGGACGCGGATCGAGCTGCCGGTGATCGGCGCCTTCAGGGCGGGCAGTGCCTTGGCGACCGCCGAGGCGGCACCCGTCTCGGTGATGACCATGTTGAGCGGCGCGGAGCGGCCGCGACGGTCCGACTTGTGGTAGTTGTCCAGCAGGTTCTGGTCGTTGGTGAACGAGTGGACGGTCTCCACATGACCGCGCAGCACGCCGAACTCGTCGTCCATCGCCTTCAGCGGCGGCACGATCGCGTTGGTGGTGCAGGACGCACAGGACAGGATCTGCTCGTCCGGCTTGATCGTGTCGTGGTTGACGCCGTGCACGATGTTCGGGACGTCGCCCTTGCCGGGCGCGGTCAGCACGACCTTGTCGATGCCGGGACGCAGGTGCTTCGACAGACCCTCACGGTCGCGCCACTTGCCCGTGTTGTCGATGAGGATGGCGTTCTTGATGCCGTACTCGGTGTAGTCGACCTCGGACGGGTCACCGGCGTAGATCACCTTGATCTCGTTGCCGTTGGCGTTGATCGTGCTGGTCGCCTCGTCCACGGTGATCGTGCCCTGGAACTGGCCGTGGATGGAGTCCCGGCGCAGCAGCGAGGCGCGCTTGACGATGTCCTGCTCACCGCCGCCGCGCACCACGATGGCGCGCAGGCGTAGCCCGTTGCCCGAGCCGGCCTTCTCGATGAGCAGGCGGGCCACGAGGCGGCCGATGCGGCCGAAGCCGTAGAGGACGACGTCGCGTCCCTCCGCGCCCTCGATCTTGTTGGCGCCGGTGGCACCGGCGACGGCCTCGGCGGTGAACTCCGCGATCGACAGGCCTCGGTCGTCGGCCTGGTACGCCTCGGCGAGCAGGCCGATGTCGATCTGGGAGGGGCCGAGGTCGAGCGTGGTGAGGGTCTGTAGGAACGGCAGGGTGTCGGTGACCGACAGCTCCACGCCGGCGATCTGGCGGGCGAACCGGTGGGTCTTCAGGATGCTGACCACCGACTTGTTCACCAGGGAGCGGCTGTGCAGCAGGACCGTCACGTCCCGCTCGCGGTGCAGCTTCCCGATGATCGGGATCATCGATTCCGCGATCTCCTCGCGGTGCTTCCAGACGGTGAACGAGTCCTCGTTGAGAGTCACAGATTTGTCTTTCGAGCTAGGCGGCGCTCATATGCTAACCACCCCGCTCGGAGGAGAGGCATCGAGGGGTGCACATCGCCCCCATTCCTTGACATCCCACCGGCTCACGCGCCGCCCTCGCGCAGTTCGTCCCGGGTCTGGAGGGCCGCCAGCGCCGCCCGTGACGCGAGGCCCGTCTTGCGGTAGATGCGGGAGAGGTGGGTCTCGACCGTGCGCGGGCTGAGGAAGAGCCGCTCGGCGATGGCGGGACTGGTCAGGCCCTTCGCGACGAGGGCGGTGATCTCCCGCTCCCGCGGGGACAGCGCGGCCAACTCCACGAACGCCGCTGCCCGCGACGGCGCGCCGGAGCCCGTGCCCGGCGCTTTGCTGTTGCCCGCGCCCGCGCCCGCGCCCGCGCCCGCGCCCGCGCCCGGACCCGCGCCCGCGCCCGGACCCGCGCCCGGACCCGCGCCCGCGTCGGCCCCGCCCGGCCCGTTCGCCTTCTTCGCTGCCGCCTTCGCCTGCGCCTCTGCCTCCCCTTCCGGTTCCGCCGCCGCGAAGACCACCGGACGGATCGCCTCCGCGAGGCCGGTCAGCAGGTGGGCGCCGGCGTCGGTGCTCAGCTGAACGGCGCGCTCCCACATGACGCGGGCGCGAGCCGGACGCCCCGCCGACGCGGTCAGGGGTGCCCCCATCAGCAGGGTCTGCGCCTCCCACAGCCCGCCCCGGCCCCGGCCAGCCTCCTCGGCGGCCCGCTCGAACAACGTCGCCGCGGCGGCCGGATCACCCTCGGCCAACGGCACATGCGCCAGGCTGCGCAGCGCGGCCGCCCGCTGCGCCACGAGGCCCAGCCGCTCCGCCTCCTCGCGGGCCTGCCCGGCCCACCGCCGGATCTCGTCGTGGTCTCCGGTGAGCAGGGAGGCGGAGACGAGGATCTCGGTGAACAGCGGCCGCATGCTGGGCTGCAGACCGGACAGATCCTCCCCGCCCGCCCGCAGCACGGCCGCACGGGCGCGCACCGGATCACCGGAGTGGAGCGCGGCGAACCCCAGCACGGCCCACGCGATGGACGCCCACCAGCCGGTGCCGGCGCCGGCCCGGGCGACGGCTTCCTCGGCCACGGCCAGCGCACCACCGTCACCCGGCGGGAGCGCGGGGATCAGCGCCTGGGCCTTGGACGCCAGGACGAAGGCGAGCAACTCGTCGCTGCCGATGGCCCGGGCGATCGTCTCCGCCTCCTCCGCGAGTTCCAGGGCCGACCCCAGTCGCAGCGTCATGACATGGAGGTGGGACCGGCACAGCAGCAGATGCGGCACCACATAGAGCAGACCGCCCCGGCGGGCGATCACCAGGCCGCGCTCGGCGTGCCGTTCGGCGTCGGCGTACCGTTCCAGGAAGGCCTCCGCCCAGCTGAGCCGGGCCAGTGGCTCGCACAGGCCCGCGAGATCCTGGTCGGTGAGGGAGTCGATGAGCGCGGCCGCCCGGTCGGTCGCCTCGGCGGCGGCCTCCGGGTCGCCCTCGTACGCCTCCCCGAGCGCGGCGACGGCGAGCGCGCCCGCCTCCGCGATCTCGTCGCCCAGCGACCGGGCCAGCTCCAGGGTGCGGGCCACGTCCTCGCGTACGTCCGGGTAGGAGCTGGCGTGCGGTGCGGACGAGCCCAGTTCCAGGCCGAGTCGGACGGTCTCGGCGGGGGAGAGGCCGGTGCCCCGGGCCAGTTCGCGGCGGAGCAGGGCCACGGCCTCGGTGTACCGGCCGAGATGACGCTCCATCACCGCGCACAGGGTGACGGCCAGGGTCCGGGCGCCGTCGTCGGTGCCCGGCGGCGACAGGCTGATCACCTCGTGCAGCAGGTCCCGGCTCTCGCGCAGCCCGCCGCTGGCGCCGAGTGCCTCGGCCCGGCGGAGCATCAGATCCCGGCGCAGCACGCTGTGTTCCGGACGCTCGGGCAGATGGGCGAGGGCGACGCCGAGCCAGTGCGCGCTGCTCGCGGGCGCGGTGGCGGCGGCCTGCCGGGCGGCCTCGGTGAGTACGGTCACGGCGTGCGGGTCCCAGCCGGTCAGCGCCCGCTCGACGTGGTGCGCCCGCTCGCTGACCGGCGCCCCGATCCGGGCCAGTTCGACGGCGGCGAGGTGGTGCATCCGGGTGCGCAGGGTGGGATCGGTGGTGTCGTGGACGAGGGACCGCAGCACCGGATGCCGGAGCGTCCACCGGCCGTCCGGCCCCGGACGCGCGAGGTCACGGGCGGCCAACTCGCGGAAGTCTGCGTCGAGTTCATGCTCCGGGCGGCCGGTGACGGCGGCCACCAGGGCGGGCGCTGCGTGGTCGCCGAGGACGGCGACGGCCTGAACCGTCCGGCGCTGGTCGTCGGTGAGCGGCGTCAGTTCGTCCAGCAGCAGTGAGCTGAGCCCGGCGGGCCTGCCGGCCTGGAGCAGGGCGAGGAAGTAGAGCGGGTTGCCCTCGCTGGCGGTGTACAGCTCGGCGGCGAGGTCGGCCGGACGGTCGGGGGCCAGAGCGGCGAGGCAGGCGTCGCGGTTCAGGGGGCCCAGTTCGAGGCGGAGCACTGTCCCGGCCTCCACGCCTCGGGTGAGGGAGGCGACGAGCCGGGGCGCGGTCTGCCGTTCCCGCCGGGCCACCACGATCACCACGGGCGCGCGCCGGGGAGGATGCCGGACGAGATGGTCGAGGAGTTCCAGGGACGCCGGGTCGGCCCAGTGCACGTCGTCGAGGACGACCACGAGGCCGTTGCCGGTGTGCGCGATCCGGGTCAGGAAGGCCGCCGCCGCGCGTTGCAGGGCGAAACGGTCCATGGCGCGGACCTCGGCGAACGGCGACGGGATCCCCGTCCCGGTGTCGAGATCGGCGAGGGCGTCGGCGAGGGGCTGGTAGGGCAGGTGCCGCTCGTACTCGGTCGCCCGGCCGCGCAGCACCGTCATGCCCTTGTCCCGCGCCCGGGCGCAGAACTCCGAGACCAGCCTGCTCTTGCCGATGCCCGCCGCGCCGGTGACGTCCACGACGGCCGGGCCGTGGCCGGGCCCGGACAACCCGTCGAGTACGTCGGCGAGGCGAGCGAGTTCCGTCTCCCGGCCCACCAGCGGAGCCACGTCCCACGGCAATGCGATTCCCCCTGAAGCGGGCCCGGGGCCGTCCCGGGCCGACCGGGAGGTTCATGAAAGCGAACCCACGGTCGATTCCCCGAGGATTGTACGGAGGTCCCGACATGTCCCCTGCCCGCTCCACCCCCCGGTACGGGCTCAGGAGGTGCGGTGATGTGTCCCGTGCCCGACGTGCCCGACGTGCCCGACGTGCCCGACGTGCCCCACGCGCCCGACGTGCCCGGCCGCCCGGGTGTGACAGGGGGCCGGGGTGCCGGGTCAGTCGCGGCCCGAGCCCCGGTAGAGGTCCAGCTCTCCCTCCAACTCCACGGCCAGGACGGTCGCGTACGGGTCGAGGTCGGCCTCCGCGGGCGCGTCGATCCAGGTCA
This sequence comes from Streptomyces sp. NPDC034049, assembly GCF_055575575.1. Lineage (NCBI taxonomy): Bacteria > Bacillati > Actinomycetota > Actinomycetes > Kitasatosporales > Streptomycetaceae > Streptomyces > Streptomyces sp. NPDC034049. Next base: position 166,820 of record NZ_JBVISJ010000019.1, read on the forward strand.
CGCCGGGCACCGCGTCGAGGCCGCCGATCACCCGGTGCCCCAGCTCGGTGCCCGTGCCGAGGACGGTGACCTTGGTGACGGGGTTGCGCAGCCCCCGTACCGCCACCGACTCGCGCGGCACGTCGAAGCACATCAGGTACAGGGTGCGCCGGTCCGCGGAGAGGGTGCTCGGACCGTAGTGGTGCCCGGCCGGCAGCCCGGCGACCGTGCCGTACACGGCGTCGGAGTGCCGCCCGATCCACGCCCCGAGCCCTTCCAGCCGCTCCACCTGCTCCGGGGGGATCGTCCCGTCCGCCCTCGGCCCGACGTCCAGCAGCAGATTGCCGCCCATGCCGATCGTCTCGGCGAAGTAACGCACCAGCTGCCGCACGGATTTGTGGTTGTGGTCCGCGTGCTGGAACCCCCATGAGTCGTTGATGGTCAGGCACAACTCCCAGGGGCCGGAAGGCGCTTCGAGCGGGACGCCCTGTTCCGGGGTGGCGTAGTCGCCGTAGGAGAGCATGCGGGCGTTGAGCACGGTGCCGGGGTTCTCCCGGAGGATCAGCTCGGCCAACTCCCGCATCCGCCACTGCTCCTCGGTGCGCTCCCACTCGCCGTCGAACCACAGCAGATCGGGGCGGAACCGTTCGACCAGCTCGCTCACCTGGCCGTCCCGGTAGGCGAGGTAGCGCTCCCAGGCGGCCGGGTCCTCCTCGCCGGGTGCGGCGTGGGAGTAGGGGTTGGCGTCGTTGCCGCCCGGGTGCTGGTTCGACCACTGGTCGATGTCGGGGTGGCGGACACTGGCGTAGTCGGGATGGTTCCAGTCGGAGTGCGAGTAGTAGAGGCCGACCTTGAGGCCCCGCTCGCGCAGCGCGTCGACGTACCCGGTGATCAGGTCCCGGCCCGCCGGTGTGCGGCGGACGACGTCCAGATCGCCGCGGGCGGTGTCCCACAGCGCGACGCCGTCGTGGTGGCGTGCCGTGAGCACCGCGTACTTCGCGCCCACCCGGGCGAACAAATCGGCCCAGGCCGTGGGGTCGTAGGCGGACGCGGTGAAGCCGTCGAGCTGTTTCATGTACCGCTCGTGCGTCACCTCGCCCCAGTAGAAGGCCCAGGACTCCGGCACTCCGTCCACGGCGTAGATGCCGTAGTGGATGAAGATGCCCAGCTTGGCGTCGGGAAACCAGGTTTGCATGGTCATGCGGCCACGCTAGGCACGGGCTCCCGGCGGGCGCGTGGGCGCCGGTCACCACTGCTGGTTCATTTTCACTTCCGGCCCCTTCGGCGCGGTGCCGGTCGCGCGACGGGTTCCGCTGACCGTCATGCCCCTGTGGCGTCCGCGCCGCGAGAGATTGCCACGCCCCCGCGCGGGCACCGGCCCGGTCGAGGGCGAGGGCGGTTCCTGGACGACCACACCCGTCGTGACCTGGGCCCTAGGGACCCGGTGGCCCCTCCCGCCTCATATGCATCGCCCAGGTAGAGGAATGCCCGCCTCCACGTCGGGTACGCGAGGGGCGCAGCGCCCGGGACGGACGCCGTCCCGGGCGGCCCTTCCGCTACTACCTGGGATCTTCCGATGGACATACCCGTCAATGGCCACAACCCGCACCAGGCCGCCTCGCCGGCCCAGCGTGCGCTGACCGCGCTCGCCTTCGACACCCATGACACGGCCGCGCTCCACACGCTCGCCGACACCGACGTGCTGATCCCGGTCCCGGACGACGCCGACGAGGCGGCCGTCAACGATCCGACGGCCGTGGCGCTGCCGGTGCTGGAGCAGCCCGGCGGCGAGCAGATCGTGCCGGTCTTCACCTCGGAGCCCGCGATGGCCGAACTGCTGCCCGACGTGTCGCGCTACCGCCTGGTACCCCTGGGCGCCCTGGCCTCCCAGTGGCCCGCCGACGCCGACCTCTCCCTCACCATCGACGCCGGCTCCCCGCACGGCCTCACCCTCGACGCCCACGACGTGGGCACCCTCCTGGGCGGCCAGGGGATCTGACCCGCGCGGGGACCACTCGCCCGACGGCCCCGGGGACGGCCGCCACGCCGTTCAGGGAGCCCCGAGGGCGGGGTCGGTCCTGCCGCAGAGCAGGTGGGGTCAGTCCCGCCGCAGCATGCGGGCCAGGACTTCACGCTGGAGCGGCTGGACCTCCGCGTGCAGCGCGCGGCCCTTGTCCGTCAGGGTGACCCACACCCCGCGCCGGTCCTCCGCGCACACGGACCGCTCCACCAGGCCGTCCTTCTCCAGTCGGCCGATCAGCCGGGACAGCGCGCTCTGGCTGAGGTGGACCTTCTCGGCGATGTTCTGCACCCGGCACAGATCCCCGGCCGCCGTGGCCGCCGCCAGCCCCGACGCGAGGATGTCGAGCACCTCGAAGTCGCTGGCGCCCAGCCCGTGCGGATGCAGCACACGATCGATCTCGCACATCGTGCGCGCGTGCACGGACAGGATGTCCCGCCACTGGTCCTCGAGCCGGACACCGGTCGTGTTCGCTGCCATATGTGCACGGTAACAGAGGGCCGACCGATCGTTGTGCGTGCAACTAGTGCAGTTGCAACGATCGCCCCGTCCCTACTCCTCCGCCGTGTCCTGGAGCAGCCCGATCAGGTTGCCGTCCGGGTCCTTCACCGAGGCGATCAACCGGCCGCCGCCCACCTCATGGACGTCCTCCAGCGTCTGCGCCCCGGCCACGAGCAGCGCCGCGAGCGTCGACCGGATGTCGCTGACGTGCCAGTACGGCACGGGCCCCGTCATTCCCTTGGCATGGCCGTTCGGGTCCAGCCCCACGTCCTGCCCCGCGTCCTTGAAACCGACGTAGTACGGCGTGTCCGCGTACGGCTCGACCTCCAGCAGGGTCCCGAACAGGGCCTTCGCCCGAGCCAGGTCCTCGACGGGGTAGATGACGGTCTTCAGTCCGTCGGTCATGGCGCACTCCTTCGCGGTGCTCTCGGGTCACTGGGCTCCCCGCGGCCGGCAAGCCGCTCCGGGCGGAGCCACACCGTGGCCAGCGGGGGCAGGGTCAGACGGACACTGGCCGGCCGCCCGTGCCAGGCGTGCGGCTCGGCCACGACGGGCCGGGGACGGGTGACTCCGCTGCCGCCGTAGACGACCGCGTCCGTGTTCAGCACCTCGCGCCACGCAGTGACGTCGCCCGGCACCCCGAGGCGGTAGTCCTCGCGCACCACCGGGCCGAAGTGGGAGACGGCCAGCAGCGGTGTCCCGTCCGCGGCGAACCGCAGGAACGCGAAGACGTTGTCCTCGGCGGCGTCCGCGCTCACCCACTGGAAGCCGGCCGGGTCGGTGTCCCGCTGCCAGAGGGCGGGCGTGTCCCGGTAGATCGTGTTGAGGTCCCGGACGAGGTCCCGCACCCCCCGGTGGTCGGCCTGGGCGCCGTATCCGGGATCGAGCAGCCACCAGTCCGGCCCCTGGGACTCCACCCACTCCCCGCCCTGGGCGAACTCCTGTCCCATGAAGAGGAGTTGCTTACCGGGATGGGCCCACATGAAGCCGAGGTACGCGCGGTGGTCGGCGCGCCGCTGCCACCAGTCGCCCGGCATCTTCGACACCAGCGACCGCTTGCCGTGCACGACCTCGTCGTGGGAGATGGGCAGGACGTAGTTCTCGCTGTACGCGTACACCATCGAGAACGACATCTCGTTGTGGTGGTACTTGCGGTGCACCGGCTCGTGCTCCATGTAGCCCAGGGAGTCGTGCATCCACCCCATGTTCCACTTCAGCCCGAAGCCCAGCCCGCCGCTGTCGGTCGGGCGGGTCACGCCGTCCCAGGCCGTGGACTCCTCCGCGATCGTCACCACACCCGGAGCGCGCCGGTACACGGTGGCGTTCATCTCCTGGAGGAAGGCGACCGCGTCCAGGTCCTCACGTCCGCCGAACACATTGGGCGACCACTGCCCGGAGTCCCGCGAGTAGTCCAGGTAGAGCATGGAGGCGACCGCGTCCACCCGCAGCCCGTCCACATGGAACTCCTCGCACCAGTACACGGCGTTCGCCACGAGGAAGTTGCGCACCTCGGTCCGGCCGAAGTCGAACTCGTACGTCCCCCAGTCCGGATGCTCCGCCCGCCGGCTGTCCCCGGGCTCGTACAGCGGCTCCCCGTCGAAGCGGCCGAGCGCCCAGTCGTCCTTGGGGAAGTGCGCGGGCACCCAGTCCACGATCACCCCGATCCCGGCCCGGTGCAGGGCGTCGACGAGGTACTTGAAGTCGTCCGGGGTGCCGAGCCGGGCCGTCGGGGCGTAGAACCCGGTGACCTGGTAGCCCCAGGAACCGCTGAACGGGTGCTGGGCGACCGGCATCAACTCGACATGGGTGAACCCCAGATCGGAGACGTACCCGGGCAGTACATCGGCGAGTTGACGATACGTCAGTCCCGGTCGCCAGGACGGCAGATGGACCTCGTAGACCGAGAACGGCGCCTCGTGCACCGGGACGTCACCGCGCCGGGCCATCCACTCGTCGTCGCCCCACGTGTAGTGCGAGGCGTGCACGACGGAGGCCGTAGCGGGGGGGACCTCCGCCCGGCGGGCCATCGGGTCGGCCTTGAGCAGACGCCGCCCGTCGCGCGAGGTGATCTCGAACTTGTAGAGGGCGCCCTCGCCCACCCCGGGCAGGAACAGCTCCCAGACCCCGGAGGAGCCGAGGGATCTCATCGGGAACGCCGTCCCGTCCCAGCAGGCGAAGTCCCCGACGACCCGCACCCCGCGGGCGTTCGGCGCCCAGACGGTGAAACGAGTGCCGGTGACACCCTGATGGGTCATCGGCTCGGCCCCGAGCGCCTTCCACAACTGCTCGTGCCGCCCCTCACGGATCAGATGCAGATCCAGCTCGCCGAGCGCGGGCAGGAAACGGTACGGGTCGTGGACCTCGTGGTCGGTGTCCTCGTACGACACGAACAGCGTGTACACGGGGACGGCGTCGAGCGGCAGGAGGACGGAGAAGAGGCCGTCGCCCTCCGAGGCGAGATAGGTGCGCTCGCCCTCGATCACGACACTCACGGCATGGGCGTACGGGCGCAGGGCCCGCAGCGCGATGCCGCCGCCCGGCACCGGATGAGCACCCAGCAGGGCGTGCGGGTCGTGATGCGCGCCGGACAGGAGCCGCGCACGCTCCTCGGGGGGCAGGGGAGGGGCGGCCACGGTCAGCCGGGGGCGGCGCCGGGGCGGACCCGCCGACTCGGGGGGCGTGGTGTCACGCAGGGCCACGGGTTCAGTCTCCTCTCACGGCGAGACGCTCGATCGCCGCCATCGGTACGGGGAGCCAGTCAGGACGGTGCCGGGCCTCGTAGAGGACCTCGTACACGGCCCGGTCGGTCTCGTAGGCGCGCAGCAGACCGTGCTTCTCGCGCGGGTCCCAGCCGGCGCGGGCCGCGTAGCCCGAGCAGTACGCCTCCCGGCAGCGGCGCGCCCACTCGGGGCGCCAGGGCCGGCGCTGCCGGGCGGCGTAGTCGAAGGAGCGCAGCATCCCGGCGATGTCCCGCACCGGTGACTGGGTGCCGCACCGCTCGGCGAGCGGACGGGACGGCTCGCCCTCGAAGTCGATGACGAACCACTCCGGGCCCGCCCGCAGCACCTGCCCCAGATGCAGATCGCCGTGCACGCGCTGTGCGGGCGGCCCCGCGTCGCAGGCCAGCAGGGCGCGGAAGGCCGCGCGCAGTCCGGGGACGTACGGCCGCAGGGCCGGTACGGAGCGTGCGGCGGCGTCGAGTCGTTCGGTCATCGCCGCCGCCGTCCGCGCGTTCTCGCCGGGGGCCCCGGCGGGGAAGGCCGACGCCAGCGCCAGATGCACCTCCGCCGTGGCCCGGCCCAGCTCACGGGCCTCCTCGGTGAAGTCCTGGCCGGCGGCGAGCGCGCCGAGCGCCAGCGTCCAGCCGTCCGACGCGTCGGGCAGGAAGGGCTGCAGCACCCCGAGGGTCGCCGGGAACGGATCGGTCGTCCGGAACCAGGCGACCGGCGCCGGCACCCGGCCGCACCCCTGCCCGGCCAGCGCGCCCGGCACCTCCAGATCGGGGTTCACCCCCGGCTGGATGCGCCGGAAGACCTTCAGGATGTACTCGTCCCCGTACACCAGCGACGAGTTGGACTGCTCGGCGTCCAGCAGCCGGGGCGCCAATCCGGCCGGCACCCGCGCGCCCGGGTCCGCCTCGAAGCGCAGCGGGCCCGCCGAGCCGGGATGCCGCAGCCGTTCGAGGAGCAGCTCGGCCGACCGGGGGTCGTACAGCGCGTCGTACACCGTCAGACCGGCGAGCGGCCCCTCGTGCGCCTGCCCGATCAGCGCCCGGCCCAGGCGCGGCACCGGATGCTCACGCACCCCGAGCAGAAGCTGGTAGCAGTCACCGGCCGGGGGAGTGCCGCCCGGCGCGGGCACCCCGCCGTGACCGGGGTGGCCCGCCTGACCGGTGTGCACGAGCAGGTGCAGACAGCCCGGATACAGCTCGGTCATCGACAGCAGCGCGAGGTCCGTGACCGGCCGGTCCTTGCCGGCGAACCAGCGTTGCCGTGGCAGCCACTCGCGCAGCAGCCCCGCCAACGAGGTCATGAGACCGACGGCGACCTCCTCGCCGCTCGGCCGGAGCAGTGCGGATGCGGTCTTCGACATGGTGACGCGTCCTTTCGCCGGCCCGCGCTTCAACGCCCTAGGGCAGCGCGGGAGAGGACTCGGGAGAGCCGGAACCAGTAGAAGCCGTGGCCCGCGAGGGTGAGCAGATACGGCAGTTCGCCGATGGCGGGGAAGCGGACTTGGCCGATGAGTTCGACGGGGTGGCGTCCCTCGTAGGCGCGCAGGTCGAGTTCCGTGGGCTGCGGGAAGCGGGAGAAGTTGTTCACGCACAGCACCAGGTCGTCCTTGTGTTCGCGCAGGTAGGCGAGGACGGAGGGGTTGGACGAGGGCAGTTCGGTGTAGGTGCC
>NZ_JBVISJ010000020.1:0-120808 GCF_055575575.1 Streptomyces sp. NPDC034049
AGACAGCCGCCGATCACCGCGGCGATGATGTACAGGAACTCGTTGCCCACGCCCTCGTTGGACTGCACCGTGTTGAACGAGAACAGCAGGTGCATGCCCACGAACCAGGCGCCGGCGCCCACGCCCATGAAGAGCGCGACCTTGGTGAAGTTCACGGGCACGCCGACGGCCCGCGCACTGTCCTTGTTGCCGCCGACCGCGAAGATCCAGTTGCCGAACTTGGTGCGCAGCAGCAGCCAGGTCGCGATCGCGGCGAAGACCAGCCAGTAGAAGATCGTGATCTTGAAGTCGACGCCGCCGATGGTGATCTCGGAGGCGAAGATGCTCTTGGCCTGGTCGAAGCCGTCCATGTCGGCGATCGAGTCACTGGCGACGTTACCGGTGAAGATCTTCGTCACGGCCAGGTTGGAGCCCTGGAGGATCAGGAACGAGCCGAGGGTGACCAGGAAGCTGGGCAGACCGGTCTTGATCAGCAGCCAGCCGTTGAAGGCCCCCACCGCCAACGACACGACCAGGGCGACCAGGACACCGGTCCATACGTTCACCGTCAGCTGGAAGCTGAGGATGGCGGCCGTCAGGGCGGAGGTGGTCACCGCGACACCGGCGGACAGGTCGAACTCGCCGCCGATCATCAGCAGCGCCACCGGCAGGGCCATGATGCCCATCACGGAGGCCTGGTAGAGCACGGTCGCCAGCGAACCGGCCTCCCGGAAGGAGGGCGCGACGGCGAAGAAGAACACATACACGCCGATCGCGGCGATCAGCGCGCCGACCTCGGGGCGGGCCAGCAGCCGCCGGCCCAGGGAACGCTGTGCGGTACGGCCGTCCTTCTGGGCGGCCGGCGGAGCCGGCGACGAGGAGGAACCCGTCGCCGGTGCCGTTGCTTGGGTCATGATCAGATCACCGGTTGCCCTTCGCGGCGAACTTGGCGATCGTGTCGACGTTGTCCTTGTCCACGAACGCGGGACCGGTCAGCACCGGCTCCTCGCCACCGCCGCTGTAGTTGCCGTTGTTCTTGTAGAGCCACAGCGAGTCCACCGCCAGGTAGCCCTGGAGGTACGGCTGCTGGTCCACCGCGAACTCGATGTCACCCGCCTTGATCGCGTCCGTCAGCTCCTTGTTCAGGTCGAACGTCGCGACCTTCGCCTTGCTGCCCGCGTCGTCCACGGACTGCACGGAGGTCAGGGCGATCGGGGCGCCGAGCGTGACGACCTCGTCGATCGAGGTGTCCTGCTTGAGCTTCGCCGTGACGGTCGACTTCACCGACGGCATGTCCGTGCCGTTGACGTAGAGGTTCTCGGTCTTGCCCTTGAACGTCTTCTTCACGCCGGCGCAGCGCGCCTCCAGCGAGACGTTGCCCTGCTCGTGGATGACGCAGACCGCGTGCTTGGCGCCGGTCTCGTTGAGCTTCTTGCCGAAGGCCTCGCCGGAGACGGTCTCGTCCTGACCGAAGAAGGACAGGAGGCCCTGCTCCTGCCACACGTCCATGCCGGAGTTGAGGCCCACGACGGGGATGCCGGCCTTCTCCGCCTTGGCGATGACGTCCTTCATCGCGTCCGGCTTGGCGAGGGTGACGGCGATGCCGTCGACCTTCTGGTCGATCGCGTTCTGGACCAGGTTGGCCTGGTTGGCCGCGTTCGGGTCGTTCGAGTAGACGAGCTTGACGTTGTCCTTGTCGGCGGCCGTCTGTGCGCCCTTGCGGACGATGTCCCAGAAGGTGTCACCCTGTCCCGCGTGGGTCACCATCGCGACCGTCATCTGGGGGGTGTCGGCCTTGCCCGCGGAGGCGTTCGACCCGCCCTCCTCGGCCTTCTTCCCGCCGGAGTCGCTGGAGCAGCCGGCTATCAGCAGCGCGGAAGCCGCCGCCATGGCGATGAAGGGGGCCACTCTGCGCGAGCGGGAGTACGTGCGGTCCATCTTTCCTGCACCTCACTGTGCGACAGGGGGAAAGGGAACGGGACAGCGTCGGGCGGACTGCCCGCGCGGGCCCGGACGTTCGAAGTCCGGATCATTGTGCCGGTTGGCCGACTGCGCTGTTTCGTTGGGACGGGATACAAACCCCTGACGGACCCCCCTGTCAAGACTTTGTTAAGACATCATTTCACGAGCAGGTCAGGATGTCAGTACAAACTATTGACACAGGGTCGGTTCGGGTCCTAAACCTGGGATACATCCGGACCCGAGCACTCGCATCCGCGCGCGCCGCAGGTCTCCGGTGGCCCGCATCCCCCCACCCGAGGAGCGACGCGCATGCCCGAGTCCGCCGAGTCCTTCGATCTGATCACGATGGGTCGTATCGGAATCGATCTCTATCCGTTGCAGACCGGCGTCCCCCTCGCGCGTGTCGAGTCCTTCGGAAAGTTCCTCGGCGGGTCGGCCGCCAACGTCGCGGTGGCCGCCGCACGGCTCGGCAACGCGACCGCGGTGATCACCCGGACCGGCGACGACCCGTTCGGCACGTTCCTGCACGAGGCGCTCAAGGAGTTCGGCGTCGACGACCGGTTCGTCACGCCCGTCGCCCAGTACCCGACCCCGGTCACGTTCTGCGAGATCTTCCCGCCGGACGATTTCCCGCTCTACTTCTACCGCCGCCCGAAGGCCCCCGACCTGGAGATCCGCACCGACGAGCTGGACTGCTTCGCCATCCGCGCGGCCCGAGTCTTCTGGATCACCGGCACCGGCCTGAGCGAGGAGCCGAGCCGCTCGGCGACGCTCGCCGCGCTCAAGGCCCGTGGCCGGTCCGGCATCACCGTCTTCGACCTCGACTGGCGGCCCATGTTCTGGGACGACCCCGAGACGGCCCGGCCGTACTACGCCGAGGCGCTGCGGCACGCCACGGTGGCCGTCGGCAACCTCGACGAGTGCGAGGTGGCGACGGGCGTAAGGGAGCCGCGGGCGTGTGCGGAGGCGTTGCTGGAGGCGGGCGTGGAACTGGCCGTCGTGAAGCAGGGCCCCAAGGGCGTCCTCGCCGTCCACCGCGACGGCACGGTGGCGGAAGTGCCGCCGGTGCCGGTGGAGGTGGTGAACGGGCTGGGCGCGGGGGACGCGTTCGGGGGGTCGCTCTGCCACGGGCTGCTGCGGGGCTGGGACCTGGAACGGATGATGCGCCACGCGAACGCGGCGGGGGCGATCGTGGCGTCGCGTCTTGCCTGTTCTTCGGCGATGCCGACGGAAGGGGAGGTGGAGGAGTTGTTGAGCGGTGGGGGCTGAGGTCTTCGGGTGAGGGGGCGGTCAGGTGCGTTGTCGGGTGCGGCTCCGGTGGGGCTTCTCGCGCAGTTCCCCGCGCCCCCAACGACCAGGCCCCCGCGGGCCTGAAAGACCACGGCCCTGCGGGCCCGAAAAGCCCGGGGCGCAGCCCCTGCTTTTCAGGGGCGCGGGGAACTGCGCGAGAAGCCCCACCCACCCGCACCCGGCGACGCACCCCAACCAGCCACCCCGTCCCCCGCCCCCGCTCCCGCCCCCGACACCCCCGGAGCCCCACGTGAGCATCCGCATCCCCGACCTCCCCACCCTCCGCGCCCGACACCCCGAATCCGTAGCCGACGCCGCCGCGCGCCGCTCCCGCCGCCCCCTCATCGGCGACACCGGCCGTCTGATGATCGTCGCCGCCGACCACCCCGCCCGCGGGGCACTCCGCGTCGGCGACCGCCCCCTCGCCATGGCCGACCGCGCCGACCTCCTGGAACGGCTCTGCACGGCCCTGTCCCGCCCCGGCGTGGACGGTGTGCTCGCCACCGCCGACATCCTGGAGGACCTGCTGCTCCTGGGCGCCCTGGAAGGCAAGGTCGTCATGGGCTCCCTGAACCGCGGCGGGCTCGCCGGCGCCTCGTTCGAGATGGACGACCGCTTCACCGGCCACCGTCCCGAGGACATCGAGCGGCTCCGTTTCGACGCCGGCAAACTCCTGCTGCGCATCGACCACGACGACCCCGGCTCCCTGCGCACCCTGTACTCCACGGCCCGGGCGGTCGACGACATGGCGGCGCGCCGACTGCCACTGTTCGTCGAGCCGTTCCTCTCCCGCCGGGTGGACGGAAAGGTCCGCAACGACCTGAGTGCCGAGGCCGTGACCCGTTCCATCGCCATCGCGGCCGGGCTCGGCGGCACCTCCGCGTACACCTGGCTGAAGCTGCCCGTCACCGACGACCCCGACGCGATGGGCGAGGTGCTGGAGACGTCCACCCTGCCGACCGTGCTGCTGGGCGGCGAAGTGGGCAAGGATCAGGAGGGCGCGTACGAGAAGTGGCGCAAGGCCCTGCGGCTGCCCACCGTCCAGGGCCTGGTCGTCGGCCGCTCCCTGCTCTACCCCGCCGAGGGCGACGTGGAGACCGCGGTCGACACGGCGGTCGGACTGCTCTGAGCCCGCCCCGCACACCAACCCACCACCACCCCAACCCGTGAGGTCCCGATGTCCCAGTCCCCCACCCGCCGTCTGACCGTCGCCCAGGCGCTGGTGCGGTTCCTGTCCGCGCAGTACACCGAGCGCGACGGTGTGCGCCACCGGCTGATCGCCGGCACCTGGGGCATCTTCGGCCACGGCAACGTCGCGGGGCTGGGCCAGGCGCTGCTTGAGGCCGGTGAGGAGACGATGCCGTTCCACCAGGGCCGCAACGAGCAGTCCATGGTGCACGCGGCCGTCGGGTACGCCCGCCAGCTGAACCGGCTCTCCGCGCAGGCGGTCACCACCTCCATCGGGCCCGGCGCCACCAACCTGGTCACCGGTGCCGCCCTCGCCACCATCAACCGCCTCCCCGTCCTCCTGCTGCCCGGCGACTACTTCGCCACCCGCACCGCCGACCCGCTGCTCCAGCAGCTGGAGCACCCCACCGAGGCCGACGTCTCGGTCAACGACACCCTGCGCCCGGTCTCCCGCCACTTCGACCGGATCACCCGCCCCGAGGCGCTGATCCCGGCCGCCCTGAACGCCATGCGGGTCCTCGCCGACCCGGTCGACACCGGCGCCGTCACCCTCGCCCTGCCGCAGGACGTGCAGGCGGAGGCGTACGACTGGCCGGAGGAGTTCTTCGCCGAGCGCGTGTGGCGCGTACGGCGTCCCGAGGCCGACCCGGTGGAGCTGGCGGAGGCGGTGCGGGCGATCCGTGCAGCGCGGCGGCCGCTGATCGTCGCGGGCGGCGGCGTGCACCACAGCGAGGCCGAGGAGGCGCTGAAGGCCCTGGTCGACGCCACGGGCATCCCGGTCGCGTCCACCCAGGCGGGCAAGGGCTCCCTGCGCCACGACCACCCCGCCGACCTCGGCGGCATCGGGCACACCGGCACGGCCGTCTGCGACGACATCGCCCGCACCGCCGACCTGATCGTCGGCGTCGGCACCCGCTACACGGACTTCACCACCGCCTCGAACACCCTCTTCCAGCGCCCGGACGTCCGTTTCGTCAACCTCAACATCGCCGCGTTCGACGCCCACAAGCTGGCCGCCCGGACGGTGGTCTGCGACGCGCGGGCCGGACTCACGGCGCTCACCGAGGCGCTGGACGGGCACCGGGTGGACGAGGCGTACGAGGCCGAGTACCGGGCCGGCAAGGAGCGCTGGGAGCAGGTCGTCGAGGCCGCCTACGGCGTGGCCGACGAGCACGCCGTGCCCACCCAGACCCAGGTGCTCGGTGCCCTGGACTCGGTCGTCGGGGACGAGGACGTGGTCATCAACGCGGCCGGTTCGCTCCCCGGCGACCTGCACAAGCTGTGGCGGGCCCGCAGCCCCCGCCAGTACCACCTGGAGTACGGCTACTCCTGCATGGGCTACGAGATCCCCGCCGGGATCGGTGTGCAGCAGGCGGCGCCCGGCACGGCCGTCTGGTCGCTGGTCGGGGACGGCACCTATCTGATGATGCCGACGGAGATCGTGACGGCCGTCCAGGAGGGGCTGCCGGTCAACCTGGTCCTCATCCAGAACCACGGCTACGCCTCCATCGGCGGCCTCTCCGAGTCGGTCGGCGGCGAGCGCTTCGGCACCGCCTACCGCTACCGCGCCGCCGACGGCACCTTCTCCGGCGCCCCGCTCCCGGTGGACCTCGCCGCCAACGCGGCCAGCCTCGGCATGGACGTCATCCGCGCGAAGACCGTGAAGGAGCTGCGCGACGCGCTGGCCGCGGCCCGCGCCTCGGACCGGCCCACCTGTGTCTACGTCGAGACCGACCCGACGCCCACCGCTCCCCCGGCGGAGGCCTGGTGGGACGTGCCGGTCGCGGAGACCGCCTCCCGGCCGGCGGCCGTCGAGGCGCGCACGGCGTACGACCGCGAGGTGGCCAACCAGCGCCGCCACCTCTGACGGCCGGTCACCGCAAGGCCCGAGCCCGGCGCCGTGCGCCGGGCTTGTCAGGACAATGCGATGACAGGGGTTCCTGTCATGCGGACGGACGGATACCCTCATGGGCGTGACCAGCGCGACTACGGGGAGTACAGAGAGTCTCGACCTCAGTGTCGACCGGAGCAGCCCGGTGCCGCTGTACTACCAGCTGGCCCGGCAGCTGGAGTCGGCGATCGAGCACGGTGCGCTCGGGCCGGGCAGCCTCCTGGGCAACGAGATCGAGCTCGCCGGCCGTCTCGGCCTGTCCCGGCCGACCGTACGGCAGGCCATCCAGTCGCTCGTCGACAAGGGCCTGCTCGTACGCCGCCGGGGCGTCGGCACGCAGGTGGTGCACAGCCAGGTCAAACGGCCGCTGGAGCTGAGCAGCCTGTACGACGACCTGGAGGCGGCCGGTCAGCAGCCCACGACCGTGGTGGTGCTGAGCGAGCTCCGCCAGTCCTCCGCCGAGGTCGCGGCCGCCCTGGGCATCGCCGAGGGCGCCGAGGTCCACCTCTTCGAACGGCTGCGCCTCACCCACGGGCAGCCGGTCGCGCTCCTGTCCAACTTCGTCCCGGCCGGGCTGCTGGACCTGGACACCGAGCGCCTGGAGTCGACGGGCCTGTACCGGATGATGCGCAACGCCGGGATCACCCTGCACAGCGCCCACCAGAGCGTCGGCGCCCGCATCGCGACGCCCGAGGAGGCCGACCGGCTCGGCGAGCCGGCGGGTGCCGCGGTGCTCACGATGCAGCGCACGGCGTACGACGACACCGGGCGCGCCGTCGAGTACGGCACCCACATCTACCGGGCCTCGCGCTACTCCTTCGACTTCCAGCTGCTCGTCCGCAACTGACGTCCGGGCGAGGGGAGTTCGAGGCCGGCGGGCGGTCCTCCGGCCCTCAGAGGTGCACCCATGCCCCTGCCTCGGCGGAGCGGCTCATCGCGTCCAGCGCGGTGGCGCTGCGCACGGCGTCGGCGAGGGTGGTGCCGTGCGGGGTGCCGTCGGCGATGGAGCTGAGGAAGTTGTACGCCTCGATCACCTTGAGGTCGTCGTAGCCCATGGCGTTGGCGGAGCCCGGCTGGAAGGCGGAGTAGGCGCCGTGGCCGGGGCCGACGTAGAGGGTGTGGACGGACTGGTCCTGGTAGGCGTCCCCCTTGCTGACGCCCAGTTCGCCCATGCGGCGGAAGTCCCAGAAGAGCGCGCCCTCGGTGCCGTGGATCTCGAAGCCGTAGTTGTTCTGCTCACCGACGGAGACCCGGCAGGCCTCCAGGACGCCCCGGGCGCCGGAGGCGAAGCGGAGCAGGCAGTTGACGTAGTCCTCGTTCTCGACGGGGCCGAGTTCGCCGCCCGAGGCGCGGGTGTGGCCGGCGGTGGCGCCGGCGGGGCGGGCCCGCTCGGGGACGAAGATCGCGGTGTCGGCGATGAGGGAGGCGATGTCGCCGAGCAGGAAGCGGGCCAGGTCGACCCCGTGGGAGGCGAGGTCGCCGAGGACCCCGCTGCCGCCGCGCTGCCGCTCGTACCGCCAGGTCAGGGCGCCCTCGGGGTGGGCGGCGTAGTCGCTGAAGAGGCGGATGCGGACATGGGTGACGGTGCCGATCTCGCCGGCGGCGATCAGTTCGCGGGCGGCTTCCACGGCGGGCGCGTTGCGGTAGTTGAAACCGACGGTGCCCTGGACGCCGGCCTTCTCGACCGCGTCGGCGACGGCGCGGGCGTCGGCGGCGGTGAGCCCGACCGGCTTCTCGATCCAGATGTGCTTGCCGGCCTCGGCCATGGCGACGCCGATCTCCCGGTGCAGGAAGTTCGGCGCGGTGATGCTGACCGCCCGGACCCGCGGGTCGGCGGCCACGTCCCGCCAGTCCCGGGCGGTGGTGGCGAAGCCGAACTGCCGGGCCGCCTCCTCGGCGCGGCCTGGCACCTCCTCGACGACGGTGACCAGTTCGGGCCGCAGGCCGAGCTGCGGGAAGTGGTGGGGCACGCGGGCGTACGCCTGGGTGTGCACCCGTCCCATCCAGCCGAACCCCACGACGGCGACACCGAGTCCACTCACCATGACCGCCCTTCATTGGACCGTTCCAAAATCGTATGTCGCTCACCCTGCGGGCATGCCTCTGGACTGTCAAGCCCTTTGACACGATCGCACCGCTGTGGAACGGTCCAGGTCATGAGACCCGGACCCCCGACCCCGACGATCCGTGACGTCGCCGAGCGGGCCGGTGTGTCCAAGTCACTGGTCTCGCTGGTGCTGCGCGGCTCGGCGCAGGTACGCGAGGAGAAGCGGCAGGCGGTACTGGCCGCCGTGGACGAGCTGGGCTACCGGCCGAACGCCGCCGCGCGCAGCCTGAGCGAGCGCCGCACCCGTACGGTCGGCGTCCTCCTCAACGACATGCGCAACCCCTGGTTCGTCGAGCTGCTCGACGGTCTCAACTCCCGACTGCACGACAACGGCCTGCGCATGCTGCTGGCCGACGGCCATCTCAACCGGCGGCTCGGCGAGGACCTCACCCGCACCTTCACCGAGCTGCGGGTCGACGGGCTGGTCGCGGTCGGCACCCTGCCGCCCTCCGAGGCGCTGCGCACGGCCGCAGGGCTCGTCCCGACGGTGGTGGCGGGCGCCCGCGAGCCCACGCTCCCCCAGGTGGACGTCGTCGCGGGCGACGACCAGCACGGCGCCCGGCTGGCCACCGAGCACCTCATCGGCCTCGGTCACCGGCGCATCGCGCACATCGCGGGGGACGGTGTGGTCGGGGCGCTGCGCCGCCGCAGCTTCGAGACGGTGATGCGCGAGCACGGGCTGAGCGACCTGGCGGCCGTCGAACGGGGCGACCTGACGGAGGAGGGCGGCTACCGGGCCACGGTGCGGCTGCTGAACCTGCCCGAACGCCCCACCGCCGTGGTGGCGTTCAACGACATGGCCTGCGTGGGCGCCCTGTCCGCCGCCGAGGAACTGGGGCTGAGGGTGCCGCGCGACCTGTCCCTCGTCGGCTACGACAACACCTATGTCTCCCGGCTGCGCCACCTCTGGCTCACCACCGTGGACAACGCCAGCCACGACGTGGGCCGCACCGCCGCGCAGCGCCTGCTGGACCGCATCGCCGATCCGGCGCGCCCCGCCGAGGTCGTGCTGACCACGCCGACGCTGGAGGTCCGGGGCTCCACCGGCCCGCCGGCCGGCCTCTGAGGGGTGGCGGGCCGTCAGCTCGGCGGCAGGCAGTGGTCGTCGGGCGCGACGCTCCGCCAGATGCGCCGCCCGATGTCCCGCAACTGCCGCTGCTGGGCCTTGGTGAGCGCGTCGAACACATAGCGGCGTACGGCGTCGGCGTGGCCCGGCGCGCTCTCGACGACCTTGGCGTGTCCGGCGTCCGTGAGGACGGCCAGGGTGTAGCGCCCGTCGGAGGGGTCCGGCTCGCGGCGGACCCAGTCGCTCTTCTCCAGCCGCTTCACGAGGTGGGAGAGCCGGGACAGCGACGAACCGACGTACCCGGCCAGGTCGCTCATCCGCAGGGTGCGCCCCTCGGTCTGCGACAGCATCGCCATCACCACGTACTCGACGTGGCTGACGCCCGCGTCCCGCTGCAGGTCCGCGTCCAGCGCGCTCGGCAGTCTGACCATCACGCCCGCCAGCGCGTGCCAGGTCTCCATCTCCTCGTCCGTCAGCGGACGCGACTGCTGCGGTGTCTCCATGGCGCCCACTCTACGTGCAGCCGCCACCGATCAAGCCGGCTATGACTTGACGCTTCAAGTCGATCGACCCTACGTTGAACCCTCACCTCTCTTGAATATTCAACTCAAACTCAACCCTCCTGCATGGGAAGAAGTGCGCCATGAACGTCACCCTCTGGATCATCGCGAGCCTGCTCGCGGCCGGCTTCCTCGCCGCCGGCCTGATGAAGACCACCCAGTCCAAGGAGAAGCTGTCGGCCTCGGGGATGACGTGGGTCGACTCGTTCTCGCCGGGCATGGTCAAGACCATCGGCGCGCTGGAGGGCCTGGGCGCCATCGGGCTGATCCTTCCGGCCGTCCTCGACATAGCCACGGTGTTCGTGCCGCTCGCGGCGACCGGCCTCGCCGTCACGATGCTCGGCGCGGTCGTCTTCCACCTCCGCCGCGGCGAGACCAAGGAGACGGCACCGAGTCTGGTGGTGCTGATCCTGGCGGTCGTGGTGGCCTGGGGCCGGTTCGGACCGTACGCCTTCTGAGGCCTACTCGGGCCGTACGGGCCGGGCCCCCGCCGCGAGCAGGAGGGCCGTCGTCTCGGGGTAGGGACCGGTGGCCGCCCACTCGAGCGGGGAGCGGCCCGTGCCGTGGTCCTCGCGCAGGTCGGGATCGGCGCCGTGGGCGAGGAGTGCGCGCACCGCGTCGGTGTGCCCCCAGCACGCGGCGCCGCACAGCGGGGTGCCCTCCGTGCCGTGTCCGCTCTCGGTGTCGGGCGCGGCCCCGGCCGCGAGCAGCCGGCGGACCGTGTCGGCGGCCCCGTGCACGGCCGCCGCGTACAGGGGCGTCGTGCCCTCGGCGTCCGTCGTCTCGGCGGGGGCTCCGGCGCGCAGCAGCCGGTCGACACGGGCCGTGTCGCCGACCGCCGCGGCCCACACCAGCCGGTGCGACAGTTTCTTCCGCCGCCGTCTGTTCACCGTCGCGTTCCCCCCTTGGCAGGAGTCCGAGGCACTGGCCCGTCGTGCGCGTCAGCCCGTCGTACGGGTCGGCCCTTTGACCCTGAGAACGGTCAGCCCATCACACGCCCTCCCGTACGGCGACCCCTTTTCCGCGTACGTCGACGGCCGTGAGCGCCAGCGCCAGCAGCCCCGGTACGAGGAACACGAGCGGCAGCAGCATCCAGGCGCTCGCCGCTGCCGTCGCCACCGCGAGGACGACCAGCGCGCTGCCGCCCGGATCGCGCACCGCGTCCCGGGCCGCTCCCCGCACCGCCGCCGGCCAGTCCCCGACCGACTCGGGGCGGGCGCAGGCACGCAGCCCGATCACGGCGGCGCAGGTGCCGACGGCGGCGACGAGGAGGGCGAAGGCCCGGCCGCCGGGGAGTCCGGCACCGGCAAGGGCCAGATCGACCAGGGCGAGGGCCAGGCCGGCGAGGGCCAGGAGTCCGGCGGCCAGGTCGCCGGGGCGCAGTCGCCGGCGCAGCGCCCCGAGGAACCGGGCGGCCGTGACCGGGCGGTCCTCCCGTACTCCCCGCAGGACCGCGCAGGCCGTGGAGAGCGCGGCGGGCAGGGTGACCAGCGGAAGGCTCACCACCGCCACGGCGACACCGACGCTCAGCACGTCGGCGAACAGCGTCATCCGCGGGCCGAAGATCTCGCCCGGCTCCCGGTCGGTCCGCGGCGCGCTCACCCCTTGATCCCGGAGTTGGCCATGCCCTCCACCAGGAACCGCTGGAAGGCGAGGAAGAGCAGCACGATCGGCAGGAGGGCGATGACGGACATCGCGAACATCGGGCCGAACGCCGAGGTGCTCGACGCGTCCACGAACGACCTGAGGGCCAGGGTCAGCGTGAACTTCTCGGGCGAGAAGAGATAGATCAGCTGGGTGAAGAAGTCGTTCCAGGTCCAGATGAAGGTGAAGATCGCGGTGGTGATGAGGGCGGGCCGGGTGAGGGGCAGGATCACCGAGAAGAAGCTCCGGAACGGTCCGCAGCCGTCGATGCGGGCCGCCTCCTCCAGCTCCCTCGGCAGTCCGCGCATGAACTGCACGATGAGGAAGACGAAGAAGGCCTCGGTGGCGAGGAACTTCGGCAGGATCAGCGGCCAGTAGGTGTTCACCATGCCGAGCTGGTTGAAGATGATGTACTGCGGGATCAGCACCGCGTGGTGCGGCAGCATGATCGTCGCGATCATGAAGGCGAAGAGCGGGCCCCGGAAGCGGAAGCGCAGCCGCGCGAAGGCGTACGCGGCCAGGGAGCAGGACAGGACGTTCCCGACGACCGCGCCGCCGGCGATCAGCAGGGAGTTGCCGAGCAGCCGCCCCACCGACACGTCGTTGACGCCGTCGAGCGCGGTCTCGTAGTTGGACCATTCCAGCCGGCTCGGCAGCAGGTCGAGGCTGGCGATGACCTCGTTCGCGGGTTTCACCGAGGTCGCGAGGAGCCAGGCCAGCGGGTACAGCATGACGAGGAGCGCGGCCAGGCAGCCGGCGTGCAGGGCCACGCGCCGCCAGGCAACAGGCTTGCGTACTCCGGGCGTCGAGGGCGTGGTGGTGGTCATCGGTCCCCCTCGGAGGCGTAGAAGACCCAGGAGCGGGACGTGCGGAACAGGATCGCGGTGACCGCGCCGATGGCGAGCAGCAGCACCCAGGCCATGGCGGAGGCGTAGCCCATGTGGGAGGCGACGAAGCCCCGGTCGTAGAGGTAGAGCGTGTAGAAGAGGGTGGAGTCGGCGGGGCCGCCCTTGCCCGCGCTGACCGCGAAGGCCGGGGTGAAGACCTGGAAGGCCTGGATGGTCTGGAGGACCAGGTTGAAGAAGATCACGGGCGACAGCATCGGCACCGTGATCGACACGAAGCGGCGCCAGGCACTCGCGCCGTCCACCTCGGCGGCCTCGTACAACTCCCCCGGGATCTGCTGGAGTCCGGCGAGGAAGATGACCATCGGGGCGCCGAACTGCCACACCGTGAGCAGGGCGACCGCGAGCAGGGCCCAGCCGGGACGGTTGACCCAGCCGCCGGTGCCGAGGAGGTGGTCGACGGTGCCGCCGTCGTTGAAGATCGCCCGCCAGACCAGGGCGATGGACATGGAGGCACCGAGGAGCGAGGGGGCGTAGAAGGCGGAGCGGTAGAAGGCGCGGCCGCGCTTCATGTTCTTCAGGGCCAGGGCGACCAGGAGGGCGAGGGCCAGTTGGAGCGGGACGGCGAGGACGACGTACAGCAGGGTCGTCGCCACCGAGCGCCAGTAGCGGGGGTCCTCGGTGAACATCTGGGTGTAGTTGCGCAGGCCCACCCAGTTCGGGGCGTTGAAGAGGTCGTAGTCGGTGAAGGAGAGGTAGAGCGAGACGGCCATGGGGAGCAGGGTCAGGACGCAGGCCCCGAGCACCCAGGGGGAGAGGAACACCCAGGCCGCGCCCTCGCGCCGGCGGCGCCGGGCGGGCCGGTCCGGCTGGGGAACGCCCTTGCCGGGTACGGTGGTCGGCAGTTGCGTGGTGGTCATGACCTCAGCTCCGCCTTCGCCTCGGTGAGGTAGTTCTCGGCGGCCTCGCGGGGGGACATCCGCTCGTAGGACACCTGGTCGTAGTCGCGCTGGAAGGTGGTCTGCAGTGCGCTGTCGCCCGAGGGGGGCGCCTGGGGCGGCGGGTCGAGCTTCCCTTCGACGGTGGCCTGGTACTCGTAGATCGTCCTGTCGAAGTCCTTGAGGTCGGCCGCGATGTCCGCGCGGATCGACTCGTTGACGGGGATGCCCCGGGTGGCGCCGAGGATCTTCGCGGCCTCGTCGTCGTTGAGCAGGAAGTCGACGAGCCGGGCGGACTCCTCCGGGTGGCCGGAGTCGGCGGCCACGCCCATGAACATGGAGGGCTTGAAGTACTGGCCTGGCGTGCCGTCCTCACCACCCGGCATGGGGGCGAGGGAGATCCCGGCGGGGACGAGGGCGAGGTAACCGCTCGCGGGCGCGTCCCAGTTGACGTCGGAGGCGGCGGTGCCCCGGCCGAGCGGGGTGTTCTCGACCGTGCCGTCGAGCTGGGTGGTCTGTTCGGCGGGCGAAACGGCGCCCTCGCGGCGGAGCCGGTCGGTGAAGGTCCACCAGCGGGTCAGGTCGTCGGCGTCGAAGCCGAGCCGGCGGTCCTCGGTGTAGAGGGCCTTGCCCTGGCCGCGCAGCCAGATCTCGAAGGCGTCCTCGCTCTGCCCGGGGTCGGTGCCACCGGGTTCTCCGGTCTCCTCGGCCACCTTCCGCATGGCGTCGGCCCATTCGCTCCAGGTCCAGCCGACCCGGGGCGGTGCGAGACCGGCCGCCTTCCACTTCTCGGTGTCGTAGACCATGGTCTCGGTGCCACGGCCCTGCGGCACGGCGTACTGCTTGCCGTCGACCTTGCCGGTGGCGAGCAGTCCCGGCTCGAACTCGGCGGTGTCCAGGGCCGATCGCTGTTCCGTGAGGTCCAGGAGCACGCCCCCGGAGGCGTACTGGTCGATCATCCGGTAGTCGAGCTGCATCACGTCCGGGGCGTCGCCGCCGGCGGCCTGGGTGGCGAGCTTCTGCTTGTACGCCTCGTAGCCGGCGAAGGAGGTCTGTATGTCGATCCCCGGGTTCTTCCTCTCGAAGAGTTCGACGGCCACCTGGGTTCTGGCGGCCCGGTCGGGGTTGCCCCACCAGGTGTAGCGCAGGACGACCTCGCCACCGACGCCGCCCGACCCGTCCGGTCCCGAGCAGCCGGTGAGCAGCGCGCAGAGCGCCAGCGCGGCGGCCGCCGCACGGGGTTTCCAGGACTCCCTCGTCCTGATTCGGGGCATGAGTGGGTCACCTCTTCCGCCAGAAAGCGCTTCCACCCCCCGTAGTGACCCTAGGGAAGGTCCGAATGTCTCAACAAGACCCCTGCACCACCTCCCCACAACCCCGCCGCGCCGCCGTGGTGGGGCTCGGTGCCCGGGCGCGGATGTTCACCGAGGCGCTGACGGGAGCCTTCGCCGAACGGATCGAGCTGGTCGGCCTCTGCGACACCAACTCCCACCGGATGGCCGTCCACAACGCCTGGATCGCCGCCGACCGTCCGGGCCGTGCGCCCGTACCGGCGTACGGGGCCGACGAGTTCGAGGAGATGCTGCGCCGCGAACGGGTCGATCTGGTCGTGGTGTGCACGGTGGACCGGACGCACGACCACTACATCGTCCGCGCCCTGGAGGCGGGCTGCGACGTCGTCACCGAGAAGCCGATGACGACCGACGCCGAGCACGCCCACCGCATCCTGGAGGCCCGGCGGCGGACCGGCCGCGAGGTCCGCGTGTCCTTCAACTACCGCTACAACCCGGTGCATTCGGCCGTGCGGGAACTGCTCGCGAGCGGTGAGATCGGCGAGGTCGGCTCGGTGCACTTCGAGTGGCTGCTCGATCTGCGGCACGGCGCCGACTACTTCCGCCGCTGGCACCGCGACAAGGCGAACTCCGGCGGCCTCCTCGTCCACAAGTCGACCCACCACTTCGACCTGGTCAACTGGTGGCTCGGCACCCGCCCCGACACCGTCTTCGCCCAGGGCGGCCTCTTCTTCTACGGCGACGAGGCGGGCCGCCGCCGGGGCCTCGCCCGGGACTACACCCGCGCCCACGGCTCCCCGGCGGCCGAGTCCGACCCCTTCGCCCTCCACCTCGCCGACTCCCCCGCCCTCACCTCGCTCTACCTCGACGCCGAGCGGGAGGACGGCTACCACCGCGACCGGAACGTCTTCGGCCCCGGCGTGTCCATCGAGGACGACATGGCGGTCCTCGTCCGCTACGCATCCGGCGCCACCCTGACCTACCACCTCACGGCCTACTCCCCCTGGGAGGGCTACCGGATCGCCTTCAACGGCAGCGAGGGGCGCGTCGAACTGCTGGTGGAGGAGTCGACGTGGACGCGGCCCGATGTGCGGATCACCGGGGCGAGCCCGGTCCTGCACGGCGCCGAGGCGGGTGGGGAGGCCGGCAGGACCCAGCTGCTGGTCCGCCGTTTCTGGGAGCCGCCGCGCGAGGTGAAGGTGGAGACGGGCGAGGGCGGGCACGGCGGCGGCGATGTCCGCATGCTGGCCGACCTGTTCGGGGAGCGCGTGCCGGACGCGCTCGGGCGGGCCGCCGACGCGGTGGACGGGGCACGGTCACTGGTGACGGGGCTGGCGGCGAACCGGTCGCTGGAGACGGGGATGCCGGTGGCGGCGCGGGAGTTGCTGGACGTGTGAGCCGTCCTCGGTCTCCGCGCGCCGTCCGGCGTTCCCGCTGTGCGGGTCACCAGACGAGGTCGAGGCGTTCCGGGGAGCGGTGGATCAACGTCGGCCGCATGGTGGTCCGTCGGCCCTCCGCCAGCCGCAGCTCCGGGAGGCGGCTGGTCAACACCTCCAGGGTCAGGCGCAGTTGTTCCCGGGCGAGCTGTGAGCCGGGGCAGGTGTGGGCGCCGAGGCCGAAGGAGAGGTGACGGCTGCCGGCGTGGCGGGTGATGTCGAAGTCGTCGGGGCGCGGATGGCGGGAGGCGTCCCGGTTGGCGCCGGCGAACGCGAGGAACACCGGTGTCCCGGCGGGGAGTTCGGTGTCGGCGAGGGTGACCGGGCGGGTGGTGACGCGGCGGAAGCCCTGCAACGCGGTGTCGTAGCGGGCCGCTTCCTCGACGGCGGCCGGGATGCGCTCCGGTTCGGCGCAGAGCAGCTCCCACTGCCGGCGGTCGCGCAGCAGATGCAGGACGGTGGTCCCGATGAGGGCCGTCGTGGTCAGGTGTCCGGCGATGAGCAGGTTCTGGAGGTGGGCGACGACCTGGTGACGCTGGTCGAGCGTCAGCTCGCCGGTGCCCGGTCCGGCGACGGAGGTGATGAGTTCGGTGCCCAGGTCCTCGCGCGGGTCCGCACGCCGGGCGTGAACGAAGGCGTCGAGCCGGTGGGCGGTGGCGACCACGTCCTCGGCCGCCGCGATCTGCTCGGCCTCCGTCATGGGCCGGAACAGCAGCTGCTCGGCCCGGTGACCGCCGTGCACCAGCGCCGGCACGTCGTCCGGGTCGAACCCGACGAGACGCCCGACGACCTCGCCGGGCAGCCGCCCCGCGTACGCCGACATCAGCTCGACGCGGCCGCCCTCCCCGTTCTTGACGAAGTCGTCGACGAGGGCGGCGGCCCGTTCGGCGGCGTACGGCAGGACGGCGGCGACCCTGGCGGGCGACAGGCCCCGCACGATGGGGGCCCGCAGTGCCTGGTGCAGGGCGCCGTCGGCGGTGACGACGACGGGGCGGCCGCCGAAGCCGCCGCCGAGGACGGCCAGCGCGGCGGGCGCGGGCATGACGTCGGGGCGCAGGGCGTTGGCCGAGGAGAAGTCCTCCGGGCGCCGCAGCACCTCCCGTACGTCGGCGTCCCGTGCCACCAGCCAGGAGTCCAGCTCGGGCACGTACGTCAGTCCCTCGGCCGCCCTGGCTCGCGCGTAGAGCGGATACGGATCCCGCTGCAACTCGTCGAGTCTGGCGTGCAGTTCAGGGTCCACGAGAGCACCTTCCGGCCAGGGGCGGGCGTGCGGTCGCGCTCATCGTGCCGTACGGCGTGGCGGGGCGGTAGGGGCTCTGCGACGAGTGCGACGGACGGGCGGGGTGGTCCGGGCGGGGTGGGGTGGGGTGATCCGGGCGGGGCGGTGCTGGGGGGCGGTCCGGATACATGCGGGCACATGACGCGTCCCTCCGTCCCCCTCGCCGCCCGCCTCCTCCGCGCGGGTTCGCCTACGCTCGCCCCGTGGTTCTCTTCCTCCTGGAACGCCTCTCCCCGCTCCCCGTGGACCGTGCCTGGCGGCTGCTGACCGACTGGCCCCGGCACGGGGACGTCGTGCCGCTGACCCGCGTCACCGTGCGCACGCCTCCGCCGACCGGTGAGGGCACGGTGTTCGTGGCCCGCAGCGGTGTGGGGCCGCTCGCCTTCGACGACCCGATGGAGGTCACGGTCTGGCAGCCGCCCGAGGCGGGGGCTGCCGGGAAGTGCCGTCTCGTCAAGCACGGTTCGTTCGTCACCGGGTGGGCCGAGATCGAGGTTTATCCGCACGGTGACGGCGCGTCCCGTACGGTCTGGCGCGAGGACCTGCGGGTGCGCCCGCTGCCGGGTCTGTTCGACCGGCCGCTCGGAGGGCTGGCGCGGCGCATGTTCGGACGGGCGATGGACGGGCTGCTCACGGACGACGAACGGCGTCGGGGCTGATCCGGCCGGTGTCCGGGCCGGCCCGATCGTCACCGCCGGACAGAACGGACTCCGCGTCCGCCGTCCGACGTCGTTGTCAGACCCTCCGGCTACCGTCCGACGCGTGAGCGCACACGACCACACCACCCGGGAGTCCTACGACACGGTCGCCACCGACTACGAGAAGCTGCACGGCGAACACCCCGCAGGCGTACGTGCTGGCGCGCAAGCCGGGGTGAACTGCGGAACCGGGGAGCGAGGCCCGAGGAGCGAGGAGCGAGGACAGGCGGTCGGAAGGGCTGCCGCCGGCCCGTGGTCAGGACGGGCCCGGGTCCCCGTTGCGGGTGGCGGCCAGGCCGTCGCGGCGGTCGCGGTCGCCGTCGCCCGTGGTGCTGAGGAGGGTGTCGCAGATCTCGCGGAGCTTGTCGGTGGCCTGCTTGGAGAAGAGTCCGCAGAGCCCGGCGATGCCGGAGAAGCCGTACGGGTTGGTCGCCCCGGCGCCGGAGCTGCCGGCGAACAGGCCGCCGCGCAGCAGGAGATAGACGAGGAGCGCGAGGGCCACCCCGATCCCGGCGCGCAGGAGGTACCACCACAGCCAGCTCGCGTAGAGCCGCCGGTTGCCGACGTACGTCGCGAAGGACGTGGCCGCGTGGACGAAGCTGCCGAGCGCGCTGCACACGACCACGGCGAGCAGCATCGCGGTGTCGGCGGTCAGCGACCAGTCCCCCAGGCCGAACGGCGACCAGCGCGCGGTGGCCGTGGGCTCCGCCCCGGGCTCGACCGTCGCCAGCACCGCCGGCCAGAGCGTCACGAGGGCTCCGCAGACGAAGACGACGTCGGCGAGGAGGAAGAGCCCCAGGAGCGCGGTCGACACGGTCGACAACCGCCGGTCGTCGGCGGCACCGTCGCTTCCGGGTTCCCCTGGGCCGACGTCACTGCCCGAACCCCCGCCACCGTGACCGGCGTCGGCGTCGGCTCCAGCTCCGGTGTCGGCATCGGCATCGGCATCGGCGTCGGCGGCCCGAACCTCGTCGCCGCCCCCACCCGGCGCACCGGCACTGGCGTCACCGCCCTCGGCGCCCTCCGCGGTCCTGACGTCCGTGCCGTCGCCCGCGGCCGTGCCGTCGCTCGTGCTGTCGTCGCCGGCGGCTCCCCGCCCCCGCTCGTCCGTGTCCGCCCCCGTCGCGCCGGCCGGGCTCTCGGTCCCGCCCCCGTGCGGTCGCTCCTCACCGGTCATGCCGCTCAACCGCCCGCCCCCGTAATGCTGTTGCCCTAGAGCAACGGTCGGCCCTGCCGACCCGGGGGTCAAGCGGTCAGGGGGCGAGACCGCGAACGCGGTACTGCATGACGCGGTACGGCCAGCCCGCCTCGGTGTTCCACTGGCTCACCGACAGGTGAAGGTCGTCGAGCGTCGACCCTGGAACGACGTAGCCGCCGTACAACTGCGCCACATGGGTGTCGTCCTCGTCGCCCCAGGACGTGCCCCACAGCAGGGTGCGGCGATGGGCGGTGCGCAGGTCCGCCGTGGGGTGGTCCGCGACCAGGCCCTCGATCCGGTAGTCGCCCTGGTTGAACCAGGTCAGGACCCAGCGGCCGTCGAGCATGCGCAGACAGAGCTCGCCGAACCTGCCGTCCAGGACGGGCGTGGGCGGGTTGCCCCAGGCCCAGCGGTTGTCGGGGCCTTGTCCCCACGGCTCGTAGGCACCGGGATCCGCCAGCCGGCCCGGGCGTACGCGGTGCAGGATGACCGGCTTGTCCCGCTGGAACCCGGTGGACAGGACGTAGACGTACCCGTCACCTCCGAGCGCCCATGTGAGCAGCTGGAACATGCCGCCGTGCAGGTTCGCGGCGAACACGGCACCGGTGGCACTCCAGGTCGCGCCCGAGTCGTCCGACCGCCAGATCTCGGTGCGCACCACGTTGCCGAGCCCTTTGTTCACCATGACGTGCAGGTACATGGTGTCGCCGAGGGTGATCACGTCGGAGGGCAGCACGGTGGAGTATTCGGGGTTGTCGTGGTCGTACGGCCACAGCTGCCGGGCGTGCCGTCCGCCCACCGCGCCGGTCCAGACGACCGGCCGACCGTGCCCGTCGAAGCGCCCGTACAGCGCCACGGGCGAGCGCCACCACCCGCCGCCGACCCTGGCCTCCTCGAAGGTGTCGCCGAAGACGAACAGGAGTCGGCCGTCGGGCGTCCGTACCGGCACGCCCAGGTCGGTGGCCTCCATGCGGAACCGGGTGGTGAGACCGGGACCGGTGAGGTCGGCGATCTTGGAGACGCGGAGGGGGTCCCTCGCCGCGTGGGCCGGGGTGCGGAGCAGGGGGCCGCCCGCGAGGACCGCCGTGGCGGTGGCCCGGAGGAAGCCGGCCCGGCTGAGGTGGACCGGGCGGACGTGAGCCTGGGGCGGACGCGGGGCGCTGTCCGGTGTGCTGTCGGGCATGAATGCTCCTTCGTGAATGTGGGGGACCCGGGGGCGGGGTGTCGCCCCCCGCGCGGCCGTCTCTGTACCTCGCCCACCGCGACGGCGCCCCCGAACAGGCGGGCGCCGTCGCGGCCTTCTGCTGTCAGGCGGCCCAGAAGAACCTGTCTCCGAACTTGTGCACGGCCAGGTAGGCGGCGCGTGCATGGATCAGGCACCAGTTGCCGCCGCCGTGGTGGTCGAAGCAGGTCTGGCGCATCTCGTGCCAGAAGCGCGTGTCGATCCAGTCCTTGGTCTGGCGGATGGGGCTGAGCCGGAGGCCTCCGTGCTGCGCCCCGTAGTTGCGGTAGCCGAAGTCGTGCTGGTTGCAGGCTTCGGTGAACAGGTTCTTGATCTCCTGCGGGCCGCTGCACCCGTCGTTGGACCAGTTGAACGGTGCGA
The DNA here is from genome assembly GCF_055575575.1 of Streptomyces sp. NPDC034049. Classification (NCBI taxonomy): domain Bacteria; kingdom Bacillati; phylum Actinomycetota; class Actinomycetes; order Kitasatosporales; family Streptomycetaceae; genus Streptomyces; species Streptomyces sp. NPDC034049. The sequence goes on from NZ_JBVISJ010000020.1 coordinate 20,977, forward strand.
CCTTCGGGTGCTTGGTGAAGTCGTAGTACCGAAGGTTCATGATGCGGTCCGCGACCTGCCGGACATCCTCCGCGGGCGCTGCCGCGGCTGCGGCGACCGTCTGCAGGGAGGGCGCGGTCCGCACGACGGCGGCGGGAGCCGCGACGGCGGGCAGGGCCTCGCCGACGCCGAGCGCGGTCACGGCGGTGGCCAGGAGCGCGGGCAGGACGGTTCGTACGCGGGTCTTCATGGAATTCCTCTTTTCCGTTCGTCGTCCGGTCCTCGGTGCGGGACCTGATGCACCGTTTGTAGCCGCTAATCTGTTGTTCGAGGCCGGTGGGCCGATGGTGAACAAACGGATGCCGAACAATCCGCGTGAGACGGGGAAAAGGGTGGTCGCATGCCGCGGGGGGAGAGGCCTCTGGACCCGGACGGCGGTCCTCTGTTCGAATTCGCGGCACGTTTACGGAAACTGCGGGAGCAGGCCGGCCGTCCGACCTACCGAGACCTCGCACGAAAATCGCATTATGGGATCGCGACGCTGTCCTCGGCCGCGGCGGGGCGTCAACTTCCCAGCCTGGCCGTCACTCTCGCCTACGTCCGCGCCTGCGGCGGTGACGAGCGGGAATGGACACGGATCTGGCAATGGACGGCCGACGCGTGCAGCGGCACGGACACCTCGGTCGCGATCGACACGGAGAACCGGAAAGGGGGCGGCGCCAAGCCGCCCTATGCCGGTCTGCGCGCGTTCGAGGAGGCCGATGCCGCGTATTTCTTCGGACGCGAGAAACTCACCGCCGCACTCGTCGAACATCTGAAGGAAAAAAGGCTCCTCGTGTTGTTCGGGGCATCGGGATCCGGTAAGTCATCCGTGCTGCGCGCGGGTGTGCTCCCCGCATTTCCCGATGTTTCCTCACTGGTCCTCACCCCCGGACCGCATCCCCTGGAGGAATGCGCCCTACGGCTGGCGGCCCGTGCCGGCGTGGCTCACGGCCCGGTCCGTGCCGACCTCGCGGCCGAACCGGACGCCTTCCACCGGATGGTGCGGCAGATCCTCGCCGGGCGGCAGGAGACCGGCTCCGCCACGGACGAACTCCTCGTCGTCGTGGACCAGTTCGAGGAGGTGTTCACCCTCTGTGCCGACACGCGGGAGCGGGAGCGTTTCGTCGCCGCGCTCGTGCACGCGGCGCAGGCCCCCGACAGCCGCACCCGGGTCGCCATCGCCGTGCGGTCCGACTTCTACACGCACTGCATCCGGCTGGCCGGTCTCGTCGAGGCCCTGCCCCATGCCCACCATCCCGTCGGCCCGATGAACGCCGAGGAACTGCGGGCGGCAATCGTCCAGCCCGCTGCCCGCTCCCGGCTCACCGTCGAGAGTGCCCTGCTGACGACTCTCACGGCCGAGGCCCACGGCCGCCCGGGCGCGCTGCCCCTGCTCTCGCACGCCCTGCTGGAGACCTGGCGACGACGGCGGGGCAACGCTCTCACGCTGGCCGGATACCGTGCGGCGGGCGGCATCGAGGACGCGCTCGCCCAGACCGCCGAGAAGTTCTACGACGCCCTCGACGACAGCCGACAGAAGGTCGCGCGGCGGCTGTTCCTACGGCTCGTCGCCCTGGGCGAAGGCACCGAGGACACCAAACGCCGTGTGCCACGTCGAGAACTCGACAGCGGTCCGGACACCGACTTCGTCCTCGAACAGGCGACCAGGGCCAGGCTGCTGACCACCGACGCCGACCACGTGGAGATCGCCCACGAGGCCTTGATCCGCTGCTGGCCCCGGTTCGGCGCCTGGCTGGAGGAGGACCGCGGCCAGGTACGTCTGCACCGGGCCCTCACCGAGGCCACCACTGTCTGGGAGTCCCTGGACCGCGACCCCGACACCCTGTACCGCGGGGTACGCCTCGCCGCCGCGAAGGACCTCCCGCCACAGGCGCTGACCGCTCGGGAACGCGCCTTCCTCGACGCCGGCGAGGCGGCGGCAGAGCAGACGCGACAGCGCGGCCGCCGCAGCCTGCGCCGCCTGCGCAGGCTGGCCGGAGCCCTGGTCGTCCTGCTCGTGTGCGCCGTGGCCGCCACCGGTTTCGCCGTCCGGGCACAGCACACCGTCACCCAGCAGCGCAACGAGGCCGTGGCCCTCCGGGCCGCCGACGAAGCCGTGCTCCTCAGCCGGCACAATCCGTCCCTCGCCGTCCAGATCGCGCTGGCCGCCTACCGGCGGACTCAGCAGGACCGTACCGAGGACGCCCTGCTCAGCTCCCTGTCCGTCGCGTCGACCGACCCCGGAACGACCGGCTCCGCACCCATCGGGCGCGCACCGGCCGGGCACACACCGGCCGTGCCCGCCGACGGCCGCACCCTGGCCATGGCCGACGGCTCCCAGGTCGTCCTGTGGGACATCACCGATCCACGACGGCCCTCCCGACTCGGCACCACCGAGGGAGTCGGCCTGGGCCCGATCCAGTTCACCCGGAACGGCGACACCCTGCTCGGTGTGGACAGCGACCGCACGCTCCGGCTGTGGGACGTGAGCGACCCGCACCGCCCCAGGGTGCTGTCGAAGCGGCCCACGGAACACACCGACGGCGTCTACTCCGTCGCCGTACGCGAGGACGGCCGCTTGGCCGCCACCGGCAGCTACGACGACACCATCCGCCTCTGGGACATCACCGACCCGGCCCGCCCCCGTCTGCTCGACACGCTCACCGGGCACCACGGCGATGTCAAACCCGTGGTGTTCAGCCCCGACGGAAAGACCTTGGCCTCGGGCTCCAACGACCACGACATCCGCATCTGGGACGTGACCGACCCGCACCACGCCACCCCCGTCGCCGTCCTGGAGGGGCACGGACACTTCGTCGACGCCCTCGCCTACAGTCCGGACGGCCGTACGCTGCTGAGCGGGAGCGACGACCGCACGGCGAGGCTGTGGGACGTCAGCGATCTCCCCCGCCACCGTGCGCTGGGCGTGCTGGCCCGGCACACCGACATCGTCACCAGCGTGGCCTTCGCCTCCCACGGCCGCACCGCGGTGACCGTCGGCATCGACGGCGTGGTGAACGCCTGGGACCTGAACGACCGCGCGCGCCCTGCCTCCCTGGCCCGCCTCACCAACCCGGGCGGGACGGTCAAGGAGGTGCGCCACCTCGAGGCCGACGGCACGTTCCTCACCGTGACCGCCCACCACAGTGTGCAGATCTGGTACACCGACCTCGACCGGGCGCTCGCCGAGGCCTGCGACCGCGTCCGCGGCACCATCAGCCGCGCCGAGTGGGCCCGCCACTTTCCCCGCCTCGACTACGATCCGCCCTGCCCGCGCCGCCCATGACGGGATCGGCCGATCAGGAGACGCGCAGGCTCGGCAGTTCCGTGAGGGTGGTCGGGCCGTCGTGGTGGATCGGGGTGTGCGCGCCGGTCAGGGAGATCCCGCTGCCGCCCCGCCGGTCGGCGACGATCTCGGCGGCGATGGACAGCGCGGTCTCCTCCGGGGTGCGCGCGCCGAGGTCGAGGCCGATCGGGGAGCGCAGCCGGGCCAGCTCCAGTTCGGTGACGCCGACCTGGCGGAGGCGTTCGTTTCGGTCGAGGTGGGTGCGGCGGGATCCCATCGCGCCGACGTAGGCGACGGGGAGCCGTAGGGCGAGCTGGAGCAGCGGGATGTCGAACTTGGCGTCGTGGGTGAGGACGCACAGGACCGTACGGGCGTCGACGGACGTGCGCTCCAGGTAGCGGTGGGGCCAGTCGACGACGATCTCGTCCGCCTCCGGGAAGCGGTCACGGGTCGCGAAGACGGGGCGGGCGTCGCAGACGGTGACGTGGTGGCCGAGGAACTTGCCGACGCGCACCAGCGCCGCCGCGAAGTCGATCGCGCCGAAGACGATCATCCGGGGCGGCGGGACGGACGACTCGACGAGAACGGTGAGGGGCGCGCCGCACCGCGACCCCTGCTCCCCGATCTCCAGGGTCTGGGTGCGACCGGCGTCAAGGAGGGCGCGGGCCTCGGCGGCAACCGTGCGGTCGAGCTCGGGGTGGGCGCCGTAGCCGCCGTCGTACGAGCCGTCCGGGCGGACCAGCAGGGCGCGGCCCCGCAGGTCCGCCGGGCCGGAGACGATCCGGGCCAGGGCCGCCGCCCGCCCGCTCGCGGCGGTGGAGAGCGCGGCGGCGGCCACCGGGCGGACGGGATCGCCGGCCCGCACCGGCGTGACGAGGATGTCGATGACTCCGCCACAGGTCAGCCCGACGGCGAAGGCGTCGTCGTCGCTGTAGCCGAAGCGTTCGAGGATCGTCTCGCCGTCGGCCAGCGCCTGTTGGCACAGCTCGTAGACGGCGCCCTCCACACAGCCGCCGGAGACCGAGCCGATCGCCGTGCCGTCGGCGTCCACCGCGAGGGCGGCGCCCGGCCGGCGGGGCGCGCTGCCGCCGACGGCCACCACGGTGGCGACGGCGAAGTCACGGCCCTGCTCGACCCACCGGTGCAGTTCTTCGGCGATGTCCAGCATCTCTCGGTCTCCTTCGGCTACGGCAGCGGTGGTGCGGACGGTACGCGGGCCTGGGCGACCGCTAGTGCACGCCCACCCAGTTCTCGATCGGGTCGAGGGCGAAGAAGACGACGAAGACCGCCGTCAGGCCCCACATGAACGCGCCGATCTCCCGCGCCCGGCCCTGGGCGAGCTTGATGGCGACGTAGGAGACGACTCCGGCGGCGACGCCCGCGGTGATGGAGTACGTGAACGGCATGATCACGACGGTGAGGAAGACCGGGATCGCGGTGGCGCGGTCGGACCAGTCGACGTGTCGGGCGTTCGTCATCATCATGGCGCCGATGACGACGAGCGCGGCGGCCGCGACCTCGCCGGGCACGATCGCCGTGAGCGGGGTGAAGAACAGACAGGCCGTGAAGAAGAGACCGGTGACGACGGAGGAGAGGCCGGTGCGGGCGCCCTCGCCGACTCCGGTGGCCGACTCCACGAACACGGTCTGGCCCGAGCCGCCTGCCACCCCGCCGATCGCGCCGCCCGCGCCGTCGATGAACAGCGCCTTGGACAGGCCCGGCATCCGGCCCTTGTCGTCGGCGAGGCCCGCTTCCTTGCCCACGCCGATGATGGTGGCCATCGCGTCGAAGAACCCGGCGAGCACAAGGGTGAAGACGATCATGCCGACCGTCATCGCGCCGACGTCCCCCCAGCCTCCGAACTCGACCTGGCCGAAGAGCGAGAAGTCCGGCATCGAGACCGCGCCGCCGTGCAACTCCGGTGCGCCGCCCGCCCATTGCTTCGGGTCGATGACGTCGAGGGCGTTGAGGAGCACGGCGACGACGGTGCCGCCGACGATGCCGAGCAGGATCGCGCCGGGAACGCCCCGGGCCTGGAGCATGAAGATCGCGAGGAGGGTGACCGCGAAGAGGAGGACGGGCCAGCCGGCGAGTTCGCCGGTGGGGCCGAGGCTGACCGGGGTCGCCTTGCCCTGGTGCACGAAACCGGCCTTGTAGAAGCCGATCAGGGCGACGAACAGACCGATCCCCATGGTGATCGCGTGCTTCAGGGCGAGCGGGATGGCGTTCATGATCATCTCGCGGAGGCCGGTGACGACCAGGAGCATGATGATCACGCCGTACATCACGCACATGCCCATCGCCTGCGGCCAGGTCATCTGCGGGGCGACCTGCGAGGCGATCACGCCGGAGACGGAGAGGCCGGCGGCGAGGGCGAGCGGGACCCGGCCGACGACACCCATGAGGAGCGTGCTGACGGCCGCCGCGAGCGCGGTCGCCGTGATCAGGGCCTGCTGGCCGAGGGTGGCGCCTGCGGCGTCCGGGCCGGAGAGGATGAGCGGGTTGAGCAGGAGGATGTACGCCATCGCCATGAAGGTGGTGACGCCGCCGCGGACCTCTCGGGCGAGGGTGGATCCGCGCCGGGTGATGTGGAAGTACCGGTCGAGACGGGACCGGCCGGCCGGGTCGACGGCGCCTGCGGCGACCGTCCTCGGCTTCAGCGACTGTGGGGTCATGGGGCCTTCTCCCAAGGTTCACAGGGACACCCGGCCGTTGCACTGGGCTTCGGCGGGATTTGGGAAGGTGCCCGACCCGGGGGACGGCCCGAGACGAACGTGGGTGGTGAGTAAGTGAGCGGGGGGTGCGCGGTTCGTCGGCGGGTGCGGGTGCGTGGGGGTTGCTCGCGCAGTTCCCCGCGCCCCTGAAAAGCAGGGGCTGCGCCCCCTGCTTTTCAGGCCCGCGGGGCCGTGGTCTTTCAGGCCCGCAGGGCCTGGTCTTTCAGGGGCGCGGGGAACTGCGCGAGAAGCCCCACGCACCCGCACCCGCCGACGACCCGCGCACCCCGAGCTCATAGGCGCCCGGCGGCCGACTACGCCGTACCGGTCAGATGCTCCGGCCGTACCGGCGTCCGGTTCAGCTCCAGCCCCGTCGCGGAGCGGATCGCCGCGAGCACGGCCGGGGTCGACGACAGGGTCGGCGCCTCCCCGACGCCACGCAGCCCGTACGGCGCGTGGTCGTCGGCGAGTTCGAGCACGTCGACGGGGATGGTCGGCGTGTCGAGGATCGTGGGGATGAGGTAGTCCGTGAAGGACGGATTGCGCACCTTCGCGGTCTTCGGGTCGACGACGATCTCCTCCATCACCGCGATGCCCAGCCCCTGGGTCGTACCGCCCTGGATCTGGCCCACCACGGAGAGCGGGTTGAGCGCCTTGCCGACGTCCTGCGCGCAGGCCAGTTCGACGACCTTGACCATGCCCAGCTCGGTGTCGACCTCGACGACCGCACGGTGCGCGGCGAAGGAGTACTGGACATGGCCGAAGCCCTGCCCGGTGCGCAGGTCGAACGGCTCGGTCGGCCGGTGCCGCCACTCCGCCTCGACCTCGACGGCCTCGTCCCCGAGGACGTCCGCCAGGTCGGCCAGCACCTCACCCGCGTCGGTGACGACCTTGCCGCCCTCCAGCAGCAGTTCGGCGGTCGCCCAGGCGGGGTGGTACGTACCGAACTTGCGGCGCCCCAGCTCCAGCACCTTCTCGCGGACCAGCTCGCAGCTGTTCCTGACCGCGCCGCCCGTGACGTACGTCTGCCGGGACGCGGAGGTCGAGCCCGCCGAACCCACCTGGGTGTCCGCCGGGTTGATGGTCACCTGGGCGACGCCCAGCTCCGTGCGGGCGATCTGCGCGTGGACGGTGATGCCGCCCTGGCCGACCTCCGCCATGGCCGTGTGGACGGTGGCGACGGGTTCACCGGCGACGACCTCCATGCGGACACGGGCGGTGGAGTAGTCGTCGAAGCCCTCGGAGAAGCCGACGTTCTTGATGCCGACCGCGTAGCCGACGCCCCGGACGACGCCTTCGCCGTGGGTGGTGTTGGACAGGCCGCCCGGCAGCTGTCGTACGTCCGCCGCCTCGCCCGCCGCGAGCCACTGCTGCTCCGGCGGCAGGGGCATCGCCTTGACGCGGCGCAGGAGTTCGGCGACCGGGGCCGGGGAGTCGACGGCCTGGCCGGTGGGCAGGAGGGTGCCCTGCTCCATGGCGTTGATCCGCCGGAACTCAACCGGGTCCATGCCGAGCTTCGCCGCCAGCTTGTCCATCTGCGCCTCGTACGCGAAGCACGCCTGGACCGCTCCGAAGCCGCGCATCGCGCCGCAGGGCGGGTTGTTGGTGTAGAGGGCGAGGGCCTCGATGTCGACGTCCTCGATGACGTACGGCCCGGCACCAAGGGAGGCGGCGTTGCCGACGACGGCCGGGGAGGAGGAGGCGTAGGCGCCGCCGTCCAGGACGATACGGGCCTTGAGATGGGTGAGCTTGCCGTCCTTCGTCGCGCCGTGCTCGTAGTGGAGCTTCGCGGGGTGACGGTGGACATGGCCGAAGAAGGACTCGAAGCGGTTGAAGACCATCTTGACGGGCTTGCCCGTGCGCAGGGCGAGCAGGCAGGCGTGGATCTGCATCGACAGGTCCTCGCGACCGCCGAAGGCACCGCCGACGCCGGCCAGCGTCATCCGGACCTTGTCCTCGGGCAGGCCGAGCACGGGGGCGATCTGGCGCAGGTCGGCGTGCAGCCACTGGGTGGCGATGTAGAGGTCGACGCCGCCGTCCTCGGCGGGGACGGCGAGGCCGGACTCGGGGCCGAGGAAGGCCTGGTCCTGCATGCCGAAGACGTACTCGCCCTCGACGATGACGTCGGCGCGCTCGCGTGCCTTCGCCACGTCGCCGCGGATGACGGGCTGGCGGTGGACGATGTTCGGGTGGGAGACGTGCGCGAAGTGGTGGTCGTCGCGGTCCTCGTGCAGGAGCACGGCGTCCGGCGCGGTCGCCGAGGCCTCGTCGGTGATGACCGGCAGTTCGCGGTACTCCACCTTGATCTTGGCGGCGGCCCGGCGGGCGGTCTCCGGGTGGTCGGCGGCGACGATCGCGACGGGTTCGCCGTGGTGGCGGACCTTGCCGTGGGCGAGGACGGGGGTGTCCTGGATCTCCAGGCCGTAGTGCCTTACCTCGGTCGGCAGGTCGTCGTACGTCATGACGGCGTACACGCCGGGGGTGGCGAGGGCCTCGCCGGTGTCGATGGAGACGATCTCGGCGTGGGCGACCGGGGAGCGCAGGATCTGGCCCCAGAGCATGTCCTCGTGCCACACGTCGGAGGAGTACGCGAACTCGCCGGTGACCTTGAGGGTGCCGTCCGGGCGGAGTGTGGACTCGCCGATGCCGCCCTTGGTGCGGGAGCCCTGGGTGAGGGTGGTGGGCAGGCCGGTGGTTCCCATGGTTCAGACCCCTTCGGACTGCCGGGCGGCCGCGAGGCGGACCGCGTCCATGATCTTCTCGTAGCCGGTGCAGCGGCACAGGTTGCCCGACAGCGCCTCCCGGATGTCCGCGTCGCTCGGGTTCGGGGTGCGTTCCAGCATCTCGTCGGCCGCGACCAGCAGGCCCGGGGTGCAGAAGCCGCACTGCACGGCCCCGGCGTCGATGAACGCCTGCTGGATCGGGGAGAGTTCGGTGCCCGCGCCGGTCTGCGAGTCGGTGCCCCCGGCCGCCCACCGCTTGGCCTCGTCGAGCGAAGTCCCGCCCTGCGTGGGCGAACCGCAGGCACCGGACGCGCAACCGCCGTGCTCGGCCCGCTGCTTGGCGAAGTCCGCCAGCCCCTCCACCGTGACGACCTCGCGGCCCTCCACCTGTCCGGCGGCCACCAGACACGAACACACCGGGACACCGTCGAGGCGGACCGTGCAGGAACCGCACTCGCCCTGCTCACAGGCGTTCTTGGAGCCGGGCAGCCCCATTCGCTCCCGAAGCACGTACAGCAGGGACTCGCCCTCCCACACGTCGTCGGCTTCCTGCGGACGGCCGTTGACCGTGAAACTGACGCGCATTACGCGACTCCCTCCGTGCGGGCGGCGGTGCCGCGGTAGGACTCCCAGGTCCACATGAGCGTGCGGCGGGCCATGACGCCGACGGCGTGACGGCGGTAGCTCGCGGTGCCGCGGACGTCGTCGATCGGGTTGCAGGCGCCGGCGCACAGGTCCGCGAACTGCTTGGCGACCGACGGGGTGATGATCCGGCCGTTGTCCCAGAAGCCGCCCTCGTCGAGCGCCGCGTTCAGGAACTCCTCGGCGGCCCTGGCCCGGACGGGTGTGGGCGCGGCCGAGCCGATGCCGGTGCGGACGGTGCGCGTGGCCGGGTGCAGGGCCAGTCCGAAGGCGCAGACGGCGATGACCATGGCGTTGCGGGTGCCGACCTTGGAGTACTGCTGCGGCCCGTCGGCCTTGTCGATGTGCACCGCGCGGATCAGCTCGTCCGGCGCGAGGGCGTTGCGCTTGACGCCGGTGTAGAAGTCGTCGATGGGGATGAGCCGGGAGCCTCGTACGGACTCGGCCTCGACCTGGGCGCCCGCCGCGAGGAGGGCGGGGTGGGCGTCACCGGCCGGGGAGGCGGTCCCGAGGTTGCCGCCGACGCCGCCGCGGTTGCGGATCTGCGGGGAGGCCACCGTGTGCGAGGCCAGGGCGAGGCCGGGCAGCTCGGTACGGAGGTTCTCCATGATTTGGGTGTACGGGACGGACGCGCCGAGGCGCACCGTGTCCTCGCCGACCTCCCACTCGGAGAGTTCGCCGACGCGGTTCAGGTCGAGCAGGTACTCGGGCCGACGGTGGTCGAAGTTGATCTCGACCATCACGTCGGTGCCGCCGGCGATCGGCACAGCGGTGGGGTGCTCGGCCTTCGCGGCGAGCGCCTCCTCCCAGCTGGCGGGGCGAAGGAAGTCCATCTGACCGGCTCTCTTCTTCGTCTCGGATCGTTCTGTTCAAGCCAGATCGTGTGCGGCGGGCCCGGCTCGTCCATGCGCTGTTCATGTGTTCCGCACCTCAGTACACAGCGCCCTCCGCCACCCCGGTCAGTCACGAAAACCATGAAGGAGTTGGCTGGCCAGGGCGCGCATCTTGTAGATTCGTATGAACGGAGGCCCTCTGCAACCTCTGGGTATTCCCCTGGAAACATCCTTGTTCTCGACACAGGAACGGCGGCGACGAGAATGCGCCTGCGCGCACTGCTGGACACGGACGCGCTGGGTCTGCGGCTGCTCGGCGGCGGGGACGAGCTGGACCGCACCGTGCGCGGTGTGATGACCACCGACCTCAGAGACCCCAGCCGCTATCTCTCCGGCGGCGAGCTGGTGCTCACGGGCCTCGCCTGGCGCCGGGACGCCGCCGACTCCGAACCCTTCGTACGGCTCCTGGTCGGCGCCGGCGTCACCGCGCTGGCCGCCGGGGAGGCCGAGCTGGGCGACGTCCCCGAGGACCTCGTCGTGGCCTGCGCCCGGCACCGGCTGCCGCTCTTCGCGGTCAACGAGTCGGTGGCCTTCGCGACCATCACCGAGCACGTCGTACGGCAGGTCTCCGGCGAGCGCGCCGGCGACCTGGCGGCCGTGGTGGACCGGCACCGCCGGATGATGACCTCCGGCCCGGCGGGCGGCGGCCCGGACGTCGTCCTGGACCTGCTCGGCTCCGACCTGGACCTGCGCGCCTGGGTGCTCTCCCCCGCCGGCCGGCTCGTCGCGGGCCCCGAGGACGCCGGACCCGCCCTGCCCGCCGAGCTGTGCGCGCGGCTGGCCGCCGAGCATCTGGCGGCGACGCGCACCGGGCGGCGGGGACCGCACCGGGTGGCCGTCGGCACCACCACGTACTCCCTCTTCCCGATCGGCGGCGCGGGCCGGGGCACGGGCTCCGGCGGCGCCCCGCGCGACGCGCGCGAGACCCTGCTGTCGGACTGGCTCCTCGCGGTCGAGGCCGACGCCGGGGACTGGCCCGCCGAGCGGCTCGACCTGCTGCACGGCGTCACCCAGCTGATCGCGGTCGAGCGCGACCGCCGCGAGGCGGCCCGTACGGTACGGCGCCGGCTCGCCCAGGAGGTCCTGGAGCTGGTGCAGGCGGGGGCGGCCCCGGCCGAGATCGCGGCCCGGCTGCGGGTGGCCGCGCCGGTGCTGCTGCCCGGCCTCGGGGCGGCACCGCACTGGCAGGTCGTCGTGGCCCGGGTCGAGTGGGCGGGCGACGAGGTCGACAGCGGCCCGGTCACCCAGGCGCTCCTGGAGGAGATCCTCGTCGACCCGCTGTCCACCGGGCCCGAGCCCTCCGACCGCATCGCCGTCGCCCACACGGGTGAGGAGGCCATCGCCCTCGTCCCCCTCCCGGCGGTCTCCTCCGAGCACGACGGCTCCGAGTCCGGCATCCACGCCGACGCCCTCCTCGCGGCCGTACGGAACCCGCTGAGCGCCGGCCTCGACGACGACGGCCGGCTCACCCTGGGCGTCAGCGCGGCCGTGCACTCCGCCGAGGGGCTGCGCGGCGCCCTGGAGGAGGCCCGGCACGCCCGCCGGGTGGCGGCGGCCCGCCCCGGACGGGTGTGCGCGGCCGGGCACCAGGAGCTGGCCTCGCACGTCCTGCTGCTCCCCTTCGTCCCCGACGACGTGCGCCGCGCCTTCACGGCCCGGCTCCTGGACCCGCTGCGCGACTACGACCGGCGGCACCGCGCCGAGCTGATCCCCACCCTGGAGGCGTTCCTGGAGTGCGACGGCTCCTGGACGCGCTGCGCCGCGCGCCTCCACCTGCACGTCAACACGCTGCGGTACCGGGTGGGCCGCATCGAGCAGTTGACGGGCCGGGACCTCTCCCGGCTGGAGGACAAGCTGGACTTCTTCCTGGCCCTGCGCATGAGCTGAGCCCAGGGGGTGGTGGACGAAGATCAAGTGCGCCGTCCGCACCCCATGACTTTGTGAATTCCTTCACCCACCCCCTTGGCCGAGCCCCGGGATTCGTGCTGAGATGCCGCCACCACTCAAAGCTCAAGGACGTGCTCGGGGAGGGCAACGTGGCGCATACCGCCATGTCTGGTGACGGAACGACAGCCGGTGACGATCCACTCCAGACCGCGGTATGGCGGCTGCGCTCACGCGCCTGCTGGGTCGACGCGGCCGCCCTGATCGAGCCCGACGGTCCACGGGCCTCGCTCCAGCGGACCGCGCTGCTCGTCGAGCGCTGTCTCTACACCGAGCAGGGCTGGGAGGACGCCGAGGACGCGCTGCGCACGGCCGAGGCGCAGGCCCGCACCGACGACGAGCGCGGCGCGGCGGCCTGCGAGCGCGGTCAACTGGCGTACGCGGCCACGCTGCTCGGAGTCCGGGACCGCTCCGACGAGGCGCGGGCCGCGCTCGGCCGGGCGGCGGCACTGATCGCCCCCGGCGCGCCCGGCCGGGCCCTGCTCGACTTCCGGCGGGGCCTGCTCGCCGAGAACCTCGCCCGCTCCCCGCAGGCCGCGCGCGCCGCCTACCGCCGGGCCCACGCCGGTGCCACCGCCCATGACGACCTGCTCCTGCAGTCCTTCACCTGGCGCCATCTCGCCGGGCTCGCCCTGCGGGACGGGGAGTTGGCCGAGGCGCGGCACGGCTTCGCCGAATCCCTGCGCATCAGGGAGGAGTTGGGGTACCTCGTGGGTACCGCTCCCGCGCTCGTCTCCCTCGCCGAGACGGAGTCCGAACCGGAGGCGTCGCGGCTGCGCGAGGAGGCGGGGCGGTTGTTCCGGCTGCTGGGCGGGGTGCCGATCTGGCTGGCGAGGCAGCTGGCCCCACCACCGGCGGCGACGGCCTGACGGGGTGACGGCGCCTCATGGCTCGGGGGTGCGGGCGCGTCGGCGAGTGCGGGTGGGTGGGGGCTGGTCGCGCAGTTCCCCGCGCCCCTGAAAAGCAGGGGCCGCGCCCCGTGCTTTTCAGGCCCGCAGGGCCGTGGTCCTTCAGGCCCGCAGGGGCCTGATGCTTTTAGGGGCGCGGGGAACTGCGCGAGCAACCACGAACCACCCGCACCCGCCGGCGAACCCTCAGCCCCCCACCCCGAAGTGCCTCTCCACCAGACAGCACGCCGCCTCCAGGTCCCCCGCCACCAACGCGTCCAGCAACGCGATGTGCTCGGCGGCGTCAGCCATCAGTTCCACCCGGCCCCCGCTGCCGGACACCCCCATCTGGCCACCCCCCAGCGGCAGTTGCGTCCGCCGGTGGAGGTCGTCCGTGAGCTGCAGCAGCTGCTCGTTGCCGGACAGCCCCAGCACCCCCCGGTGAAAGGCCCGGTCCGCCTCCCCGTACGTCGCACGGCACCCGGAGGACGCCGCCCGCGCCGTCTCGTCGGCGAGGGGCCGCAGCTCGCCCCAGCGGTCCGCCGGCAGCGTCCGCGCGAGCCTCATGACCACCGGCACCTGGAGCAGCGCCCGCACCTCCGCCAGCTCGGCCAGCTCCCGGGCGCCCCGTCGTACGACACGGAAGCCCCGGTTGGGCACGACCTCGACGGCGCCCTCGATGGCCAGTTGCTGCATCGCCTCGCGCACGGGCGTCGCGGAGACCCCGAACCGCTCCCCCAGCGCGGGCGCGGAGTAGACCTCGCCCGGCGTCAGCTCCCCACCGGCGAGCGCGGCCCGCAGCGCGTCGAGGATCTGGCCCCGCACGGAGGCCCGCTGGACGACGGGACGCCCCTGGGCGCGCGGCAGCGGGATCGGGACCTCGCTGTGCGTGTGCTCGCCCCGGGCCGCGTCGGCGCCGGGCCCGATGTCGCCCCGACCCGCGGCCGCGGTGCCGTCCGCCGCGATACCTCGCTCCCGGTCGACGTCCGCGACCCCGGGCTGCGCGGGCACGCGGTACGCCGACGCCGGACGAGCGGCGGCGGGGTCCGGCGCGCTCATGGCCGTGGCCTCGCGCGGGCGCGGTCCGGCCTGCTCCACGGGTCCTCCTCCGAGCCGAGTCGAGTGTCGAACGGGTCGAGTAGCGCGGCCGACGGGGTACATGGGGGCGGTTAGGTCACTACTCGGGTTGTTACCGGTCGTAAAGCACCATAGGCGCACATGACCTCAGTTCAAACCTCGACCACCTCGGGTAAGGTAAGCCTTACTTGGCAGCGATGGTGAAACGGCGGTCTCCGTATGCCCCAGACAGCACCGGCACCGGCACCCACTTCACGCAGGTCGCCCCTGGCGGCGGCGTACACGCGCCTCACCGAGGTGCTGCCGATGATGAGCGTGACAGAACTCTCCCCCATGGAGCCATTGCCCGATGGTGAGGGGTGGGTCTCCGCCGCCGGACTGGCGGCGGCGGGAGCCGAACTCGACGCGTTCCTGGCGTGGGACGAGGCCCAGATACTGCGGGACCACGGCCGCGAGGGCCGCCCGGACGTGGTGGCGACCTTCGGACTGCACCGCTACTCCTGGTACGCCTGTCTGCTCTTCACGGTCCCCTGGTTCCTCCAGCGCCGGGTGCCGCGCTTCCCCGTCGAGCACGTGGCGTTCCAGCGCGAGCGGAGCCGGCTGGTGGTGCGCGGCGAAACGTTCAGCTGCCTGCCGGACGATCCGGCGGCCGGTGAACCCGGCGCCCGGGTCGTGGCGGACGAGGAGGCGCTGCGGGCCGAGGTGCGGGCCGCGTTCGCCGAGCACATAGAACCGGTGCTGGCCGGCTTCGGCCCGCGCATGCGGCGGCGCGGGCGGGCGCTGTGGGGCATGGCAACCGACGAGGTCGTCGAGGGCATCTGGTACATCGCCGAACTCCTGGGCCCCGACGAGCAGGAGCGCTGCCGGCGCGAGCTGGAACTGCTGCTCCCGGGCTCGACGCGGCCGTACGTGGGCGCGGCGGGCTTCCGTGAACTGACCGGACCCGGCGGCGAGTCGCTGCCTACCCGGGACCGGGCGAGCTGCTGCATGTTCTACACGCTGGTCCCGGAGGACACCTGCGTCACCTGCCCGCGCACGTGCGAGACGGAGCGGATCTCCAAACTCACGGCCGCCGCCACCGGTTGACGGCGCCTCACCGCAGGCCGGCGGACGGCGCTAGGGCGCGGCGGACGGCGCGAGGGCGACCCCCCGGCGATCGCCCGCGGCATGTGCCGTAAGATCCACTCCGGGTGGGGCCCCGTTGGGTTACAGGTGGTTCACAAATTCCTCACTTGTCGCAGGAACTTTCCGTGGAACCACTCGAACGGGTAATCTCACTCGCACTCAACTCCCGTCCCTCGCGCGGTAGTTCGAGCAGAATGCCGCCTGGCGTCACTCATTGCACTTCTTTGGCGGTCTCTTGCCCCGAAACCCCCTGAGGGCCGCGAGGATTGGGCCACTATGGCGGGCGTTACGCCCTATCCCAATGCAAGGGACCCCTGATGAGATTGACCGACATATCGCTGAACTGGCTGCTTCCGGGCGCCGTACTGCTCCTGGGCATGCTGGCGGCGGTTGCGGTGCTCGCGCGCGGCAAGCGCTCCGGGGAGCACGCGAAGACAGAGGATTCGTGGGAACGCAGCGAGGAGCGCCGCAGGCGCAAGGAGAGCCTCTACGGTCTCTTCTCCTACATCCTCCTCTTCTGCTGTGCCGCGGTCGCCGCCGCACTCTCCTTCCGCGGCCTGGTGGGCTTCGGTGAGCAGAACCTGGGCCTCACCAACGGGTGGCAGTACCTGGTCCCGTTCGGCCTGGACGGTGCCGCCATGTTCTGCTCGGTCCTCGCGGTGCGCGAGGCCAGCCACGGTGACGCGGCGCTCGGTTCCCGCATACTCGTGTGGACGTTCGCCGGTGCGGCGGCCTGGTTCAACTGGGTGCACGCGCCCCGGGGTCTCGGCCACGACGGCGCCCCTCAGTTCTTCGCCGGCATGTCCCTGTCCGCCGCGGTGCTCTTCGACCGCGCGCTGAAGCAGACCCGCCGGGCCGCGCTGCGCGAGCAGGGCCTCGTGCCGCGCCCGCTGCCGCAGATCCGGGTGGTCCGCTGGATGCGGGCCCCGCGTGAGACGTACAGGGCCTGGTCGCTGATGCTCCTGGAGGGCGTGCGCAGCCTGGACGAGGCCGTGGACGAGGTCCGCGAGGACAAGCGGCTGAAGGAGGAGAACCGGTCGCGCAAGCGCGAGCAAGAGCGTCTGGAGCGCGCCCACCTCAAGGCCATCAGCCGGGGCCACCGGGGCCTGCCCGGTCGTGGCGGCGGTGGCGGCGGTGGCGGACGCCAGGTCGACACCACCGTGGAGCGGGTGCCGGCGGCCCAGGTGGCCTCGGACTCCGCCATATCCACGCCGGAACAGCTGCCCGTGCGTACGCGTCCCTCCCTGCAGCCCGTCCGCAACGGCGCTGACAAGTCGATCACGGTCGACCTCACCGCGGAGGACGACACCATGGCCCTGCCGCGGCTCGACTCCCTGGAGCGCAAGCTCAAGGATCTGGAGCAGCAGTTCGGCTGAGCAGGACGAGCCACACATCGGACAGGGGCGCGGCAGAGAGCCGCGCCCCTGTCCGTTCGCCCACCGCGACGCCGATCCGGCGCACGCCGGTCCGGCGGAGGCCCGTCGGAAGAGCCCTAGGTCAGGCCGCCGTCGAGGTCGAACCACACCGACTTGCCCACGCCGTGCGACCGTACCCCCCAGGCGTCGGCGAGGGACTGGACGAGGAGGAGACCGCGTCCGTTCGTGCTGTCGTCGGCGGGCGGCACCCTCGGCTTGGGCCTGCGGCCCACGAAGTCCCGTACCTCCACGTGCAGTCCGCGGGGCGAGACGGTGGCGGTCAGCACCGCGTCGTGGTCGGTGTGGATGATCGCGTTGGTGACCAGCTCACTCGTCAGCAGCTCCGCTATCTCCGATCTGCCCGGTCGCCCCCATTGCCGCAGCAGCTCCCGCAGCGCCCTGCGGGCTTCGGGCACCGCCCTCAGGTCGGCCCGCCCGAGTCTGTGCCTGAGCTGTTCGGCGCCGGCCTTCTCCGCCGCCTCGCCGACCGCCTCCTCCACCTCTGCCGAGGAGGCCCCGATCGCCGTGGGACCGCCCCCTCGTGCCTGCCTCTTCATGACCCCCGCCCACGCGCCGATGACGATTCCCTCCTGCTCGAACACGTACACGGGGATCCATGCCCCGTCCGGATCGCGGCACTCATGTCGAATCGTGAGCGACCGTCCGTACGCTTTCAAACGCACAGAGTCAAGCCAGCTGCCGGTACCTCGGGAGAGCGCTTGCCGCCCCGTGAAACCACCGCACAGCCCTACGAACCCGGCCCCCGTCCCGCCCCGAACAGCCCTCGGCGCCCCCGGCCCTCGACCCCGACTGCCCACGCGGGGCTGCGGATCCAGCCGCATGCCACTGGGACGCGACAGCAGTGCGCGCGGTGTCTACCCCGGCCGGGGCGAGCCACGCACCCGATGATGTTGATTGGCCGGAATCGCGCGCTGGTACAGGCCAACTCACGGCCGAAAGCAGCCGATCGACGCCCGTCCGCGCCGGCCGGGGGCCGCCGTCAGGTCTCCCACACGGCGGCGGCCGTACGGTCGTCCGTGTACCCCTTGACCCTGACCTGGGCGTCGGCGAGGAAGGCGGCGAGACCGGGCGGTTCGGCGGCTCCCCAACGCGCCGCCAGATGCTCGGCGAGCGGCGGCTCCCCACGCAACGGTTCGGCCAGACCGCCGGTGCACAGCAGCAGGACGTCCTCCTCCCGGGCCACCGAGGCACGGAAGCGGAAGGGCTCACGGGGCGGGGCCGGAGCGGGCTCGTAGGGGCTCGGGGGCGTCGTGATGCCGAGGTCCATGGTGAGGCGGTCGCCGTCGGGGGTCTCGTGCGGCAGCGAGCCGAAGCCGACCACCGGGGCACCGGCCGTGTCGGCGACCCGGGGCTCTATGTCCTGCCACTCGCCGCCCCGCAGCCGGAACAGTCCGCCCGCGCCGACCCCGAAGAACACGCGCGTACGGCACCCGGGGTCGGCCGGGAGCAGCAGACAGCGCAGGCTCGCCGTGTACTCCTCCGGGTCGAGCCCCTGCTCCACGGCGCTGGCGCGGAGCTTGCCGAGGCTGCGGTCGGTGAGGCGGTGCAGCCCCGACTTCAGATCGCCGCGCCGGGCGGCCCGGATGTCCTCCACCAGCCGCACATGGCTCAGCCCGACGGCCCGGCCGATCCACCGGCACGCCTCCGCCGCCGCGCGGTGCGCTCCGGGGGTGGCCCGGGCGCCGGTCGCCATGGCCACCAGGACGAGTGCCTGTTCGCCGAGGCCGAAGCGGGCGGTGAGGAGCGCGTCGCGGCGCGGCTCGCCGCGGTAGCGCGCGGAGTCTCCGCGCAGCGACGCGGCGCGCAGCGTGCACGCCCCGTAGCGCGCGCCGTCCAGCACCGTGTCCGCCACCAGGTCGCCCAGGTCTTCCGGGTCCGCCGGCGGCAACGCGGTCGGCTCCGCGTCGTAGGTGGGCGGGCCGGACCCCACGTGCGCGACCCGCACCCGCCCGCTCTCGCCGACGAGCGACACCTCGTCGGCCTGGAGGGTAGGGATGTCGGAGGGTTCCGAAGGGGGCTGGGGGGCCGGGGAGGATGCGCCGGGTGGGGAGGTCGGCTGAGCGGGGATCGGCACCTGCGCACGGTGGGGGCTCCGGGCGGGCGGGCGGCGCCAGGGCGCGGCCGCGCGGAAGCCCGGGGGTGTGGGCCCAGGCGGGAAGGTCACGGGCCCCGACGGCTGGACCGACGGCGGCTCCCACGGCGCCGGCTGCGGAGTGAGCCCACTGAGCCGGGGGTCCCGGGCGGGCGGGGAGACCGACGAGCCGAGCGGTTGACGCGGTACGGCCGCGAAGGGCGACCGCGGACCGGACTCGCCGGACGGGGCGGCACCGCGCTCACCGGCCGAGTCGGTGTCGGCGCGGGACGGCCGGCGCGGGTCGGCGTCGACGGGACCGACGGGACCGGGGCTCACGGACGGACGCGGAGGAACAGCGGGCGGTGTGGCGCCGCTGCCGGCACCGGCCGGGCCGTGCGGGCCGACATCGACAGACGGCACCGGACCCGGGCCGGCGTCGACGGACGACGCAGGGGCAGGGCTGGACGACGGACGCGGAGGGGCAGCGGGGGGTGCGGGCGCGTCGTCGGGAGGGGTGGCCCGGTGTGCGGGCCGGTCGCCCCGGCGGTCTCGGTCGTCGCGGCCGGCGGGGTCGCTCGGCGGGCTCTGGGGCGGCACCCGGTCCGAGTGGGCGCCCGGTGAGCCCTGCGGTGGCACCCGGTCGGAGAGGGCACCCGGATGACCCGGGCGTGCGTCGTGCGGAGCCGTGTGCGGGGCGCCCGGCGAGTTCGCCCCGGCATCGGAGTCACCCGCCCCGCCCCACCCGCCTCCGGATCCGGCCGCGCGGCCCGAGCCGTCTCCGGCCGCCCCGCCCGGCCCACCTCTGACGGCCGGCGTACCCGGCACCGCCGCCCAGGCTCCCGACGTACCCGGCACGGCACCCCAGGCCCCTCGCGCGCCTGAGCCGTCCGAGCCACCACCTGAGCGACCTGAGCCGTCCGACGCACCCGACGCACCCGCAGGACGCATCGGCGTCGACGTGTCCGGCGCGGCCGGTGCCGGGCTCGCCGGGTCGGTCGGCCCGCCCGGCGCCGTCGGGGGCTCCGTTGGTGGCGGGTTCGGGGTTCCGTCCCTGACCGTGTTCGCCGCCGAGGCGAAGCGGTCGTCGAGGGAATCGGCCGCCACCGAGGGGCCCGTGTCCCCACTCGCGTCGTCGTACAACTGCCGCCACCAGTCGTCCTCGTGACCGGTCGGCCTCTCCCCCTGCTGACTCATGCCCCTAATTGTCCACCTCGGGAGCCGTATGAAAACGGGGCATCCGGAAAATCGTCCCGCGCGGCCGGCACCCCGTCGGCGTGTCGGACTACAGGCCGAACTCCGGTGCGAGGCAAGGGAGTCGAGAGGGCGGCGGGAGGCGGCGGGAGGATGGCATGAGATGAGGGAAATGCGACGGATCGGGAAGTATGGAGGGCGTGGGGGCGCCCGGGCCGGGGCGCCCCGGAGCGCGCTACGGAGCACGCTGTTCGGGGACCGCCGGGTGGTGCCACCCCCACAGGAGAAACCGCCCGGCGGCGCCGGGGCGACAGGCGCGCGGTGCGGGCGCGGGGGCCGGTCGGCCCGAGTGTGCGGGAGGTTCCTGGGATTTCGCTGTGCGACCCCGCCTGCCGGTTTGGCGCCCGGTGCGGTGATGATGGGCCGACGCGGAAGTGCGCCGAGGAGGCGCGGCGAGTGAGGGGCGGCGTCGCCAGGATGCTGGGAGCGATCGGTCTCGACGAGACGCACGAGTCGGCCTACCGGGCCCTGGTGTCCGTGGGCGCCGCCGACGTACCGGACCTGGCGCGCCGGCTCGCGCTCGGGGAGCACGACACCGAACGCGCGCTGCGCCGACTGGAGCGGCACGGTCTCGCCGCCCAGTCCTCCGCGCGCCCCGGCCGCTGGGTCGCCGCTCCCCCCGGCGTGGCCCTCGGCGCCCTGCTCACCCAGCAGCGGCACGAGCTGGAGAAGGCCGAGCTGACGGCGGCCCTGCTCGCCGAGGAGTACCGGGCGAACGCGGCCGAGCCCGCGGCGCACGACCTGGTCGAGGTGGTGATCGGCTCGGCCGCGATAGCGCAGCGCTTCCTCCAGCTCCAGCTCGGTGCCACGGAGGAGGTCTGCGCCATGGTCACCGGCGCTCCCATCGCGGTCTCCGGGCCGGAGAACAACCCCGCGGAGGAGCAGGCGACCGGTCGCGGCGTCGGTTACCGCGTGGTGGTCGAACGGGCCGTCCTGGACGAGGACGCCGGCCTGACCGAGCTGTCCGCCGCGCTGGGCCGGGAGGAGCGGGTGCGGGTGATGGACGAGGTGCCCACGAAGCTCGTCATCGCCGACCGGACGCTCGCCATGCTGCCGCTCACCACGCACACCGCCGAGCCCGCCGCGCTCGTCGTCCACGCGAGCGGCCTGCTGGAGCTGCTGTCGGGCCTGTTCGAATCGGTCTGGCGGCAGGCCCTCCCGCTGCGCCTGGGCTCCGGCCGGGTCATCGAGGACATCCCGGACGCCCCCGACGCCACCGATCTGGAGATCCTGTCGCTGCTGCTGGCCGGCATGACCGACGCGAGCGTCGCCAAACAGCTGGACCTGGGCCTGCGGACCGTGCAGCGCCGGGTGAAGCGCCTGATGGAGCTGGCCGGGGTGACGACCCGGCTACAGCTGGGCTGGTACGCGTACGAGCGGGCCTGGGTGACCCGGGACTGACACCCCTGACCTGCGTGTTCCCGCTGGGTCCGGCACCCTGGGCAGATGGGAGCGTGGGAACTCCTGCTGGTCGGGGTCGTGCTGCTGCTCGGCCTGTGCGGAGTGCTGGTGCCCGGTGTTCCGGGGTCCTGGCTCGTATGGGCCGGGGTCATGTGGTGGGCGCTGGAGGATCCGCGGCCCGTCGCCTGGTGGGTGCTGGTGGGCGCCACCACGGTGCTCCTCGCGTCCCGGGCGGTCCGCTGGGTCCTGCCGCCCCGGCGCCTGACGGAGAGCGGTGCCACCCCGCGCATGGGCGTGTACGCGGGGGCCGGGGCCTTCCTCGGCTTCGTCCTGGTGCCCGTGCTCGGCGCGATCCCCGGCTTCGTCGGCGGTATCTACCTCTCCGAACGGCTCCGCCTCGGCCACCCCGGCGCGGCGCGGGCGGCGACGCGCACGGCGATGCGCTCGGGCGGTTCGAGCGTCCTGGCGGAGCTCTTCGCCTGTCTGCTGGTGACGGGCGCGTGGGTGGGCGCGGCGTTCGGCGGCTGAGCCGACCGGGACAGCCACCGGCGAGCCGGGGCCGTCATGGCCGGAGCACGCCCTCCAGACCGAGGAGGAGGCGTTTGCGGTCGAGGCCGCCGGCGTATCCCGTGAGGGTGCCGTCCGCGCCGATCACCCGGTGGCAGGGGCGGACGATGAGGAGGGGGTTCGCGCCGATCGCGCCGCCCACGGCCCGGACGGCGGCGCGGGGTGCGCCGATCCGGGCGGCGACGGCGCCGTACGTCACGGTCGCGCCGAACGGGACGTCGTCGAGCGCGGCCCAGACCCGCCGCCGGAACTCGGTGCCCTCGCCGCGCAGCTCCAGCCGGAACTCCTTGAGTTCACCGGCGAAGTAGGCGGCGAGCTGCTCCTCGGCGGCCCGGAAGGGGGCGGGGTCGCGCAGCCAGCCCGGCAGCGGGACCCGGCCGCCCTTCTGCTCCGGCACGGAGAGGGAGGTGAGGGCACCGTGCTCGTCGGCGGTGAGGAGGAGTGGCCCGACGGGGCTGTCGACGACGGTGTAGTACGTCCGCTGCTCGGTGCTCACGGCTGAGCTCCCTGTGCTCATGGCTGAACTCCCTGTTCCAGTGTCCGAAGGTGTTGGACTGCGTACGACCGCCAGGGCCGCCAGGCGTCCGGTACGGCCTCGCCCGGGGGTGCCACGTCCGGGTCGCCGAGGGCGCGGGTGCGGATCTCGGCGACGGTACGGGCGTCCAGGCCGGGCAGCGCGAGGAGGGCCGCCTCGGTGGCGTCCCGGTCGGCGCCGACGTCGAGGCGGCAGGTGCCGTCGGCGAGGGCACGCGCGAGGGCGCCGAGCGGGCCGTCCGCGCCGGCCAGCGCTCCGGGTTCGGGGAACAGGTGCGTCAGGGTCCCCCGCGGGGCGTCCAGCGTCTTGCCGTACGCCCGCACGAGCCGTTCCGCCTCCGCGCGCCCGACGAGCGCCCGTACGGCGAACTCCTCCGGGTCGGCCGTGCCCGGTGAGCGCAGCCCCGGCCTGGCGGCGACGAGCGGGGCGAGCCGGGCGTCCTCGCCGAGGCGCTCGTCCACGGCGTACGGATCGGCGTCCAGGTCGAACAGCCGTCGCAGCCGCTGCACGGCGGTGGTGAGGTCCCGGGGGTCGGTGAGGTGGAGCCGGGCGTCGAGCCAGCCGCCGGACCGCCCGGCGGGGCGGCCCCCCGGTCGCTCGTCGACCTCGGCGATGCCGGTGCCGTACGGGAGGCGGAGGGTGCGTCGGTGGGTGCGGTGGCCGCGTACGCCGGTCGTCTCCTCGACGCCGGTGACGGTCTCGGCGGCCAGGACGTCGAAGAGGGCGCTGGACCGGTACGGGCCCCGGTACGCGAGCCGGAGCGGGATGCCGGTCGTGGGCGGGCCGGCGGACCGCCGGGGTGCGCCGGCGCGCAGGGCGCTGGGTGTCATGGCGTACACCGCGCGGATCGTGTCGTTGAACTGGCGCACGCTGGCGAAGCCGGACGCGAAGGCGATCTCGGTGACCGGGAGAGCGGTGGTGCGCAGCAGGACGCGGGCGGTGTGCGCCCGCTGGGCGCGGGCCAGGGCGACGGGCCCGGCGCCGACCTCGGCGGTGAGCTGTCGCTGGACCTGGCGTGCGCTGTACCCGAGCCGCACCGCCAGCCCGGCGACGCCCTCGCGGTCGACGACGCCGTCCCCGATGAGCCGCATGGCGCGGCCCACGGAGTCCGCGCGCACGTTCCACTCGGCCGAGCCGGGCACGGCGTCCGGACGGCACCGTCGGCAGGCCCGGAACCCGTCGCTCTGGGCGGCGGCCGCGGACGCGTAGAAGCGGACGTTCTCCCGTTTCGGCGTCACCGCCGGGCAGCTCGGCCGGCAGTAGATCCCGGTCGTCCGGACGGCGAAGAAGAACTCCCCGTCGAACCGGCCGTCCCTGCTCCGCACGGCCTCGTACCTGGTGTCTTCGTCCTTCATGTCCTCAAGTGTCGACGACGCGGAGGCGGCGGGCTGGCGGTATTCGGACACTGCGCCCCTGAGAGGCAAGGGGCGCAGCCCCTTGCCTCTCAGGGGCGCGGGGAACTGAGCGACAAGCCCCCACTCACCCGCGCCTGGGATTCACCTCGAACCACCCCGCTTCGCCTCCATCGCCGCGCGCCCCTGCGCGCCCTTCCGCTTCCACTCCTTGCGGATCTCCGCCCGCAGTCGCGCGTCGCTCTTGGCGACGATCCGCTGGTTCTCGCGGAGCAGCTTGCGGTAGCTCTCGAGCCGCCGCTCGGGCAGTTCACCGGACTCGACCGCGCCGAGGACGGCGCAGCCGGGCTCGGCGATGTGCGCGCAGTCGTGGAAGCGGCAGTCCGCGGCCAGTTCCTCGATCTCGGCGAAGACCTGTCCGACGCCGGTCTCGGCGTCCCACAGGCCGACGCCGCGCAGCCCGGGTGTGTCGATGAGGACACCGCCGCCGGGCAGGACGAGCAGGTTGCGGGTGGTCGTGGTGTGCCGTCCCTTGCCGTCCACGTCGCGGGTGGCCCGGACGTCCATGACGTCGTCGCCGAGCAGCGCGTTGGCGAGGGTCGACTTGCCCGCGCCGGACTGCCCGAGCAGGACGGAGGTGCCGCCGGCGAGCACCGCGGCGAGGACGTCGAGACCCTCGCCGTGGGTGGAGCTGACCGTCAGCACGAGGACACCGGGCGCCACGGTCTCCACGTCCTGCACGAGATGCCCCAGGGTGACGGCGTCCGGCACCAGGTCGGCCTTGGTGAGGACGACCACCGGCTGGGCCCCGGACTCCCAGGCCAGCGCGAGGAACCGTTCGACCCGGCCGAGGTCGAGTTCCACGGCGAGCGACACGGCGACGACCGCGTGGTCGACGTTGGCGGCGAGGATCTGTCCCTCGGCGCGCTTGGAGGAGGTGGAGCGGACGAAGGCGCTGCGGCGGGGCAGGTATGTGCGGATGTAGCGGGGGTCGCCCGCGGGTTCCACGGCGACCCAGTCGCCCGTGCAGACGACCCGCATGGGGTCGTGCGGGGTGACGAACGCGGTGTCGGCCCGCAGCGGACCGTCGGCGGTGACGACGTCGCACTGCCCGCGGTCGACCCGGACGACCCGCCCGACGAGCAGGCCCTCGGCGGCGTACGGGGCGAAGGCGTCCGCCCAGAAGTCGTCCCAGCCGAAGGGGGCGAGGGCGGACACGGACGCGGAGACCCATGAGGAGACGGATCCGGAGGTGGAGAGGGAACCGGAGATGGAGCCGGAGGAAGTCAAGGGAGACCCTTCACAGGGTGGCCCCGGCGGTCGTGCAGGACGCAGGTGTCAGCCGGTGACCACGGAGGTGGACTGGATGGATTCCTGGATGCGGGCAGCGCCCGTCGCAATGACAGCCATCGGTCGACACCTCCTGTCTCACTCGTGGTCGGCGACGGCGGCCGGAACGGCCGCCGTGCTTGGTGGTCTCACCCTAGCGGGGGCCCGAGGACCCCCGTCAACCGATTTTTCGCGGCGCTCTCCGCCGCGCCCCGCGCTCAGTCCGCGCGGTCGCACTTCTTCCCGTTGAGCGTGAAGTTCACGGGGACGGGGTTGTCGTAGCCCTCCCAGATGCCGAGGAAGCCGACGCCGAAGGTGCCGCCCGCGGCGACGGTCTTGTTGTAGTCGGCGGAGGTGGCGGTGACCTTGGAGCCCTCCTGGTCGAAGGTGCCGTCCCACATCTGGGTGACGCGCTGCTCGGCCGCGTAGGTCCAGCCGATGTGCCAGCCGTCGAGGGCCTTGGTGGAGGTGACGGTGACGGCGCCCTGGAAGCCGCCGGGCCATTCGTTGACGACCTGGTAGCGGACGTGGCAGGTGGCGTCGGACGACTTGCCGGGTTCCACCGGCCGGTGGGTGACGCGGGCGGGCGTCGAGGAGTCGCCCTGGGGTTCCTCGTGGCTGTTGCCGCCCTCGTTCTTGTCGCCCTTGTCGCCGGAGCCGGTCTCCTCGGGCCGCGACGTGCTCTGCAGCTCGGAGGAGTCGCCGCCGGACGGCGCCCCGGTCACCGGGAACCTCGGGTCCTGCTGCACCACCGGCGACTCCCGCGCGGAGGAGCCCTCGACGACGGGCTCGTCGTCGCCGAACGGCATGAGGGAGACGGCGAGCGCCAGCACGGAGACGAGACCGGCTCCGGCGAGCAGCCCGTTCCGGCTGAACCGGGGCCGCGGTTCCCGGCCCGGCGAGAGTCCCCGGTCGGTGCCGCTGGCGTCGGCGCGCCCGGGGAGCAGCCCGGCGTCGGCCGCGCGGCGGCGGCGTTCCAGGTAGGCGAGTCCGCCCCAGCCGATCACGCCGCCGGCGAGCGCGGCGGGCAGGCCGCCGCCGTGCAGGCCGAGGCAGCCCGCGGCCTCGGCGCACTGCACACAGGTGGCGAGGTGGCGGGAGAGGTCGTCGGGGGTGCCGGTGCCGGGCGAGCGGGTCACCGCGTCCAGCAGCCGGGCGTAGGTGCGGCAGTCGGCGTGCAGCGGCGCGTCGAGCTGGCCGCGGTGGCAGCGGTCCCGGAACAGCGCCCGGACCTGGTCGAGTTCGGTCCTGGCGACCGCCGGGTCGAGGCCGAGCCGGCGGGCCACCGAGCCGAGCGGCAGCGACTCGACCTCGGCCAGCCACAGCAGGGCCGCGTCGGGTTCCTGCATGTCCCGCAGGGCGCGCAGGGCGAGCGGGCGGTACAGCGGGGGGCCGGTGTAGCGGGCGGCCTTGTCCGAGTTGAGCCAGAGGCGCAGCTGGGGGTCGAGCCGGTGGCCCTCGCCGCCCGTCTCCCAGGCGGTGGCGGTGGTCCTGACCCAGGTCAGGAGGAACGGTATTCGAGGCAGGCGCAGGGCACGCCGACCGGCGCCCCGGTCGGCCCCCGCCTCGGACTCCAGGGCGCGTGCCTCGTGCATGCCGTTCGTGAAGGCCTCGGTGGCCAGTTGGGTCGCCGCGGCCGAACCGGACGTGCACAGGTCGGCGTACGACAGGACCGCGTCCCAGCACTCCGAGAACAGCGCGGCCTCGGCGGCGTCCTGGGGCTTCGGCAGGTCGGGCATGGGTCTCCTGCATCCAACAGAGCGAGGGGGGAAGTATGCAAAAGTAGTCAACTGCCCTTTAGATCCAAGGGAGTTGGGGGGACCACCTTGCGGTGCCCCAGAGCTTTTCACGCTTCCCACACAACTGACAAGCTGCGTCTTCAAATGCGGTTACCAGCGGTCACACTGTGGAGTTGTACGTACGCCGACGCCGATCGACTCAACCGCCACAGGAGTTACTCGGCGGGAACCTCCTCGACGGCCGGCAGGCTGTCCATGAAGGAGCTGACGGAGAAGACGGCACGGCCGGGTCCGGGCGGACCGTATCCGGGCGGCGACGACAGCCCGAACTCGTCCATGGTGGCGCGGTAGGCCTGCAGCAGCCGGATGTGGTACTCCAGCGGCGCGCCCTGCGGGTTGGCCTTGCCGAGCGGGGTGGTGGGCTCCGGGCACCAGGTGGTGAAGCGGGGCGTGATGCCCTGCGACATGAAGAAGCGCAGGCCCTCGGTGGTCGACGCGATCGCCTCGTCGACCGTCTTGAAGCCGAAAGGCTCGGCCATCTCCACGCCCGCCACGAAGTTGGGGATCACATTGCGCGCGCCGAAGACACCGGCGGAGTCCAGGATCCGCTTGTGCCACTCGTCGCGGCCGACGTACCGCTCCTTGCCGGGGCAGTACATCTTGAAGAGGTACTCGTCCCAGACCTCGTAGTTGGGGTGGTAGATCTTCACGCCGTAGTCGTGGAAGCGCTTGACGTCGTCCAGCGGCAGCGCCTGGGCGACGACCTTGCCGATCCAGCGGTCCGGGAACCGCTCCTCGATGGCCTTGGCGTAGTGGCCGTAGAAGTCGGCCTCGTCGCGGCCCGCGACCGTCTTGGTGATGGCGCCGCCGGTGAGCGTGTACGCGGTGGAGGTCTTCGCCGTGTCGTAGCGGTCGATGATCTCCAGGGCCTCCAGGACCTCGTCGACGTCCTTCACGCCCGTGTACGGCCGGCCCGCCGCCTTGTGCTGGCGCCAGTTGTGGTTGATGTCGCAGTACTGGCACTCCTCCTTCGCGCCGAAGTACTGGCAGACACGGAAGACGGTCAGATAGATGAGGTAGCCCCACTGGATGGTGGGGGCCACCTCCATCACGGACTTCCCGTTGGAGAGGGTGTGCTTGTAGTACTCCGGCATCGGCGGGACGCCGACGTCCGCGATGCGCTTGCCGTCGAGGTAGAGGCCGAGGAGGCCGTCCTGGTCGGCGGCCACGCGGTAGGGCGAGGACGGGTTGACCCGTACGGAGACGACCGTGCGCCGCAGGTCGTAGGGACCGCCGGTGAGGATGATCTCCTCCGGCGGGCGGCGCAGGGCGGCCTCGCCGAGCTCCGGGAGGGTGCCGTGGTCGAAGGAGAAGATGAAGTACGACTTCGGCTTGACCTCGCCCTTCTCGTTGTCGCTCAGCGCGGAGGCGTCGAAGGCCACGCCGCCCCTGAGCAGGTCCTCCTTGAAGACGGCTTCCCGTGGCACGTGCGGGAACCTCTCCATCAGGTCCTCCACCAGTGCGGTGCGGCTGCCATCCATCCCGTTGTCTCCTCGCTCCCGACGTCGCGTGGGGGTCGCCCGTGCGCGAATCCCCACGGTATGCCTCCGGCGGTCGGCGGGAGGGAGCGGGGGGTTGTTCGGGGGTGGCGCCCACCGGGGCGGGGGTGCGTTTCTCGTCGGCGGGTGCGGGTGGGTGGGGCTTCTCGCGCAGTTCCCCGCGCCCCTGAAAAGCAGGGGCCGCGCCCCGTGCTTTTCGGCCCGAAAGGGCCGTAGGCCCTTCAGGGGCGCGGGGCGCGGGGAACTGCGCGATCAGCCACGAAGCACCCGCACCCGCCGACGCACCCCGGACTCACTCTTCCGCCGCGTAGTACCAGAACTCCACCTCGGTCAGGTTGCAGCGGCCGTTGTGGGTGTCGTGGAGGCGGAGCAGCCGGTACGTCGCCGTCGTCGGCAGGGCCGCCTCGTACCATGTGCCGTCCGTCGTCGTGCCGATGGTGTGCAGGTCGGTCCAGGTCGCGCCGCCGTCCGTGGAGCCGCGCAGCACCGTGCCGGTCGCCCGTGTCGCGAACCCGGCGCGCGGCAGGACCCGGAGCCTGTCGACCCGCAGGGTCCCCCCGGCGCCCGCGTCGATGTCGATCCAGCTGTCGGCCGCGAGGGTGTCCGTGTAGGTGGCGGGGTCGCCGTCGAAGGCCCTCCAGCCGTTGGCGGCCTGCGTCCCGGTGCCGGGCCAGGCGATGGTCGACGCCTTCACCATCGACGCGGTCACCTCGGTGCGGCGCAGCAACGTCTCGCGGGAGGCGAGCAGCTCGTACGCCGCGTACACCTCGTCGATCCGGGTGTCCTCGTCCTTCCCGGTCTCCGCCTCCACCCGGTCGAGTTCGGCGGTGAAGGCCGCGTGGCTCTTCCTCGTCCACTCGGCCGGGTCGGTGGCGCGCGCCCGTGCGAGGACGTCGGCGAAGGTCTCGGCGACGGCCACGGCGGGCGCGGAGACCCGGGTGCCGCCGCTCACCAGGGCCGCCGTGACCCGGTAGTACCGCCTGCCGTGCCGCAGCCCCTTGTCGTCGTGGACGAGGGACCGGGTGTCCTTGGCGAGCACGTCCCAGGTGTCGCCGTCCGTGGAACGCTCCAGGGTGAACGCGAGCGCGTCCTCCGGCTTGCCCCAGCGGGCGGTGACGGTGTCGCCGTCCCGCTCCAGGGCGACGAGCAGCGGGGCGTTCCCGAGGCCGTCCACCTCCACCTCGGCGAAGACCGCGTCGCCCGTGGCCACGACGCCCGCGTGCACCGCGTACGGGAAGGGGCAGAAGAGGCTGCCGACCGTCACCCAGGTACGGCCGTCGCCCGACACCTGGCCGTGCACCCGGTGGGTGGTGAGGTCGCGGACGAGCCGGAGGTACGGGGTGGCGGCCAGGGTGCGGCCGGGGAGAGGCCGGGTGATCGGGGAGCGGAGGTCGTCCTGCCAGTCGTGGCGGCTGTCGCGGGTGCGGTGGTGCAGGACGAGTCCGCCGTCGGCGTCGGCGCCGAAGTACACGTGCCGGGTGTCGGCGGTGAGCCGGTCGCGGAGCATCAGGCCGGTCGCGGGGCCACGGGCGGTGTCCACGCGGGCCGTGAGCGTGAAGCCGCCCGTCGCCGGGCGGTTCACGAAGTGCAGCGCGTCGTCGATGTCGCGGGAGGAGACCCGGTAGTCGTCGCCCTCGCCGAGGCCGTCTCCGTGGGCGCCGAGGACGCGGACGGTCGAGCCGCGCACGACCGCGCTGCCCTCACGGGCGTGCTGGAGGGCGTCGTCGCGCCAGCCGGTCCGGCGCACCCCGGGCGAGGCGGTCCGCTTCAGCTCGGTCTCGATCGCGTACGACGCCGGGGCCCGGCCCGCCGGGTTCACCGCCGTGACCGTGTAGAAGCGGGGCTCACCGGGCCGCGCGGACGTATCGACGAAGTGCCGGCCCTTCACCCCGGCGGCGATCAGCTCGTAGGGGCCCTTGCGTCGGGTCGCCCGGCGTACCTCGTAGTGCGTGGCGCCCGCCGCGGCCTGCCAGGTGACCAGGACCGAGCCGTCGCCGGGCAGGGTGTGGACGAAGTCGACGGGGGAGGGCGGGAGTTCGGTGACGGTCTCCGACTCCAGGCGCAGCACCAGCCCGGTCATGGGCGGCACGCTGACCTTGCCGCCGCGCACCGGCAGCCTCCGGCCGCTCACCAGGTCGAGGACGCCCGTGCCGCCGCCCGGCACCGCCACCCGGTGGGTGCGCTCGTTCCCGTACGCCTTCCGTGTCGTGTTGACGGCGAAGAGGTAGCGGCCGTAGCGGGCCGTGAGGAGGTCGGGGTAGCCCGAGTAGGCGTGGTCGGCCTCGAAGTTCTCGCGGTGGACCGTCCCCACGCCGGGCTGGAAGGTGATGGGGGCGATCTCGCCGGCGAGGGCCTGGAGGGCGGTGGAGTCGCCCGTCTGCTGGTCCTCCATGAAGTCGACGTCGATGTTGTCCATGCGGGCCCAGTAGTCCTCGTACCGGAAGAGCCCCTCGGTGTGCAGCTGGACGATGTGGTCGCGGTCGGGGTGGCGGACGTGGAGGCGGCCGTTGCGGGCGAAGCCGCGCTGGCGTTCGTTGAGGTGGCCCCACAGATGGGTGTCGCCGTCGCGCAGGGAGACGAACATGCAGTCCACGTCGACCAGGGCGAAGCGCTCGTAGTCGGCGGTGCGCACACCGAGCGCGGTGAGTTCGGCGGGGGTGTAGTAGGCGAAGTCGGTGTGCGGGTGGACGATGCCGGTCGGTTCCTGGTTCTTCAACCAGCCCCAGGTCTCGCCGAGTTCGAGGTCGTACCTGTTCTTCGACTTCACGGCGGAGAAGTTGGCGAAGTACTGGTGGTCGGCGATCTGCTGCTGGGCGAAGCCCACGGCCTCCCGGGCGTACCGCCGGGTGCGGCTCCACTGCTCGCCGGCGTACCGCTCGGGGTGCTCGGCGATGTGGTGGGCGAGGGAGACGTAGTGGAGGAGCTTGCCCTCGGAGATGCGCAGGACGTAGCCGGGGAAGCCGGGGAAGTTGGTGTTGCGCTCGTCGACGACCATCTCCATGCGCATGGTCCGCTTGAGGTCGTCGTCGAGGTCGGTCATCCGGGCGTGCGAGCGGGCGTGCAGATTGCGCAGCGCCAACTCCAGGATCCTGTCGTTGAGTTGTTCGTCGCCCTCGTGGCCCCAGGTGCGGTGGAACCACTCGGGGAGGTAGTTGGTGGCCTCGCCGTAGTTGGCGACGTAGCCGTTCTCGCGGGTGTGGCCGGCCTCGGTCATGGTCGTGTAGTGGGTACCGAGGGGGAGGCGGCGGACGACGTCGCCGTTCTTGTCGAGTTTGGAGCGGGCCAGCCCTTTGATGACGTACGTGACGTAGTCGTCGGTCCAGCGGGCCGTGGTGTCGTGCTGGAAGAGGGAGTGGAAGAGGTCGAGGTCCTGACCGTCGGGGCCGACCAGCACCTCCTCGCCGAGGAAGGGCTCCCAGCCGAGGGCCTCGCCGACGATGCGGTGACTGCGCTCCCGCCCCTCGTAGTACGGGGACCCGATCACCCGTAGGCCCTCGTGGGCCTCCCAGGCGCCCTCGTACGTGTACATCACCTGGTTGTAGATGTAGGAGAGGCGGGAGCGGGCGTAGTCGAAGTTGGCCTTCAGGACGCGTTCCCAGGCGGCGCGGCGGGTGAGGGGGCCGCCGTCCCGGCCGACGCCCGCGAGGGAGGTGGGCCCTTCCTCGGTGTCGGTGACGAACGGCTCGTCGAGGAAGTCCTCGAAGGCCTCGCGGCCGTGGACATCGTTGTCGTCGATGACGTTCTCGACCAGGTACAGCGCCTGGCCGAGCGCCCCGTAGTAGCCGCCCCAGTCGCCCTGGTGTCCGCCCCAGGCCAGCAGCTTGGTGTTCCGGTAGTAGTCCTTGGTGTGGTTGTCGACGCACTTGAAGACCCGCAGCAGCGCTGCCCTCCGGGCCGCCGGGGTCTTCGCCGGGCACCAGGAGGCACGGGCCAGCGCGCCGGCGTAGAAGAACAGCTCCTCGACGTAGCGGACGATGGACAGCCTGCCGTCGGCGGTCGCGTCCACCTTCGCCGAGAGGGAGTCGAAGAGCTTCACCTGATCGGCGACATAGCCGTCGACGAGTGTCTGCCTCGCGGTGTCGTCGAGGTCGGCGACGGTGGCGGTGGGCGGGGTGAACTCGGTCCGGGGATCGTCGCCGAGGTCGAGGTGGCTGCCGGTGTGGGTGTAGGCGCGGTAGTAGCCACGGGAGTTCGCGGTCACCTTGCCGGAGAAGGCGCTGTCGTAGGTGCGCAGGGTGATCTCGGCCCGGGTCCGGCCGCGGGTGTGCTCCAGCGGCAGCATGATCGTGGCGTAGAAGAAGCGTCCGGGGAGGGGCCGGCTGGTGCCGGTGTTCAGGGCCTCGTAGTCGCCGGAGCGGCGGTAGCCGATCTGCTCGCCGTTGATGTACGCGATCGTCTTGTACGTGGAGGTGTCGCCGCCCCAGAACTTCACGGTGAGGTGGTTCTGGTGGACCGGGTCGACGGCGACGGTGAAGCGGAGGTCGCCGCCCTTGACGCCGGGGGTGGCGAGGGGCCTCGCGACCCGTGCCCGGTCCCCCGCGTGGCCGTCGACGACCTCGGTGTCCGGGCCGTGGAAGTCGTGGGCCGCCTCGGAGTCCGCGTCGCCGAAGTCGACGAGGTCCAGCCGCCCCGCGCCGCCCGCCGTGGCGCCGGTCCCCCGCTCGGGCACGTCCTCGGCGGCGGCCGGGGACCAGGCACCGGCGAGGGCCAGTGTGCCGGTGCCCGCTGCGGCCGTGGTCAGGACGGATCTTCTGGAGACGGGCATGCGGAGTCCTCCCGGCCGGGGCGCACAGTAGTAAACGTTCTCTGCGGACGGTAGGGGGCTCCGGCCGAGGTCGACAAGATGTCGTGCGGCAGAAAGACTTTCGATCGGTGCGGAAAACAGACAACGGTTGTCGGCGTGATCACGCCGACAACCGTTGTCTGTTTTCCGCGACTCACGCGACTCAGGTGCGTGTCCGCACGGTCAGCAGTCGCGCAGCGGATCCGTCTCGCTGCAGATGGCGGTGTCCTTCATCCAGCCGCCCTGGCCGTTGTCGGAGACGGTCATCAGCGGGTCGGGTGCGGCCCGCCCACCCAGGCCTGGTTGTCCATCTCGCAGAAGAACCAGCTCGGATTGGTGTTCATGGTCCCGACGACGTGGTTGGGGTTCGGGTACAGCGGGCTGTTGCCCACCGAGCCGTACACCGGGGCGCCCGCGACGTTGTTGCACCACCATCTGATGCCGTCCTCGTGAAACCTCATGAGTGTTCCTCTCCTGCCAGGAGGCGTGTGCGTGCCGGGAGCGGTCGAGGCTCAGCCACGGCATCCGGCGCGCCCTCGCCCTTCGGCCCGATCCCGCACCGAAGCCTGCCGACTCGCGGGGCCCGTCCGCGCCCCCCTTCGAGCAGGGTCGAAAGCCGCTGGTGGGAGGCGTCCGGCCACCGGCCACTACGGGGGCGCGGTCACGCCGTCCGCTCCAGCGCCCCCCGGTCGAGCGCGTACGCCGGCTCCTCCCCGGCGGCCAGCCGTTCGGCCTCCTCCGTGACGGCGAGGCCGAGGCGGGCGACCTCGTTGCCCTGGGAGCCGGCGAGGTGGGGGGTGACGAAGGCGTTCGGGAGGTCCAGGAGAGGGGAGTCGGCGGGCAGCGGCTCGGGGTCGGTGACGTCGAGGACCGCCGAGAGACGCCCGGCGCGCAGCTCGTCGACGAGGGCGTCGTGGTCGACGAGGGCACCGCGCGCGGTGTTGATCAGGGCGGCCCCGTCGGGCATCAGGGACAGGGCGCGGCGGTCGATCAGGCGGTAGGTCTCGGGAGTGTCGGGGGCGTGCACGGTGACGATGTCCGAGGTGCGCAGCAGTTCGTCGAGCGGGAGCAGGGGGACGCCGAGGGCGGCGGCCCCGGCCTCGTCGACGTAGGGGTCGGTGAGGCTCACCCGCAGGTCGAAGGGGCGCAGCAGTTCGATGACGCGGCGGCCGATGCGGGAGGCGCCGACGACGCCGACGCGGCGGCCGTGGTTGCCGATGCCGGGGACGAATCCCCAGCCCGGCGAGACGCGCTCGGCGCGCAGGCGTTCGCGGCGGCCGAGGATGTCCTTGCCGGCGAGCAGGATCATGGCGAGCGTGTACTCGGCGACGGGCAGGGCGTTGGCGGCGGCGGCCGTGGAGACGGTGATGCCGCGTTCCCAGACGGCCGGGGTGACGAAGCCCTTCACCGAACCCGCCGAGTGCAGCAGCGCCCGCAGCGCGGGGGCGGCGTCGAGGACCGGCTCGTCGATGCGGGGGCAGCCCCAGCCGGTGATCAGCACCTCGGTTCCGGCCAGCGCCGCCCGGATCCGGGGGTCGGCGAAGTCCTCGGCGATCAGGGCGGGGTCGATGTCCACGGTCTCCCGCAGGCGGGCCAGCACGTCCGGCGGGAAGACCCGCGGAACGTTCTCGGCCGTCATGGC
This sequence comes from Streptomyces sp. NPDC034049, assembly GCF_055575575.1. NCBI lineage: Bacteria > Bacillati > Actinomycetota > Actinomycetes > Kitasatosporales > Streptomycetaceae > Streptomyces > Streptomyces sp. NPDC034049. Next base: position 55,957 of record NZ_JBVISJ010000020.1, read on the forward strand.
GAACAGTGCGCGGGGACGCTCGGGCAAGGAGGGACCTTCCGGCTGGAGGGGAGGGGAGCAAGGGCCAGGCTGGGGGGACAGTAAGCGGTCTCTACGGTAGGCAGGCGCCCAGCAGGAGGTCAATGAACGGGGCGGCGCACCGGGCGGAGAGGATGGCCCTCCACAGCTATGGCCAGCGGAGGGCACCAGGCATGACGACCGAGACCATCACCAACTGGGCCGGGAACATCACGTACACCGCCGGGGAGTTGCACCGGCCGGAATCCGTCGACGCGCTGCGGGCCCTGGTCGCGGGCAGCGAGCGGGTGCGGGTGCTGGGCAGCGGCCACTCGTTCAACGAGATCGCGGAACCCGGCCCCGAGGGGGTGCTCCTGTCCCTGACCGGGCTGGCCCCGGAGATCGAGGTGGACACGACGGCCCGCACGGTCCGGGTCGGGGGCGGTGTCCGGTACGCGGAACTGGCCCGCGCGGTGCACGCCCACGGTCTCGCCCTGCACAACATGGCCTCCCTGCCGCACATCTCCGTCGCGGGCTCGGTGGCCACCGGCACGCACGGCTCCGGCGACGGCAACGGTCCGCTCGCGGCCGCGGTGCGCGAGGTCGAGCTGGTCACGGCGGACGGGGCGACGCTGACGCTCGCGCGCGGCGACGGCCGTTTCGGCGGGGCGGTGACCTCGCTCGGCGCGCTCGGCGTGGTCACCGCGCTCACCCTCGACCTGGAGCCGGCCTTCGAGGTCGCCCAGCGGGTCCACGGTGAACTCCCGCTGGCGGGGCTGGACTTCGACGCCGTCTCGGCGGCGGCGTACAGCGTGAGCCTCTTCACCCGCTGGCGGCACTCCGGCTTCGACCAGGTGTGGGTCAAGCAGCGCGCGGACCGGGCGGCGGCGGACTTCCCGTGGGCGGCGCCCGCGACCGAGGCGATGCATCCGGTGCCCGGGATGCCCGCGGTGAACTGCACCGAGCAGTTCGGGGTGCCGGGGCCCTGGCACGAGCGGCTGCCGCACTTCCGGGCCGAGTTCACGCCGAGCAGCGGGGACGAGTTGCAGTCGGAGTACCTGCTGCCGCGCTCGTTCGCCGGGGAGGCGCTGCGCGCGCTCGACGGTGTCCGGCATGTCGTCGCGCCGGTGCTCCAGGTCTGCGAGGTCCGTACGGTCGCCGCCGACGAGCAGTGGCTGAGCCCCGCCCACGGCCGGGACACGGTCGCGCTCCACTTCACCTGGATCGCGGACCCGGCGCCGGTGCTGCCGGTGGTCCGGCGGGTCGAGGAGGTGCTCGCGCCGTTCGAGGCGCGCCCCCACTGGGGCAAGGTCTTCACGGTTCCGGCGGCCCGGCTGCGGACGCTGTACCCCCGGCTGGGTGATTTCCGGGCGCTGGCCGAAGTCCTGGACCCGACGGGCAAGTTCCGCAACGCCTTCGTCCGGGAGGTGCTCGGCACGTGAGTCTTCGGCGGACTTCGTAAACCCCCTTTCCTAACCCCTTGTAGAAAGTCCCTCCTCGCCATAGCCTGAGCGCCGCGCCGGGGCAACAGGCCTCGTCATGGCCTGGAGGGATCGAGGGGATCATGTCGTCGGTGAAGCGCACCTCACGCGACATCCGCACCGCGAACCGTTACGAGGTGCTGCGCCAGATCATCGCCAAGTCTCCCACCTCCCGACAGGAGCTGGCGGCGGCCACCGGGCTGAGCCTGGCCACGGTCGCCACGCTCGTGGGCGAGCTGCTCGACCTCCGCATGATCACCGAGGTCGGGTTCGAGGACTCGGCGGGCGGCCGCCCCCGCGGGCTGGTGGCCGTCAACGCGTCGGGGGGCGCGCTGATCGGCGTCGACATCGCGGAGACGTATGTCCACGTCGAACTGTTCGACCTGGCGCTGAACGTCCTGGCCCGCGCCGAGGAGAACGTCCGCCCGGGTGAGAGCCTGCCCGAGCAGATGGTGGGGCACGTCGCCGCCGCCGTCGGCTCCGTGGTCGCGCAGGCCGGCACCGAGGGCGCCCGGGTGCTCGGCGTCGGGGTGAGCGTGCCGGGGCAGGTCGACCGCGCCACCGGCATCTCGGAGTACGCGCCCAACTGGGACTGGCACGACGTACCGCTGCTCGATCTGCTCACCGAGCACATCGCCTACCCCCTCTACCTGGACAATCCGCTGCGCGCCGTCGCCGTGGCCGAGCTGTGGTTCGGGGCGGCCCGCGGACGCGGGGACGCCGCGGTGATCACCCTCGGGACCGGCGTGGGCGCCGGGCTCGTCCTGGACGGCGGGCTGCACCGGGGGGTGAGCAACAGCGCCGGCGAGTGGGGCCACACGACGATCGTGCTGGACGGCCGGCTGTGCCACTGCGGCAACCACGGCTGCGTGGAGACGTACGTGGGCGCCCCGGGGATCATGCTGAACCTCCGGGAGCTGAGCCCGCGCAGCACCCTGCTGCACCCCGAGGACCAGACGGCCACCATCGCGGCCCTCGCGCGGGGCGCGGCCCGGCACGACCCGGTGGCGGTCAAGGTGGTGCGGGACACGGCCCGATATCTCGGGGCGGGGATCGCCGACCTGGTCAATCTGTTCAACCCCGAGGTGGTCGTGCTCAGCAGTTGGGTCGCGGCCGCCCTGGGCGAGCCCCTGGTCGCGGAGGTGCGCGAGGCCGTCGCCCGGCACGCGCTGCCGCGTCCGATGGCCGCCACCGAGATCGTGCTCTCCCAGATCCCGAGCGATCCGGCGTGCCTGGGCGCGGCGACGTTCGCGCTCGAGGGGGCGTTGCAGTCCGTGGGACAGAAGCCGGGGACGCGCGCCGCCCCGGTGCGCGGCCGGCCCGCCGTACGCCGCCGAGGGCGGTCCGAAGAGCGCGACAGCCTGCGCGAACACCCCTGAGCCGAGGGCCGCCGGACCCTGACCCGGCGGCCCTCTCCCCCACGTCAAACCCTTTGCGCCGCACGGACGTTCGGAACACCGAACCGAATACAACGCTTCGAACAGACTTCGTCCAACCCCTTGCCGAAGCCTTAGCCGAAGGTTAACGTCCCGCACCGCAAGCCTCTTTGAGCCACTGAGTCATCCGGCCCTGAGCCACTGAGCCATGGGCCCAGAGCCGCAGCCGTACTCGAGACAAGGACGTCAGCATGTCGGCATTCAGGAACAGCAACTTCGACCGCCGCACCGCTCTGCGGGCCGCGCTGGGTCTGGCCGCCGCCGGCGGACTGGCCGCGTGCGGCAGCAACACCGGCAGGAGCAGCAGCGGCGGTGGCGCCGGCCTCACGCAGTACTTCCACGCGTACGGCGAGGCGGGCACCGAGCAGGCCATCAAGCGGTACGCGAAGGCCTACAAGAAGTCCAACGTCACCACGCAGTGGATCACCGGCTCCAACTTCGAGAGCAAGCTGTTCGCCTCGCTGCTCACGGACAAGGCCCCCGACTGCTTCGAGTTCCACCCGCAGCTGCAGATGATCGAGAGTGGGCAGGTCGCCGACCTGACCGACCTGATAGACCCGGTCAAGGACGACTTCAACCCGGCCGACATCGCCTCGCACACGGTCGACGGCAAGATCTACGGCATCCGGATGATCGACGACCCGCAGTTCTTCTTCTACCGCAAGTCGATGTTCGAGAAGGCCGGTGTCGAGGTTCCGCAGACGCTGGAGGAGCTGGCGGAGGCCGCCGCCAAGCTGACCACCAGCAAGGTCAAGGGCGCCTACCTCGGCAACACCCTGCACTCGATGGTCAACCCGCTGATCTGGTCGGCCGGCGCGCAGCACCTGGACGAGAAGAACCAGATCGCCTACCACACGGACGCGGTCGTCGACGGCTTCAAGCAGCTGCGCAAGCTGTTCACCAGCGGCGACCTGCTGCTCGACGCGCCGACCGACTTCTGGGACCCCTCCGCGCTCAACCAGGGCCTGACCGCCATCCAGTGGTGCGGCATGTGGGCCATGCCGCAGATGCAGGAGGCCCTCGGCGACGACCTCGGCATCTTCCCGTTCCCGAAGGTCGGCAGCGCCGGCAAGCAGTCCGTCTACAACGGCGGCTGGTCGATGTTCGTCAACGCCAAGGGCAAGAACCTCGAAGAGACCAAGGAATACGTGAAGTGGCTGTGGATCGACCAGAAGGAGTACCAGGAGGACTGGGCGCTCTCCTACGGCTTCCACATCCCGCCGCGCAAGTCGATCGCCGAGTCCGCCGACAAGCTGAAGTCGGGCCTGCCCGCTGAGGGCGTCAAGCTCTTCAACGAGTTCGGCCACTTCGACAACATCGGCTGGACCCAGGCGAGCATCACCGCCCTGGAGGACGTCCTCGCCAACTCCGTCCGCAAGGGCAACGACCCGGACAAGGAACTGACCAAGGCCGACGCGAAGGTCAACAAGGAACTGAAGAAGCTCTTCGGCTAGGCCGACGGACAGGTACTCACGACATGTCGACCATCACCAAGGACGGCGTCTCCAGCCCCGCCCCGGCGAAGGCCTCCCCGGCCAAGCCGCGGCGGGGGCTGCGGGGCTCCCCCACCTTCAACTTCTGGCTCTTCACCGGGCCGTTCCTGATCGGCCTGGCGATCTTCGTCTATCTGCCGATCCTGTGGAGCCTCTACCTGTCGTTCTTCGAGGCCCGCTTCACGGTCACGCCGAGCGAATTCATCGGCGTCGACAACTACGTGACGATGCTGACCGACGAGGATTTCATCCGCTCCCTCGTCACCTTCTCCCTCTTCGCCCTCTTCATCGTGCCGCTGACCTGGGGAACCTCGCTGGGTCTCGCGCTGATGGTGAACCGGCTGCGGTTCATGCGGGCGTTCTTCCGCTCGGTCTTCTTCCTGCCGACGGCGGTCAGCTACGTCGCCGCCTCGCTGGTCTGGAAGATGTCCATCTTCAACGGTGTCCGCTTCGGTCTCGCGAACACCTTCCTGGGCCTGTTCGGCATCGAGAACACCGCGTGGCTCGCCACCCCCGACCCGCCGTGGTACTGGCTGGTCATCCTGACCGTACGTCTGTGGCTGCAGGCCGGCTTCTACATGATCCTCTTCATCGCGGCCCTGCAGAACATCCCGCAGGAGCTGTACGAGGCCGCCTCGATCGACGGCGCCAAGCCCGGCTGGCAGACCTTCTGGCACATCACCCTGCCGCAGCTGCGGGCGACCTCCACCGCCGTGATCCTGCTGCTGCTCGTGGCGGCGTACCAGGCGTTCGACGAGTTCTTCAACCTGCTGAACAAGACCACCTGGGGCAGGCCACCTCTCGTGGAGCTGTACTACAAGGCGCTCGGTGAGAGCCAGGACTACGGCGCGGGCAGCGCGGGCGCGCTGATCCTCACCGTACTGATCTGCCTCGTGACGCTGCTCCAGGGCAAGTTCATGGGATTCGGAAGGGGTGAGGAGTCCAAGTGACCACCACCACGACACCTCCGGCGGACCGGGTGGACCCGGTCGACATATCGGCCAAGCCGCGCCGCGTCCGCTCCGGCAGCGTGCTCGGCTCGACCGGGCTGTACATCGCCACCGGCTTCGCCGCGCTCCTCTTCCTCATCCCGTTCTATCTGATCGTGCGCAACGCGCTGATGACGGACCCGGAGATCACGGGCGAGGAATGGAAGTGGTTCCCCACCGACATCCAGTGGGGCAACATCAGCGAACCGTTCGACGACCCGTCGGTCGACTTCGCGCGCTCCCTGTGGAACTCGGCGGTCGTCGGTGTCCTGCACACCGTCGGCACCCTGCTGGTCTGCTCGCTCGCCGGCTACGGCCTGGCCCGCATCCCGTACAAGCACGCCAACAAGGTCTTCTACGCCGTCCTCGGCACCCTGATGGTCCCGACCGCCGTGACCTTCGTGCCCAGCTTCGTGCTCGTGTCGTCCCTCGGCTGGATCGACACCTACCGGGGTCTCATCATTCCGGGACTCTTCAGTGGTTTCACCTGCTTCCTGTTCCGGCAGTACTTCCTGGGGTTCCCCAAGGAGCTGGAGGAGGCGGCACGGGTGGACGGGCTCGGTTACATGGGCGCGTACTGGCGGGTCGTCGTACCGAACTCGCTGAACTTCTTCGCCGCGATGGCGACGATCACGTTCATCAGCGGATGGAACTCCTTCCTGTGGCCCCTGGTCATCGGCCAGGACCCGAGCGCGTGGACCGTCCAGGTCGCGCTGTCGAACTACATGACCGGCCAGACCGTCAACTTCCACCTGATCTTCATGGCCACGGCCATTTCCATCCTGCCCCTGGTGTTCGTCTTCCTCTTCCTCCAGCGCTGGCTGGTGCAGGGCATCGCGCAGACTGGCATCAAGGGCTAGGAAATCAGCAAGGAGACCGATGTCTTTCCGCACCACCGGCACCACCGGCCCGACCGGCATCGCCACCGGGTCCGTCGACTACGTCGAGGACGTCTCGCCGGGCCGCGGCGCCCTCCCGCCCCGCGCCTGGTACGCGTCCTCCGACGCCCGGACCCTGTCGCTGAACGGCGTCTGGCGCTTCCGGCTGTCGCCGACCGCCGACGCGGAGGACGACTCGTTCGCCGCCGAGGGGTACGACGCCGGGGGCTGGGGCCGGGTGGCCGTCCCGGGTCACTGGGTGATGCAGGGCCACGGGACCTACGGGGCGCCGATCTACACCAACCACCTGTACCCGTTCCCGGTCGACCCGCCGAGGGTGCCGTCGGAGAACCCGACCGGTGACCACCTGCGGTACTTCGACCTGCCGGAGGGGTGGCCCGCTCTCGACGAGGGCGGGGCGGTGCTGCGCTTCGACGGTGTGGAGTCGTGCGCCCGTGTGTGGCTGAACGGCACGGACATCGGTGAGTTCAAGGGCTCCCGGCTGCCGCACGAGTTCGCGGTCGGGCATCTGCTGAAGCCGGCGGGGAACGTCCTCGCCGTCCGGGTCCACCAGTGGTCCGCCGGCTCCTATCTGGAGGACCAGGACCAGTGGTGGCTGCCCGGCATCTTCCGGGACGTCACCCTGCTGCACCGCCCGGCGGGCAGCGCCCTCGACTTCTTCGTGCACGCCTCCTACGACCATGTCGGCGGCATCGGGACCCTGCGTGTCGACTCCGACGTCGACGGCCGGGTGCTCGTGCCCGCCCTCGACATCGATGTCGCGACCGGCGAGCCGGTCACGGTCCCGGTCGAGCCGTGGACCGCCGAGACGCCCCGACTTTACGACGGCGAGCTGGTCACGGCGGGCGAGCGCGTCCCGCTGCGGATCGGTTTCCGCACGGTGGAGCTGGCGGACGGCCAGCTCAAGGTCAACGGGAAGGCGATCCTCTTCAAGGGCGTCAACCGGCACGAGTGGCACCCCGTCAAGGGCCGCTCCCTCGACCTGGAGACCATGCGCGAGGACGTGCTGCTGATGAAGCGGCACAACATCAACGCCGTGCGCACCTCGCACTACCCGCCGCACCCGGCCTTCCTCGACCTCTGCGACGAGTACGGCCTCTGGGTGATCGACGAGTGCGACCTGGAGACCCACGGCTTCACCGAGCAGAACTGGCGGGACAACCCCGTCGACGACGACCGCTGGACGCCGGCCCTGCTGGACCGCGCGGCCCGGATGGTCGAGCGCGACAAGAACCACCCCTCGGTCGTCATCTGGTCCCTCGGCAACGAGGCCGGCACCGGCCGCGGCCTGACCGCCATGGCCGAGTGGATCCACGGCCGCGACGGCTCGCGCCTGGTGCACTACGAGGGCGACTGGGACTGCCGGGACACCGACATCTACTCCCGGATGTACGCCGACCACGCCGAGACCGAGCGCATCGGACAGCGCCTGGACGGCGGCACCCACAAGCGCCGGCAGCTGCCCTTCATCCAGTGCGAGTACGGGCACGCCATGGGCAACGGCCCCGGCGGCATCGCCGACTACCAGCGCATCTTCGAGGCGCACGAGCGCATCCAGGGCGGCTTCATCTGGGAGTGGATCGACCACGGCGTGCAGCACCCCACGCTGGGCTACGCCTACGGCGGCGACTTCGGGGAGGAGCTGCACGACGGCAACTTCGTGTGCGACGGGCTGGTCTTCCCCGACCGGACGCCGTCGCCCGGTCTGCTGGAGTTCAAGAAGGTCATCGAGCCGGTCCGGATCGACGGCGACGGCTCGGCCGGGACGGTCCGGGTGCGCAACGCGTTCGACTTCCAGGACCTGTCCTCGCTGGCCTTCGAGTGGGCCTACGAGGTGGACGGGAAGACGGTCGAGGCCGGGACCCTCTCGGTGCCCGCCCTGAAGCCCGGTGAGTCGGCCGAGGTGAAGCTGCCGCAGCCGCCGACCGGCGGCCCGGCGGGCGAGGCGCTGTGGACCGTACGGGCGCTGCTGGCCGCGGACACCGCCTGGGGCAAGAAGGACCACCAGGTGGCGTGGGCCCAACTGCCCGTCGTGGAGCGCCCGTTGCCGACGGTGACGCCGGGTGGCGGTCCCACGGCGAGCGAGAAGCTGATCCATCTCGGCCCGGCCTCCTTCGACGTCCGCACGGGTGTGCTCAAGACCATCGGCGGCGTCGAGGTGACGGGGCTGCGGCTGGACGTCTGGCGGGCGACCACCGACAACGACGAGGGCGCCTGGAACGGCAACACCTGCTACAGCAGGCTGTGGCGGGACCTCGGTCTGCACCGCGTGCAACACCGCCTGGACGGGGTGGAGTTGGGCGAGGAAGCGCTGACCGTACGGACGCGGGTGGCACCGGCCGCCCGGGAGGTCGGGCTGCGCACGACGTACCGGTGGACCGCCGACGACACCCGGCTGAGGCTGACCGTGTCGGTGGAGCCCGAGGGTGACTGGACCGTCCCGCTCCCCAGGCTCGGCATCCGCTTCGGTCTGCCGTCGGCGGACGCGGTGACCTGGTACGGCGGCGGCCCCGGCGAGGGCTACCCCGACAGCAGGTCGGCCTCCCTGGTGACCCGTCACCACTCCACCGTGGACGACCTGCAGACCCCGTACCTCCGCCCGCAGGAGAACGGCGCCCGGCCCGACGTCCGCTGGGCGGAGCTGGGCGGTCTGCGGATCGACGGGGACCCGGAGTTCTGGTTCACGGCCCGCCGCTGGACCACCGAACAGCTCGACGCCGCCGCGCATCTGACGGATCTTCAGGCCGGTGACACCGTGTGGGTCAACCTGGACCACGCCGAGATGGGCGTCGGCTCCCAGTCCTGCGGCCCGGGCCCCCTGCCCCAGTACCACCTGACGGCGGGACCCGCGGAGTTCTCCTTCGTGTTCTCGACGACGGAGGCATAGGTAGACCGGTGAACAGCGGCCGGCCGGCTCGTACGCCGGCCGGCCGCTGTCCGTCGAGGGCCACCGGCGGAGGCCGGATACCCTCGCCCGATGAACGACGATCGTGCCGCCGCGTACGCCGCCTCGGCCGCCATCTGGTCCCGTCTCGCCACGCTGCTGCCCGACCCGGAGGACGTCGAACTCGTCCAGGACTGCTGGGACATCGGGGAGCAGGAGGCGGGGCTGAGCACACTGGTGGAGCGGCTCACCGAACTGCGCCTGCCCGTCGACGACACCACCCGGACCCGGATCGCGGTGCTGGCGGAGGAGTGGACCGTGTGGGACCGGCACGGGCCGGAGATCGCGCACCTGGCGCGGAGCCCCGAACGGCCCGCGCGGCTACGGGTCTTCGAGGACGGCGCGGAGGACACGATCCCCGGCCGTGAGGTCCTGGCGGAGCCCCCCTCCCCGACCTCGGAGCTCGTCCCCTGGATCGCCTGTCCGCCCTGCGGCCGGACGCTGGCCCGGTCGCACCGGCGCGAGGAGTGGGGCGGACTGTCGTATCTCGCCGAGGCCTACGTCGTCCTCGCCCACGACCGCGCCTTCGCCCCGCTGGTCTTCGACGCGCGGGAGGACGCGGCGGCGTGGTCGGCCCTGGAGGCGCTGAACACGGCGTGCGGGTGTGCGTCTGGCTGACGGGGCGGCACGTCTTTCACTCTTTCCCCACCGGGCCTTGCGCGTCACACCCGTGAACCTCGAACCTGAGCACAGTTCGACTTACTCGCGGTTACACCCGCTCCCCGACCGGAGAGACACCCCCACCATGAGAAGACTTCTCGGCGCCCTCACCGCCGGTGCGATCGCCGTCGCCGGCCTCGCCACCACCGGCGCCACACCGGCCGCGGCCGCCACCACCGGCACGTTCAACGTGCTGACGTACAACGTCGCGGGCCTCCCGGAGGGGCTGAGCTCCGGGAGCCCGGAGAAGAACACCCCGCTGATATCGCCGCGCCTCGGGGCGTACGACATCGTGAACGTGCAGGAGGACTTCAACTACCACGCGGCGCTGTACGCGGGTGACAACCACCCGTACCGCACCGCCACCAGTGGCGGTGTGCCCTTCGGCGACGGCCTCAACACGCTGTCGGACTACGCGTTCGACGACTTCCAGCGGGTGAAGTGGAACAACTGCACCGGCACCAACTGCCTCACCCCGAAGGGCTTCTCGCTGGCCCGGGTGCGGCTCGACGAGGGCGTCTACGTCGACCTCTACAACGTGCACACCAACGCCGACTCCGACGACGCGGCCCTCGCCGCCCGCCGCGCCAACGTCACCCAGCTCTCGCAGTTCATCCAGGCGAACTCGGCGGGCAACGCGGTGATCGTCATGGGGGACACCAACACCCGCTACACCCGCACCGGCGACAACATCCGCTCACTCGCGTCCGAGAACGGGCTCACGGACCCGTGGGTGCAACTGGTCAAGGGCGGTGTCGCCCCCGCCCTCGGCAGCGACGCGCTGGTCTGCCCGACGACCGCCCCGGCCAACGACTGCGAGGTCGTCGACAAGGTCTTCTTCCGCGACAGCAACGTGGTGGACCTGACCGCCACCCGCTACAACAACGACTGGGCCAAGTTCCTCGACTCCACGGGCGCCAACCTCTCCGACCACTTCCCGCACACGGTCGACTTCTCCTGGACCCTCAACCCGCGGCTCCGGGCCAGCGACTTCCTCGGCGGCCCGCACGGCACGGCGTACACCGACGCCGACGACCTGCCCTCGACCCTCTCGCCGCGCACCCTGACCCTGCGCGGCGGCTCCCGCCTCGACGCGGTCTCGCTCACGCACGACGGCGGTACGACGCTGACCCACGGCGGCACCGGCGGCACGGCGACCTCACTCACTCTGGCCGCCGGCGAGCACCTGACCTCCGTGAAGCTGTCGCAGGGCCAGAAGGACGGGCGCACCCGGATCTTCTCCGCCGCGTTCGGCACGGACAGGGGCCGCTCCCTCGCCTCCGGTACGGCCACGTCGGACACGAAGACCTTCACGGCGCCCTCGGGCTGGCAGATCGTGGGCTTCACCGGCCGCTCGGGCGACGAGATCGACAAGCTGGGCGTCCTGTACGCGCCGATCGGCTGACCTGCGCCCCAGCCGTCGCACGGCCTCCGGACCCTTGATCACCGGGCGGTAGCCTTGGCGTTCCTGGTCCCCGAGGTGAAGAGGTGGTCTCCATGGCCCGTGCCGGGCTCACCGTCGACCGGGTCGTGGAGGCCGCGGCCGATCTCGCGGACGAGATCGGGTTCGAGAAGGTCACCCTGTCCGCGCTGGCGCGGCACTTCGGGGTGAAGGACGCGAGTCTGTACTCGCACGTCAAGAACCTCCAGGACCTGCGCACCCGGGTCGCCCTGCTGGCGGGCGGCGAGATGATCGACCGGATCGCCGACGCGGTGGCCGGGCGCGCGGGCCGGGACGCGCTGGCCGCCTTCGCCGGGGCCTACCGGGAGTACGCCCTCCGGCACCCCGGCCGGTACGCGGCCACGCAACTCCCCATGGACCAGGCCCTCGTCACCGACTCCCCCGCGCTGCGCCGCACCGCCGAGATCACCTACGGCATGCTCCGCGCCTACGGCCTCGACGAACCCGACCTCACGGACGCCGTACGCCTGCTGCGCAGCACGTTCCACGGCTACTGCGCCCTGGAGGCCGGCGGGAGCTTCGGCGCGGCGCGGGACGTGGGCCTGTCGTGGTCGAAGGCCGTCGAGGCCCTGCACGTGGCGCTGACACACTGGCCCGCCGGCTCTTGAGATCTCACATGATGTGCCCTCGGACGGCAACCCCGTGCTCTTCGGTGGCGACCTCAAGGCATGACACCTGCAACACCGTCCCCCTCCGCCCCGCCCAGACACCGTCGGCGCCACCTCGCGCGCAAGCCCGTCATCGGGTCGCTCGTGGCCGCGTCCGTGCTGGCGGGGGCCTGGTACGCGACCGCCGGGGCGGCGCCCTCGGCCCCCTCGGCGGCCGGTGGTCTCACCGTCACGAACACGACCGTGAGCCTGCCGGCGAAGTTCCCCTATCTCTCGGCGGGCTACAACAACAGCCGGGAGTGGACGCGGACGGCGACGGCCGTCGCGCCGAACGGGACCCTGCGGGTCGCCTGGCCGGCCTCGGACGGCATCCATGTCACGCCGCTGACGGCGGTCGGCAAGCGCTCCGGCGCCGACACGGTCGTCAAGGGGACGAAGGAGGTCGGGGGGCTCGTCGCGCACAACGACGGGTTCGCTCTGCTGACCCGGGTCGCCGACACCAACAAGTGGAAGGAGACCGCCGCCGCGCTCGTCCGCTACAAGAACGGCAAGCAGGCCTGGCGGACCAAGCTCACCGGGGCCTCCTCCGACGACACGGCCCCGCTGCTCGACGGCCAGCTCGCCTGGAACGGCAAGAAGTACGGCGCCTACTTCGTGGTGCACGGCGCGGGCGGCTTCGCCGACGGCCACTTCGGCGACAAGCTCGCCTACGTCGGCTCCACCGGCAAGAAGCTGAGCGGCGGCTGGGGCTGGGGCTGCTCCCACAACGAGGGCATAGCCCTGCGCGCCGAGACCAGCGGGAACTTCACCTCCCTCTGCTTCGACGACTGGCGCTCGGGGCTCTTCGTCTCCACCGGCATAGGCGCGCCCGACAACGCGCCCGTCGTCCAGCGCGAGCAGTGCTGGGCCGGTTACTGCGGCGGCACCTTCGCGAGCCGCACCGGCGACCTGGTGAAGTCCACGACCGGCCGTTACGCCACCGCCTTCGCCTCACGGGGCGCGGCGTCCGCCAAGAAGAACCCGGACGACTCCAGCGGGCGGGGCTGGACGGTCGAGCCGAAGACCAGCACCCACCAGGTCGCCCTCGCGTTCCTCAAGAACAGGAACACCCCCTCGGGCAAGCCGGTCTACCTGACCTCCGCCAAGGGCACCGAGCACGTCAACGTGCGCGTCGCCCCGTACGGCGAGGACCGGCTCCTCGTCTCCTACGAGACCCTGAAGAACGCCAAGTGCGCGAGCGGTACCTGCACCGGCACCTTCACCGGCACCCACTTCCGTCTCGTCGACTGGAACGGCAAGCTCCAGGGCGCGGACAAGGTGGTGAAGGCGCGTATCTCCGGTGACATCGCCGTCCTGAAGGACGGGACGCTGACCTGGGCCTACGCGCCCGTCACCCCGTCCTACACGACCGCCCTCACCGGGGCGTCACCGACCACGAAGACACTGCGGATCGCCCGTCTGAAGCCGTAGCGCCGCGGTCGAACCGGAACGCCGCCCGCTCGCCGTCGGCCCAGGTCACGACCAGGTCGTGACCGCCCTCCACCGTCACGGAGACCAGCTTCGTGAGCGGCACGGGGTCGGGGTCGGCGGTGAGGCGGGCGAGCGCGACGAAGAGGGTGGCGTCCCCGGCCGTCGTGCCCTCGCATCCGGGGCCGCCGGTCTCCGACAGGCCGTGCGCGGGCGCGAGTTCCACCCGTACGCCCTCCGCCGCCGCCCAGCCCGTGATCCGCACCGGGGTGCCGGGCACCGCGCCGCTCACCAGCTGGGCACGGACCTCGACCGCGCCCCGGGCCACGACGAGGGCGGTGACCCGGACACCGCTGTCGCCGACCGCGTGCCGGGACGCGGCCCACCCCTCCCCCACGCCCAGCGGCTCGATGTCGACACGGCTCGCGTCGCCGCCGACGATCACGCTGTTGTCGTACGTCTCCGCCGGCGCCGCCAGGGGCACGGGCCGCGTCACGGTCGAGTAGGCGAGCCGGGTGTAGAAGGGGTCGTAGCGGACGTCCTCGCTGCCGTGGTTGTGGAGGCGGACCAGGCCGTCCGTACGGGTGGACTGCAGGAGCCAGTTGGGCGGGCCGAGGGGACGCAGCTCGTCCTCCTGTTCCACCGGTCCCGGCTCCTCCGTCGCCGTCCACACCTCGTGGTCGGGCGGCAGGAGCAGGCCGAGGAAGCCCTTGCTGGCCCAGTACGGGGAGGCGGGGCCCGAATAGCCCTGGAGGACGTCGGGGTCCGGGCCGTGCCAGCCCAGCGACAGCAGGCCCCGGTCGTCGACCGCGCCCCGGTCGAGGAAGTACTTCAGCGCGCCCGAGGCCAGCCGTCGCGTCTGCCCCGGCGACAGCGGCGTACGGCCGGTGAGGGCGCCCAGCCAGAGCGGGACGGTCGTCGCGAAGCGGTAGGTGAGGGAGCGGCCCTGGTGGAGGTGGGCGCCGTCGCCGCCGAACAGGCGGGCGTAGTCGTCGAGATGGGTGGCGAGACGGTCGCCGTAGCGGGCGAGGAGGTGGTCGTCCTGGGCGAGCCAGGCGTGCAGCACCGGGTAGAGGTGCATGGCCCAGCCGTTGTAGTAGTCGAACTTGCGGCCGTCGCCGTCGGTGTACCAGCCGTCGCCGAGGTACCACTGCTCGATCCGGTCGAGGCGCTGCTCGACGACACGGCGGGACAGCTCCGGTTCGTACCCGATCTCTTCGAGGAAGCCGCCGACGGTCACCGGGAACAACTCCCAGTTGCAGGGCCAGGGTTCGGCGGTGAGCGCGTCGCCGAGCCAGGCCGCCGCGCGCTGTCGGACGCCGTCGTCGAGGCGGTCCCAGAGCAGCTCCCGGGTCACGCGCAGCGCGAAGGCGATCGACGCGGCCTCGACGAGGGGCTGCCCGCGGTCCTCGATGCGTGGCCAGACGCCGGACACGCCGGCCGCCAGGCCGTCGGCGTAGCGGGCCAGCGCGGTCTCGTCCCGGCGGAACGCGGCGAGGAGGAGGGTGCGGGCGTATCCCTCCAGACCGTCGGAGAGCCGGCCGGACCAGCTGGTGCGGTCGCCGGGCAGGTCGTACAGGGCCCCGTCGGCCGTGGAGTACGGCTCCACGGCGGCCAGCAGGGAGTCGGCCGCGGACTCCCAGTGGGCGCGGGTGTAGCCGGTGTACGGGCTGAGGGTGCGGTCGTCCTGGGGCTGGGAGTGCATGGCGCTGCGCTTTCTGGCCGGGGTGTGTTTTTTCGGGGGAGGGAGAGGGAGGGGGGAGGCCGGGGTGGGTTGTCGGGTGCGGGTCGGTGGGGCTTCTCGCGCAGTTCCCCGCGCCCCTGAAGGCATCAGGCCCCTGCGGGCCTGGAAGACCAGGCCCCTGCGGGCCTCAAAGACCACGGCCCTGCGGGCCTGAAAAGCACGGGGCGCAGCCTCTGCTTTTCAGGGGCGCGGGGAACTGCGCGAGAAGCCCCGCCGGAGCCGCACCCGACAACCCACCTCCCGTTCCGGCAGAACCTGAGGCGCCCCGGTTCCGGTCGGGGCGCCCCAGGCGTCTTATCCCACCCTGGTCTTCCCCTCCGGCACCAGCCCCAGGGCGACGAGTCCGTCACGGACGAGCCCGGCGTAGACCGTCGCCCCGTGCACGGAGGTATGGGTGTTGTCGCGCTTCTCGTTGTACAGGTACAGCGCCTTGGACCCCTCCGTCCCCAGCGACTCCACCAGCGCCTTCGTCCCGGCGGTGAGATCGATCAACGGCACGTCGTGGGCCGCGGCGACCGCCCGCGTGACCGCCGGGTGGTCCACGCCCAGCCCGTTCACCAGCAGGGCCGTGCCGTTGTTGAGCGTGCCGTCGGAGTTGAACCAGCGGCGGACGATCGGGGTGACCAGGACGGGGCGGCCGCCCTTCTCGCGGACACCCGCGACCAGCGTCTCCAGGTTGGCCCGGTAGGTGGCCTCGTCGGTCTGCTTGTCGTTGTGGGCCAGCTGGATCAGCACCAGGTCGCCCCGGCGGATCTGCGGCTGGACGGTGGCCCACAGCCGGGAGTCGGCCAGGTAGGACACCGTGCTCTCGCCGGAGTCGGCGTAGTTGGCGACCGAGACGCCCTTCCGCAGGTACTGCGGGAGCTGCTGGCCCCAGCCGGAGTAGGGGTCGCCGGGCTGGTCGCAGACCGTGGAGTCGCCGACGAGGAAGATCTGGCGGGCCCGCTTCGCGGGGGTCACCCGGATGTCGGCCAGCGCGGGCGCGGAACCGCCGACGACCAGGTCGAGGCCGGGCGTGCCGGCGGGGCCGGTCGGCTCGCCCTCGGGGGTGCGGACGTTCACGGTGAAGCTACGGAGGACGGACCGCCCGGCGTCCGTGCCCGTCTCGGCGAGCAGCGTGCGGCGCGTCTCGCCGGTGATCTTCGTGCTCGCCGCGTCCTGCCCGCCGAGGCGGACCGTCACGTCGTACGTGCCGTCCGGGACGTCGAAGTGGCAGGCGTTCGCGGCGCAGTTCTCCAGGCCCAGCGCGGGGCGGCCCCGGTGCGCCTCGGCCGGCGCGGCCGCCAGGACGGTGCCCAGGGTCGCGGCCGCCGTCAGTGCGGCGACGGTGAAACGTCTCATTGCGGCTCCTCGGAGGGGTGACATGACCCGGCGGCTGGACGGTACATCGTTTGGCAAGCGCTTTCTAGATGTCGGTGCACTTTCACAAGATTGTCAACTTCCTCCTCGCGAAAGCCCTTTCGCGAAAACGATTCAACTGTCACTCTTCCGAATCACCCGCACTCCCCCCACGCACCTCCGAGGAGGCCCCCCATGTCCGAATCCCCCGACCGCCCGACGCTCGGCCGACGCGGCTTCGTCGTCGGCACCGCCGCCACCGCCGCCGGCGCCGCGCTCGCCGGGCCGCTGGCCGGCACCGCCCGCGCCGCGACCTTCGGCTACACCGACGACGGCACCAACTACGTGATCGACACCGGCGCGAACCTGGTGTTCAAGGTCAGGAAGAGCAACGGCGACCTGTCCTCGCTGGTCTACCGGGGCGTGGAGTACCAGGGCTACGGCGGCATGAACTCGCACATCGAGTCCGGCCTCGGCACCTCCACCGTCACCATCAGGCAGTCCGGCTCGACGATCCTCGTCTCCGTCGCCTACGGCACGCTCAGGCACTACTACGCGGCCCGCAGCGGCGAGAACAACGTCTACCTGTGGACCAACAAGGCCGACACCTCGGTCTCCGCGACCCGCTTCATCGTGCGGGTGAAGGCGGGCCTGTTCCTCAACGACCAGCCCGACTCCTACACCTACGCGCCCACCACCATCGAAGCCTCGGACGTGTTCAGCAAGTCCGACGGCCAGACCCGCTCGAAGCACTTCTCCAGACTCCGCGTCATGGACTACGACTACGTGGGCTGGTCGGCGAACGGCGTCGGTCTGTGGGTGGTCCGCAGCAACCACGAGAAGGCCTCCGGCGGCCCCTTCTACCGCTCCCTGCTGCGCCACCAGAGCGCGGACGGCGGCGGCCTCTACGAGATCCTCTACTACGGCCAGAACCAGACCGAGGAGCAGCGGTTCGGCCTCCAGGGCCCGTACGTCATCGCCTTCACGGACGGCGGGGCACCCTCCTCCTCGCTGTTCCCGGGCACCCTGAGCACCCCGTGGGCGGACTCGCTGGGCCTGTCCGGGTACGTGTCCGCGAGCGGCCGGGGCCGGGTGGCGGGCGTCGGCATCACCGGGCGGAACACGGCGTACGCGTACACGGTGGGGCTCGCCAACTCGGCGGCGCAGTACTGGGGTTCGGCACGGGCGTCGGACGGCTGGTTCTCCATCTCCGGGGTGCTCCCGGGGACGTACACCCTCACGGTCTTCAAGGGTGAGCTGGCGGTGTACACGACCTCGGTGACGGTCACGGCGGGCGGGACGACGACGCTGAACTCGATCGCGATCCCGTCCACCAACGACCCGTCGAACGCGTCCGCGATCTGGCGGATCAACGACTGGAACGGCACGCCGAGCGGCTTCAAGAACGCCGACCTGATGACGTACGCGCATCCGTCGGACACCCGGGCGGCCGCCTGGACCGGCAACGTGGTGATCGGCAGCGGGACCGAGACCTCGGCCTTCCCCTGCTACCTCTGGAAGGACGTGAACAGCGGTCTCCTCGTCTACTTCCGGCTGACCGCCGCGCAGGCCGCCGCCGCCCACACCCTGCGCATCGGGGTGACGACGGCCTACGCCAACGGCCGGCCGCAGGTCGTCGTGAACGACACCTGGACTTCGGCGATCCCCTCCCCGCCCACCCAGCCGAACACGCGGTCCCTGACCAACGGGTCCTACCGGGGCAACAACCACACGTTCACCTACAGCGTCCCGGCGTCCGCCTGGCTGACGGACACGAGTCAGTACAACGTGCTGAAGATCAACGTGGTGAGCGGTTCGGGGACGACCTCCTACCTCAGTGCGGGGACGGCGATCGACGCGATCGACCTGTTGAACTGACGTTTCGTCATGTCCCGCGCGTCCACTGCTGGTTGGTGCCGCTGTTGCACGTGTACGTGATGATCGCGGCGCCGTCGGCGGTGGACGCGCCGTTGACGTCCAGGCATTCGCCGCTCGCGCGGGACTTGACGTTCACGTAGGAGCCGGTGGTGGTGAGCGAGAACTGCTGGGCGGTGTTGGAGGAGTTGCAGTTCTCCTGGGTGACCGTGTTGGCGTTCTCCTGGACGCACAGGGAGCTGTGCCGGGTCATCAGCTGGTAGTAGCCGCCGCCGACGGACTTGAACCAGTACTTCTGGTTGTTGCCGCCGTTGCAGGCGTACTGCTTGATCTGGGCTCCCGCCCACTGCGACTGGCTGGTGACGTCGGCGCACTTGGACGAGTGGCGGGCGATCAGCGTGCTGTACGTGGCACTGGTGCCGTTGACCGTGCCGGTGGCCGTGTCGATCGTGACCTCGGGGGACCAGGACATGGACATCGTGGTGGAGGTCGGGAAGGTCAGCGGCAGCCAGACGTAGCGGGAGTCGTTGACCGTGCCGCCTATGGAGTTGCCCCAGCGGTCGCCCATGTAGAGATAGGAGGTCGTCGACGTGCCCTGCACGGGCAGGACGTAGGCGGTCTGCGAGCCGAAGGCCGTCGCGTCGCCGACGTTGGCCATGGCGGTCCAGGGGCCCGCGATGTTGGTGGCGGTGGCGTACTGCTGCTGGTTGGGGTTCCAGCCCGTGGCGCCCGAAGTGAGCATGAAGTACACGCCGTTGCGCTTGAACAGGGCCGGGGCCTCGCGGTGGCCGCCGTGCCAGGGGTCGGCGACGAGAGCGGCGACACCGGTGTAGTCGGCGGTGAGGCGGTAGATCTGGAGGTCGTAGTTCTCGCGGGCCGCCGAGATCATGTAGCCGGTGCCGTCGCTGTCCACGAACGTGGTGATGTCACGGGACATGTGCTGGCCCAGCGGGCGGAAGCTGCCCCGCCAGGTGTAGTTCCCGTCGACGGTGTCGGAGACGGCGACGGCCGCGCGGGCCTCGCTGTAGTCGACGCCGTTCTCCTTGTGCATCCACATCACGAACTTGCCGGTGGCCGCGTTGTAGATGACCTTCGGGCGCTCGATGTTGGCGGTCGCCAGTTCCGGGTCGGTGGCCTCGGTCAGGACGTGGTTGCGGAACTCCCAGTTCTTCAGGTCCGTGGAGCGGTAGGCCGAGACGTACCGGAAGGTGTTGTCGGCGTTGCGGTTCTCGCCGAACCAGTAGTAGTAGGTGCCGACCTTGATGACGCCGCCGCCGTGGGCGTGCAGGGGGTTGCCGCCGCTGTCGGTGAACTGGGTGCCGTTGGTGATGGTCTGCGGCGCCGCCTGGGCGGGGCCGGCCGTGACGAGGGCGCCTGCCAGCGCCAGACAGAGCGCGAGGAGTGTCGCGTACGCACGTCTCATCTCAGCTCTCCTTACCGGGCGTTCGAGGTGGGCGAGTCGGCGACGGGGACGCCGAAGTCGGGGGTGCCGTCGGGCTTCCAGCCCAGGCGCTGGATCCGGGTGTGGCGGTTGGGGTCGTTGAGGGGGTCGCCGACGATGTCCTTGTACTGGCGGGCGTGGTAGACGAGGACGTCGGTGCGGCCGTCCTCGGCGACCGTGAAGCTGTTGTGGCCCGGCCCGTACTGCTTGGTGGTGTCGTTGCTGGTGAAGACCGGCGTCGGGGACTTCGACCAGTTGGCCGGGTCCATGAGGTCCGCGTCCGCGTCGATCGTCAGCAGGCCCATGCAGTAGTTGAAGTCGGTGGCACTCGCCGAGTAGGTCATGAAGAGGCGGCCGTTGCGCTTGATGACCGACGGGCCCTCGTTGACCTTGAAGCCGATGACCTCCCAGTCCAGCTCCGGTGTGGTGAGCCGTACCTGCGGCCCCGTCAGGGTCAGCGGGTCGGCCATCTTCGAGAGCCAGACCGCGGTGTTGTTGTTCATCCCGGGCTCGTGCTGCGCCCACGCGAGATAGCGGGAGCCCCGGTGGGTGAAGGTGGTGGCGTCCAGGGAGAAGGTCTCCCAGGCCGTCTTCAGCTGTCCGCGCTCGACCCAGGTGCCCTTGAACGGGTCCCGGTGGGAGTTCTCCAGGACCCAGATGCGGATCGCCCAGATGTCCTCGGCGGGCGCGGAGGCGAAGTAGATGTACCACTTGCCGTCGATGCGGTGGATCTCGGGCGCCCAGATGTGCGCGCCCATCACACCCGTGGCGTGCTTGCGCCAGATCACGGACTCGGCGGCCGTCGACAGCCCGCGCAGGGTGCGGGACCTGCGCAGGATGATCCGGTCGTACTCGGGCGCGGTCGCCGTGAAGTAGTAGAAGCCGTCGGTGTGCCGGTTGATGTGCGGGTCGGCGCGGTTGCGGACCAGCGGGTTGACGAAGGGCGGCCGGGAACCGGCCGCGTGGGCGGCGGTCGCGGGCATCGCCGTGAGGGCGCCGGCGGCCAGGGCGCCCTTCAGGAGCAGTCGGCGGTTCGGGGGTTCGGGGACGGAGTGGTCGCGGCCCATGTGGCTTCCTCTCGGAGGGGGGAACAAAAGGAAACAGAAATGTTCGACATACCGCACAAGATCTTTCATTCCGAACGCCGAAAAGGTAAGGGCGTGTTACGGGGAGGTCAACGGGTTGGGCGAGACGAACACGGGCTCACAGGAACGGAACCGGGGTCCGAAGCCCGGATCCGAAGCCCGGATCGGGGTTCCTGGTCGGGGGTCCGCACGAGATTTCTGTTATCGGCGCGGCACCCGGACCGTCCCCCATGACGTGCGCACCCCCCTCCACAAGACAGCGTCGGCCGCCGGAGCCCTGGCGGTCACCGCCCTGCTGCTCGGCGCCCCGACCGCGACCGCCGCCGGCCCCCGCGATGTGACCGCCGACGTCCTGGCCGGACGGAACGTCACCCTCACCGGGGACACGGTGGTGACCGTGCCGTCCGGGAAGACCACGTACGACGGTGTGTTCAGCGGCACCGGCACCCTCACCGTGCGCGGCACCGGGACGCTGGTCCTCACCAAGGACAGCGACTTCACCCTGCCCAAGTCCCGGCAGCGGCAGAGCGTGCGGATCCTCGGCGGGAACCACCCCTACGTCACCGTCACCCGCCCGGACCCGCCCGCCGTGACCGTCGCCGAGGGCGCCACCCTGCAGTACGGCGACAGCGGCCCGACCGGGGTGATCGGCCACTACCCGTACGGCACCCCGGCGTTCCGGCTCAACCAGAACAACATCCGGGTCGACGGCACCCTGCGGCTCGCGCTGAAGGACGTCCCGTACAACCTGGGCACCATCAGCGGCTCCGGCCTGGTCACCCAGCCGAGGTTCCTGTGGGCCACCTGGGACCTGTCGGGCACCCACCCCTTCAGCGGCGTCATCGACAACGGCACCCAGGTCAACGCCGGGCGCCCGGAGTTCGCGACCTCGCTGCCGAACGCGCGCAAGGTGCTCAACCAGGGCACCTGGACCGTGGACACCCCGCTCGGCCGGACCGTCACCCAGGGCATGGACTTCTACCAGCGCGAGTACGGCAGCGACATCAACGTCCAGTCGCGGCCCGGCGGCAAGGTGATCCTCACCGGCCAGTACAGCTGGTCCGACCGGGGCGGTGACACGAACCCCTCGCTGAGCGACCCCGCCCTGAACTGGACGCCCGCGCGCAAGAACGTCAACAAGCGCGGCACCAACATCAAGGGCGCGAACGTCCAGTGGGGCGACGGGACCACGAACAGGATCTTCATGCCGGGCACGGCCGAGACGGTCTACATCAACCTCCTGGCGGCCCGCTCCCGTTCCCTGCTCACCCTCGACTACAACGGACCGGTCACCCTGGGCGCCCCCATCGGCGGCGGCCGCTTCCACGACACGCTCGCCGCGCCCGGTGCCGGGGACGTCGTCATCGCGGGGACCGAGGGCAACGACGTCACCTTCGCCGCCGTGCAGTACTACGACGGCTCGACGACGGTCGAGAAGGGCGCGGTGCTGCGGCTGGGCAGCGGCAGGGCCGGGGGCGACGGCGGGCTCTACACCAAGGGGGCCCTCGCCAGGGTGGTCAACGACGGTTCCCTGATCGTCCGCAACGTCGCGAAGCCGGTGACGCTGGCACGGATCGGCGGCAGCGGCTCGCTCACCCAGTCGGGCAAGGCCACCACGACCCTGACGGGCACGGCGGTGAACTACACCGGGGCGACCAACGTCACCAAGGGCACGCTGGCACTGCGTTCGGGGGCGACCCTCGCCCACAGCAGGACCGTCCGGCTCACCACCGCTGGCGCGACGCTCGACGTGGGCGGCTCCGGGCTGAAGGTGACCAGGTCGCTGTCCGGCAGGGGCACGGTCCGGGGCGCGGTGACCAACGCGGGCGTGGTCGTCGCCGGCCTCACCGTGACCGGCGGCTACACCCAGACCGCCCGGGGCCAACTGGTGCTGCGGGAGCGGCCGTTGAAGGTCAGCGGGGCGGTGCGGCTGGCCGGTGGGCTGGACTTCGCGGCCCTGGCCGACGTCGGCGGACCCGGCGAGACGATCACCGTGATCGACCACCGCGGCAAGGGCGCGACCACCGGGAGGTTCACCGGGCTCCGGGAGGGCGCCAGGGTGAAGCTGGCCGACACCACCTACCGGATCGGGTACAGGGGCGGCGACGGCAACGACGTCGTCCTCACCCGGGCGAAGGGCGGCCCGTCGCCGTCCGTGAAGGCCGCCGCGGGCTCCGCCTCCGGTCCCGGCGCACAGGACCCCCGTACCCAGAACGCGAGCGCCTCCGCCGACAGCGGCCTCGGCTGGTGGCCGTACGCACTCGCCCTCGTCGGCCTCACCGGGCTGCTGGTGCCGGTCACCAGGCGGCGCAGGAACCACCGGCGCGGCGGCGGCCAGCACGCGGCCACGGGCTGAGCCCGGGGCCGCCGCGCCCCGTGGGCCGCGGGCCCGATCGGGCGGTCACCGTACGGGGGTCGGTGACCGCCCGCCGGGCGGCGGGCCAGGGCCTGTCGTCACATTCCCGTCGTCGCCCGGAGGGCGGCCCCGCGGCGTCGTGGGGGTACCTCCCGGTCGAGCGAAGCCGAGACTGGGGGAGCGTGCATGGCGTCGCGGGGCAGACGGGAATGTGACGACAGGCGCTCGTGATCAATACACCTAGGTCGTGGCGCCGTCCGCCTCGGTGCCCTCCTGCCGTCCCCGCAGCCACACGTACACCGGGATGCCCGCGAAGAGGAACAGGGCGCCCTGGTAGACGGCCGCGTAGCCGGCGCCGGCGATCAGCCAGAAGGAGAAGGCGAAGGAGAGGGCGGCGACGATCAGGTCGCGGACCAGACCGGCGGGGCGGACCCGCTCCCGGGTGCCGCGGGCCAGCCAGTACAGCTGCGCGGCGGCGGACAGCAGGTAGGGGACGCAGCCGGTGAACGTGGTGATGAGGACGAGGACACGGAACGCGGTGTCCGGGTCGTCCGCGTAGTTGACGACGATGAGGAGCGTGCCGAGGACGGCGGTGGCGAGGACGCCGAAGGAGGGGACGCCGCCCTTGCCGATCCGGGCGAACGGCTTCGGGAAGAGGCCGTCGCGGGCGGCGGCGTACGGCATCTGGGCGCTGAGCAGGACCCAGCCGTTGAGGCAGCCGACGATCGAGGCCACCGCGACCAGCGCGATCACCGTGCCGCCCCAGCTGCCGCCGGCCATCGAGTTCACGGCGTCGGCGAAGGGGGCCCCGGACTCGACGAGTTCCTGGTGCGGGACGAGGCCGAAGACGGCGATCGTGCCGAGGATGTAGACGACGGCGGAGGCGAGGGTGCCGAGGACGCTGGCGCGTCCGACGTTGCGCTCCGGGTCGCGGACCTCGCCGGCGCTGACGGCGGCCGACTCGACGCCCAGGAAGCTGTAGAGCAGCAGCGCGGCCGCGGCGGCGATCGCGCCCGGGGCGCTCTCGCCGGAGGCGTTGAACGGGCCGAAGTTGTCGGCGTCGACGAAGAACAGGCCGACGGTCGCGACCAGCAGCAGCGGCACGAACTTCAGCACGGTGGAGACGATCTGCACGGCGCCCACGTAGCGGGTGCCCGCGAAGTTCGCGGCGGCGGGCAGCCACAGCGCGGCCAGGGCCGCCAGCGCCAGGACGACCTTGCTGTCGCCCAGGGGTATCAGCACGTCGACGTAGCCGACGACACCGACGGCGAGCGCGGCGATGCTGACCCAGCACATCGTCCAGTACGACCAGGCCGACAGGAAGCCCGCGAAGGGGCCGAAGGCGTCGCGCGGGTAGACGTAGAGGCCGCCGGTGACCGGGCTGCGCCGGGCCAGCTTGCCGAAGAGCAGCGCGAGCAGGACGGCGGCCACGGAGAGGATGACGAAGGCGAGCAGGCTGACCGTGCCGTAGGGGGCGACGGCGGCGGGGAGGGTGAAGATGCCACCGCCGATGATGTTGCCCATGACGAGGGCGGTGGCCGCGCCGAGCCCGAACTTACGGCCCGGGGCGGTCGCGCCGGCGGGCGAGGTCGGTTCGGGCTCGGCGGCCTCTGGGGTGCTGGTCGTGGTCATGGCGGTTCCCGGGGGATGCGGCGGGGTGGGGACGGGGAGGGCGTGATCGTACCGCCGCGGTCCACATGGTGGTCAATCTGTTCATGTACTGGACACACTCGGGTGGGCCCGCCCCGTACTCGACTACCGTCGTCGGCATGACCAGCAACGCACCCGGCAGCCTTCCCCACGTCCCCGGCCCCCGCGTCGGCCCCTTCGCGGCGGCCCTCGCCGCCGATGTCCTCGTCCTCGACGGCGGCATGTCCAACCAGCTGGAGTCGGCCGGGCACGACCTGAGCGACGAGCTGTGGTCGGCGCGGCTGCTCGCGGAGCAGCCGGAGGCGATCACCGAGGCCCATCTCGCCTACTACGAGGCGGGCGCGAGCGTGGCGATCACCTCCAGCTACCAGGCCACCTTCGAGGGCTTCGCGAAGCGCGGCATCAGGCGCGAGCGGGCGGCCGAACTCATGGCGCTGAGCGTCGAGTTGGCCGTCGACGCGGCGGTGGAGGCCACGGCGCGGGGCGTCACGCGCCCGCTGCTGAGCGCCGCCTCCGTCGGCCCGTACGGGGCGATGCTCGCGGACGGCTCCGAGTACCGGGGCCGGTACGGGCTGAGCGGGGCCGAGTTGGAACGGTTCCACCGGCCGCGCCTGGAGGCACTGGCCGCCGCAGGCCCCGATGTCCTCGCGCTGGAGACGATCCCCGACACCGACGAGGCCGAGGCGCTGCTGCGGGCGGTCCGGGGCCTGGAGGTGCCCGCCTGGCTGTCGTACACCATCGCCGGTGACCGCACCCGCGCCGGGCAGCCGCTGGAGGAGGCCTTCGCGCTCGCCGCCGACGCCGAGGAGGTCGTCGCGGTGGGCGTGAACTGCTGCTCCCCCGACGACGTGGACGGCGCGATCGAGACGGCCGTCCGGGTCACCGGCAAGCCCGTCGTGGTGTATCCGAACAGCGGGGAGACCTGGGACGCGTCGGCGCGGGCCTGGACCGGGCGGTCGACGTTCACCACCGAACAGGTCGAGGGGTGGCGGGCGGCCGGGGCCCGGCTGATCGGCGGGTGCTGCCGGGTGGGCCCGGAGGCGATCGCGGCCATCGCCAAGTCCCTGGCCTGACGGACCCGGGGCGCCGGCCGGCCGCCCGCTGCTAGCCTCCCTCCGGGGAAACCGGTTACCGAGGGGGTGCCGAGTGGCTGGGTGGGGTGGCGCATGACGAGGAAGAACGCGGACGGCGGCCGCAGCACGATCCGGGACGTTGCCGCGCGGGCCGGTGTCTCGGCGGCCACGGTGTCGCGGGTGCTCGGCGGGGTCTACCCCGTGAGCACCGCGACCCGCTCGCAGGTGCTGCGTGCCGTCCGTGAACTGGACTACGTCGCCGACGCCCGCGCCAAGGCGATCGCCGGGGCCGGCACCCCCACCCTCGGCTTCGTCCTGGACGACATCACCGGCCCCTCGTTCGCGCTGATGGCGCACGGTGTGGAGCGCGAGGCGACCCGGCTCGGCCATCTCTGTCTGGTGTGCAGCACCGACGGGGACGCGGCCCACGAGGCGGACTTCATCGAGACGATGCGGGCGCAGCGGGCCGCCGCCGTCATCCTGGTCGGCGGCGGCGCGGACACCCCCGAGTACCGGGCGCGCACGACGCGGGTCGCCGACGGGCTGGCGGCCGCCGGGTCCCGGCTCGTGCTGTGCGGACGGCCGCCGCTGGACCCGGGAGCGCCGGTCACGGTCATCGAGTACGACAACGAGGGCGGCGCGTACGCCCTGTGCGCGCACGTCCTGTCCCAGGGGCACCGGCGGATCCTCTTCCTCGGCGGGAAGCCGGAGCACACGACCGCGCAGGGGCGTGAGCGTGGCTATCTGGCGGCCCATCGGGCGCGGGGCGTGGAGACGGATCCCGCGCTGCGGCTGACCGGGGACTTCACCCGGGACTCCGGGTACCGGTCGATGCGGCGGGCGCTGGAGGAGGGGCTCGACTTCACCGCGGTGATGGCGTCGACCGACATGGTCGCGGCGGGCGCGCTGACCGCGCTGCGCGAGGCGGGGGTGTCGGTGCCCGGCGACGTGTCCCTCGTGGGCTACGACGACATCCCGTTCGCGCGTGACCTGTGTCCGCCGCTCACGACGGTGCGGGTGCCGTACGAGGAGTTGGGGCGGCTGGCCGTGCGGACGGCGTTGGAGCGGGGGCGCTCCGCTGGGGACTCGCACCTGTTGTTGGGGACGCATGTGGTGGTGCGTGAATCGGTGGGGGCGGTGGGCGCGGGCGGGGTCGCGTCCGCCGGGTGAGGTGGTTGGCCGGGTGCGGGTGCATGGGGGCTGATCGCGCGGTTCCCCGCGCCCCTGAGGGGCGCGGGGTGCGGGGACTCGATGTCTACTTCGCGTCGTTGTCGTACTTCGAGGTCGCCCAGAAGTAGCCGAGGGCCGTGAGGCCCACGCACCAGGCGACGGCGAGCCAGCCGTTGTGGCCGATCTCGGTGCCGAGGAGGAGGCCGCGCAGGGTCTCGATGGCGGGGGTGAACGGCTGGTACTCGGCGATGGGCCGGAACCAGCCCGGCATGGTGTCGGCCGGGATGAAGGCGCTGGAGACGAGGGGCAGGAGGATCAGGGGCTGGGCGCTGTTGGCGGCGGCCTCGGCGTTCGGACTGACCAGGCCCATGCCGACCGCGATCCAGGTGAGCGCCAGGGAGAACAGGGCGAGCAGGCCGAGCGCCGCCAGCCACTCCAGGGCGGTGGCGTCGACGGAGCGGAAGCCGATGGCGACGCCCACGGCGCCGACGAGCACCACGCTGGCGACGCAGCTCAGCACGCTGCCGGCGACGTGCCCGACGAGGACGGAGCCGCGGTGGATCGCCATCGTGCGGAAGCGGGCGATGATGCCCTCGTTCATGTCGGTGGCGACCGAGACCGCGGTCCCGACGACGGTGCCGCCGATGGTCATCATCAGGATGCCCGGGACGATGTAGGCGATGTAGTCGGAGCGGTCGCTGCCGCCGATGCCCGCGCTCATCACGTCGCCGAAGATGTAGACGAAGAGCAGCAGCAGCATGATCGGGGTCAGCAGCAGGTTGAGGGTGAGGGAGGGGTAGCGGCGCGCGTGCAGGAGGTTGCGGCGCAGCATCGTGGAGGAGTCGCGGACGGCGAGGGCGAGGGAGTTCGGGCGGGCGGTGGCCTGGGGGGCGCTCATCGGACGGTCTCCTCGGACTGGTTCGGCTGGGCGGGGACGTCGGTGCCGGTCAGGGCGAAGAACACGTCGTCGAGGTCGGGGGTGTGCACGGTGAGTTCGTCGGCCTCGATGCCGGCGGTGTCCAACCGGTCGAGGACGGCGCGCAGTTCGCGCTGGGTGCCGCCGCTGGGGATCTGCAGGGCGAGGGCCTCGTCGTCCCGGGTGACCTCGCGCAGCGCGGAGGCGGCGGAGCGGTAGGCGCCCGGGTCGGTGAAGCGGAGGCGGACGTGCCCACCGGGGATCTGCCGTTTCAGTTCGTCGGCGGTGCCTTCGGCGGCGATCCTTCCGTTGTTCAGGACCGCGATGCGGTCGGCGAGTTCGTCGGCCTCCTCCAGGTACTGGGTGGTGAGGAAGACGGTGACCCCGTCGGAGACCAGTTCACGGATGATCTGCCACATGTTGTGGCGGCTGCGTGGGTCGAGGCCGGTGGTCGGCTCGTCGAGGAAGATGATGCGCGGGCCGCCGACCAGGGTCATGGCGATGTCGAGCCTGCGCTTCATGCCGCCCGAGTAGGTGGAGGCGGGCTTCCCGGCGGCCTCGGTGAGGTCGAAGCGCTCCAGCAGTTCGGCGGCGACCCGCCGCCCCTCCCTCCTGGGCAGGTGGTGCAGGTCCGCCATGAGGAGCATGTTCTCCTC
The DNA here is from genome assembly GCF_055575575.1 of Streptomyces sp. NPDC034049. NCBI lineage: Bacteria > Bacillati > Actinomycetota > Actinomycetes > Kitasatosporales > Streptomycetaceae > Streptomyces > Streptomyces sp. NPDC034049. The sequence continues at coordinate 84,697 of NZ_JBVISJ010000020.1, forward strand.
ACCGGTGATCAGCCCGTCGACGGCGGAGAACTGCCCGGTGACACCGATCGCGGCGCGGACCGCCTGCGGGTCGGCGGCGAGGTCGTGGCCGCCGACCCGGATCCCGCCGGAGCCGGGGCCGGGCGGGACGAGCGTGGAGAGGATCTTGACGGCGGTGGTCTTGCCGGCGCCGTTCGGGCCGAGCAGGGAGAAGATCGTTCCCTCGGGGACGGTCAGGTCGACGCCGTCGAGCACGACCTTGTCTCCGTAGGACTTGCGCAGTCCGTTCGCCGCGATGGCCGGGCTGGTCATGGTGGGAGTGCTCCTTCGGGCTGCGGGGCGGAGGTCGTGGGTCAGAGGCTGCGGGCGGTGATGTCGCCGTAGCCGGTGGTGGCGTGGATGTCGAGCCGGGCGTCGGTGTCCCCGCTGTTCCTGAGCGAGTTGTGGATCCGCCCGTGAGAGGTGCCGGCGTCCAGGGAGGCCGAGGCGTCGGCGGCGGCTCCGACGGAGATCTCGCCGTACCCGGTGTGCAGGGTGACGGTGCCGCGGACGGCCTCGGTGATGCGCAGGTCGCCCTTGCCGCTGGTGATCTCGGCGGGGCCGCCCAGGCGTCCGACCAGCGCGTCGCCGGCCAGGAGGTTCAGCCGGGCGCCGGCCACCTCGTCGAGCTTGACCAGGCCGTGCGCGCCGTCGATGGCCACGTCGCCCAGCCGTCCGACGCCGCGGAACTCGGCGGCGGCCGCCTTGGCCTCGACATGGGAGCCGGCGGGCAGCTGGACGGTCACCTCCAGGCTGCCGGAGGGGCCGAGGATCTCGCTCTTCGCGGCCGGGGCCTGGATCCGCAGGACCCCGTCGCTGTAGTCGACGGTGGTCCGCTCGGCGGCCCGGACGTCCCGGCCCTTGGCGGCGTCGGCGGGCCGGACCTCGACGGTGGTGTCGGCCCGGTCGGCGGCGATGAGCCGCACGCGCCCGCCGGGGATGTTCAGGACGGTGGAGATCGGGGCGGGGGTGTCGAACTTCTGCATGGTGTGTCTCCTTCGGCTCTTCGTTCGGCGTTTCGTTTCCGACAACGGAAAAGCTACGTTGCGTTCGAGGATCGAGCAACATACTCGTTGCGGAGTAACATCAAACATGCAGGCCAGGGCAGTGAAATCATTGCAACGAGCAGAGAACTAACGCAACAGCTCTAGTGAGTTGCGTTGCAATGGATTGGGTGCGAACGCTATGGTGGGCGCTCCACCGAGCACGAAGGAGAACAGCGATGCCGGGAGGCAGGCTCACTCAGCAGGAACGCCAGCAGATCGCGCTGGGGCTGGCCGACGGCCTCGCCTACGCGGAGATCGCCCGGCGCCTGGAACGCCCGACCTCGACGATCACGCGCGAGGTGATGCGCAACGGCGGCCCCACCTCCTACCGCGCCGACCTGGCCCACCGCGCCACCGAACGCCGCGCCCACCGGCGCCGCGGGACCACGCCCCGGGCGGCACAGGCCCCCGAGCAGGCTCACGGCCGGGACGCCGAGGCCGTGCGCGAGTACGAGGAGACGTTCACCAACGTCATGATCGCCTCGGGCATGCCCGCGATGATGGCCCGGGTGATGGCCTGCCTCACCCTCACCGACAGCGGCAGCCTCACCGCCTCCGAACTGGCCCAGCGGCTCCAGGTGAGCCCGGCGTCCGTCTCGAAGGCGATCACCTTCCTCGACGGCCAGGGCATGATCCGCCGGGAGCAGGGCGAGCGCCGCCGGGAGCGCTATGTCGTCGACGACGACGTCTGGTACCGGTCGACGATCGCCAGCGCCCGCGCCATCGCCCAGGTCGTCGAGATCGCCCGCCAGGGCGTCGGCGTCCTCGGCACCGGCACTCCCGCCGCCGCCCGCCTGGAGAACGTCGCCCGCTTCCTGGACTTCGTCGGCGAGAACACCGCCCGCGCCGCCGAGCAGGCCCGCGCGGTCCTGCACACGAAACCGCCGACACCCACGGACGGCACCGCCGCACCCGACGCGGACCAGGAGTAGGCAGGCACCGGCGGCCCGGCCTCAGGGACTGCGCCGGAAGCGGCGCAGGGCAGGGAGCGGGCCTCCGCCCGAGGTGACGAAGGTGCCGGCGCCCTGGACCCGGCGCGGTCGCCGCGCGTCCGCCTCCCACAGGGCGAGTTCGGGGTCGTAGGGGCCGAGGACGACGGTCTCGGCGTCCGGGGAGTCGAAGACGCGGACCGGATGGGTGCGGTCCCAGGCCGGCCAGCCGGGCGTGCCCTCCGTCACGAAGCCGACCCAGGCGGTGTGCAGGGCGGTGGCCAGGTCGCGCGGGGGGTGCTCGCCGGCGAGCTTGGCGGAGGCGGGGGTGTGGCCGGTGTCGAAGACGAAGCCGAGTTCGAGGGCGTGGCAGGCGCCGAGGGCGGGGACGCCGGAGGACCAGGCGAACTCGTAGACGTAGGACCTGGCCTGGTCGAGGCGGGCGTCCGCCACCCGGTGCAGCGGGACCCGGAGGAGGTGGTCGGTGACGAGGCGACCGACCAGGTCGGCAGTGCCCTTGTCCGGGTGCAGGTCGCGGTAGGCGCGCGGGACCTCGGGGCCGCAGTGGCAGCGGGCCCGGGCACCGGCCAGCGCGACCGTGCCGAGGCGGTCGACGCGTTCCTGGAGGCCGCCGGGGACGAGCCAGAGCCGGTGCTCGTCGCGGGTCCAGCCCATCAGCAGGTCGGTCCCCGGAGCCGCGCCGTGCTCGGTGAGCGCCTGAAGCGGGTCGGTGGGCAGCAGGTCGCCGTCGACGACGATGCCGAAGGCGGGACCGCCGAGCACCGGGCTGCTGAGACGGCCGACCTCGGCCTGCGCCTCGGCGAGCGCGGAGCGGTCCACGGCGGCGAAGGCCGCGGCGGTCGCCGGGACCTTGAGCCGGTTCGCCATCCGGCGGACCATCCGGCGCACCTTGTCCCGGTCCAGGGCCTCCGGCGGCCCGCTCTGCAGCACGGCACGGCAAAACAGCCCCCGGGCGCGGGGCATCGCCAGCAGGGCGCCGACACTGATGGCGCCGGCCGACTGACCGGCCAGGGTCACCCGGTCCGGATCACCGCCGAACGCCCCGATCGACTCCCGCACCCACTTGAGCGCGGCCAGCTGGTCACGCAGCCCCAGGTTGGCCGGGGCGTCCGGGAAGAGGCCGTAACCCTCCACGCCAAGGCGGTAGTTGAGGGAGACCAGTACCACCCCGGACCGGGCGAAGGCGGCACCGTCGTAGACGGGGACCGCCGACGAGCCCCGGGTGAGGGCGCCGCCGTGGATCCAGACCAGGACCGGCAGCCGGGCCCCGGGGCCCGGCTCCGGCGTCCACACGTTCAGGTTGAGGCAGTCGTCGCCCGCGACGACGGGGTCCGACAGATAGCGGGCGAACGCCTCGGAGTACGGCGGCTTCGGAGGCGTCGGCCCGAAGGCGACGGCGTCCCGCACCCCCGGCCAGGGCTCGGGCGGGGAGGGCGGGCGGAACCGGCGGGGGCCGAAGGGCGGGGCCGCGTACGGGACGCCCCGGAACACCGCGATCCGCGCCCCGTCGCCGTCCGCGGCCTCGTAGCTGCCGCGCACGTCGCCGTACGGCGTCCTGACCACGGGCCCCTGCCGGTCTGCCGTCATCGCGCACCAGCTCCTCACGCCGCCCGCTCGTGAACCGTCGTCCACCTCAGAGCACCACATCCCTTCGCGGTATTCCGGTCGTGCCGGGTCCCGAGCGGCCGTTCGGGCGACGGCGGCCGCTCGGGGGCGGTGGCTACCTGGCGTACATCAGGGTGCCGAAGCCCAGCTGGTCGTAGCCGCCGCTGGTGGGGCCGTAGTCCCCGCCGCCGCCCTCGGGGCGGACGCTCTCCGCCATGCGGGTGATGTACGGGACGGACAGGCCCCGCCGCCGCGCGTAGTGGTAGTGGAGGAGGTCCCACACGGGGCGGACCTGGCCCCGGCCGCTGGAGGAGATCACGGTGTGGGTCTGCTGGGCGCAGTTCTGCCCGGTGCCCCAGGTGTAGGCGGTGAAGGGCACGTCCTCGCCCAGGTTGTACTTGGCGACGTACTGGGCGGCCTTCATGAACCGGTTGTTGTCGTAGCCGTAGAGGTCCTCGCCCTGGGACCAGGCCATCTCGCAGAAGGCGCCCATCTGGCCCATGCCCATCATCGTGTGGCCCTGGTCACGGCCGGACTCCTGCCACTGGGCGAGGCCCTGGCTGTCGTACAGGAACGGCACGGCCTTGCGGATCGCGCCGTTGCCCGCGCCGTTCTTGAAGTAGTTCACGGCCTGGTCGTACTTGGCGCCGTCGTCGCACAGGATCCCGATCGCGAGGATCGAGTTCATGGTGCACAGGTCCCAGTTGGCCCAGTAGTTGGTGATGCAGGCGTCGTTGTGGTTGTTCAGGAACTGGTTGTTGAGCGGGTAGAAGACGTTGAGCATCATCGTCTTGAACCGGTTCAGGTCGAACCCGGCGTAGCCGCGCATCAGCTCGGCGACGTTCGCGAACTGGTAGCCGTAGATCCCGGCGGCCAGGAACCGGTCCGCGTTGCCGGTGACGGTGGTGAGCGTCGACGACCAGGCGTTGAGGATGCGGACGGCCGCGTCGCCGTGGGCGGTGGTGCCGGCGATCTTCCAGCGCAGCGCGTTCTGGTAGGCAGCGTGGATGTCGTTGTAGAGGATGCCGTAGTTCTCGCCCGTTCCACCACGGATGATCGTGGCCTGCGGGTTGGGCGTCCAGGTGCTCGCGGAGTGGGCGTTGGCGGTCAGCCGGTTCCAGCCGGACAGCCACGGGTCGTCGCCGGCGGCCACCCGCACCTTGGCGCGGTTGAGTTCGCCGTAGGCGTGCAGCATGCCGGGATGGGTGAAGGCGGCCGGGGCCGCCTCCGCCGTCGTCGCTACGGAGGAGGCGGCGCCCAGCGCGAGGGCGGCGGTGAGTCCGCCGGCGGTCCGCAGCAGACCTCTGCGGCTCAACTCGCCCTCGGGGGCGAGCCCTTCGGGGCTCGTGTGGGGGGAAGTGCGGCTCATTGCTTGTCTCCATTCCATGGAGGAGCCTCGCGGGCCCCGAGGGACCCGCCAGGCGCTAGAGGGGGGTGATGCTCACCTCGCTGAATCGCGCGGTGACGTGGGCCAGGGGGTCGCGGGAGCAGACCACCAGGCCCACGTGGTAGGGGGCGTCACCGAAGCCGGGGATCTCTCCGTCGGCGAGGGGGGTGAAGGTGACTCCTCCGTCTGTGGACACCGCCGCGGAGAACGCGGTCCCGACGCGTCTCAACCGCAGCAGGCAGGGGGCGGCGACGGTGGCACCGCCCGTGAACGTCGACCGTCCGGCCACGGTCGTGCGGAGCATCAGCTGGGCGCTCGTCCCGCCGCTGACGATCGCCCCGGCCGCCTGGTCGAACGGCGACAGCGACTTGGCCATCAACAGCCCGACCCGGTCGGCGACCGCGCCGGTGCGGGAGACCAGCCGGGCGGTGATCTCGCAGTCGCCGGAGACCGGCCGCCGCGTGAACTGCCCCGTCATCCCCTGGTTGTTGACGGACAGGTCGACACCCGCGCCCCGCACGACGAAGGTCCCGCCCTCCTCGTACGCCGTACTGCCGGGGGTGCGGACCGCGACCACGCCCAGGGTCCCGACGGCGCGCTCGTCGAGGACGACGTCGCCGAGATCGCCGTACGTCCAGGGGTCGGGCGGCGGTGTGCCGACGGTCAGGGTGAGGGTGCCGGACGCCTCGCCCGCCGCGTTGCCCGCGGTGGTGGTGACGGTGAACTCGCCGGTCCGGGTGGGGGTTCCGGAGATCAGACCCGTGCGTCCGTCGACGCGCAGGCCCGCGGGGAGTCCGCTCGCGCCGAAGCGCACGGGAGCGTGCGAGGCACGGATCAAGTACTGGAAGGGAGCACCCAGGTTGGCGAACGCCGTTGCGGCGGAGGGGAGTTGCGGCGTGGTCGGGGACGGCATGCGTGCGGCGGCCGGCTTCGAGCGGGGGCCTTGTCCGCCCTCGTTGCTCTTCGTGACGACGTAGTGGTACGTCGTGCCGGGGGTGCCGGTGGCGTCCGTGTACCGGAGGCGGGCGCCGAAGCCGACCGGGGCGACGCCGGTCGCGATCGTCCGGTAGGTGCCGTCGGCGCGGGTGGCGCGCCGCACCCGGTAGCGGGCGGAGAGGTCGGGATCGGTCCAGGTCAGCTCCACCGCGTCGGCCCCGGTGGTGGCCCTGAGGTCGGTGGCCCGTCGGGCGGGGCGGGGCACCGACCAGACCTCTCCCCCGGTGGCGGAGACCACGGTGACGTTGTCGAAGGCGCCGGTGCCGGTGTCGGCGTACTCCTCGTCGACGCCCAGACAGGACGTGAGGACCAGTCCGGCGTGCACGGTCCGCCCCAGGTCGACCTCGGAGCTGCCGACCTCGGTCCACCGGACGCCGTCCGGCGAGATCGCCCCGGTGCAGCGGCGGCCCTCCCGGGTCACCCGCACCCAGTACGGGGCCCGCAGCCGGTAGCCGTCGCCCGCACCCTCGACGTACGGGGCCTGGAGCGGGGTCGCCGACTCCGGGAGAGCGCCCAGGCCGGAGATCGGGAACGCGGCGGCGGTGGTGATCCCCTGCTGCTGGGTGGGCGGCACGGGGGTGCTGCCGGTCGCCGAGACGGCGGCCCCGGCCGCCTTCCGAACGCTCCACACCCCGCTCCAGGTGTGCAGCGGCAGCCCCTGGATCAGCATCGAGGCGTGCGCGGCGTCCGGGTCGAGGGCGTCGCGGAGGGTGACGCCGATCTTGGAGTACTGGGAGCTGAGCGGCCACACGATCCGGGCGGTGACCGTGCCGTCGCCCCGCAGCGGCAGATGGGCCAGGTGGTACGTGTCCGCCGTGCCGCTCGCCCGGAGCACGAACCGCTCGCCGTCGAACAGGGCCGCACCCGGGATCCGCACCGTCCCCAGGTCCCGGGCGTCCCACGGCCCGGGCAGGCCCGCAGAGGCGGCCGCGGGGCTCGAACTTCCGCTGCTCCCCCGGGAGTTGGTGGCGGCGACGATGTAGTGGTACGTACGTCCCCGGCTTACCTCCCGGTCGGTGTACACCGGCTCGTCGAGGCCGCTGGCGACCTCCTCGTACGGGCCCTCGGGGCGGGCGGACCGCCGGACGGTGTAGCCGGTGGCCCAGGCCGACGGCAGCCACGCCACGGTCACGGCCCCGGGGTCGCCCACCGCCGTGACCCCGGCCGGAGGCTCCGGTACGGGTGTCGACGCGGGGGCGGTGGCCCCGGCATAGGCGAAGGTGCCGAAGCTCGGGAGGTCGTCGTTGGTGCCCTCGACGACGCGGGCGCCTCCGGTGCCCCGGAAGACCGCCGCCTTCGTCGCGGGGGCGTCGAGACCGCGCACCCCGGCGTAGTGGGCGAGGTACATCTCGTAGATCGGCGGGAGGGTGCCGCGGCCGACGGCGGAGACGGTCTTCTTGATGTACTTGCCGGTGCGGTCCAGGTCGGGGGTGAAGGGGACGTCGCCGCCGAGGTTGTAGCGCGCGGCGTACTCGGCGTTCGCGAGGAGCCGGTTGCCGTCGAAGCCCCACAGGTCCACGCCCTGGTTCCAGGCCACCTGCGCCGCGTCGCCCATCAGGCCGACCGCGAGCTGCTCGTGCCCCTGGTCGCGGCCGGACTCCTGGCCCTGGCCGGCGGCCGTGACGACACGGCCGGGGACGCTGCCGTTGCCGGCGCCGGCCGCGGCGAACCGCAGGGCGTCCTCGAAGAGGACGGGCTCCTCGCAGAACACGCCGATGGCCAGGACGGTCTGAATGGCCGTCAGGTCCCAGTTGCCGTTGGCGTAGAGCATGTAGCCGGAGACCGCCGGGTACCAGACGTCGAGGAACGACCGCTCGCAGCGGGCGATGTCCGCCTCCGCCCAGCCGTCGTACCCGGTGTGCCGCAGCAGTTCGGCGGCGTTGACGAACTTGAAGGCCTGAAGACCGGCGCCGAGCGGGCCGTCGGCACCCGTGATCACGGTGAGGGAGGCGGACCAGGCGTCGAGGATGTCCCGCGCCTTGTCGGCATGGGCCCGCTCGCCCGTCACGCACCACATCAGCGCGTTCTGGTAGGCGGCGGCGGAGTCGGCGACGGCCTGGCTCATGAAGTTGGTGGGGCCGCGTCCCCAGGAGGTGATCTGGCCCGTGTTCTGCGCGGTGTACGTGGCCTTGGACCGGGCGTGGGCCGCGAGGACGGTGAAGCCGTCGTGGATCGGCGCCTCCTTCGCGGCGACCGCGCTTTTCAGCCGGTCCAGATCGGCCGCGCTGTGCAGGAGGCCGGGGTGGCTGAAGGTGCGGGTCGCCCCGGTGGAGCGCGCCCACGCGGCGGATGCCGGGGCGGCTGAGGCGGAGGCGGCGGCCGTCAGGATTCCGGTGCCGGCCGCGGCCGTGAGGCCGGCCGCGCCGAGGAACGACCGTCTGCTGAGGGGATGCACGGATGTCTCTCCTGGTCCTACGGGTGCCGCACGGTGAGCTGGAGGGACTGGGTGGCCGTACCGGCGCTGTTGGTGGCCGACACGGTGACCGTCCAGGAGCCGGGGCGGAACGGGACACCGGAGATCAGACCCGTCCTCGTGTCGAACGACAGACCCCCGGGCAGTCCCTCGGCGGCGAAGGACGTGGGCAGCCCGCTCGCCGTGACCAGGTGGTTGAAGACCCGCTTGGCGACGGCCGTGACCTCGCCCGCGCTGGTGATCTCCGGCGCGGTGGTGGCGGCCGGGGTGCCGGCGTCCAGGAAGCGGAGGTTCTGGACGTGTTCGTTGGCGAACATCGGCACCATGTCGGTGGTCAGGTACCAGCCGGGCTTCTTCATCTTGTCGTGCACGACCGTCCCGTTGACCGTCAGGTTCTGGAAGGTCAGGTTCTTGATCGGGCGGTCCGCGTCGTACCCGGTCAGGATCGCCATGGAGGCGTGGGTGCCGTCGTAGGTCAGGTCGCGCACGTACACGTCCTCGATGCCGCGTCCCGGGGCGGCGTTGTACCGGTTGGCCATCACCCGCATGTTGAGCAACTGGCCCCAGGTGAAGTCCTCCACGCGGACGTCCTGGATGCGGACGTTGCGTATGAGGTTGCTGTCGCCGGGGTTGAGGGCGAAGCAGCCCTGGTAGAGGACCTGCGGCTCGCGGTGCTGGAGGACGTCGATGTCGCTGAAGACGATGTTCTCGATGGTCTCGGGCTTCTCGGGGTTGCCGTGGGTGCCGATGTTGACCGGGTGGGCGACGTCGGCCCACAGGGTGGAGTTCCGGACGGTGATGTTGCGGCAGTCGCCGTAGTAGTCCCAGCGGTGGGCGTAGATGGCGATGCAGTCGTCGCTGTTGCGCATGAAGACGCCCTCGATGAGCACGTCCTCGCTGCTGAAGACGTCGATGCCGTCGCCCCACTGGCCGAAGCTGTAGGAGTGCAGGTTCCGGACGGTGACCTGCTGCGACTGGCCGATGGTGCAGGAGTAGCCGGTCTTCGGGTTGAGGGCGAGGATGCCGTCGATCTCGATGTTCTTGGAGAAGGCGACCAGCGTGGCGGCGTCCGAGTCGTGGATGATGCCCCGGCCGAGCAGCCGGGCGTTCTCCACGTGGCTGAACTCCACACGGGCCTTGAGAACCGCGCCGCCGGCCAGGTACACGGTCTTGCCGCTGGGCACCTTGACCACGTTGTCGGGGACGGTGTGGATGCCGGGGCCGAAGTAGATGACGTCCGGGTCGTCCTCCTCGGGCCGCCACTTCTCGACCGGGTTGGCGTGCAGCTGGAGGTTGTCGTAGAGGTCGAAGGCGGCTCCGTCGGCGTCGCCGAGTTCGATGGAGAGGTTGCGCGGCTCGGTGAGGCTGAAGGTGACCGTGTCCCCGCTCACCTCGTGGGCGATGTCGTACGACAGGGGGCGGATCCGTGCGGAGGGGATGGCGCCCTTCGAGGAGGTCACCTGGACCTCCACGGTGCCGCGGAAGTCGAGGCTGGCCACCGAGGAGCTGCGGACGACGCCCGCGCCGGTCTTCTCGTTGATGGTCTTGGTGCGCGCCCGGACGACGGGGACCGGCTGCCACGCGCCGCCCGGTGTACGGGCCTTGACGGAGAAGCTGGTGTTCAGGGGCAGCCCGGTCGGGACGGGGTGCACCACCAGCTTGTCGGCGCTCTCCCCCTCGGCCGCGTTGGCGGTGCCCGGGGTGGCCCCGAGCAGGGTGTACGCGGCGGCCGCGGCGCCGGCGGTCTGGAGGAGGGTGCGCCGGGACAGACCCGGACCCTGGGTTTCGGTCATGAGCAACGTCCTTGTGTACGAGGGGAGTCGGGGGGATCGGTGGGCGACTGCCGTGGCGGGGGCGGGACTCACTTGAGTCCGGAGGTGGACATCCCGGCGACGAAGCCGCGTTGGGCGACGAGGAAGATCAGCAGGATCGGGACGACGTACATCACCGAGGCGGCGGCCTGGAGGTGGGTGACGGGGGTCCCGGCGGAGGTGACGTAGCTGGACATCACGGCGACCGCGAGGGTGGAACGGTCCGTGGACAGCAGGAGCTGGGGTGCGATGTAGTCGCCCCAGGTCCAGGTGAAGGCGATCACGAAGCTGGCGGAGAGCACCGGCCAGGACTGCGGCAGGAAGATCCGCCAGAAGATGGTGGCGTAGCCGCAGCCGTCGACGATCGCGGCCTCCTCCAGCTCCCGGGGCAGCCCGGCGAAGAACTGCCGGAAGAGGAAGACGAGATACGGCGCCGCCGCGAGGCCCCACAGCACCCAGGGCCAGTAGGTGTCGACCATGCCGAGCCTGGCGAAGATCAGATAGGTCGGCAGCAGGGTGATCATCTGGGGCAGCATCATCGAGCCGAGCAGCACGCCGAACAGGGTCTTCTTCCCGGGCGCCTCCAGCCGGGCGAAGCCGTAGCCGACCCAGGCCGAACTCAGGGTGACCAGGGTGGCGTAGAGGAAGGCGATGATCAGGGAGTTGCGGGCGTAGCCGAGGAAGTCGATCAGATGGAACGCGTCGGCGAAGTTGTGCCACTGGAAGTCCGCGGGCAGCCAGTGCACCGGCGCCGCGGCCGTCTCGGCGGAGGTCTTCAGCCCGGTGAGCAGCAGCCAGCCGAAGGGCCCGAGGAAGAGCCCGGTGACGACGACGAGCACGGTGTAGAGGACGAGCCGGCCGGTGCGCAGCCGTCCGCCGGCCGGAGAGGAGCCGCCCGGGGCACGGGCGATGTCGCTCGTGACGGTCACTTCTTCGCCTCCGGGTCGACGTTGTAGAACACCACGCCCGACGTGAACCGGAAGAGGAGACCGGTGACGACGAGGATCAGGACGAAGAGCACCCACAGCAGCGCGGAGGCGTAGCCGTAGCGGCCGAGCGCGAAGTACTCGGCGAACACATGCATCATGTACATGTAGTTGGACTGCGGGATCGCGGTGACGCCGCCCGTGGTGGGCTCGGCCGCCAGCAGCAGCGGCATCACGGTCTGCACCGAGGCGATCACCCCGGTCACCGTCTGGAACAGCAGCACCGGCGACAGCAGCGGCACGGTCACACTGCGGAACGTCCGCCAGGCACTCGCCCCGTCGATCCGGGCCGCCTCGTGCAGTTCACGGGGCACGTCCTGGAGCCCGGCCAGCGAGATGATCATGACGTTGCCGGCGGTCCACAGCACCGTCATCAGCAGCACATAGCGGGCGTACGGATCCGCGAGCCAGCCGAGGGCGTCGACGCCGAAGACGTTCAGCACCCCGTTGGCGGCGCCGGAGTTCTGGTCGAACAGCGTCTTGAAGGCGAGCCCGGCGCCCACCGGCGGTACGACGGCCGGCAGATAGAGCAGGGTGCGGAACAGGCCCCGGGCCCGGAGCGGCCGGTTGATCAGCACGGCGAGCCCGAGTCCGGCGACGATCGACAGCGGTACCGAGGTCAGCGCGAACAGCCCGGCGCGGCCGAGGGAGTCCCAGGTCACCGGATCGGCCAGCAGCTCGCGGTAGTTGGCGAGGCCGACGAACCGCCAGTGCGGCGAGATCCCGTCGTAGGTGGTGAGGCTCAGCCACAGCGCGTACGCCATCGGCACGACGGTGAGCAGCAGGAAGCCGATGATCCAGGGCGAGGCGAACAGGTAGAACGCCCGGTGCCTGCGGGTGGACATGGAGGGGGGCGGGCGGGTCCCGGCCCGGCCGGCCGGCCGGGTGGCGGCTGGGGGTGCCGTCCGGACCCCGGTCGTCCCGCGCCGCACCGCGGCGGTCGTGCGCTCGGCCGTCATCCGACCTGCTCCTTTCCGCGGTCGAGCTGTTCGTTGATGGTGGAGTTGAGGCGCCCGGCGAGGGTGTCGACGGAGATCTCGCCCTTCATCGCCGCCGGGGCCACCTGGTTGAAGAGGGCCTTGAAGCCCTCCGCCGTGATGTAGGGGGTGAAGGAGATCACCGAGAAGTGCTCCAGCTCTGCCTCCTGGGCCGCCAGCACCCGGCGCTGGTAGTCGTGTTCGGCCGGCATCAGCGGCCGCAGGGACTTCAGGCTCGGGATGCCCCAGCCGCCGCCCGCGCGGGCCTCGGCCGGGGCCTCGCCGAAGAACCACTCGAAGACCCGCCAGGCGGCGTCCTTGTTCCGTGCCTTCCTCGGCATCCAGAACCCGGTGCCGCCCTGGCAGGGGCTGACCCGGGCGCCGCCCGCGAAGACCGGGGCGGGGGCCAGCCGGGACACCTTCGCCAGCTTCTCGTCGGTGTTGATCATTCCGCCGAGCCAGTAGCCGCTGTTGGTCATGGCCATGCGGCCCGCCTGATAGGTGGGCCCGTCCCAGGCGTTGGGGTCGGGCTGGATCGCGCTCGGGCCCACCCTGGTCCGGCAGTAGTCGATGTACCAGCCCAGCGCCCTGCGGGCCTCCGGGGTGGTGAAGTCGATCCGGGCGAGGTCGTCGTGGAAGAGACTGCCGCCGGCGGCCGCCGTCAGGGTCGCGAGGTTGGTGGCCTCGTAGAGACCGTTGTAGCTGCCGCCGAAGACCAGGGTCCGGCCGTTCCGCCGCCGGGTGAGCCGCTGGGCGCGCTCCAGCCACTCCTCGTATGTGACCGGCTCGGAGGCGTGCGGATACGCGATGCCCGCCTCGTCGAAGTGCGCGGTGTTGTACCAGTACATGGAGTCCTGGGAGAAGTCCTTCACCATGCCGTAGCGCGGTCCCTTCCCCTGGGTGCGGCCGTCGTAGCGCCACAGGTCGTTGACCGGGTCGAGGTCGTCGGCCCTCAGCACGGAGCTGCCGGCGAAGTACGGGTCCAGTTCCTCGGCCACGTCACGCGCCGCGTAGTACGGCGTGTCCACGGCGCCCACGCCACGCACCAGATCCGGCGGGTTTCCGCTGGTCAGCATCGCGATCAGCTTGGTGATGTCGTACTTCACCGTGACGATGCGGATGCCGAGGTCACGCCGCGCCTGCCTGATCAGCTCCGGGGAGATGTCCTCGGCCTTCACCATCAGCGTGACGGTCTCGCCCGAGCCATCGGCACCGCCGGCCACGGGGAGCGCACAGCCGTTCAGGGCCGCCCCGCCGGCCGTGGCACCGGCCGCCGAGAGGGCGAGAAACCGACGGCGGCTCAGGGGGCCACCGGCAGGGGTACGCATGGACACCTCACCTTCACGAGCGGGAACCACCTCTCGGGGACAACCGGTTTCTATCGGTTAACGGGGCAGAGCTTGTTCCTGACCGCAAACCGCGTCAAGAGGCTCGACCAGTTTTCGAAAACTCCGCGTAACCCCTGGGACATGGCCGAATGCCGCCCCGGTTGGCGGTGATCCCCAGTCCGACCAGGGCGGATCCGCCGGATCGAGGGGTGGTTTCCGGTCGCATGCGAGGTCGGCCTCCGGCTCGCGATCCGTCACCTGGCGGGAACCGGTTGCCTTGCCGCCCGGACCTCTGATCCACTTCCGGAGCGCGCTCCTCGCGGCCCGGTTCAGCACCCGACTCGAAGGGGTAATCGATTACGGCCGGACGGGGACCTCAACGGCCTCTTCCGACACACAGTCACCTCTCGCCTGTCCAGAAACCGCCGAGATCGTCCGGCCACCCACCCCACACCCCACGCCACACCCCCACGACCAGCACAGATGCAGCCGATCTCAGGCGGCCTCCGGAGCACGACACCCGCATCACGACGATTGACCGGCCGTCGGACCCGGATCTACGGTAGAAGACGTTTTCTGGAACTGTTTCCCGCAGCAGTCCCTGAGTCCACCCCCTGCTCTCCAGGAGAGTCATGCCCAGCGCCCAGTCGACGCGAGCCGTGTTCGCCATGGATCCGGTGCATCTGCCCCTGCTCTTCCCGCCGCCGCTCATGGCACGGCTCCGGGAGGTGGTCGAGATCGATCCCGAGGTCGTGGTGCGGGACTTCACCGATCCGGCGGCCGCCTCCGCGCTGGCCGGCGCCGAGGTGCTGATCACCGGTTGGGGCTGCCCGCACCTCGACGCGGAGGTGCTGGCGGCGGCGCCCCGGCTGCGCGGCGTCCTGCACGCCGCCGGCTCGGTCCGCGCGCTGGTCGGCGAAGCCCTCTGGCAGCGCGGGGTGACCGTCTCCAGCGCGGTGGCCGGCAACGCGCTGCCGGTCGCCGAGTACACCCTGGCGATGATCCTGCTGGCCGGAAAGGACGCCTTCGACCAGCGCGAACGCTTCCGGCAGACCCACACCTACCCCTCCCCCGCCGAGACCGCCGCCATCGGCAACGTCGGCCGCCGGGTCGGCGTCATCGGCGCCTCGCGCGTCGGCCGCCGGCTCCTGGAACTGCTGAGGCCGTTCGACTTCGCCGTCTCGCTGTACGACCCGTACGTCGACACGGCCGGGGCCGCCGCGCTGGGCGCCCAGCCCATGGCCCTCGACGACCTGCTGCGGACCAGCGACATCGTCAGCCTGCACGCCCCCGACATCCCCGAGACCTACCGCATGCTCGACCGCGGCAGACTGGCGCTCATCCGGGACGGCGGCGTCCTCATCAACACCTCCCGGGGCGCCCTCGTCGACCCCGAGGCGCTCACCGACGAACTGCTCTCCGGCCGGCTCAGCGCGGTCCTGGACGTGACCGAACCCGAGCCGCTGCCGGTCGGCTCCCCGCTCTACCACCTCCCCAACGTCTTCCTCACCCCGCACATCGCCGGCTCCCTCGGCAACGAGCTGGAGCGGCTCGGCCGGACGGTCGTCGAGGAGCTGGAGCGTCTGGCCTCCGGACTGCCGCCGGCCCACGAGGTACGCCACACCGACCTGGCCCGGGTCGCCTGACCCGGCCCCCACGTACGGGTCGTACGGCAGCCCACGGGGCCGCCGGGGACGAGGAGCGACCACCCCACGCCGTCTCCCGTTGCGTAAACGTTTTCGCGTATCCGGGCCACGTGATGCCCTCCCTCACTGCGGCCGAACGCCAGGCCGTCGCGCACCTGACCTGCACACTCACCGTCACCCGACGGCCACCGGACGACAGCTTCCGGCAACCCCGTCGACCATCCGGCGTAACAATTTGCCGTCGCGCTCTTGCGTGAGCCGAGCAGGCGACCTACGTTTCACAGCAACCGTTTACTACACGTTCCGCAGGGGTCCCGAGACCCGAGCTGACGGTCCGCCTCGCTCGTAGTCGCCCCACCGAGCCGCCCCTCGCTCCCCCACTTCCGCGATCGTCTACGTCTCGAAGGATGACCGTTCGATGAACTCCAGCAGCCCCCGGAGAAGGTTCGCCCGCATCGCCGTCGCGAGTGTGGCGCTGACAGGCCTGCTCGCCGCGTGCGGCGGTTCGGACTCGGGTGACGACGGTTCCTCCGGCGCAACCGGCCCGGTCACGCTCCCCTTCTGGGGCTGGGCCAACGGCCAGGAGGCCCTCGTCAAGTCGTTCAACGCCGCCCACAAGGACGTCCAGCTCAAGTACACCAAGGTCACCGACCAGCTGACCATGCAGAAGCAGCTCAGCAACGCGGTGAAGGCGGGCAACGCCCCCTGTCTGGTGCAGAACACCGCCGAGTACGTGACGACCTGGGTGTCGCAGGGCGCGCTCGCCGACATCACCGAGTACGTCGGGTCGAGCGCGGACAAGTTCAACGCCGGCGCGTGGGCCGGTGTCCAGGTGCAGGGCAAGGTCTACGGCGTGCCCACCAGCTCGGCGCCGGCCTTCACGATCTACCGCACCGACGTGTTCCAGAAGTACGGGCTGAAGGCACCTGCCACCTGGGACGACTTCATAGCCGCCGGCAAGGTCCTGAAGAAGCACGGCATCCACATCACCAACTACGCCGGTGAGGACCCGAGCACCCTGGAGGTGCTGGCCATGCAGGCCGGCGCCCACTGGTACGCCATCGACGGCGACTCCTGGAAGGTGAACTTCCAGGACGAAGGGAGCCTGAAGGCGGCCGACGTGATCCAGCAGATCATCGACGGCGGCCTCAACTCCAAGCTCTCCTTCGCCGACTACGCGGCCGTGCAGCGCAACTACGACAAGGGCGGCACGGTCACCCGGCAGATCTCCACCTGGCAGATGGCCGGCATGGTGCAGAACTTCACCGACTCCTTCGGCAAGTGGGCGCTCTCGCCGTGGCCGACCTACCAGGGGGAGGCCGCGAAGACTCCGGCCGGCACCAACCAGAGCGGTGGCATGAACCTGGTCACCGAGAGTTGCGCGCACAAGAAGCAGGCGGCGGAGGCGGCACTGTGGCTGTCCACCGACCCCGGCGCGGTGAAGTCGATGGCGAGCCCGGAGACCGGTAGCGGTGTGATGCCGGGTCTGGCCGACAGCGACTCGTTCGTGGCGGAGGCGATCTCCGAGAAGCTGCTCGGCGACAACTACGAACCGGCCGAGAAGATCGTCACGGACAGCCTGGGCACCGTGACCACCGACTGGGTCTACGGCCCCAACTGGACCGCCATGTTCACCGAGTTGCAGAGCGAGTGGGGCAAGGTGGTCAGCAAGGAGCAGAAGGTCACCGACCTGCTCGCCCACATGCAGGAGTGGACGGTCAAGGACCTGAAGTCACGCGGCATCAACGTCAAGGGCTGAGGCATCTTTCGATGATTCGCTCCCAGCGCTGGAAGGGTGCCGCGTTCACGGTGCCCTTCCAGCTCGGATTCGTCTTCCTCTATCTGCTGCCCATCGCGTACGCCGTCTACGAGTCGCTGTTCCAGGAGAAACGGTCCGGGCTCGGCCTCGGGGGCGCGACCCGGGAGTTCACCGGGCTCGACAACTACCAACTGGGGCTGTCCGACTCGGCGTTCATGGGCTCGATCCTGCGGGTGGTGCTGTTCGCCTGCGTGCAGATCCCGTTCATGCTGCTGGTCAGCCTGGTCCTGGCGCTGTTCCTGGACGCGCTCACCGCGAAGGCCGCGAACCGGTTCCGGATCGTGCTGCTGGTGCCGTACATGATCCCCGGCGTGGTCGCGGCGATCGTGTGGATCAATCTGTACAGCCCCGCCGTCGGGCCGCTGACGCCGATGGGTGACTTCCTCGGGTTCGACTGGAACTTCTTCGCGCCCTCCATGGTGTGGCCGTCCATCGGCAATCTGCTCACCTGGCACGGCATCGGCTACAACATGGTGATCATCTACTCGGCGCTCCAGGGCGTGCCCCGCGAGTTGTTCGAGGCGGCCCGTCTCGACGGCGCCTCCGAGACCCGGATCGCGCTGAGCATCAAGATCCCGTTCGTACGGGCCGCGTTGGTCCTGACCGGTCTGCTGTCGATCATCCAGATGCTGCAGCTCTTCAACGAGCCGGCGCTGTTCCGGAACATCACCCCCGAGACCGTCGACGGCAGCTTCACCCCCATCATGATCATCTACAACCAGGCGTTCAACGCGGGCAACTACCAGTACGCCGCCGCCCTGTCGGTGCTCCTCGCCCTGATCCTCGGCGCCGCCTCCCTCGTCTTCTACCGGCTGACCTCGAAGGAGGTCGACTGATGGCCACGACCACCACCGACTCCCCCAGCACATCGGCGAAGTCGGCCGCGTCAGGGAAGTCCGGGCCGCCTCCCGTACGGCGGATCGCCGGCCCCGACCCCGCCTCGCGCGGGCGCGGCGGCCAGCGTTTCATCCTGCTCGGCCTGATCCTGGCCAGCGTCTACAGCCTGTTCCCCGTGTGGTGGCTGATCGTCGCCGCCACGAAGGACCAGGTCGGGCTGTACCAGAGCAACGGCCTGTGGTTCTCCGGCATGCACCTGTGGGACAACCTGCATCAGCTGTTCACCTACGAGGACGGCATCTTCCTGCGGTGGACCGCCAACTCGTTCCTGTACGCCGGTGTCGGCTCCCTCGGCGGCACGCTCATCGCCCTGGCGACCGGTTACGGGCTGGCCCGCTTCGACTTCCCCGGCCGGGGCGTGGTCTTCGGGGCCGTGGTGGGCTCCTTCCTCATCCCCATCGCCCTGCTCACGCTCCCGCTGTATCTGATGTTCTCGAAGATCGGCCTGGTCGACACTCCCTGGGCGATGCTGATCCCCTGCCTGATCAACCCCTTCAGCGTGTATCTGGCGAAGGTCTACACCGAGGCGACGATCCCCTTCGAACTGCTGGAGGCGGCCCGGATCGACGGCGCCGGCGAGCTGCGGATCTTCTTCAGCATCGTGCTGCGGATGATGACCACGGGCGGTGCGACGGTCTTCCTGCTGGCCTTCGTCAACACCTGGAACGCCTTCTTCCTGCCCCTCACCGTCCTGCGCGGCGAGGAGAACTGGACCCTCAACCTCGGCCTCTACAACTGGTCGGGCAAGCGTGCCGAGTCCGGCATCGACGTGACCAGCCTCGTCCTGACGGGCGCGCTCCTGTCCATCGTCCCGCTGGCGATCATGATGACGGCGATGCGCCGCTACTGGCGCACGGGCGTCACCCTGGGGGCGCTCAAGTGACCGCCGACGCCGAGCGGGCCGTGACCGTGGCCCGCAATCCGGTCATCCGTGGCTTCGCGCCCGACCCCTCCCTGATCAGGGTCGGCGAGTGGTACTACGTGGCCACCAGTTCGTTCGAGTGGTTCCCGACGATCCCCCTGCACCGCTCCAGGGATCTGGCGCACTGGGAGTACGCCGGTCATGTGCGCGGCGCGGCCCCCGGCGGCTCGCTGCGCGGGGTCCCCGACTCGGCGGGCATCTGGGCGCCCTCGCTGAGCTGGGACGGCGAGCGCTTCTGGGTGGTCTACACGGTCGTGCGGTCGGTCGGTACGCGCTACTTCGACCTGGACACGTACGTCAGCACGGCGGCGACGGTGGACGGTGAGTGGACCGCTCCGCGGCGGGTCGCCAGCCATGGCTTCGACCCCGCCCTGTTCCACCACGAGGGCCGGCTCTGGCTGCTCAACATGCAGAGCGACCACCGTCCCGGCGGCGAGCGGTTCGCCGGGATCGTCCTGACGGAGCTGGACCGCACCACGCTTCGGTCCGTCGGCCACACTCATCTGCTGCTCCAGCACGACCGGTTGATCGAGGGTCCGAAGCTCCTGATCCGCGACGGCTGGTTCTATCTGGTCCTCGCCGAGGGCGGCACCGGGGTCGAGCACGGGGTCCGGGTGGCGCGCAGCCGCGCGCTCACCGGGCCGTACGTACTCGACGACGTGCCCCTGCTGACGACGCGGGACGACCCGAAGGTGCCGTTGCAGAAGGCCGGACACGCCGAACTGGTCCGGACCCCGACGGGCGAGTGGTTCCTGAGCCACCTCACCGCCCGCCCCCTCCACACCGACCGGGGCATCCGCTGCACGCTGGGCCGCGAGACCGCGATCCAGGCGGTGACCTGGGACGCGCAGGGCTGGCCCCGGCTGCGGCAGGGGGGTTGGCACCCGGAGGTGGAGGTGAGGATACCGGCCGCGAGTGCGCCTGCGGCTGGGGCTGCGGCGGTGACTGCGGCTCCGGCTGGGGCTGGGGCTGCGGCGGTGACTGCGGCTCCGGCTGGGGCTGGGGCTGGGGCGGTGACTGCGGCTCCGGCTGGGGCTCCGGCTTCGGCTTCGACCTCCGCTGCGGCTGCGGCGACTGCTCCGGCTTCAACTCCGGCCCCCGCTCCGACCCCCGCTCCGGCTGCAACTCCCGCTCCGGCTGTGGCTTCGGCTTCCGTTGCGGCCTCCGCTGCCATTGCCTGGCCCTGGAGCACTCTGCGGGCCGAGGCGGATGTCTCGTGGGTCGACACGGGTGCCCGTCCCGGCTGGATACGGCTGCGGGGCCGGCAGGGGCCCGAGTCGCTGTGGGACCAGAGTGTGTTGGCGCAGCGGCTCACCGAGCACCGGGCGGAGGTGGAGGTCACCCTGGAGGCCCGGCCGCGCACCTTCGGCGAGGCGGCGGGCCTGACCCTGCGGTACAACACCGCGTCCTACCTCAGCCTCGACCTGACCTGGGCCGAGCCCGAGGGCGAACGGCAGCGCGGCCAGCAGTGGCGGGGCGAGGGCCGTACGGTGCTCAGTCTCCTGGAGCGCGACGAGGACGGTGCCCGGCAGATGGCCGTCGTCGAGGTCGAACCGGGCCGGCCGATCACCCTGGGGGCGAGCATCGACGGCACGGAGGCCCGCTTCTGGTACCTCAGCGACGGCCTGCGCACCCCCATAGGCCCGCCCCTCGACTTCACCCACCTCTCCGACGACTACGGCTCCAGGCTCCGCTTCACCGGCACCCTGGCCGGCATCCACGCCCAGGACCTGGTCGCGGCGGAGTTCACGGCCGACTTCAGCGGGTTCCGGTTGGTGTGCGGGGCGGAGTGACAGGCGGGGACGCGGGTACGGGGGTTCCTCGTGGGCGCTTCCCCGAGCGCGCCCACGCAGCGCAGGTGTAGGCAAGACGGACCCCACCTCCCCACCTCGGCCGTGATGCTCAGCCGCTTGTCATACAACTGCCGTAGGTGTGTACGTCACAGATGCCCGAGAGGCGGACAACGCCTTGATATCGCCAGTAGTGTCCTTGGGGCGTCTCCGCAGCCCACCGGCGGGACGAAGCGGGAGGCACCGGCAGACATGGAACTGTTGCTCGTCCTGGTCCTCGGGGTCGGGGGCCTGCTTCTGCTGGGGCGCCTGCTGGGCTGGGGCCGGGACGGTCACCTCACCGACCAGCGGCGCGCGGAGCTGCTGGAGCGGCTCCAGGCCTCCGTGCGGCGCGACTGGGCGGCGGAGGCCGACAAGCGCGGCCTCACTCCCGACCCGGGGCGGCCCCGGCTGCTGCACACCCAGTGGGCGCCCGCCCCGCCCCGGCTGTCGGACGGCCGGACCCGCGGACTCACCGGCAGCACGGCGGACATGGCCGGACTCGTCGAGTCCTTCACCGCGCTCGCCCCGCAGCGGCTGGTGGTCGTCGGGCCCGCCGGTTCGGGCAAGTCGACGTTGCTCCTGCTGTTCCTGCTGGAGCTGTGCCGAGTGCGCGAGCAGAACCCGAGCCCGGCGGGAGCCGTCGATCCCGTCCCCGTCCTGTTCTCGCTGAGTTCCTACGATCCACGCCGGTACGAGCTGTTGGACTGGCTGGCCGGGCGGCTGGCCGCCGAGTATCCGGAGGTGGGTTCCGCGGGGTCCGCCCGCGATCTGCTGCGCACGGGTCATGTGCTGCCCTGCCTCGACGGGCTCGACGAGATTCCGCGACAGCGGCTCGTGCGCGTGCTGGGCCGGATCCGCCGAGCGTTCTCCGGCGACCTGCCGGTGATCCTCGCCTGCCGCACCGAAGCCTACGAGCGTGCTCTGAGCAGCGGCCCGGTGCTGTACGGGGCGTCGGTCACCGAGGCGCGCGAACTGGCCTTCCCCCATGTCATGGCGTACCTGCGGGACAGTCTGGGACGCGGGGGGCCGGGCCGCGAGCAATGGGCCGACCTCTTCGACCGGTTGGAGCACGGCTGGGGCGTGCTGGAGGACGAGGTGCGTGCGGCGCGGACACGGGCCGCCCCGCTGGACGGGCCGAGCTGGTCCCTGCTCACGCCCGGGGCCGCGGCCGGTCAGGTCGCCGCCGCCCAGGTGGGCAGGCGCTGGACCGTGCAGGTGGAGGCGGCGGCTCTCACCGGTTCGGCCCGGGAGGCCAGCCCCCAGCTGCTGGCGGCACTCGGCGAGGCATTGGCCTCACCCCTGACGGCGACTCTCTTCACCGACTTGTACAGTCACGCGGACACGGACGAGGAGACACCGTTCGTCAGGCTGCTGCGGTCCGACCCGGCCGAGGTGCGCACCACGATCCTGGACAACGCGGTGCGGGTCCTCTTCGACCACCGTCTGGCACCCGACGTATGGCCGGAGGCCCGGCGGCATCTGTCCTTCCTGGCCCACCATCTGGAGAGCCGCGACCGGACCGACCTGGCTTGGTGGGAGTTGAGCGGGGCGCTCCACCACGCCGTCTACGGCCTGCTTCTCGGGCTGCTGGCGGCGGTGGCCGGCGGGGTCGCCACCGCGTCCGCCGTGAACGCGAGCACCGGCGCGCAGGCGGCGCTCCAGCTGGGCGTGGCGGGTCTGGTCGGCGGGATGCTCCTGTCCTGGTGGGGGCCGGACCGGGTGGCGGCGTGGCTGGACCGCTCTCTCCACGCGCTCGCCGCGTCGGCGAGGTCCGCTCCGGACGAGCCGGGAAGCGGCCCGGCGGAACCGCGCTTCGGGCGGACCTCCACGGCTCTCGCCGTCGGGGTACCGATGGGCGGAGCCATCGGATTTCTCGCCGCCCTCACGGAAGGGCCCGCTGTCGGGTTCCTCGTCGCCATCATCTTCGGTCTGATCGTCGGCGTTCCCGCCGGGCTGCTCGGTGCGGGCGGGCCGGTGCGCGGGCCACGCTGGTTCCGCCGGGGTACCGGGTTCCTCCGCCGGATCGGAGGCGGGACGGCGATCGGTCTCGGAGCCGGAGCCGTCCTCGGGCTGCTGTACTGGGCTTCGTACCGGGCCACCAGCTCGCCGGCCTCGTCGAACTGGGAGCGGCTCAACCGGCCCACCTATGTGCTGGCCGCGATGCTCGCCTTCGCACTGCCGGGGCTGCTCCTGGGGGCCCTGTCGGGCTTCCTGAAGTGGCTCCAGGCACCGGCTCCCGCCGACGACGCCACGTCACCGAGAATCCTGTTGCGAGGGGACCGGAGGCTGGTCGCGGGGTGGGGGCTGGTGATCGCGGGCCTGTTCGGCCTGGGCATGGCCTGGGTCATGGCGACCTTCCCGTACGCGCCCGGACAGGTCGTCGAGGGCACCGTGCTCTTCGTGGTCCTGACGCTGTGGGTGCCCATCGCCGTCCGTACCTGGCCCCGTTACCTCGTCGCGCGGGCCTGGCTGTGGCTGCGCGGCGACCTGCCCCGCGATCTCATGGGGTTCCTGGAACACGCCCACCGGGTGTCGGCGCTGCGGCAGGTGGGCGGTGTCTACCAGTTCCGGCACAAGGACGTGCAGGAACACCTCAGCCGGGTCTACGCCGACGCGAGGGCCCGGCCGTAGCCGACGAGGCGTCAGGCGGTGTCGAGGAAGACCACCAGGGCCTTCGCCGCCGTCTCCAGGGCGAGATCCAGGATCTCGACGGCGTCCCGTGGGCCGTCCCCGTCCGGGCCGTTTCCGTCCGGGCCCTCCCCGTCGAGGTCGGCCCCGTGCGGACGGACTCCGTCGAGGTCGTCCCCATACGGTCGGTCTCCGTCGAGGTCGGCGAACGGCCGCTCGCGGGCGAGTCGACCGGGATCGGGCTCGGCGCACAGCCGTTCGATCTCGACCGGGTCGACCCCGGCTCGCGACGCCAGCAGCCGGAACGGAGCGGCGAGCGCGGCCCGTACGACGTCCGTGCCGGCCGACCCGGAATCGGACGGGAGCGCTGCACGGACACAGAGCAGCGCGTGTCCGCCGCCGGGCACGGTGCCCGAGCGCAGCGCGGCCTGGGCCGCCCGGGCGGCCCGCTGCGCGGCGGCCGCACGCGGTGCCAGTTCATCGGCCGTCTCCGCGCCGACGGCGAGGGTCACGGCGCGCGAGGTCAGCCAGGCGAGTTGTTCGTCCAGGGCCTCCCGTTCCTCGTCGGAGTCGGCCATGGCGCGCCGCGCGGGAGCGGCGGCGATCCATCGGTCCAGTACCGCCGGATCCCGTTGGCCGCCCACGAGTACCGTCTCCCGCGCGGAGACCAGCGCCAGGTCGATGCGGCCCAGGACGTCGAACCAGGCGGTGCCCGGGAGCACTTGGGAGTCCTCGGTGAGGGCGGTGGCCCCGGTCAGCAGAGCCAGCGCGCGCAGCCGGTGGTGGCGGTTCGCGACGGAGGCGACGCGGACGACCGTCGGCACGGGACCGTCCGCCGGGTCGCCCAGCGCACGCAGCAGATCGGCTCGGGGATCAGAGGTGTCGGCGGTGGTCAGGATCAGCAGCGGACTGCCCTCGGCACCGATCCGGCCGCGCAGCCTGGCGAATGCCTCCCCGTCGCCCGTCACACAGTCGAGCAGCAGGACGTACGGCCGCACGAGCCGGATCCGGCGCGTCCAGGGATCGGCTCCCGCGACGGTGGTGTACGGGAACGCGTGTCCGGCCGGCAACCGCAGGCCCTGGCGGACGACGGGCGTCTCGACCGTGCGGGTCACACCGGGCTCACAGACGAGGATGCCGTTCGGACCCGCCAGCGACGCGGCGGCCGAGACGGCGTCGGCCAGGTGCCGGTCCGCGGTCGCCGCGCGGGTGACGGCGCCGAGTCGGGTGCAGGGTTCGACGAGGCCGGACAACGCCTCACGGGCCCGTGCCAGCGCCTCGACCGCACCGCGGGCGACCTCTCTTGGGTCGGCGCCCGCCGTACAGCGGTCGGCGGCCTCCCGGATCAGGGCCGCGGCCAGCACGGCCGCGGTGGCCGCCCCGTCCCCGGCGGTCCTGTCCATCGCCCGGGCGGCCTCCACGACCGGCTCGACGCCGAGGGCGCGTCGTGGGTCGGCCGTCCGGAAGTGCTCGGCCGTCTCCCGGGCGTCGGCCGCGCGCACGGGCTCTCCGTCGAGGCCGACCGCGGTCGCGCGCGCGGGCCAGGGGCCGAGCAGGGCACCCATGGCCCCACCGACAGCCGTGGCACCGGCTGCGGCGGGGTACTGCGGCCGGGCGTGGTGCCGCAGCGCGTCGAGGGCGCGGCGCAGCAACGCGGCATGCGGTCCGGCCAGGACGCGTTCGGCGATGAGGCGGGTCGGGACGGCCTCGTTCTCGTTGCCCCGGTAGCCGTGGTGCAGGGCCACGAGGCGGCCGTCGCCGGTGACGACGGGGCTGCCCGAGGAGCCTTCGAGCGTGTTCGCGCCCTGGTACCGGAGGCGCCGGCCGTCCGCGCTGAGACGTTCCCGTCTGCTGCGCCCGTGGTCGGGGTCCGACCGCAGGGAGTGGTGGAACACGTTCAGGGTGCCGCTGCCGAAGGTGTACTCGTCCGGGGACAGCCCGTAGTAGCCCCTCGGCCGCCGGACGCCGACCGGGTCCAGCACGTCGGGCGGGTGCCGCTCCAGCCGGACGAGGGCGAAGTCGAGGCCGTCCTCCTCGGTGGGTACGCCGTCCGGCACCGGGTCGTCCATGGCGGGTGGACTGGAGTCGAGCAGCGCGGCCAGCGCGATCCGCACACCGTGCCGCGCGAGGGGGTGCCCCGTGTCGGCACCGTGGTCGAAGACAGCCACCATTCCGCTCACCGGTTCGGCGCCGCACGCCCCGAGGCCGAGCCGTACGGCGTGTCCCGCGGTGAGCAGGAGGCCGGGCCCGACCAGGAATCCGGTGGCCACCGGGACCCCACGGTGCTCCAGCCGGGCGACCTGCTGCTCGGCCTCGGTGAGAATCGCCTTGGACTGCTGGACCGACTGCATTCCGGAGGTGGGCTCGGTGATGGCCTGGAGCCCGGCGTCCGGAGCGGGCCGCGCCCCGTTCACGAAGCGCGCTCGCGCACGAGCCGGGCCACGTCCCGGGCGCGCACCGCGTAGTTGCGCTTCTTCGGCAGGCCCGCGAAGTGCAGGCCCAGTGCCTGGCCCGTGTCCAGGTCGACGACGACGGATCCGGAGTTGCCGCCGAGTGTCGTCGCGTCGTGGTGGATCCAGCGCTCACCCTGGAACGAGATGAGCTGCCCGGGTGCCATCCGCTTGCACTCGAAGATGCCGTCGAAGATCCGCAGCCGGTCCTCGGGGTCGTCGTGCCGGCCGGTGTCGGGGTAGCCGACGACTCCCACCCAACGCCCCAGGGTCAGACCGTCGTCACCGCTCGTCAGGGGGATCGGCGCGGGCAGGGACTCGCCCTCCTCGCCCTTGGGGGCGACGCGCAGCAGGGCGGCGTCGCACGGTGACGAGTCCGGTTCGATCCAGACCACTTCGGTCACCTTGAACCGGGACTCCTGCTGCCGGCCGTGCTCGTGGTACCAGTCGACATAGGCGTGCACCCGCGCCATGGGGCTCGCCCGGAACGCGAAGCCGCCCTGGCTCGGCTCCGCGAACTCCCGCGCCACGTGGCGATTGGTGACGAGGAGTCCTTCCGCCACCATCCACGCGGTTCCCACCCAGTCCAGGCGGTGGTTGCGCAGATCGACCCTCCCGACGCTGGGCAGGACGCCGCCCAGCCGGTCCCGGGCGGCCTTCACCCGGGCGGCGACCACCTGGCTCTCCGCGCGGCCGTCGGGTGCGTCCGCGTTCGCCGCCACGGTGTCGCGCTGGACCAGGTAGACGGGGCGGCCGAACCGTCTGACGATCGCCTCCAAGCCGCTGTCGTCGCGCTGCCACGTGCCCTCGATCATCCGCTGGACGCCGGCGGCGGCCCGGTCCACGCTCAGGAGGCCCTCCAGCCCTCCCACGCTCTCCAGGCCCCCCGAGGCCGCGTACGCGTCCCTGATCTCCTCGAAGCGGTCGAGGAATTCGTCTCTCACCTCAGTGTCGGCGAAGATCTGCGTGTAGAGCATGTGGAACTCCCCCTGGTGCCGGACCGGTCGGACAGCCACGCTACTGGCCGAGGGAGCGCGCTATGTCCCGTTCGCTCCCGACGGTCCAGCGTGCGGCATGAACGCCCCGACAGGCCCCGGCTTGTTCGAGGTTTCGAAAGTTTTGGCTGAGGCGGTCCTCTGAATCCCCGCTTCTTCCCGCCGTGTTGAGTTGGGCTTAACGTAGGAAGCGCTTGCTACGCGGCTCGGGATCCGGTCGTGTGCGGAGCGCTGTTCGAAAATTTCACCGGCCCTCGGGACGGGCCCTGAGAGGTGGAGTCGCGATGGTGCGTGGCGGGAGCGCGACGGCCGGGCCGACGCTGGCGGTGGTGGCACGCGAGGCCGGGGTGTCCGTGCCCACGGCCTCGAAGGTCGTCAACGGCCGGGAGGACGTGGCCCCCGAGACGAGGCGCCGGGTCACCGAGGCGTTGGACCGGCTCGGCTATGTCCGCAGACCCCGGTTCGAGGCGTCGAAGCCGCCGCGCATGGTCGACCTGGTGGTGCACTCCCTGGAGAGCTCCTGGTCGGGCGCCGTCCTGCACGGCGTCGAACAGGCCGCCCACGACGCCGGCCTGGAGGTCGTCGTCTCGGCCGGCCTCACCCGTACCCGGGGCGCCCGCCCCGAACGCGGCTGGTTCGACAAGCTGACCGCCCGCGGCTCGGCCGGCGTCCTGTTCAACCTGGCCGAACTCTCCCCCGCCCAGTACTCCTGGCTCACCCAGCACCGCATCCCGTTCGTGCTGATCGACCCGGTGCTGGAGCCCCCGCCCGGCGTGGTGTCCGTGGGCGCGGCCAACTGGCAGGGCGGGACGACGGCCACCGACCACCTGCTGTCCCTGGGGCACGAACGGATCGCCGTGATCGCCGGGTACCGGCGCAAGATGTGCAGCAGCGCCCGGGTCGCGGGCTACCGCTCGGCGCTGACGGCCGCGGGCATCCCGTACCGGCCGGAGTACGTCCGCTACGGCAACTTCATGGAGGCCGCCGCCCGGCACCGCATGCTCCAGCTGCTCGACCTCCCCGAGCCGCCGACCGCCGTGTTCGTCTGCTCGGACAAGATGGCCCTCGGGGTCTACGAGGCGCTGGCCGAGCGGGGGCTGCGGGTGCCGGACGACATCAGCGTGGTCGGTTTCGACGACCTTCCCGAGGCCCGCTGGACGACGCCCGGCCTGACCACGGTCCGTCAGCCGCTCTCGGAGATGGCCCAGACCGCGCTACGGCTGCTGGTGCGGATGATGGAGGGCGACCGGCCGGAGGGCACGCGCACCGAGTTGTCGACGCGGCTGGTGGAGCGGGCCAGCACGGGGGCGCCGCGCTCGGCGTGAGCCGGTGGGGCCGGGTGCGCCGGGGTTCGGTGAACTGGTTGCGGAGGACCTGAGTTCGGGTGAACGGTTGGCGTCGTGGGACCGTACGCATAGGGATGTCCCCTCGGGTGTCCCGGCGGTCCCGCGGCCCCCGGCCCACTCCGCACCACCAGCACTGAGCTCCACATGCTCCACAGGGAAGGACCTTCGGGTTGTCGCACATACGCTCTCCACAGCTTCCCGGACCGACTCCGACACCGGACGACGACAAGGCCCCGAAGGACGTCGCCCCTCCGCAACGGGACGCGGTCGTGGAGACCGAGCAGGAGGAACCGGGTGGGGGAACGCCCGAGGCCGAGGCCGCGACGGAGAGACCCGAGGAGCGCACGTCCGGCGCCGGGGCCGGGGCCCAGGTGACGAAGCCGGAGGCGGAAACGGCCGAGACCGAGCCGGAGTCGAAGCCGGAGCCGGAGAAGTCCGAGGAGCCCACCCCGGACCCCGAAGCGGCCGCTCCCGAACCCCCGTCGGGCCGGGAGCCCGATGCCGAGCCCGAGCCCGATCCCGAGGCCAAGTCGGAGCCCGAGCCGCATTCCGAGGCCAAGCCCGAGCGCGACCCCGAACCCCAGCTCACCGCATCCGCCTCCCCCTCCCCCGGCTGGCGTTCGCGGCATCCGCGGGTCGCGCGTGGGGGCGCCTGGGCCGGGACCGGACTGGCTCTCCTGCTCGTGCTGTTCGCGCTCGTCGTGCCGAACGACATCACGGAGCTGGACCCCGGCAGGTTCCTGCGGATCCCGGCGGAGGGCATCCTCGCGGCGGGTCTGCTGCTCGTACTGCCCGCGAGGGCGCGGCGGATCGCGGTCGTGGTGGTCGGCGTGGTGCTCGGTCTGCTGACGATCGTCAAGGCTCTGGACATGGGGTCGTACTGGACCCTGGACCGGCCGTTCGACCTGGTGCTGGACTGGATCCTGCTGGACGACGCGCAGTCGTTCATGAAGGACTCGCTCGGTGGGGCGGCCGCCCAGGCCGCGACCGTCGGCGTGATCGTGCTCGCGCTGGCGCTGCCCGTGCTGATGACGCTCGCGGTCGTACGGCTGAGCCGGCTGATGGTGCGCAACCGGCACACGACGAGCCGTACGCTCCTCGTCCTCGGCACCGCGTGGATCACCTGCTCGACGCTGACGCTGGAGATATCCGACGTCCCCGTCGCCTCGCACAGCGCGGCCACCCTTGTGGAGAACCGGATCGAGGCGGTCAGCGAAGGCCTGAAGGACGGCGAGGCGTTCCGTAAGCAGGCCGCGGTGGACGCCTTCGCCGACGTACCGCCCGACCAGCTGCTGACGGGACTGCGCGGCAAGGACGTACTGATCACGTTCATCGAGAGCTACGGCCGTTCCGCGATCGACGACCCGCGGATGGGCGAACCGCTCGGTGAGACCCTCGCGCAGAAGACGCAGGAGCTGAAGGACGCCGGATACGCCTCGCGGAGCGGCTGGCTGCGCTCCCCCATCACGGGCGCCGGCAGCTGGCTCGGGCACTCCACCTTCCTGTCCGGTCTGTGGATCAAGAACCAGTCGCGGTACAACAACCTCGTCGCGAGCGACCGGCTCACCCTCACCGAGGCGTTCCGCCGCACGGGCGCCTGGCGCACGGTCGGTATCGTGCCGGGCACCCAGATGGCGTGGCCCGAGGGCAAGTACTTCGGCCTGGACCACATCTACGACTCCGACCAACTGGGCTATCAGGGGCCGAAGTTCAGCTGGTCCACCATGCCCGACCAGTACACGCTGAAGGCCTTCCGGGAGCTGGAGCACGGCAGGAAGGGCCGGGAGCCGATGATGGCGGAGATCATCCTGACCTCCAGCCACAACCCGTGGGCGCCGATCCCGAGCACGATCCCCGAGAAGGAGATCGGCGACGGCTCGGTCTACCACTCCCTCCAGAAGGCCGAAGGCAAGGACCCGACGGAGGTCTGGAAGGATCCGCTCGCCGTCCGGGACGAGTACCGCAAGTCCATCCAGTACTCGGTGACCAGCATCGTCGACTTCGTCGCGAAGTACGGCTCCGAGGACACCGTGCTGGTCTTCCTCGGCGACCACCAGCCCAACAAGACGGTCACCGGCGACAATCCGAGCCACGACGTGCCGGTGTCGATCGTCGCGAAGGACCCCGAGGTGCTGGAGAAGATCGCCGACTGGGGCTGGACGGACGGGCTCAAGCCCGCCGACTCCACGCCGACATGGCGGATGGACAAGTTCCGTGACCGCTTCATGACGGCGTTCGGGCCGCAGCAGCCCGGCGGTACGTCCTGAGCCCCCGGGAAAGGCACCGAATGCAAGCCGACTTCCCGGTGTGACGCCGTGCGAGCTCCGGGACCAACATCTCCTGCCGGCCCAGCTGCTTCTCGAAGTGCCGGGCGCGCAGTGACGGCGTGTCCACCACCCTGGAGATGCCCTGCTTTCCTGTGCTGATTCGAGCATGACCGTCGTCGCAGGGCGGCGTCTGCGGCGACCGCAGCTGTCACCTCACGGCCCTTGGCCTCCGGGCCGCCCCGAGGAGAGCCTCGGGGCGGCCCGGAGGCCGAGGGGTGAGGTGTTCCGGCAGAGGATCCGCGTGGACCGTGGACCACGCCCGCGCCCTGCGCGTCTCGCGCCGCCGGGCTCCTGCCCGACGCACCCGGCGGGCGATCCGGCGCAGGTGGTGCCCGTCGCTCCGGCGGGCGCGTCCCGGGCGATCCAGTGGACGCCCCGTCGGCGATCTAGCGGGTGGCCCCGGTGTGCTCCCGCACAGTCGCCGCCTCGCTCGCAGACGTCCCGGCCCCCGGCTCGGCGTTCTTCTCGGCGAACCCGCGCCGGCCCGGCAGGACCGCGAGGACGATCAGGGTTCCGGCGGCCATGATGATGCCGCCGATGAGGCTGGTCTGGGCGACTCCATGGGCGAAGGCCTGGTGGACGGCGTCCACGGCGGCCTGGGCCTGCTGGGGCCCGGCGGAGGGATCCTGCGCGACCCGCTCCGCGACGGCCAGGCCGGCGCCGACCGAGTCCTTGGCGATCTCCATCGCCTCGCCCGGGAGCCGGTTGCCCACCAGATCGGTCAGCTCGTCCCGGTAGGCCGTGCCCAGCAGTGAGCCCAGCACCGCGATGCCCAGCGCTCCGCCCAGCTCCAGCGCGGTGTCGTTGACACCGCCGGCGACGCCCAGCTCGGACTCGGGGAAAGAGCCCATGATCGTGTCGGTCGCCGGGGAGATGGCCAGTCCGAGCGCGAGGCCCAGCATCATCATCGGTGCCAGGAGGTCCCCGTACGTCGACCCCTTGTCGATCTGGGTGAGCAGGAACATGCCCGCCGTGCCGATGGCCAGGCCGGTCACGACCATCGCCTTCACCCCCAGCTTCGGGGTGAGCATCCCGGTCGCCGCGGACCCGATGAACACCGCACCGGCCAGCGGCAGCAGCCGTACACCCGTATCCAGGGAGCCGTAGCCGAGGACGAACTGCAGGAACTGCGTCACGTAGTAGATCACGGCGAACATACCGAAGAAGAAGAACAGCACCGCGAGCATCGAGCCGCTGAAGGGCCGCAGCGCGAACTTTCGGACGTTCAGCATCGGCTGCGGGTGCCTCAGCTCCCAGGCGACGAAGACGGCCAGACCGGCACCGGCGACCACGGCGGCGGTGACGGGGCCGACGCCCCAGCCGGAGTGCGGGCCCTCGATGGCGGCGTAGATCAGGGAGCCGACGGTGACGATCGACAGCAGACCGCCGACGTAGTCGATCCGGCCCATGCCCTCCGCCTTGGACGGCGGCACCAGGGCGAGCGCGCCGAACACGCCGAGGAGGGCGATCGGCACGTTGATCAGGAAGGTCGAGCCCCAGGCGTGGTCCTCAAGCAGCCAGCCGGAGACCAGCGGGCCGACGGCTACCGCCAGCCCGGAGGTCGCGGCCCAGGCGGTGATGGCCTTGGTCCGCTCGCTCCGGGGGAACGTGGCGACGACCAGGGACAGCGTGGCCGGCATCACGACCGCGGCACCGACACCCATGATCGCGCGTGCCACGATGACCAGCGAGGTCTCGTCGACCACGCTTCCCATCACCGAACCGCCGGCGAAGATCAGCAGCCCCAGCACCAGCGCGCCGCGCCGGCTGTACTTGTCGCCGATCGCGCCCAGCACCAACATCAGCGCCGCGTACGGGACGGTGTAGCTGTCGACGACCCACTGCAGATCACTGCTGCTCAGGCCCAGGTCGGTGGTCATGTCGGGGGCGGCGACGATCAGCGACGTGTTCGCCATCACCGTGATCAGCAGGCTCAGGCACAGCACGAGCAGCGCCCACCAGCGCCGCGCGTACGGCCCGGTCATCTTCTCCACGGGGGTGTTTGCAAGGAAGGGCATCAGTAGCTCCTGAAAGGGGGACGGATCGGACGAGCGGAATCACTCAAGTTGGCCTCCGGGTGGCGTCATGTGTTGCTCCGGAGCGCTCAGTGGCTCGGGGAAACCGCCAGTTCGCGCAGGCGGGCGTTGTTCTGCAGCGACCACCGCACGGTCCGCGGGGGGCGCCCGAGCAGGGTTTCCAGTTGGCCGGAGAGGACGTCGTACCGCCCGCCGGCGACCAGCCTGGCCTGGATCCTCAGGTGTGCCGCCACGTGCCTGGCCGCAGCCGGATCGCGCAGGGCCTCCTGCAGGACGGTCTCGTCCACGAAGGCCTCGTTCCAGGCCTCCACTTCCTCAGGGATGTAGACGACCTGGCGTCCCAGCGCGGCCGCGTAGTCCTCAGCGAACCCGTACATGTCCTTCAGCTCCGGGCCGGTGAGCGCGTAGGACTTCGAGATGTGCGGTGCGGGGTCGACCAGAATCTTCACGCACACCTCTGCCAGGTCGTGAACGGCGATGGGCGCGAGCCGCTGGTTGCCGTAGGGCAGGCGCAGTTCACCGTTGCCCAGCGGGCCCAGTTGCATCCAGGTCAGGTGGGGGGACTCGGCGAACATGGTCGCGCGCACGTTGACGGTCGGGATGCCGGACCAGTCCAGCACCCGCTCGCAGACCCAGTGAGCCCGCTGCTGCGGTGACCAGTCCGTGACCAGTCCGCCGAGCCAGGAACGCCGCTCCTCATCCGGCGTGGTCATCTTCTCGAGCGTCATGTACGACTGCTCGTAGTTGGACAGGTGCACGAAGGCCTCGACGTCGCCCTGGGCTCGCGCCGCCGCGGCCATCACGGTGAGGGCATCGGCGTAGTACGGCGCCGCGCTCATGCTGAAGTAGATGCGCTTGACACCCTTCAGCGCGGCGGCCACGTCCGCGAGTTTGAGCAGGTCGCCGACGAAGACCTCGGCCCCGGCCTCGCGCAGCGACTGCGCGCGTTCGTCGTCCCGTCGCACGAACGCGCGCACCGGGTGGCCCTGTTCGAGCAGCATGTCGACCATCACGCTGCTCACGCCACCGACTTGGCCGCCGACGCCGGTGATCAGAATGGGATTGCGTTCCGTCATTGTTGTGTCCTCCGTCTGGTGGGGGTGGGTCGGCCGTTCAGGAAGCCGAGGAGGTGGAGTCGTCGAGGCGGGCGAGGACGTCGAGGAATGTGGCGTTGACCTCGCGGGACTTCCTGCTGCCTGCTTGCGGGCATGACTGAGAGCCGTCTGGAAACTGATCAGTTTCCAGACGGGAAATCAGATCGGTTTCCTCACCGATGAAGGTGAGGCGGGTGGGTGGCGGGCTGAGGTCTCAGGGCTTCTGGAGGGCCGCGTCGGTGTCCGCGATGGCCAGCATCCTGTTGATGTCGGCGCCGGCCAGTGCGCCGGCCGCCGCGGAGGCCCCGACCTGGGCGACCAGATCGGTGGCGTTGCCGGCCACCCACACACCCGGCACCTCGGTGGCGCCGGCCGTGCCGGAGGCGAAACCGCGGCCCGTCGGCAGGTCCTGCACCGGCAGGCCCAGACCTTCCAGGCCCTGGGTGCGGGCCTGCATCGGCGAGGCGACCGCGACGACGCGGCGGGCCACGACCTGGCCGTCGGCCAGGCGCACCCCGGCAAGGGCACCGTCCTCGTCGTTGACGACCTCGGTGACCGGGGTGTCGATGACGCGGATGCCGCGGGCGGCGAAGCGGGCGCGGCTGTCCTCGTCCAGGTCGGTGCCGTGGGTGAAGTAGGTCAGGTCCTCGGTCAGCTGGCGGAACAGATACGCGTGGTTGATGGAGGCGGGGCCGGTGGCGAGGATGCCGATGGGCTCGTCGCGCACCTCCCAGCCGTGGCAGTAGGGGCAGTGCACGACACTGTGTCCCCAGTGCTCGGTGAGTCCGGGCACCTGTGGCAGCACGTCCTTCAGGCCCGTGGCCACCAGGATGCGGCGGGCGGTGATGTGGCGGCCGTCGGCCAGGGTGACGGTGAACCGCAGGTCCCCGTCCGCCGACGGGGCGGCGGACTCGGCCGAGACCACCTCGCCGGACACGACGCGTCCGCCGTACTGGCGCACCTGCTCCCGGCCCCGTCGGAGGATCTCGGACGGCGGGGTGCCGTCCAGGGCGAGCAGGCCGTGCACGGCCTGCGCGGGTGCGTTGCGCGGAGAACCACTGTCGATCACGACGACCGAGCGGCGGGAGCGGGCGAGGATCAGCGCACCGTTCAGCCCCGCGGCGCCCCCGCCGATCACCACCGCGTCGACGGTCCCCTCGGCCAGCGCGTCGCTCTCGTACGCAGGAGCCGTCACAGTCATGGCCTCCTGCCTTTCCTTGTCAGTCATGGTTCGGTCGACCCTTCGAGTTCTGGATGGCGGGAGGGGGGTCAGCTGTTCAGGAAGCCCAGGATGTGGTCGGCGACCGTCTTGGCCTGTTCGACGTGCGGGAAGTGCCCCACGCCAGGTACGACGATGCGTTCGAAGCCGTTCGTGAACAGGTCGTCCATGCCGTCGCTCAACTCCACGGATATGCAGTTGTCGTCGGCCCCGTGGAGGTAGAGCGACGGGACGGTGATGGCACCGAGCACCCGGGCTTGCAGGGCCTGGGCCGCCTCGTCCGCGGGGGGTGTGAACAACTGGCGGTAGTAGCCCAGGATCTCGGTCACGACTCCTGGAGCGCGGAGGGTTTCCTTGAGCGCGGCCCGCTCCGCCTCCGGCAGCTCGTAGCCGGGCGACCATTCCCGCCAGAGCCGGTCGATGAAGGCGAAGTCGTCGAGCTCGACGGCCGCCTCCGCCATGGCAGTCTGGAAGAAGAACATGTACCAGCTGCGTCGCTGCTGGTCACCGTCAGTGACCAAGGCGGGCAGCAGTTGGCGGCCAGGGGGAACCGACATACCGACCAGCTTGCGGACACGCCTCGCGTCGAGCCTCGCTGCCGCGTACGCCGCCGCGGCTCCGAAGTCGTGGCCGATGAGATCCGCCTGCTCGCGCCCGAGCGCTTCGATCAGGGTCAGGACGTCCTGGCCGGTCGAGGCAATGTTGTAGGAGCCGTCGGGGGCCGCGCCGCCGGGCCAGTATCCGCGCTGTGCGGGCGCGACCGCCCAGTACCCCTCCTGCGCGAGGCGGTCGAGGATCCCTGTCCAGCCGGCGGCATGGTCGGGAAACCCGTGGAGGAGCACAACGAGCGGCCCGCTGCCGGCCTCAAGGATCGGAACCTCCAGCCCGCCTGCCTGAACCGTCCGATGACGGACGCGGTCGCTCGCCCGGGACCCCCTGGCCGGGGAGTCCTCGCCGGAGGGCGGTCGCTGGGTCACCTGTGTCATGAGTTCCACCTCCAAGCCGCCTTCGCGGCGTCGCGGTCCGGCAAGCCCGGACCAAGTAGCAAGTGCGGCGTAGGTGATCGCGTACGCGCTGAGCACCCAGCTCAGGTTCGACCGCGAGGACTCGTGGACACCGCGGCCGATGGCATGGGTCGCTCTCGATCGCGCCAGGCGGGCACGCAGCCTGTCCGGTAGGCTCAGCACCGTTGTTTACTGAACAGTCCGAAACCTAGATGGTTCTGTACTGGGTTGTCAAATACAGCGGGTCGGCCTTACCTTCGATACATGGCCAGACCACGAAGCTTCGACCGCGACCACGTCCTGCATGCCGCGGAGCGGCAGTTCCGCGCTTCCGGCTACAACGGCACGAGCGTCGACGACATCAGCGCCGCCACCGGCCT
>NZ_JBVISJ010000021.1:0-117198 GCF_055575575.1 Streptomyces sp. NPDC034049
AGAGCTACCTGGCCGGACTTCATCTCCGCGCAGCCACCATCTGGATCGGCAGCCTTCTGCAAACCTGATGATCCCAACTAGAGACGCGCCCTAGCGGGGCATCGGCGCTTGGCAGCAGGAGCTGACTGGCCTGGCTCCGGGTGCGGGCGTGAGCTCGGTGGCGATCACGCCGGCTTCGCTCAGAGCAGCCCGCGAGTGCGGGCGTTGGAGATGAGCTGGGCCCGGTTGCGGGCGGCGAGCTTGTGCATCATTTCCCGTAGGTACGTCTTCACCGATGGCGTGGTACGACGTCACGGCCCAGCCGTCCGTGCTCGTGGTGCGTCGGGCGTTGACGACGGACGTGGTCCGGCAGGTGGTTGTGGATGTGTGCGCGGTGGAGCATGGGATCGAAGGGCTCCCAGTCGGCCGGTGCTTGAGCTGGTACGGAATAGCGGAAGTAGATCAACTGGACGCGAGTGCGAGCTGGCCGCAACAGAGTTCACGGATGCACTCGACCAATTGACAAGCACGGGGCCCATCGAAGCCTGGAGCGTGCACCCGAGGTCAGGAGATCTGCACTGGACACACTGGCAGAACACGGATTGCGTAGATGCGGAGGCACGGCTCGCCGGTGACCGACAGACGCCGAAGGTCGCCGTCAGGGCGACGGGGGTGTCGCTCTCGTTCTCAGCGTCGCCGCGGGAGCCTGGTGGGCTAACGTCGAACTCCTGCCGCCCGCTTCTGAAGCGTCCGCTGAGCGGTCGGCGGCCTCGTCCTCACCCCGCACGCCGCCGCAGGCGACCTGTGGCTTCCCGACGGCAGCAGGACGACTCTGAGCGAAACCGTCGTCCCCGTCGGGAACCTCATTCGGCTGCGACCAAGTCCCGTGGCGCCCGCCGCCGCCGACCCCATGTGGGACCGGCAGCACGACTTCTTGGCGATCGCGGACAAGAAACACTTGCCCGCCTACGCGTCGCCGTCGTCGGCCTTGGCGGTGTGGGCAGCATCCTCGTCGAAGAACTCGCCCGGCTCGGCGTCGGGGATCTCGTCCTCATCGACAACGAAACCGTCGACGCGACCAACCTCCCGCGGCTGCTCGCAGCCGAGCGCAGCGATATCGGAAGCCCACCGAACTCGCCATCGAAATGCACCCCGAGGCCGAACGCGAACAGGCCCGGTACGTCCCCGGCGTACCCGCACCCAGCGTGATGCCCTTCAACACACTCGCCGTCGGCGAGGCCGTGACCCACTTCCTTCTCGCATCCGCCGGCCTGCACGAGAGCGGCGACGATCTCGGATCAGTCATCCACCGTCCTCGAACCCGCGAACGGCATCTCCAAGATCCCCGTCAGAACGCCCGCTGCCGCTGGTGTACGTCCACGGGCAACCTCGGACGCGGCCCCGACGGAGAACTCGCGACCCGGCAGACGGTAACCACTCGATCTTGAATGTCAAACGTAACCACAGGCAGCGGACATAAAGTGAACTGGCCTGGCCAGAAGGTAACCGGCTGGGGCCATCCTCGCCAC
The DNA here is from genome assembly GCF_055575575.1 of Streptomyces sp. NPDC034049. Taxonomy (NCBI): domain Bacteria; kingdom Bacillati; phylum Actinomycetota; class Actinomycetes; order Kitasatosporales; family Streptomycetaceae; genus Streptomyces; species Streptomyces sp. NPDC034049. The sequence continues at coordinate 1,509 of NZ_JBVISJ010000021.1, forward strand.
GGATTCAGAGTCGACGACGATTCAAGTCCTCGCGGCAACTGCCGCGCGACGACTCAGCCACCACCTCGACCCCTTAGAGTTTTGGTGCCAACTATCCCCGGTATGTGACAACTAGCGTCTGTGGTCACAATCGATCAGCGCCGTACTCGGGGCATCCCCAGGCCGATCCACGAGATGATCTCGCGCTGGATCTCGTTGTTTCCGCCGCCGAAGGTGAAGATGACGGCCGAGCGGTAGCCGCGTTCGAGTTCGCCGTGGAGGACCGCGCCGGCCGAGCCCTCCTTGAGGGCGCCCGCGGCGGCGACGATCTCCATGAGCCAGGCGTACGCGTCACGGCGGGCCTCGGAGCCGTAGACCTTGACGGCGGAGGCGTCCTGCGGGGTGAGCGTGCCGTCCTGGACGGCGCTGACCATGCGCCAGTTGAGGAGTTTGAGGGCGTCGAGCCGGGTGTGGGTGCGGGCGAGCAGGCGGCGCACCCAGGGCAGGTCGATGACGCGGCGGCCGTCGGCGAGTTTGGTCTCCATGGCCCAGCGCTGCACGTTGTGCAGGGAGCGGATGGCCATCGTGCCGTGGGCGGCGAGGGTGACGCGTTCGTGGTTGAGCTGGTTGGTGATCAGCCGCCAGCCCTTGTTCTCCTCACCGACGCGGCGGGAGACGGGGACGCGGATGTTCTCGTAGTAGCTGGCGGTGGTGTCGTGGGAGGCGAGGGTGTTGATGAGGGTGCAGGAGTAGCCGGGTTCCGTGGTCGGGACGAGGAGCATGGTGATGCCCTTGTGGGGCGGGGCGTCGGGGTCGGTGCGGGTCGCCAGCCACACCCAGTCGGCCGTGTCGCCGTTGGTCGTCCAGATCTTCTGCCCGTTGACCACGTACTCGTCGCCGTCGCGGACCGCGCGGGTCCTCAGCGACGCCAGGTCCGTGCCCGCGTCGGGTTCGCTGTAGCCGATGGCGAAGTCGATCTCGCCGGAGAGGACGCGGGGCAGGAAGTACGACTTCTGCTCCTCGGTGCCGTACTGCATGATCGTCGGCCCGACGGTGTTGAGCGCCATCAGCGGCAGGGGGACGCCGGCCTGGGCGGCCTCGTCGAAGAAGATGAACTGTTCGATGGCGGTCAGACCGCGCCCGCCGTACTCCTCGGGCCAGCCCACGCCGAGCCAGCCGTCACCGCCGAGGCGGCGGATGGTCTCCCGGTAGAACCGCTTCTGGGCGGCCGGGTCGGCATGGCGGGTGTAGGCGCCGTCCGGGACCAACTCGGCGAAGTAGGCGCGCAGTTCGGTGCGCAGCCGCTGCTGCTCGGGCGTGTATTCGAGGTGCACGGCGCCTCCAGGCTCCCCAGGGCCGACCTGACGGCGCACACGCTAGAACGTGTTCCAGTAATTGGGAACAGGCGAGGGCGACCCCCTTTTCACGGCACGGCGCGCGGCGCGGCGGTTCAGCGGAGGACGGCGAGGAAGTCCGTGCAGGCCTGGGCGCACTCGCGGCAGGTCTTGGCACCGTCCTCGGCGCCGGGGGTGTCGTCGAAGACGCGGGCGCACTCCAGGGCGACGGTCCGGCACCACTCCACCTGGAGCCGGATGGCGCCCTCGTCGAGGCTGGTCTGCTCGGAGAGCACCCTGCACGTGGCGTCGCACACCTCCGCGCACATGATGCCCTTGCGTCGCATCTTCTCCTGACCCTCGGGGCCGTCCGGATCGGCGAGGCTCGCCCGCAGCGCGCAGGCACGCGCGCATTCGGTGCAGGCCTGCGCACAGGCGAAACGGTCCTCGAGGAACCGGATGAGTTCCTGGTGGGATGTCGTCGTCGAGGTCACCCCGGGCGGGTAGCCGGAGGCGCCCCCGCCAAACACGGCCGCGCCCCCGCCGGCCAACGGCGGCGTCCCCGGCGAACACGGGGTGCGGCGCCCTCCCGCCCCCGGTTCGCGGGATTCCGTTTCCCCCGGTACCGGGCGGGGCACCCGTCCGCTCCCGGGCCGCCCCTGCGGAACGGGGCCGGTTCACTCGACATATTGGGGGTATTCATCCCTTATGAACATGGAATGGACTGATATAGCCGCAGAACGCAGTGTCCTGGGCGGTATCGCCCCGTTCCTGGCAGGCGTCGCGGTGGTGGCCATGCTGATCGGCGCGCTCTGGCTGGGCGCCCGTGTACGAGCCCGTGAGCCGCGCCGACCGCGCCCCGACGAGCAGCCCCGGATTCCCGAGGGCGGCCCTGTCCACGAGGAGCGGTCGCACCGCGAGCCGGACGAGATCCCCCAGAGCGACCGCCGGCTGACACCGTACGAGGTGCACGGCAACCAGGGGACCCGGCCGAGTCCCGACAAGGAGCGGCCGCGCTGGAGCAACAACAGCAGCGGCGGCTTCGGCAGCGGCGGCCTCGGCGCCCACTGACACCGACGGCTTTCAGGGCGCTCCCCCTGTGCGCGGCAGGGAGAGCGCCCACAGCCGTGCGCTCACCGGCCCTCAGCCGTGAGCGCCGCACGGTCGCGGCCCTACGCCGACCGGTGCCCCGCGTCGAGCGGGAGGCCCGTGTAGTTCTCGGCGAGTTCGGCCGCCGCGTGGCGCGAGGTGGCGACGCGGTCGAGCTGCGAGAGCTGGAGCCGGGTCTCGAACGGCGACTGCCCCGGGTCGGTGTGGAGGGTCGTGGTCATGAAGTACGAGAAGTGCTCGGCCCGCCAGACCCGGCGCAGACAGGTGTCGGAGTAGGCGTCGAGCAGGTCGGTCGAGCCGGTCTCCTTGAGCCTGGCGAAGGCGCGGGCCAGCACGATGACGTCGGTGGCGGCCAGATTGAGGCCCTTGGCGCCGGTGGGCGGCACGATGTGGGCGGCGTCCCCCGCCAGGAAGAGCCGGCCGTGACGCATCGGCTCGGTGACGTGGCTGCGCATCGGCAGGACCGCCTTGGACGTGACGGGCCCCCGCTTGAGCCGCCAGCCCGGGTTGGCGGTCAGCGCGAACCGGGCGTCCAGCTCGTCCCAGATCCGTTCGTCGGACCAGTCGGCCGGGTCGGTGCCGTTCGGGACCTGGAGGTAGAGGCGGCTCACGGACGGGGACCGCATGCTCGCCAGCGCGAAGCCGCGTTCGGAGTGGGCGTAGATCAGCTCCTCGTAGACGGGCGGGGCGTCGGCGAGGATGCCCAGCCAGGAGTAGGGGTACGTCCGCTCGTACGTCGTCCGCACGCCGTCCGGGACGGCGTCCCTGGCCACACCGTGGAAGCCGTCGCAGCCGACCACGTAGTCGCAGGTCAGCGTCTGCTCGCGGCCCTCGTGCGTGTACCGGATCACGGGCCGGTCGGTGTCGGCGCCCTCCACCGCGTGCACCTCCGCCTCGAACAGCAGCGGTCCGCCGTCGGTGAGCTGGAGGGCGATGAGGTCCTTGACCACCTCGGTCTGGGCGTAGACCCAGACGCGGCGGCCGCCGGTCAGCTCGGGGAAGTCGACGCGGTGGGCCCGGCCGTCGAAGCGCAGCTCGATGCCGTCGTGGGGGATGCCCTCGGCGTCCAGCCGTGCGCCTGCCCCGGCGGAGCGCAGCACGTCGACGGTGGCCTGCTCCAGGATTCCGGCGCGCTGGCGCTGCTCGACATAGGTGCGGTCCTTGCGTTCCAGGACCACACTGTCGATTCCCGCGTTGTGCAGCAGGCGGGCCAGCAACAGCCCCGCGGGGCCGCCGCCGATGATGCCGACGGTGGTGTGCATTGAGTACTCCTCGTCGTTGAGGACGAGCCGCGTCCCGTCCCCCGGGCGCCGACCTTGTTCGCCTTGTTCGTCTAGTGAAATTCACTTCACTCTCTGGGGTCGAGTCTGCGCCCGGCCCGTCCACCTGTCAACGGTCACCCTCCCCCATCGGCCGGTCCAGGAAGTGGAAGCCGGGGCGCGGATGCATCAGGAAGTCGTGGTGCGAGATGTTCCAGGCGTACGCGCCCGCGAGGGCGAAGGCCACCCGGTCCCCCGCGCGCAGCCCGGGGGCGTGGGCGTCCCGGGCGAGCAGGTCCTTCGGTGTGCACAGCTGGCCGGTGAGGCTGACGTACTCCCCCTCGGCCGCCGGGCGCGGCCAGGGGTACGGCCACTCCTCCACCGTCAGCACCGAGCACGGCTGGTCGTGCCCCTTGGTCGCCGGGGTGCGCAGATGATGGGTGCCGCCCCGGACCACGGCGAACTCCTCGCCGTGGCTGCGCTTCACGTCCAGCACCTCGGTGGCGTACCAGCCGCAGTACGCGGTGAGCGCGCGGCCGGGTTCGACACGCAGCGTCAGTTCCGGCTGGGCGTCGGCGAGTTCGGCCAGGCCCGCGCCGTACGTCCGCCAGTCGAAGCGGCTCTCGGGGCGTGCGTAGTCGACGGCCATGCCGCCACCCACGTTCACCTCGGAGATCGGTACGCCCAGGCCCGTGGCCCACTCCACGATCGAGCGGGCCACCGAGAGCAGTTCGGGTGCGTCGAGTCCGCTGGCCAAGTGGGCGTGCACGCCGCGGAGTTCGAGGTACGGGTGGGTGCCGTCCGTGAGGGGGCGGAGCACGTCCCGCGCCTGGGTGGGGTCCAGGCCGAAGGGGGTGGGCCGGCCGCCCATCGCGAGGGAGCTGCCCGCCAGCGAGCCGTCCGCCACCGCGAGGTTGAAGCGGAGCAGCACCCCGACCCGCGCGGTCGGCGCCGCCCGGCGGGCCAGCTCGGCGAGCACGCGCAGGTCGTGCTCGCTCTCGACGTGGAAGCGTCGGACCCCCCGCTCCAGGGCGGCCCGGATCTCGTCGGGGGTCTTGCCCGGCCCGCCGAAGGCCAGCGGGCGGCCCGGCACCGCCTCGGCGACGTGGGCGAGTTCGCCGCCGGAGGAGACCTCGTAGCCGTCGACGTACGGGCCGAGCGCGGCCAGGATCCGCGGCTCCGGGTTGGCCTTGGCCGCGTAGTACAGCTCGACCCGCTCGGGGAGCATCTCGCGCACGTACGCGGCGTGCTCCCGCAGCGCCGCCAAGTCGTAGACGTAGGCGGGTAGTTCGGCGGGTGACAGGGCGAGGACTCGGTCGCGCACGGCGGGGGTGGGGAGGGTCATCGTGGACTCCTGGCTCATGACGCGCCGGCGGCTCGTCCGGGGCTCGTGGTTCACCGGGGGCTCCAGCGCAGGACGTCCTCGGCGAGGGGTGAGGGCAGACGGACGTAACCGGCCTCGCGGTCGGCCTTGCGTTCCCAGCGGGTGAGGAGGTTGGTCTTGGCGGGGAGCGGGACGCCCGCCAGGAGGGCGGCGAGGCGAGGCGGGCAGCCCTCCTCGTCGGCGTAGTCCCGGATGGCCGCCCGGACCGCGGCCCACAGGTCGGCCTCGGTCTCGGGGTGCAGGTCGGCGAGCGCGGCGAGCAGTTCGGCGACATGGTTGACGAGCAGGCAGTACACCACTCGGTCCCAGCCGCGCCGGGCGTCGTACGACAGGGGGCCCGCCACCTCGGGCGGGAGCGCGGCGAGGGCGTCGGCGTGGTGGTCGGGGACGAGCTTGGTGCCCTCCAGGTCGCGGAAGAGGACCTGGGCGGGCATCCCGTCGCCGTCGACGCAGATCAGGACGTTCTGGAGGTGGGGTTCCAGAACGAGGCCGTGGTCGAAGTAGGCGGCGAGCACGGGCGGGACGAGCAGCCGCAGGTACGCCTGCCACCAGTGCAGGGCGGTCCGCGGTCCGGCCCCGTCGAGCAGGCGGGAGACGTGGGCGGCGCTGGTGGGGTACTCGTCGGCGACGGCGGCCGCCAGCAGCGGGGTCGTGCCCGGCAGCAGCCGCCGGGACAGGCCCTCGCGGACGATGACACCGAAGCCTTCGAGGAGGGACCGGTCGGGGGTGCCGTCGGGGCCGGGCAGGGCGAGGCTGCGGTAGGCGGGTTCGCGGAGCATCGCGCTGCCGGGGAAGCGGGTCTGCAGGTCGGTGAGGGCGGGGGCCAGCACGCGGGTGAGGGCGACGGCGCCGGAGAGTTCGTAACTGGCGTTCTTGCGCAGGCAGTTGGTGATGCGGACGTTGAGGCTGAACTTCAGGAAGGTGTCGCCGTCGAAGAGGGTGCGGACGGAGGCGGTGGCCGCGTACTCCCGGCCGCCGGGACCCAGGTCGAGGATGTCGCCGCGGCCCAACGCCTCCCGCAGCAGCCGGTGTTCGCGGAGCATCGCGTACTGCCAGGGGTGGGCGGGCAGCACACGGTAGCCCTCGGGGACGTCACCGCGTTCCCGGTCGAGCACGGCGGTGGCGCCCTCCTCGGCACTCTCTTCGGCGATCAGGTGGTCGCGGACGGCGAGGTGGCGCAGCGGGAAGGAGGCCCCGGCCTCGGGGGCGTACGACTGCCAGGCGTCCGCGTCGCCCGTGCGGGCCTTGGGGGTGGGGTGGAAGCGGTGGCCGAAGAGCAGCGACTGCTCGGAGGCGAGGTAGTCCGGCTGCCCGTCGGGGGTGGTGGCGCGCGGGCCCGGCGCGGCGGACTCACGCCCTGCGCGCTCACCGGCCGCGCGGCCCGCGAGCGCGGTGGCGACGGTGCGGTGGCTGGAGTCGATCTGGTGCAGGAACTCGTCGTTGCGGACCCCGGTGCGCAGGGACAGCTCGTCGTGCGTGTACTCGGCGAGCCGGCGCCAGTCCAGCGGGGCCCAGCCGGTGTCGGACTGCTCCTGGACGGGGCCGGTGAAGCGGTGGGCGCCCAGCAGCGACGTGCGCCGCAGGGCGACCCGGAGGAGGAGGCCGCGGCGGGGCAGGCGGAGCAGGAGGTGACCGTCGATGACGGCGGTCTGGTGTTCGGGGCCGGACACCTCGCGCAGCAGGCAGTTGAGGAGGGTGTGGGCCACCGCGTCGTCGGCGGTGGGCAGGTGGGTGGTACCGAGCGAGTCGGTGAGCGGGGGCATTCAGTGGCTCCAGCGGGTACGCGGATGTGGGGGAAGGAGGGTCGCGAAGACGGTGAGTGCGGCTATGCCGCCGCCTATGAGCACCGGGGCGGCGGGCCCGAACCGGGCGCTGCCCACGGCGGCGGTCACTCCGGCGGCGACGGCGCCGGCCTTGGAGAAGAACTCCAGGGAGCCGAACATCCCGCCAGGGGCGCGGCCGCGGGCGCAGTCGGCCGCCAGGACCGACAGACCGACCATGCCGAGGGTGAGTCCCGCGCCGAGGAGCAGCCGTACGGCGACGAGGCCCGGCAGGGTGTCGGCCACGCCGTGTCCGGCGAGGCCCAGGGCGATCAGTGCGAAGCCGAGGGCGATGCCGTGCCGGGGGCGGCTGCGGACGGCGCGGTGCACCGTCAGGGCGGTGAGCAGGTAGCACAGGTGCGGCAGGGCGAAGAGCAGGCCGGACAGGGCGGCGGAGGCCCCGGGGAGGCGTTCCTGGACGAGGGAGATCAGATAGGGGAAGGAGATCACGGTGGAGAACACGAAGGCGAACTCCAGGGCGTAGAGCCGGCGCAGGGCGGCCCTGGGGGCGGGGTCGGCGGCCTCCGGCTCCCGCTCCGCCGTCTCCTCGGCCTCGGCCGGTTCGGGCAGCGCGACGAGCAGCAGGGCGGCGGCGAGCGGGAGCAGGGCGAGGAGGGCGTATTGGCGGTGCGGGGAGAGCCACGGTGACAGCGCGCCGACGACGATCGGCGCGAAGACGAGGGCGGCCCGCGCGCTGCCCTGCATCAGGGTCAGCGCCCTCGACAGCCGCGGACCGTCCAGGGCGGCGCCCAGATAGCCGTTGGAGGCGGCGAACGTGCCGCCCAGGATGCCCTGGAGCACCAGTGCCGCCGTGAACATGGTGAGCGAGTCGGCCCAGCCCGCCAGCAGGAAGGAGACGGCGAGGCCCAACTGGGCCCGCAGCAGCAGTCGTTTTCGTCCGAAGCGGTCGGCGAGCCGCCCCCACAGGGGTGCCGCGAGTGCGCTGAACACGGTGGGCACGACGTACAGCACACCTGCCCAGCGGCCCGCGCGGTCGCCCAGTTCGGGCAGGATCTGGGTGAAGTACGGCGGCAGCCCCAGCGCGGCGAACGACGCCACGAAGTAGCAGGCGGCCACCGCGTGCACCTGTCGGCGGCCGAACGCGGGGCGCGACACCGCGAGCGCCTCGGCGGTCATGCCGAACCACCCTCCCCCAGGAGGTAGTTGGGCCCGGTGGTGTAGTGCTTGTTGATGTCGGCGGCGCCCGACCGGGCCTTGCTGAGCAGGGTCCCGGCGGTCACCATCGCCTTCACCGGCAGCTCGGGCGCGTCGAGCACCCGCGCCCGCAGGACGTCCGCCGCGTCCCCGCCGAGGCGGTCGACGGCCTCGGTGAGGCGGTCGCGGACCAGACGCAGCAGCTCGGCCAGCGGGGCACGGCCGTGCCGGGCCAGGCCGAACGCGTAGGCGCCGGCGCAGAGGTGGACGGTGATGGTGGTGAACAGGTCGGCCACCGCCCGGTCGTCGGTGGTGAAGGTGCGGGGGTCGTCGAAGCCCCGGCTCCCCCCGTCCGCACCGAGCCTGGCGGCCAGTCGGGCGCGGTTGACGCGGGGCCCGTCGTTGTCCTTCAGCAGCAGGCGCAGGTCTCCGGGGCCGGGGCCGAACACCAGGGAGATGTTCTGCTGGTGCGATTCCAGGGCGATGCCGTAGCCGAAGAGCGTGGTCTGCCAGTCGAACAACAGGGTGAGCACGGCGTCGAGCAGCGCGAGCGGGTCGCCGCCGTGGTGGCGGTCGGCGAGATGGTCGACGACCAGACGTCCGCCGGGGGCCTCGGCGAGGAGGGCGGCCATGGGGACGACGGCGCAGTCGTCGAGGTCCGTCGGATAGCGGCGGCACAGGACGGCGAGCAGTTCGTGTCCGGCGTGCGCGTACACCGTCTCGTCGGCGTGCAGCACCCGGCCCCGGAAGCGGGGCTCGCGGTCGGTCACCTCCGCGAGGAGCCGCTGTCCGGCGGCACCGTCGACGAGGGTCCCCGGCTTGATGGACCGCTTGTTGCGCAGGCCCAGGGTGGCGGTGGCCAGGGGCAGTTTGAGGTGCAGGGAGGGGGCGGAGGCGGGGGCGACCGTACGCATCGACAGGGTGGGGACGACCGGGAGGTACGCCCGGTCGGCGAGGACGGCCCGGTCCGCGAGCCCGGCCTCGCGCAGCGCCGCGTCCAGGGGCGCGCCGACGGTCAACGGGTGGACGGGCAGGGTGACATGGGTGTGGTCGAGGTCCGCGAGTCCGAGCCCGGAGGGGGTGGGCCAGCCGTCCGGGAGGTCCCCGGCGACGGTGACGGCCTCCCTGGGCAGGGCGAGCCACCGGAGCGCGAACGTCGGATGGAACTCGGGTGCGTGGTCCCGCAGTTGCCGCTCGTCGAGGCCGGAGCGGCCGCGTGCGGTCGGGTAGACGGGGTGGTCGAGTCGCGCCGCGAGCGTCTCGTACGCCAGGCCGCCGCGCAGGCCCGTCCAGTCGGCGAGGTCGTCGCCGTAGAGGTCGGTGAGCCCCTCGGCGATCTCCTGTGCCGTCTCCTCGTGCAGCCGCATCGTCGTGAGGGTCTGACGGCACTCCTCGGCGTAGGCGTCGAAGCCGTCGCGGTCGGCGGGGTCGGCCAGGGCGCGCAGGGCGGCGAGGACGGTGTCGCAGGTGGGGAGGTGGGTCCCGTCCGACTCCCGGACGAGCAGGGGCAGTCGGGCGGTGACGGGGTGCTGGAAGCCGTCCTCGGTGACCGGGAGGAGGAGGGCGTCGTCGCCGTCGGGGGTGGGCAGGCGCAGCCAGAGGCCGTCCGGCAGGTCGACGCGCGTACTGCGGGTGCGCAGGCCCACGACGTCCTCGCGGAGGAGGGCGCCGAGCACACGGGTGAGCAGTTCGGCCTCGGTGGTGTCGGCGGGGGTGGCCGTGCGGACAGCGGTGGTCTCGGGGGCCGTTGCGGTCATGGGGGTGCCCTCCGGGGGCACGGCGGTCGGGGCGGTCACGGCTGGATCTCCCAGCGTCGGTCGGCGAGGAAGTCCGCCACCGCACGGTCCACGCTCCGCTGAGCGGTGCCGGTGGCGCGGAGGACGCCGAGGTAGTCGCGGTTGGTCCGGTACAGCTCGTGGTGCTCGCCGGGCGCGCGCAGCGGGCGGTACGTCAGACGCACCCCGTCGACGGTGACGTCGGTCGCGGCGGGAGCGGCGACGAGGGTGCCGGCCCGGTCGGCGCAGGGGTACTCCAGACGGGCCGCGCCGTCGCGCCGGATGCCCAGGTCGTCGGGGAGCGGCTTGCCGAGGTGGGTGCGGAGGATGTGCTCGAACAGCGGGACGTCGAGGAGCTGGGCGAGCAGCAGATCGCACTGGTCGCCGATGGCACGGTAGTTGACCTCGATGATGCGGGCCCGGCCCTCGTGGACGACGAACTCGGTGTGACAGGCGCCGAATCCGACGCCCAGCGCGTCGAGTTGGGCGAGCACCTGAGCGACGACCGGCTCGGGGTGGGCCGGGAGGAAGGTGAGCCGCTCCTCGATGAAGTACGGCGGCGGGGACAGCTCGGTGTGGAAGCCGCCGAGCACGTGCCGGACGCGGCCGTCGCCGAGGGTCTCCAGGGTGTACAGCTCCCCGGGCAGGTACTCCTCGACGACGAGGGTGCTGCCCGGGCGCCGGGCCAGGATCTCCTCGGCGCGCGCCACGAGGTCCTCGGCGGTGTCGACGAGCACGACGTCCTCGCTGGCGACGCCCTCGCGGGGCTTGACGACCAGGGGGTACGGGGCGTCGACGACGAGTCGGCCGGTGAGGTCGGCCGCGGCGGTGATCTCGGCGGACCACACCGTGTCCACGCCTGCCGCGGCGAGGTGGCGGCGCATCTCGCCCTTGTCCTTGGCGCGCAGGGCGGCCCGCCAGTCCTTGCCCGGGAGGTCGAAGTAGTGGGCGGCGAGGGCGGCCTGGGTCTGGAGGTGGTCGCTGTTGGTGAAGACCGCGTCGGGCCGGTGGTGGCGGGAGATCCGGGTGATGACGGCACGGTGGTCCCGTACGTCGCAGTGGAGGACCTCGATCCCGGGACGGTCCGGGTACGCCGCGCGGTGCGCGTCGGGCTGATCGGTGAGGAGGGTGATGTCCAGGCCCAGCCGGGCGGCGGCGGGCAGGAAGCCCTCGGTGACGGAGTCGGTGGGGTTGAGGGCGAGCAGGTACAGGCGCATGGGGTGGGGCACGGCTTCCGCTGGCGGGTGGGGGGTCGGGCGGGGCGGGCCCGTCTCGTGGTGGGGCCCGCCCCTGGTACCGCGGGGGTTACTGCTTCGGGAGTTCGACGCCGGTCGCCTTCGCGATGTCGGCGAGCATCTCCTCGGCGGCCTGGACGCCGATGCCGGACATCCAGGTCTCGTCCGGGACCTCGAAGACCTTGCCGTCCTTGACGGCGGGCAGGTCCTTCCAGACGGGGTTGGAGGTGACCTGCTTCTGCTGGGTCTTGTCCGGGGTGTCGGCGGTGGTGACGAAGATCAGGTCGGCGTCGGCCTGGTCGATCTCCTCGGGGCTGACATCCTTCATGGTCACGGCCGGGTCGTCGGAGATCTGCGACTTCGGGCGCTGGAAGCCGACGTCGTCCAGGACGACACCGCTGTAGGAGTTGGAGGCGTAGAGGCGGGTCGGGCCGGCGACGAAGCGGACGACGGAGACGGTCGGCAGGGCGCCGTCCTGCTTCTCGATCGCCTCACCGAGCGCCTCGGCCCGCTGCTCGTACTCGTCGAGCTTGGCCTCGGCCTCGTCCTCCAGGCCCAGCGCCTCGGCGTGGACCTTGAGGTTCTCCTTCCAGACGCCGCCGGTGGTCTCGGTGAACACGGTCGGGGCGATGGCGCTGAGCTTGTCGTAGACCTTCTCGTGCCGGACCTTGGAGGACAGGATCAGGTCGGGCTGGAGGGAGGCGATCTTCTCCAGGTTCGGCTCCAGGAGCGGGCCGACGTCCGTGGTGTTCTTGAGGTCACCCTCCAGATACGTGGGGAAGCCGCCCTCCGTCTTGAAGTGCGGGGCGACGGCGCCGACCGGGTCGATGCCGAGCAGGGTGACGTCGTCGAGTTCGCCGGTGTCGAGGACGACGACCTTCTTGGGCTGCGCCGGGATCTCGACGTCGCCCATCACGGTCCTGAGGGTGCGGGGGAAGGCGGCGCCGTCGGCACCGGCCTGTGCGGCGTCGTCCGTCTTCGCCGTGTCGGAGTCGCCGCAGGCGGCCAGGAGGCCCGTGCCGAGGACGACGGTGAGCAGCGCGGCGGTGGGACGGCCGAATCCGCGCAGGGGTGATCGCTTGAGCATGAGGGGGTGGTCTTTCTCGGTGAAGGGGTGAAGGGGTGAGGGGAGGAGTGGGTGAGAGGAGTGGGTGAGTGGGGTGGGCGGTCGGTCGGACCGCGGGGGCGGGTCGGTCAGGCGGTGGCGGGCGTGGTGGTGTGCCGTGCCGCGCCGCTCTTCGGGACGACCAGCGGTGTGCCGGTCTCCGGGTCGGGGATGACCCGGCAGTCCACGTCGAACACGGACTTGACCAGGTCCGCGTCGAGCACCTCGGCCGGTGGGCCGGCGGCGGCGAGGCGCCCGTCCTTGAGCACGACCATGTGGTCGGCGTAACGGGCGGCCTGTCCGAGGTCGTGCAGCACCATGACGACGGTGCGGCCGGCCTCGGCGTGCAGGGCGGCGACCAGGTCGAGGACGTCGAGCTGGTGCCGGAGGTCGAGGAAGGTGGTCGGTTCGTCGAGCAGGAGCAGTTCGGTGTCCTGCGCCAACGCCAGGGCGATCCAGGCGCGTTGGCGCTGTCCGCCGGAGAGTCTGTCGACGGGCTGGTCGCGCAGCGCGGTGGTGCCGGTGCAGTCCAGGGCCTCGTCCACGGCTCGCTGGTCGGCGGCCGACCAGGGGCTCAGCAGACGCTGGTGGGGGAAGCGGCCGAGCCGGACGAGCGCCTCGACGGTGGTCGCCTCGGGGGTGACGGGCTGCTGCGGCAGCAGTCCCATCCGCAGGGCCAGTGCGCGGGCCGACATGCGGTGGATGTCGGAGCCGTCGAGGGTGACTGTGCCGGCGGTGGGGGCGAGCAGGCGGCTGAGCCCTCTCAACAGGGTCGATTTGCCGCAGGCGTTGGGGCCGACGATCGCGGTCACGGCCCCGCCGGGGAGGGTCAGGTCGAGCCCGCCGACGACTGTGCGGTCGCCGTAGCGCAGGTCGAGGTGGTGGGTGGAGAGTTGGTTGGTGGGGGGCATGTGGGGTGGGCTCCTGGGGGCGGGGGGGGTGGGGGGTGGGGGCGCGGTTCGTTGGGGGGTGCGGGGTTCGTCGGCGGGTGCGGCTCCGGTGGGGCTTCTCGCGCAGTTCCCCGCGCCCCTAAAAGACCAGGCCCCTGCGGGCCTGAAAGACCAGGCCCCTGCGGGCCTGAAGGACCACGGCCCTGCGGGCGTGAAAAGCAGCGCCCCTGCGGGCCTGAAAAGCAGCGGGGCTACTGGCTGAAAAGCGGCGGGGCTGCGGGCCTGGAAAGCGGCGGGGCTGCGGGCTGAAAAGCACGGGGCGCAGCCCCTGCTTTTCAGGGGCGCGGGGAACTGCGCGAGGGGCCCCATCCACCCGCACCCGACAACGCGCCCCCCGGCCCCCCACGAACCGCGCCCTCACACCCCCCTCCGCACCGGCGCGCTCTGGCGGAGCATCAGCAGCAGCAGCCACGGCGCCCCCAGCGTCGCCGTCACGGCGCCGACCGGCAGGCCCTCCACCGGGAGGACGTGCTGGACGACGAGGTCCGCGGCGAGGAGGAGGACCGCCCCGGTGAGCGCCGCCAGCGCGAGCGTCGCCGCCGTCGGTGGGCCGGTGAGGAAGCGGACGATGTGCGGGACGGCGAGGGCGACGAAGGTGACCGGCCCCGCGAGGGCCGCCGCCAGCGAGGCCAACGCGACCGCGACGAGGAGCAGTTGGAGGCGTACGGCGGAGGTGTCGAGGCCGAGCGCCCCCGCCGAGTCGTCGCCGAGGTCGAGCACGGCGAGACGGCGGTGGGTGATCAGCGCGGCGGCCAGGGCGAGCAGCACGGCGGCGCCCGCGCCCCAGACCTCCGTCCAGGTGCGGCCGTACACCGACCCGGTCGTCCACTGGAGGGCCGAGCCCGCGAGTTCGGCGGGGAAGCGCACGATCATCAGGTTGACCGCGGCGGCCAGGCCCGCCTGGACGGCGAGGCCGGTGAGGACGAGGCGGGTGACGGCGAGCCCGGACCGCCAGGCGAACACCCCGAGGAGCAAAGCGGCCAGCAGGCCACCGGCCAACGCACCGAGCGGGATGAGGAGTTGGGAGGCCCCGGCGGCCAGCAGGGCGACCGCGCCGAGCGAGGCCCCGCCGGTCACCCCCATCACGTCCGGCGAGGCGAGGGGGTTGCGGAACAGCCGTTGCAGGACGCAGCCCGCCGCCCCCAGGCCGGCGCCGGCCACGACGGCGGCGACGGCGCGCGGCGCCCGGAACTCCCGCACCACCAGGACGTCGCCCGGATCGCCGAACCCGAGCAGCGCGCGGAGCGCCACGGACGCGGGCATGTTCATCTCCCCCGTGGAGACGGCGACCGTGAGCAGAGCGAGGAGGGCGAGGAGGCCGGTGGCGCCGTACGCGAGGAGGCGGGGCCGGCCGGGTGGGCGGCGCATGCCGGGACGTACAACCGCCTTGTGCGTCAGGGTCATCGGGCGGCCTTCCGGGCGAGCAGGGCCAGCAGGGGCGCGCCGAGGAACGCGGTGACGATGCCGACCTCCAGTTCCGCGGGGCGGATGACCAGGCGGCCGAGGATGTCGGCGGTGAGCAGGAGCAGGGGGCCGGCGACGAGGCAGCCGGGGACGAGGAGGCGGTGGTCGCCGCCGAGGAGGGGGCGGACCAGGTGGGGCGCGGCGAGGCCGATGAACGCGACCGGGCCCGCGACGGCGACGGCGGAGCCGGCGAGGAGGACGACCGCGAGGCCTCCGGCGAGCCGGATGCGGGTGACGGGTACGCCGAGCGCCTGGGCCGAGTCGTCGCCCAGGGCGAGGGCGTTGAGGGCGGGCGCGACGGCCGCGGCGAGCAGCAGGCCGAGCACCAGGGACAGCAACACCGGCCAGAGCGTGTCGAGTTGGCGTCCCGCCAGGGAGCCCGCCAGCCAGAAGCGCGCCTCGTCCAGGGTGCGCTGACTGGCCAGCATGACGGCCGAGGTCCAGGACAGCAGCACCAGTTGGAGCACCGTGCCGCCGAGGGCGAGCCGTACGGGGTCGATGTCCCCGGCGCGGCGGGCCAGCGCCTGGGCGAGGACGGCCGCTGCGGCGGCCCCGGCGAAGGCGAACCCCACGTACTCGACGGGGTCGGTGAGTCTCAGCGCGAAGATGGCGACGACGACCGCGAACCCCGCACCCGCGTTGATGCCCAGGGTGGTCGGGGAGGCGAGCGGGTTGCGGGTGATCCCCTGGGCCACGGCGCCCGCGACGCCGAGGGCGGCGCCGACCGCGAGGCCGATGAGCGTGCGCGGAAGCCGAAGTCCCGTCACCACCAGGGCGTCCCGGCCCTCCGCGTGTCCGGACAGCGCGTCGAGCACGGTGGGCAGGGGGACGGAACGGGTTCCGAGGGCGAGGCTCAGCGCGGCGCACAGCGCCAGCGCGCCGATTCCGCCGAGGAACAGGGTCAGGTGCCTCAGGGCACGCGAGGGCGCGCCGGTCGGCGCGACCCCTTCGGTCGCAGTCACGAAACGTGAGCTTAGGTTAGGCATGCTTTAGCTTTCAACGGCTGTGGGCTCACTGTGATCCACGACGCCCTTGATCAACTCGTAAGTAACTTCGCTGGTCAACGACGTACACGACTACTTCACACGCCACCTGGTCATCGGCGCGCGATCTTGGAGCTAAGGTAAGCCTTACCTCCCTCGCTCGCCAAACCCTTCACGCTCTGGAGTTACCGATGACCGTGGCCCACCTGGAGACCGCCCAGGCCGACACCGCCACGTCCGTCCCGACACTCCTCTCGTCGGCCTACCGCCGCCTGGACGCGATGTGCGAGGCGCTGTCCGTACGGATCGGCGGACCCGGCCGAGCGCCCGGCCGGTCGCCCGGCCGAACCGTCGGCCTGACGGACGGTCAGGAGGACGTCGAGGCCTTCGTGGAGGCGGAGGCCGCCCGCATCCGCGAGCGTCACGACCACACCGCGCCCCGGCATGTCGCCGCCTCCCGCGCCCTGCACGACTACGCCTGGTCGGTTTCCCTGCTGATGAGCGGCGTGTGGTTCCTGGAGCGGCGCGTGCCCCGGATCGCCCCGGGCGACATACGGATCGACCTCGCGTCGGGCGCGTTCGAGGTCACCCCCGGCACCGATCTGGTCTGCCTCCCGGACGACCCCGCCGCCCTGCTGCCCGGCACCCGGACCGTCGCCCACCAGGAGGCGCTGCGCGCCGAGTTGAGGTCCGCCGTGGCGGACCACCTGGGTCCGGTGCTGGAGGCGATGGGCCCGTACACCCGCCGGGGCTCGCGCGCGCTGTGGGGGCTGGTCTCCGACGACCTGGTCTCCGGCCTCTGGTACCTCGGGCGGACCCGCGGCGACGAGGCCGCCGGTGTCCGGGCCGCCTCCGCGGTCCTGCCCGCCGCGCACGCGCCCTTCCCCGGCGGCGCCGGCTTCCGCTCCCTGCGCACGGACGACGGACGCGAGCACCCGACCCGCACCCGTCTGGGCTGCTGCCTCTACTACACGATCCGCCCGGCAGAGGCCTGCTCCACCTGCCCGCGCACCTGCGACGCGGAACGACTGCGCCGGCTGGAGGGCTGACCGGCTTTCGGCCGGTGCGGCGGTGGGGGCCCCTCCCGCTCGAAGCGAAGACGAGAGTGGGGGAGCGTGCCGGGCGCCGTGGGTGCTGTGCGGGACTTTCGGAGCACCCCCTGGCCCGCCCTCCCCGAAACTTTCGCTGCCACCCCGGACCCCTGCGCCGATTGACGCCACTCGGCGCAGATAGCAACACTCTTCGACGGGGTTTCCCACAGGAACTGTCAAAAGGTCGCAGCCTTGGAGGTCGGCTTGCAGGAGTACGCCGGATACGTCTTCGTCTACTTCACCGGCGAGGACGGCCCGGAGGGCGAGCGGATCCGGTTCGCGCTCAGCCGGGGCGACGACCCGCTGCGCTGGCGCGAGCTGAACGGCGGCGCGCCGGTGCTCACCTCGGACCTCGGAACGGGCGGGCTGCGCGATCCGTTCCTCGTGCGCGACCCCGACGGCGACCGGTTCTATCTGATCGCCACCGACCTCCGGATGCACGGCGAGCCGGACGGCGACTGGGACCGGGTGCAGCGCACCGGATCCACCTCGCTCATGGTCTGGGAGAGCACCGATCTGGTGCGCTGGACCGACCGCCGACTGGTGCGCGTCGCCCCCGACACGGCTGGCAACGCCTGGGCGCCCGAGGCCTGTTACGACCCGGAGCTGGGCGCGTTCGTCGTCTTCTGGGCGTCGAAGCTGTACGCGGAGGACGACCCGGAGCACACCGCCGACACCCACAACAGGATGCTGTACGCGACCACGCGTGACTTCCGGGTCTTCAGCGAGCCCCGGCTGTGGAACGACCCCGGCCACTCGGTCATCGACTCGACGGTGGTCCGGCACGACGGCGCCTACTACCGCTTCACCAAGGACGAGCGCGGCAACTCCCCCGCCGCGCCCGGAGGCAAGTTCATCACCGTGGAGAAGTCGAAGGGGCTGCGCGACACCTCCTACGACTTCGTCGCCGACCGGATCGGTCACGGGACCGTCGAGCAGGGCGAGGGGCCGATCGTCTTCAGGTCGAACACGGACGACCGCACCTGGTACCTGTTCGTCGACGAGTTCAGCGGGCGCGGCTATGTGCCCTTCGAGACCACCGACCTGGACTCCGGCGCGTGGACGCCGTGTGCGCGGTTCGCGCTGCCGCCCGGCGCGCGGCACGGCTCGGTGCTGCCGGTGACACGGGCCGAGTACGAGCGGCTCCTCGCCGGGTTCGCGCCGCCCGCGTCCGTCGTCGACGCACACGTGCCGGAGGGCCTGAAGGCGTACGCGCTCGTCGACGACGTCGCGTCGAAGGTCGTCCTGCCGGTACATCGGGACACCGAACTCGGCTCCCTCGCACCGGAGTTCGACCTGTCGGCGGGCTCCCGGATCGAGCCCCCGTCGGGCACCCCGCGCGACTTCCGCACCCCGCGGAGCTACACCGTCACAGCGGCCGACGGGACTTCCCGCACCTGGACGGTGGAGGCGGTGGCGATGCGCAGCCCGCTGCTGCCGGGGCTGTACGCCGACCCCAACATCCAGGAGTTCCACGGCCGTTACTACGTCTATCCGACGACGGACGGCTTCGAGGGCTGGGGCGGCACCCGCTTCGAGGTGTTCTCCTCCGACGACCTGGTCACCTGGGAGAACCACGGCGTCGTCCTCGACCTGGAGTCGGACGTGAGCTGGGCGGACGGCCACGCCTGGGCGCCGGCCGCCGCCGAACGCGACGGGTCGTACTACTTCTACTTCTGCGCCGACCAGCAGATCGGCGTGGCCGTCTCCGACAGCCCGACCGGCCCCTTCCGGGACGCCCTGGGCCGGCCGCTCATCGCGCGCGACGACTACCCCGGCCAGATGATCGACCCGGCCGTCTTCACGGACCACGACGGCACCGCGTATCTCTACTGGGGCAACACCGAGGCGTACGGCGTCCCGCTCGGCGCGGACATGGTGTCCTTCGACCCCGCGCGGGTACGGCGGTTCACCCCGGAGAACTTCCGCGAGGGGGCCTTCGTCGTCGAACGGCGGGGCGTCTACTACTACATGTGGTCGGAGGACGACACCCGCAGCGAGGACTACCGCGTCGCCTACGCCACCGGCCCCACCCCGCTCGGCCCGTGGACCGAGAAGGGCGTGATCCTGCGCAAGCGCCCGGAGTACGGGATCCTCGCCACCGGCCACCACACCGTGGTGAACGTCCCCGGCACCGACGACTGGTTCATCTGCTACCACCGGTTCGCGATCCCGGGCCCCGGCACCCCGCGCGGGGACGGCGTCCGGCGGGAATCCACCCTGGACCGGCTGGTGTTCGCGGCGGACGGCTCGATCGAGGAGGTCGTGCCGACGCTGGAGTCCATCGGCCCGGTGGCCAGCCGAGGGTGACCCGGGCGACGACCGGCAGGTGGTCGCTGCCGGTGGCGGGCAGCGCGCGGATGTCGGCGACGGTCGCCGAGCGGGCCATGACCTGGTCGATCCGGGCAAGCGGGAGACGGGCGGGGTAGCTGAAGGCGAAGCCGCGCTCCGCCGCGTTCATCCGTGCGGTGAGCGGCGCGAGACCGCGGTCGTCGACCGTGCCGTTGAGGTCGCCCAGCAGGATCACCGGGTCCCGCGTCTCGGCGGCGACGGCCCGGCCCAGCAGACCGGCGCTCTCGTCCCGCCGCTGCGACGCGAGCCCGCCCGCCCCGACGCGGACCGAGGGCAGATGGGCGACGTACACCGCGAGGTCGCCGTGCGGGGTGCGGACCGAGGCCCTGAGCCCTCGCCTCCAGTCCGCCGCGATCCCCTCGGGCCTGATGTCCAGCTGGCGGGTCCCGGTGAGCGGATGCCGCGACCAGAGCCCGACGGTGCCCCGGACCGCGTGGTGCGGGTACTCCGGCGCGAGGGTCCTCTCATAGACCGGCAGCGCCGCGGGCACCAGCTCCTCCAGCGCGATGAGGTCCGGCCCGGCGTCGGCCAGGGCGCGGGCCGTGCCCGCCGGGTCGGCGTTCTCGTCGCTGACGTTGTGCTGCACCACGACCAGCTCGCGCGGACCGGGCCGCGCGCCGGGCAGCAGCAACCCTCCGAAGGTGTACGTCCAGGCCGCCACCGGCAGCAGGAGGGCCAGCAGCGCGACGGCCGAGCGGTGCAGCAGTCCCACGGCCAGCAGGACCACGGCCACCAGGCCGAGCCACGGCAGGAACGCCTCCAGCAGACTGCCCAGCCGGCCCACGGAGTTGGGTACCGAGCGGGGGAACAGCACGAGCCCGGCGGTCAGCACGGCCACGACGGCGCTCACCCGTCCGGCACCGCGGCGGTCCGGCCGCACGCGCGCGCCGTCCGGCCGCACGCGCGCGCCGTCCGGGGCGGGCCGCATCGGCGGCCGGGGCGGGGACGGCGGGTCTTCGGCGGTCACGCATCGTCCTCAGTCGTGCGGTGCCTGGCCGCTGACCCGGTGGTCCGCGTGACTGAGCGCCTCCACGACCAGGCGCCTGAGATGCCCGTCGGCGAGGCTGTAGTGGATGTGCCGCCCCTCGCGCCGGGTGTCCACGAGGCCGGCGAGCCGCAGCTTCGCCAGATGCTGGCTGACGGCCGTGCGGGACGCCTCGCAGCGGTCGGCCAGCGAGCCGACGTCCGACTCGCCCTGCGCGAGCAGCCACAGCAGATGCAGCCGGGTGACGTCGGAGAGCATCGCGAACACTCCGGTCGCCTCGGTGAGCCGTGCGCTGTCGGGGGCGCGCAGATGCGCACCGGACGCAGGTGACACGGCGTGGCGTTCAGGCATGCCCCCAGCGTAGGCGCTCCGCTGGGGGCATGGGGGCACGGGGGCATGGAGGGCCGTCTTTCGTCCGCGGGTCCGTGGGGGCTGGTCGCGCGGTTCCCCGCGCCCCTTCGGGGTCGCCTCCTCAGGTCGTCATGTGCACAGATGCGCACATGACGACTACACTGGGCCGACCGATGTGACGCCACGCCGAGGGGAGCCCCGTCATGCTCGTCGTTCTGCGTCATCGCGCCTATCGGCGGCTCTTCGCCGCACAGGTCGTCGCCCTGGTGGGCACCGGGCTCGCGACCGTCGCACTCGGGCTGCTGGCGTACGACCTCGCGGGCGCCGACGCCGGGTCCGTCCTCGGTACGGCTCTCGCGCTCAAGATGGTGGCGTACGTGGTGATCGCCCCGGCCGTCGGCGCGGTCGCCGACCGGCTGCCGCGCCGGGCGCTCATGGTGACGGCCGACCTGGTGCGCGCGGGGATCGCCGTGTCGCTGCCGTTCGTCGGCGAGGTCTGGCAGGTCTACGTCCTGGTGTTCCTCCTGCAGTCCGCGTCGGCCGTGTTCACGCCCACGTTCCAGGCCGTCATCCCCGATGTGCTGCCCGAGGAACGCGACTACACGCGGGCCCTGTCGATGTCCCGGCTCGCCTACGACCTGGAGAGCCTCTTCGCCCCCGCCCTCGCGGCCGCGCTGTTGTCCGTCATGACCTACGACGGGCTGTTCACCGGCACGGTCCTCGGTTTCCTCGCCTCGGCCGCGCTGGTGGTCTCGACCGCCCTGCCCGAGCGGGCCGTCGGCGCCGCCCCGCGCACGGGCGGCGCGTTCGCCAGGGCCACCGCCGGCACGCGCCTCCTCCTGGGCGTGCCGGAGCTGCGGGCCCTCATCGCCCTGAACCTGGCGGTGGCGGCGGCCGGGGCGATGGTGACGGTGAACTCCGTCGTCTACGTCCGCGAGGTGCTGGGCCTGTCGGCGGGCGCCCTGCCGCTGGCGCTCGGGGCGTACGGGGCGGGGTCGATGGCCGTGGCGCTGGTGCTGCCCCGGGTGCTGGACAAGGTGCCGGACCGGGCCGTGATGCTGCCGGGCGCGCTGTCGCTGCCCGTCGTCTTCGCCGCTCTCGGGGTCGTCACGGGCGCGCACGGCGGGAGTTGGCGGCTGCCGGGGCTGCTGGTGCTGTGGGCCGCGTTCGGTGCCGCGTGCTCGGCGGTGCTCACTCCGGCCGGGCGGCTCGTCCGCCGCTCGGTGGCGCCCGGGGAGCGTACGGCCGCGTTCGCCGCCCAGTTCTCCCTCTCGCACGGCTGCTGGCTGCTGACGTATCCGCTGGCCGGCTGGCTGGGGGCGGCGGCCGGGCTTAACTGGGCGGTGCTCGCCCTGGGTTCGCTCGCACTGGGCGCGGCGCTGCTGGCCGTACGGCTGTGGCCGGCGGCATCGACGGCCGACGCGGCCCATGTGCACGCCGACCTCCCCGTCGGTCACCCCCATCTGGCGGGCGCCCGGCGCGTCCCGAACGGATGGCGGCACAGCCACGGCAACCTCACGGACGGGCTGCACGCCCACTGAGGTGAGGTCGCGGCATCACCCCGCGCCGGCGTCGGCCTCCCGTCGGCCAGGCCGGCGGAAGGGGCGGGGTTCCCTGCCCCTTCCGCCGGCCTGGCGAGAACCACGACCCGCCGCCGCGGCCCTGATCCCCCGATGGCAGCGCGCCGAGCAGCTCACCGACGAGTTGCAGGCGCCGCTCTGCACCACACTGACCGACCGGCAACGCACCGGGTTCGCCCGGCTCGTCGACGCCCTGACCGCCTCCCCCACCGCATGGCGTCGACCGGCATGGCCGTCGCCCGTGCCCCGGGGGACCATGGAGGCGTGATCACCATTCATCTGAAGTACGAGATCGACGCCGACAAGCTCGAGGACTTCGAAGAGTACGGCCGGCGCTGGGTTCGGCTCGTCAACCGTTTCGGTGGGACGCACCACGGCTACTTCCTGCCGAGTGAGAGCGACAGCGACATCGCCTACGCCCTCTTCTCGTTTCCCAGTCTCGCCGCGTACGAGCGGTACCGCACGGACAGCATGTCCGATCCGGAGTGCCAGGACGCCTTCGCGCTGGCCCGCGACACCCGCTGCATCAAGCGGTACGAACGCCGTTTCCTCCGGCCGCTCGACGACGTGTCCTGAGGAAAGGTGAGGCGCCCGTGCGCCGTGGTGCGGGTGGGTGGTGGGTGTTCAGCCCGCCGTCCACTTCTCCTCGATCCGGGCGAACCGCCAGACCAGCAGGGCGACCGCCCAGGTGGCGAAGAAGAGGCCGACGACGACATAGCCGACGGTGTTGAGGTCGAGGCCGGCGACCCCGTCCCAGAAGGTGCCGTGCAGCCGGGCCTTCTCGGCGACGAGGCCGAGGAGTTCGACCGTGCCGATGACGAGGGCGACGGCCACGGACAGACCCGTGATCACCAGGTTGTAGTAGACCTTGCGGACCGGGCGGGAGAAGGCCCAGCCGTAGGCGAAGTTCATGAACGTGCCGTCGACGGTGTCGAGGAGGGACATCCCGGCGGCGAACAGGACGGGCAGGCACAGGATCGCGTACCAGGGCAGCCCGGAGGCGGCGCCCGAACCGGCGAGCACCAGGAGCGCGACCTCCGTCGCCGTGTCGAAGCCGAGGCCGAAGAGCAGGCCGATCGGGTACATCTGCCAGGGGCTGGTGAGGGACCTCGTCAACCTCCCGAGGAGCCGGTTCATCAGGCCCCGGTTGTTCAGTCGCTCCTCCAGCGCGGCCTCGTCGAAGGTGCCCGAGCGCAGCTCACGGAACACCTTCCAGATCCCCACCATGATCACCAGGTTGACGACGGCGATGACGTACAGGAACGTCCCCGAGACGGTGGTGCCGATCCAGCCGGTCACGTCGTGCAGCGTGGAGTCGCCGTCGCGGGCCGGTCCGGCGAGCGTCTTGACGCCGAGGGTGAGCAGGAAGGTGAGGGCGAGCACGATCGAGGAGTGGCCGAGGGAGAACCAGTAGCCGACCGACAGCGGGCGTCGCCCCTCCCCCATCAGCCTGCGGGTGGTGTTGTCGATGGCGGCGATGTGGTCGGCGTCGAAGGCGTGCCGCATGCCCAGGGTGTAGGCGGTGACGCCCATGCCGATGCCGAAGGATCTGCTGCCGACGCTGTAGTGCTCGGGGGCGACGATCACCACCAGGGTGAACCAGCCGACGAGGTGCAGTGCCAGGATGAACCCGGCCATCCCGCCGAGGCTCGCCCACTCCCCCCGCGTCATCGAGGCGCGGATCCGCCGCCAGGAGAGACCGCCCGTCGCGGCGGTGGCCGAGGGGGCGGTGTCGGTGCCAGGAGCCATGGGGCGTGCGCCTTCTCTTCGTCCGTGGGGTCGGATCCCCTCAGCGTCGTGCGCCGAGTTGGCAGCTGCAAGTATGTTGCAGTAAAGCTCCCGTCTGCTTTCGGTCAGGTCGGGCACCTCGGCGTGGCGCGGGGCGTGCGCCGGGGTGTGAGCTGGTGCACGGCGCCTGCGCGCCCCTCGCCTCCGCTTGTCAGCCTCCTTGTCCGGGCACTACTGTCACCACGCCTTGGTGAACGGGAAATCCGGTGTGATGCCGGTGCGGCCCTCGCCACTGTGAATCGGGAAGTCCGGCTCCGGTCCTCACGGACAGCCACTGGGTCTTCGGACCCGGGAAGGCGGAGCACGGGCGGTGTCACCCGTAAGCCAGGAGACCGGCCAAGGCACGTCAACCATCCACGAGGTGCTGGAGAGGGTCTGCTGAGCCATGCACATAGCCGAGGGTTTCCTTCCTCCGGCGCACGCGATCGCCTGGGGTGTCGCGTCCGCGCCGTTCGTCGTCCACGGAGTCCGGGCACTCACACGTGAGGTCAGGGAGCATCCCGAGAGCACGCTGCTGCTCGGCGCCTCGGGGGCCTTCACCTTCGTCCTGTCCGCGCTGAAGCTCCCGTCGGTCACCGGGAGTTGCTCCCACCCCACCGGCACCGGTCTCGGTGCCATCCTGTTCCGGCCGCCGATCATGGCGGTCCTCGGCACCATCACCCTGCTCTTCCAGGCACTGCTGCTGGCACACGGCGGTCTGACCACGCTCGGCGCCAACGTCTTCTCGATGGCGATCGTCGGCCCCTGGGCGGGTTACGGCATCTACCGGCTGCTGCGACGCTTCGGAGTGCCGCTGATGGTGACGGTGTTCTTCGGCGCGTTCGTCGCCGACCTGGTCACCTACTGCGTCACCAGTGTGCAGTTGGCGCTCGCGTTCCCCGACCCGAGCAGTGGTTTCCTGGGCGCGCTCGGCAAGTTCGGCTCCATCTTCGCCATCACGCAGGTCCCGCTCGCGGTCAGCGAAGGTCTGCTGACGGTGCTGGTGATGCGTCTGCTGGTGCAGTCGAGCAAGGGCGAACTGACCCGGCTGGGCGTGCTCCTGACCGGGCGGCGCGACCGCACCGGGGCCGAGACGGAGACCGGGACCGAGGCGGTGGCCCGATGAACCGGAACACGAAGATCAACGTACTGCTGCTGCTCGCCGTGGCCGCGCTCGCCGTCCTGCCGCTGGCCCTCGGCCTCGGCGACCACAAGGAGGAGCCCTTCACGGGGTCCGACGGCGAGGCGGAGACGGCGATCACGGAGATCGAGCCGGACTACGAGCCGTGGTTCTCGCCCCTGTACGAGCCGCCCTCCGGTGAGATCGAGTCGGCGCTGTTCTCCCTCCAGGCCGCCCTCGGCGCGGGGGTCCTCGCCTACTACTTCGGCATCCGCCGGGGCCGGCGCCAGGGCGAGGCCCGGGTGCGGGCACTGCTGGACGCGGCGGACGAGACGAGCACGGCTCCGGAACAGCCGGCGGACGAGACGGTCGCGGCATCCACCGCGTCCGGCGTGTCCGGCACGCCCGGCGGTGAAGTCCCGCTGTCCGGTGGCTCCGGGGAGTCCCCCGCCGGGCGGGGCTGACGCGGGTGCTGCCGATCGACGCGGCGGCGCACAGCAGTCGCTGGCGCCGCCGCCACCCCGTGGACAAGGCCGTGCTCGGGCTCGGTCTCACCGTGCTCGCGATCTCCCTGCCGCCCTGGCCCGGCGCGGCCCTGGTCCTGCTGACCGCGCTCGTGGTGCTGCTGGGCCCCGCGGGTGTGCCCGGCCGTCGGCTGTGGCGGGCCTACCGGGTGCCGTTGGGCTTCTGTGTGACCGGAGCCCTGCCGCTGCTCGTCCAGGTCGGCGGACCCGACGGGTTCGTCACCCTCGCCGACGGCGGCCCGGTCCGCGCGGCGGAACTGCTGCTGCGCACCTCGGCCGCCTCCCTCGGCGTCCTCCTGTTCGCCTTCACCACCCCCATGTCGGACCTGCTGCCCCGGCTCGTGCGGGCCGGGGTGCCCGCACCGGTCGTGGACGTGGCCCTGGTCACCTACCGCATGAGCTTTCTGCTCCTGGACTCGGTGCGGCGGATCCGGGAGGCGCAGGCGGCCCGGCTGGGGCACACCACCCGGGCCGCCACCTGGCGTTCCCTCGCCGGGCTCGGCGCCACCGCGTTCGTACGGGCCTTCGACCGGGCGGCACGGCTACAGACCGGGCTCGCCGGACGCGGGTACGACGGCACCCTGCGCGTCCTGGTGCCCGAGGCCCGGGTCTCCGCACGCTTCACCGCGGCCAGTGTCGCGCTCCTCGCGGCCGTGGCCGCCCTCACCTTCGTCCTGGAAAGGCCGCTGACATGAGCGAGCCCGTGCTGGTCTCCCTACGGGGCGCGTCGTTCGCGTACGAGGACGGGCCGACCGTGCTGAGCGACCTCGACTTCGACGTGTGCGAGGGGCGCGCGCTCGCCCTGCTGGGCCGCAACGGCAGCGGGAAGACCACGCTGATGCGGCTGCTCAGCGGCGGACTGCGACCCCGTACCGGCGAGTTGACGGTCGAGGGGCGGCCGGTGACGTACGACCGCACGGGTCTCACCCGGCTGCGGACGACGGTCCAGCTGGTCGTCCAGGACCCGGACGACCAGCTCTTCGCGGCGTCCGTCGCGCAGGACGTGTCGTTCGGACCGCTGAACCTCGGGCTGTCCGACGCGCAGGTGCGGGCGCGGGTGGACGAGGCCCTCGGCGCGCTCGGCATCGCCGCCCTCGCCGACCGGCCCACCCATCTGCTCTCCTACGGCCAGCGCAAGCGGACCGCCATCGCCGGGGCGGTCGCGATGCGGCCCCGGGTCCTGATCCTCGACGAGCCGACCGCCGGGCTCGACCCCGACGGGCAGGAGCGGCTGCTGGCCACCCTGGACGAGCTGCGCCGGTCCGGTACCACCGTCGTGATGGCCACCCATGACGTCGACCTCGCGCTGCGCTGGGCCGACGACGCGGCGCTGCTCACGCCGTCGGGCGCCCGCACCGGACCGGTGGCGGAGATGCTCGCCCGCACGGATCTCCTCCACCAGGCGGGACTTCGGCTCCCCTGGGGCGTGGCGGTCGCCGGACTGCTGCGCGGACAGGGGCTGTTGGCCGAGGAGGAGGCGGGTCCGCGCACGGCGGACGAGCTGGCGGCCCTGGCGGGGGCGGACACCGGCGGGCCGGCGGTGCCTCAGATCCGCAGGCCGTAGACGCGGACGGCGGTGCCCGCGAAGACCTTCCGGTGTTCCGCCTCGCCGAGTCCGGACATCAAGGCGTCGGCCACGTCCAGGACTTCGACGTAGTCGGAGGCGAGTTGGCAGACCGGCCAGTCGGAGCCGTACATCAGCCGTTCGGGACCGAAGGCGTCCAGCACGGTGTCGGCGTACGGGACGAGGTCCGCGACCCGCCAGGAGTGCCAGTCGGCCTCCGTGACCAGGCCGGAGAGCTTGCACACGGTGTTCGGCAGGGCCGCCAGCCGCCGGATCTCCCCCGCCCACGGCTCCAGTTCACCGGAGGCGATGGGCGGCTTCCCCAGGTGGTCGAGCACGAAGGTGAGTTCGGGGAGGCCGGCCGCCGCCTCCACGGCGGCCGGGAGCTGGTGGGGCTTGACCAGGAGGTCGTAGACGAGTCCCGCGTCGGCGACCGCGGCGAGGCCCCGCCGGACGTCCGGGCGGGTCAGCCAGCGCGGGTCGGGTTCGCCCTGCACCTGGTGGCGGATCCCCACCAGGTACTGCCCGCCGGGGCCCTCGCGCAGTGCGGCCAGGGCGTCGGCGACGGCGGGTGAGGTGAGGTCGGTCCAGCCGACGACACCGGCGACCACGTCGCTGCCGGCGGCGAGGGCCAGGAACTCGGGGGTCTCCTCGGGCACGGTGATCGTCTGGACCAGGACCGTGGCGGTCACACCGGCGATGCTCGCGGCGGACTCCAGCTGGTGGAGGGTGAAGTCGCGGCGCAGCGGGGCGAGTTCGGGTCCGGTGATCCAGTCCTGGTCACGGACGGAGAGGTCCCAGACGTGGTGGTGGGCGTCGACCGTCCAGTCGCCGGTGTCATCCGTGTGCTCGCTGTCGTCCGGGCCGCCCGTGCCGTGCGGGCCGGTCACAGGTGCCACACCACGGGCAGGCCGGCGTCGGAGCCGTCCGCCGAGTAGTCGTGGACGACGTCGAGGAGTTCGGCCATGCGGGCCTGCCAGGCGATGTTGACCGGCAGTTTCTCCAGTTCGGCGATCATCGCCGGGTAGTTCTCGACCTCCAGCAGATGGAAGAGGTCGGTACCGCTGCGCCAGATCGTCCACTCGCTCACCCCGGCGGCGCGGATGGCGGCGGTCAGTTCGGCGGGCACCTCGCGGTGGGCCGCCTCGTACTCCTCGACGCGGTCGGCGCGGACCTTGGTGTGCAGGGCGACCCTCACGACGGCTCCTCGGGGTGCGGGACGGGGACGTTCGGGCCGAGCAGCCCCTCGGCGCGCAGCTCGTCCCAGAGGGCGGCCGGGACCAGGCGGCCGTGCAGGTCGACCGTGTCGCGCACCTCCTCCGCCGAGCGGGCGCCGGTCAGCACGGCCGCCACCGCCGGGTGGGCGGAGGGGAACGCCAGGGCCGCCGCGCGCAGCGGCACACCGTGGCGTTCGGTGACTGCTTTCAGCCGCAGGGCGCGGTCGAGCACGGGGGCCGGCGCGGGGGCGTAGTCGTACGGGGCGCCGGGCTTCGGGTCGATCAGCAGGCCGGAGTTGAAGGCGCCGCCGATCAGGACGCTGCGTCCCCGGGCGGTGGCCTCGGGCAGCAGTTCCGCCAGGCCCTCCTGTTCGAGGAGGGTGTAGCGGCCGGCGAGCAGGACCACGTCGACGTCGGTCTCGCGCAGGAAGCGGGTGGGTGCGGCGCACTGGTTCATACCGACGCCGATGGCACCGACGACGCCCTCGCCGCGCAGCCGCTCCAGTGCCGGGTAGGCCTCGCGCAGTGCCTGCTCGACGTGGTCGTCGGGGTCGTGGAGGAGGACCACGTCCACCCGGTCCAGACCGAGCCGGACCAGGCTGGCCTCCAGGGAGCGCCGGACGCCGTCGGCGGTGAAGTCGAAGACGCGGCGGTGGGTGGCCGGGACGGCGAAACCGTTCGCCAGGTCGTCGCCCTCGGGGGTGCTGTTCTCCACCAGCAGCCGGCCGACCTTGGTGGAGATCGTGTACGACTCCCGGGGGCGGCCCCGGAGCGCGGCGCCGAGGCGGCGTTCGGAGAGGCCGAGCCCGTAGTGGGGGGCGGTGTCGAAGGTGCGGATACCGGCGTCCCAGGCGGCGTCGACCGCTGCGGCGGCCTCCTCGTCGGGCACCGGGCGGAAGAGGTTGCCGATGCCGGCGGCGCCGTAGGCCAGCTCGGTGACGCGGACCGCGGTGCGGCCGAGGGTCCGGGTCCTCATGAGCCCGCCGGGCGCAGGCGCAGGCCCTGCATACCGCCGTCGACGGCGAGGGCGGTGCCGGTGACGGACGCGGCGGCGGGGCTCGCCAGGTAGACGATGGCGGCCGCGACCTCGTCGGCGGTGACGAGACGGCCGAGGGGCTGGCGGGCGTGGAGGGCGGCGCGCTCGGCTTCGGGGTCGTCGGCGGCGTCGAGGAGCCGGCCGACCCAGGGGGTGTCGGCGGTGCCGGGGTTGACGCAGTTGACGCGGATGCCCTCACGGACGTGGTCGGCCGCCATGGCCAGGGTCAGGGCGAGGACCGCGCCCTTGCTGGCGGAGTACAGGGCGCGCTGCGGCAGTCCGGCGGTGGCGGCGATGGAGCAGGTGTTGACGATCGCGGCGTGGGAGGAGGCGCGCAGCTGGGGCAGGGCCGCGCGGCTGGTGCGGACCATGCCGAGGACGTTGACGTCGAGGACCCGGTGCCACTGGTCGTCGGGGTTGTCCTCGACGGTGCCCTGTGCGCCGATGCCGGCGTTGTTGACGAGGATGTCGAGCCCGCCGAGCCGTTCGACGGCCTCGGCGACGGCACCCCGGACGGAGGCGTCGTCGGCGACATCGGCCCGGAGGCCGAGCAGCGGGGCCGTGGCCCCGGACGGGTCGAGGTCGAGGACGGCCACGGCGGCGCCGCGGGCGGCGAGCAGCCGGGCGGTGGCCAGCCCGATGCCGGACGCTCCCCCGGTGACGATCGCCCGGAGTCCGCTCAGCTCACCTGTCTGCCCGGTCATGCGACGTCCTCCCGTCCAGCGAGGTCGGCGGCCCAGAACGCGCCGTCCGGGTAACGGTATGCGGCGAGCGACCCGGGATGCATGGTCGCGGAGAAACCGGGGGTCAGGGGGGCGACGTAGTGGCCCTCGCGCATCACCACGGGGTCGGTGAAGTGCTCGTGGAGGTGGTCGACGTACTCGATGACCCGGTCGTCGGTGGTGCCGGACAGGGCGAGGTAGTCGAACATCGACAGGTGCTGGACCAGTTCGCACAGGCCCACGCCGCCGGCGTGCGGGCAGACCGGGACGCCGAACTTGGCGGCGAGCAGCAGGATGGCGAGGTTCTCGTTGACGCCGCCGACGCGGGCCGCGTCGATCTGGAGGACGTCGAGGGCTTCGGCCTGGAGGAGCTGTTTGAAGACGATGCGGTTCTGGACGTGTTCGCCGGTGGCGACCTTCACGGGGGCGACGCCCCGGCGGACGGCGGCGTGGCCGAGGATGTCGTCGGGGCTGGTGGGTTCCTCGATCCAGTACGGGTCGTACTCGGCGAGGGCCCGGGTCCACTCGATCGCCTCGTCGATGTTCCATCTCTGGTTGGCGTCGATGGCGATGCGTACCGAGTCGCCGACGGCGGCGCGGGCGGTGCGCATCCGGCGGACGTCGTCGTCGAGGTCGGCGCCGACCTTCAGCTTGATCTGGGTGAAGCCGTCGGCGACCGCCTGCTTGGCCAGCCGGGTGAGCTTCTCGTCGGAGTAGCCGAGCCAGCCCGGCGAGGTGGTGTAGCCGGGGTAGCCGCGCTCCAGCAGCCGGCTCTCGCGGTCGGCGAGTCCCGTACGGCCCCGCCGCAGCAGGTCCAGCGCCTCCTCGGGGGTGAGTGCGTCGGCGATGTAGCGGAAGTCGACCTGGGAGACCAGCCACTCGGGCTCGGCGTGGGCGAGCAGCCGCCACAGGGGCTGACCGGCGCGCTTGGCCGCGAGGTCCCAGACGGCGTTGACGACGGCGCCGATGGCCATGTGCATCACGCCCTTCTCGGGGCCGAGCCAGCGCAGCTGGCTGTCGCCGATCAGGTCGCGGTTGACGGAGCCGGGGTCCGCGCACAGTTCGTCGACGGAGCGGCCGACGAGGTGGGGTCGCAGGGCGCCGATGGCGGCGACCTGGACGTCGTTGCCGCGGCCGATGGTGAAGGTGAAGCCGTGGCCTTCGTGGCCGTCGGCGGCGTCGGTGCGCAGCACGACGTAGGCGGCGGAGTAGTCGGGGTCCGGGTTCATGGCGTCCGACCCGTCCAGCTCCCGCGAGGTGGGGAACCGGACGTCGTAGGTGTCGACCGCGGTGATCCGGGCGGGGGTTGCAGTCACGGAGCTGCCTTTCACGCTTGGCCGAAGGTCTGGCGCTGGCTCCCGAGTCCGTCGATCTCCAACTCGACGGAGTCACCGGGGCGGAGATAGGGGGTGCCGGGCAGGCCGAGGGCGACGCCCGCGGGCGTTCCGGTGTTGATCACGTCGCCGGGCTCCAGGACCATGTACCGGCTCAGGTAGGCCACGATCTCGTGGACCGGGAAGATCATGTCGCGGGTGTGCCCGTCCTGGCGCTTGACGCCGTTGACGGTCAGCCGCAGCCCGAGGTCCTGCGGATCACCGACCTCGTCGGCGGTGACCAGCCACGGGCCCATCGGGTTGAAGGTCTCGCAGGACTTGCCGAGGTCCCACTGCGAGGAGTACTCCAGCTGGAACTCGCGTTCGGAGACGTCATGGCTGACCACGTAGCCCGCGATCACCTCGGAGGCCTCTTCGGGGCCCGCCAGATAGCGGGCCCGCCGTCCGATGACGACCCCCAGTTCGACCTCCCAGTCGGTCTTGACCGAGCCGCGCGGGATCAGCACCTCGTCGTACGGGCCCACGACCGTGCTCGGGTCTTTCATGAAGACCACCGGGCGGGGCGGGATCGCGGCGCCGGTCTCGGCGGCGTGGTCGCGGTAGTTGAGTCCGACGCAGACGATCTTGCCGGGGCGGGCGACGGGGGCGCCGACGCGCAGGCCGTCGGTGTCGAGTTCGGGCAGGGCGCCGGCCTCGACCGCCGCGCGGGCCCGGTCGACTCCGCCGGAGGCGAGGAAGGCGCCGTCGATGTCGGAGGCCAGGGAGGACAGGTCGAGCAGCGTGCCGTCGTCGGTTCGGACGGCCGGCCGCTCCTCTCCCGGGGCGCCGACGCGTAGCAGTTTCACTGGGGCAGCTCCCTTGCCATGGGTTCATGCATTCATCGGAGGAATGACGCACCGCGACTTTAGGGGCAGTTCGGCGCCCTGACAACGTATTCCTCGGATGTATCTGATCGACGTCAGGCTTTCCGCAGCTCACAGATCCGACATGTGCGACTTCGCCGCGACCGGAGCGCCGACGCCGGCGCACGATCACCCCGTCGAATTCCTCGTGAGCGACCCCTTGTCAACCCGGGCAATGCCGTCGTAACGTCCTCGACGTCCGAGATACATCGGAGGAATCGCTCCACCACCCTCAGCGAGGTAGTGGCCCTTCCAACTCCGCTGCTCGTTCACCGGTTGACCCTCTCTGCCTCCCCTCCGTCGGTCCGCGTATGCCTCCCGGGGGGCGGCCTCCCTGTCTTGGCTAAGGAGAACCCGGCCATGAAGCTCGCTCGCACCCGCTCCACCGCCGCAGCGGCCTGCGCCCTCGCGGCCCTCACCCTCCTCACCGCGTGCAACCGCGACACCTCCTCCGGGTCCGCCGGCTCGGGCGGGGACAAGCCCGCCATCGGCGTCGACCTGCCCCGCTCCGACTCGGACTTCTGGAACTCCTACGCGGAGTACCTGAAGAAGGACATCAAGGCCGAGGACATCAACGCGCTGCCGATCAGCAACTCGCAGAACGACATCACCAAGCTGGTCGCCAATGTGCAGGTGTTCCAGAACACCGGTGCCAAGGCGGTGGTGATGGCGCCCCAGGACACCGGCGCCATCGCCTCCACCCTCGACACCCTGGCCTCGAAGAAGATCCCCGTGGTCAGTGTCGACACCCGCCCCGACAAGGGTGACGTCTACATGGTCGTGCGTGCCGACAACCGCGCGTACGGCACCAAGGCGTGCGAGTTCCTCGGCAAGCAGCTCGGCGGCAAGGGCAAGGTCGCCGAACTTCAGGGCGCGCTGGACTCGATCAACGGGCGGGACCGCTCCGAGGCGTTCGCGGAGTGCATGAAGACCAAGTTCCCGGACATCAAGGTCTTCGAGCTGCCCACCGACTGGAAGGGTGACGTGGCCTCCGCCAAGCTGCAGAGCCTGCTCGCCCAGCACCCCGACCTGGGCGGCATCTACATGCAGGCCGGCGGTGTCTTCCTCCAGCCGACGCTGGCGCTGCTGCAGCAGAAGGGCCTGCTGAAGCCGGCCGGCCAGAAGGGGCACATCTCGATCGTCTCCAACGACGGGATCCCGCAGGAGTTCGAGGCGATCCGCAAGGGCGAGATCGACGCCACCGTCTCCCAGCCCGCCGACCTCTACGCCAAGTACGCGCTGTTCTACGCCGAGGCAGCGGCCGAGGGTAAGACGTTCAAGCCCGGTGCCACCGATCACGGCTCCACGATCATCGAGATCCCGGGCGGGCTGGAGGACCAGCTCCCGGCACCGCTGGTCACCAAGGACAACGTGGACGACAAGACCCTCTGGGGCAACAACGTCGGCTAGGGGGTGTCCCCCCTGATACCCCCGTTTCCCCGGACCGCAGCCCGCTCGTCTCTCTCCCCTCGAAGGACGGTATCCACCATGGCGGACACCGCGACCGCCGCGGCGCACGGCGGCGGCCACCCCGCCGCCGGGAGCGGCGCCCCGGTGGCCGAGGCCACCGGCATCAGCAAGAGGTTCGGCGCCACCGTCGCGCTGCGCGACGCCCGGATCACCATCACACCGGGCGAGTCGCACGCCCTGGTCGGACGCAACGGCGCCGGCAAGTCCACGCTGGTGTCGATCCTGACCGGACTCCAGCAGCCCGACACCGGAACGCTCAGGTTCTCCGGCGGGCCCGCGCCCGCCGTCGGGGACATCGACGCCTGGCGCTCCAAGGTCGCCTGCGTCTACCAGAAGTCCACGATCATCCAGGATCTGACCGTCGCCGAGAACCTCTTCCTGAACCGGCAGAGCGACGGCCCGCTGCGACCCATCCGTTGGAAGCAACTGCGCGCCCGCGCCGAGGAGTTGCTCGCCGGATACGGTGTGGACGTCAAGGCCGACGCGCGAGCGCGGGACCTCACCGTCGAGCAGCGGCAGTTCGTCGAGATCGCCCGCGCCCTGTCGTTCGGCGCACGCTTCATCATCCTCGACGAACCCACCGCCAAACTCGACGCCCGCGGCATCAACCGGCTCTTCGACAAGCTCCGCGACCTCCAGCGGCAGGGTGTCGCCTTCCTCTTCATCTCGCACCATCTGCAAGAGGTGTACGACCTCTGCACCACCGTCACCGTCTACCGCGACGCGGCGCACATCCTGACCGCGCCCGTCGCCGAACTCGGTCACCGGGCACTGGTCGAGGCCATGACCGGCGAGACCACCCGCACGGCGGCGGCAGCCGTCGAGAACCGCCCCCCGGTGCGGGCGGGCGCCCCCGAGCTCCTCACCGTCGACGGCCTCACCCTGGCCGGCGCCTGCCGGGACCTGTCGCTCACGGTGCGGGCGGGCGAGGTCGTCGGCCTCGCCGGGGCGGCGGCCAGCGGCAACGTGCGGGTGGGTGAGACCGTCGCCGGGCTGCACCGCCCCGAGCAGGGCACGATCTCGGTCGGCGGTCGGCGGGTGCGCGGCGGCAGCGTGCCGTCGGCGCTCGCCGTCGGTGTCGGGCTCGTCCCGGAGGACCGGCACCTCCAGGGCCTGGTGAACAACCGCAGCGTGGCGGAGAACGCGACGCTCACCGTCACCGACCAGCTCGGCCCGTACGGCACCGTGCTGCCCGCCCGGACCCGGAGCTTCGCCCAGCGCATGATCCGGGACCTCGACATCAAGACCCCGGGCGGTGCCACGCCCGTGTCGGCGCTCTCCGGCGGCAACCAGCAGAAGGTCGTCGTCGCCCGAGCCCTGGCCACCGACCCGCATGTGCTGGTGGCCATCCGCCCCACCAACGGGGTGGACGTCAAGTCCAAGGAGTTCCTGCTGCGCCGGATCCGGCAGGTCGCCGACGGCGGGAAGGCCGCGCTGATCGTCTCCGACGAGCTGGACGACCTGAAGGTGTGCGACCGGCTCGTGGTGATGTTCCACGGGCGGGTGGTCGCCGAGTTCGACCGCGGCTGGAAGGACGAGCACGTGGTCGCCGCCATGGAGGGCGTGGCCGACCGGGCGGAGGCCCCCGGCGGCGCCGCAGCCCACGCAGCCCCTACCGGCGCCCACGACCCCGCCTCTGCCGGCCCCACCCCTGCCGATCCCACCGCCGGCACCACCGAAGAGCACGGAAGGTAGTCATGTCCGCCACCACTGATGTCACCGACCCCGCCACGAGCGTGGCGCGGGAGACCGGGTCCGGAGACACCCGCCGCGGGCTCGACCTCGGTCGCTTCCGTGAGCTGTCCCTGGTCCCCGCCATCCTCGTGCTCGGCCTGATCGGGTTCATCGTCTCGCCGGCCTTCCTGACCGCCGACAATCTCATCGGCGTGGCCCAGCAGTCCACCGAACTGAGCCTGCTGGTGCTGGCCACCGCGCTGATCCTGATCTGCGGCCGGATGGACCTGTCCCTGGAGTCCACGATCGGCGTGGCGCCCGTCATCGCGGTCTGGCTGGTGCTGCCCACCAGCGGGGCCCGGTTCACCGGGCTCGGGCTGCTGCCCGAGTGGACGGCCGTACCGCTCTGTCTGCTGGTGGGCGTGGTGATCGGCGCCGTCAACGGGTTCCTGATCCTGAAGCTGCGCCTGAACGGGTTCATCGTCACCCTCGGCATGCTGACCATGCTGCGCGGCCTCCAGGTCGCCCTCTCCGAGGGCCAGTCCATCGTGGAGCTGCCGTCCTCCTTCACCTACCTCGGCAAGGCGTCGTGGCTCGGAGTCCCGGCCGCCATCTGGATCTGTGTGGTCCTCTTCGCCCTCGGCGGCAGCGCGCTGGCGTGGCTGCGGCACGGCCGGGCGCTGTACGCGATCGGCGGCAACGCCGAGGCGGCCCGCACCGCCGGAATCCGAGTGGACCGGATCGTGTGGGCGGTGCTGATCCTCGGCAGTGTGCTGGCCGCGTTCGCCGGCATCCTCTACAGCGGTCACTACGGTTCGATCTCCGCCACCCAGGGCAGCGGCTGGATCTTCCAGGTGTTCGCCGCGACCGTCATCGGCGGTGTCAGCCTCAACGGCGGCAAGGGCTCGGTGTTCGGCGCGCTCACCGGTGTGCTGACGCTCCAACTCGTCGTGAACGTCATGACGTTGGCGGGGGTGCCGCCGCTGTGGAACCAGTTCCTCAACGGCGCGATCATCATCGTCGCCCTGATCATCTCCCGCTTCGCCTCGGGCGAGAAGCAGGAGTAGTCCCGCTGGAGGGAGGCACCTCGTGGCACTCACGGACGAGGCGATGGACAAGATCAAGGCGATGATCGTGGCCGGTGAGCTGGCGCCGGGCTCACGTCTGCCCAAGGAGGAGATCCTCGCCGCACAGCTCGGCCTGTCCCGAAGTTCGCTGCGGGAGGCGGTGCGGGCGCTGACCGCGATGCGGATCCTGGTCACCCGGCAGGGCGACGGCACCTATGTGTCGAGTCTGGAGCCGCATCTGCTGCTGGAGTCGCTCTCCTTCGCCTCGGACGTCTCGCAGGGGCAGACGGCCCTGCAACTGCTCCAGGTGCGGCGGCTGCTCGAACCGCAGGCGACCGGGGCGGCCACCGCCCTGCTCACCACCGCCGACCTCGACGAACTGGGCCTGATCCTGGAACGGTCGCGGGCGGCCGCGACCGTCGAGGAGTTCGTCGGCCACGACATCGCGTTCCATCTGCGGATCGTCGAGGCGGTGGGCAACCCGGTGCTGTCGATGCTGCTGCGGGTGCTCTCCACCCGCACCCAGCGGGCCCGGATCGTCCGGGGCAGCCGCACCGAGCGGGCCGTGGAGCACGCCCACCGCGAGCACGAGGAGATCCTCCGCGCCCTGCGGGCCCGTGACGCCGCCCTGGCGGTGTCGGCGGCGACGGTCCATGTCGCCGCCGTCGAGCAGTGGATGGCGAACGGGCTGGTCGGGGAGGATCCCCTCGGCGCGGCCGAGGGTGGACCGCCCGCGGCCGAGGGCTGACCGGCCTACAGGTCGGCGGCGTCCGCCAGTTCGCCGAGGTCGACGAACTTGAAGCCGGTCGCCGTGCGCGTGCCGCCCTCGCCGTCCGGGACCTCGGGGGTCTCCTGTCCGTCCTGGACGACGAGCAGGCCGCGCGGATAGCGGCTGCCCAGCGGGGCGTTGAGGACGGCCGCGCCGTCGCACTCCTGCACGGCGTCGAGGGTGTCCGAGGCGACCCCGACGCGGAAGCCGCCCTCGTACTCGTTGCCCTCGCTCACCTCGCGGTCGTACAGGGCGAAGGTGTCGTCGCCCTGGCTGGAGGCGAGCAGATAGCCGTCCCCGTCGCGCTCCTGATAGAGCGTCAGGCCCTCGACGTCGGCCGACAGCCGCTTCCCGCCGTAGCCGGGGTCGGCGCCCGGCACGCACTCCTCGGTCTCCTCGTCGTACGTGCCCGGGACGCCGTACTCCCTGGTCCTGTCGACCAGGACGGGCTTGCCGGTGAGGTCGGCGCGCAGACGCCAGATGCCGATGTCCTCCTGGCCGGCATAGAGGGTGCCGGTGGCGGGGTCGACGACCATGCCCTCGACCTGCGGGAGTTCACCGGGCTCACCGCACGGGCTCCACCGGGTGCCGTCGGGCAGCCGGAAGGAGGCGGGCAGGTCGAGGGTGCGGATCGTGCGGTAGCCGACCGTGCCGTTGGCCGCCGGGAGGAGTTCGAGGAGGGCGAGCCGGGTGCGTTCGCGTCGGCTGACCAGGGCGTAGGACCGGCCGGTGGCCCTGTCCGTCCAGGTGGCGAGGCCGTACGCGGTGCGCTGGTCGTTGATCTCGGCCTGGTCGGCGGAGAACACGGGGGCGGCGTCCGGTGCGGTGACGTCGGTCAGCGGGGCGGTCGGGCGGGCGGGGTCGATGCGGTAGATCCGCAGCCGGTCGTTGCCCCGGTCGCTGACCACGGCCACGTCGGCCCGGCCCGCGGGGGTGCGCAGTCCGGTGACGAGGTCGACGTTGTTGTAGCGGCCCGGTGCGTCGTCCGCCGTCGGCGGCTTCGGCGCGGCCAGGGACTGCACGAGGCGGGCGTCCAGATCGTAGACGCGCAGGCCTCCCTCCTTCGCGGTGGCGACGACGAGGCTGCGGTCCGGGTCGGCGGGGTTCCGCCAGATCGCCGGGTCGTCGGCGTCGGCGTTGCCGCCGGCCTCGTCGTCGTACAGCGCGGCCGACTCGCTCGTCGCGGTCACCGTCGGGAGGGCGGACGTACCCGCTCCGGCGGGGGACACCGCGAGGAACGTGGTCAGCGCGGTGCCCGAGGCGAGCAGGGCGACTCTTCGAGCAGTGCGGGGCGTTCTCACAGGCGTTCGCATCCTTACCGTCGTGACGGCCGTCGATGGTCGCGGCCGGGTCGGTGGTCGGGTCGGTGGTCGGGTCGGTGGTCGGGCCGTGCGGATGATCAGGGCCATGTCGATGGTGCGGAGAGAAGCTTGCGCGCAGACGGACGCGAGCTGTCCATCCCGACGTGGGGAAAGGGCCGCGGTTTGGCCGAAGTTCGCCCGGAGGTCGCCCGGTCCCGGTCACTTCACATGGCGCGCCGGGAGCGTACCGAGGTGCAGCAGATGCTCCAGCGGTCCACGGCGGAACCGGCGGGTCCAGGCGGTGGCGAGCAGCAGGGCGGCGAGGCTGTAGACGAGCAGGTCGACGAGGGCCGGGCCGGTCTCCTCCTCCATGCCGAACTCCCGGATGGCGAGGATGTGCAGGACGTACGCCGTCAGGGCCGTCATGCCGACGGCGCACACGGGCCTGGCGAGGCGCGCGCAGCGCGGCAGGCCGTCCACAGCCGTCACGCACAGCACCACCACGAGGAGCGCGACACCGGTGTTGCCGAGGATGGAGAAGGTCGTCTGGCTGTGCGGCGCGCCCACCAGGAGCCAGGCCGCGGGGGTGTCGCCGTCGAGGTTGCCGACGGTGTCGGACCACCAGGCGGACGCGGCCGAGTCGCCGTCCGTGGCGGCGGCGACGGTGGCCCGCGCGTGCGGGACGAGGCTCAGCGCCAGCCAGGACCCGCCGTGGCCGAGCAGGGCCGACAGGCCGCCCACCCACGCCAGTCGGGTGCGGACGGTGCCCAGGGTGAGGTCGAGCCGGGCCACCGCCATGCCGGCCAGCATGAACGACATCCAGGTGAGCACCGGGTACTCGCCCGTGAACAGCAGCTCCAGGAGGCCGTCCGTGTCGCTGATCCGGGCCAGCGGGTCGGAGGCGACGACCGCGTCCGCCCAGTCACCATCCTCGATCGACAGCCGTGTCATGTACAGGAGTTGGGGCATGCCGAGCGCTCCCGCGGCGGCGAGGAGGGCGAGCGTCCGGGCGCGCAGGCGGTGGAAGGGGAGGACGGCGAGGAAGGTCAGCCCGTAGAAGGCGAGGATGACGTCGACGTCGGTGCCGAGGGCGGTCAGGGCGAACCCGAGGGCGATCAGGACGAGCGAGCGGATGACCGTCCGGACGACCGCCTGCCGTCCGGCGCGCCCGGTGCGCGGGTGCGGGCGGCCGGTGATCAGGACGAGGGTGAAACCGGCGAGCAGCGCGAACAGCGCGGAGGAGCGGCCCCGCGCCAGTTCCATCACGAAACCCAGCGGTCCGCCGTGGGCCGGGTCCGGGCCGACGTGTGCGGCGTACATGCCGAAGACCGCGAGCCCACGGGCCAGGTCGATGCCGACCAGCCGCCCGGTGGACGGGTTCGCCGGGTCCCCGACGGCCGTGGGGGTCTCGGCGGGCGGGACAGCGGGGGCAGGAGCGGGGGCAGGAGCGCGATCGAGGTCGGGGGCGGGGACAGAAGCGGCGGTCGGGGCTGGGGCGGGAAGGGATACGGCGACCGGCTCGGACGACAGGTCCGTCGACGTGTCTGGTGTCATGGCCTTCAGCGTCGGGGGCGCGAGGGGCGCGTTCCCATCCCGCGGGTGGCTGGAGGAATCCCCGCCGACCAGCCGGAGCCGCCCCCGCCAGGTGACCGGAAACGCGGAGGAATGGGAACCCGGCGGCGACTTCGGACGTCGTAGCGGTTCCAGCAGAAGTCCAGTGGTGGTCCGACGACGAGCGGGGCACAGGTGATCCGGGTACTGGTGGTCGACGACGAAGCCCTGATCCGTACGGGCTTCGAGCACATCCTCAACTCCGCGGACGACATCGCCGTGGTGGCGGCGGTCCCCGGCGGCCGGGCCGTCCACTGCGTGCGGGAGCTGCGCCCCGAGGTCGTCCTGCTGGACATCCGTATGCCGGACGTGGACGGTCTCACGGTCCTCGCCGAACTCAGAAGACTCCCCCGCCCTCCCGTGGTGGCCATGCTCACCACGTTCGACATGGACGAGTACGTGGCGGCCGCCCTCCGCTCGGGAGCCGCGGGCTTCCTCCTCAAGGACACCGACCCGGAGCAACTGCCGTATCTTGTACGGACTTTGGCGGCCGGTGGGGTCGTCCTGTCGTCCCGGGTGACCCGGACGGTCGTCGACGGGTACCTGGACAACGGGCCCCGGGAGGCCGCCGTCCGGCTCGTGGACCGGCTGACCGAACGTGAGCGGGACGTCCTGGTCCTCATCACGGAGGGACTGTCCAATACCGACATCGGTGACCGGATGCATCTGAGCACGGGCACGGTCAAGGACCATGTGAGCGCGCTCCTCACCAAGTTGGAGGTGGGCAGCCGGGTGCAGGCGGCGCTGCTGGCCGAGCGTGCGGGTCTGCTCAGGCCCTCGCGCGCCGTCGGCGGCGGACGGGAGGCCGGATGAGGGCGCCCTCCCGTCTCCCGCACGCGGGGACGACGGACGCCGTGCTCGTCGCGGCCTGCCTGGCGGACGTGTGGATCCACGGCGTGGGTCCCCATCACCCCCTGGAGCTGGCGGCGGCCCTGCTCGCGGTCTGCGCGCTGGTCGTGCGCCGCGCGCTGCCGCTGCCGACCTTTCTGCTCACCCTGCCGACCGCCCTGTTCACGGACGCGGTGTTCGCCACGCTGGTGGCGCTCTACACCCTCGCCTCGCGCACCCCTCACCGGGTGCCGCTGGCGGTGTGCGCGCTGGCGTTCACGGTCTGCGACCTGACCTGGTGGTCGTGGCCGTCACCGGAGTTCACCGACCTCGACGACCGGCAGGCCCTGATCCCGCTCTCCTACAGCGTGGCGCAGGCGACCGCGCCCGTCTTCCTCGGGCAGCTCGTCCAGGCGCGCCGGGAGCTGTCGCTGCGTCTGGTCGAGGTGTCCGAGGCGCGCGAGCACGAACGGCTGCTGATCGCGCAGAGCGTCCTGGCGACGGAACGCGCCCAGCTCGCCCGGGAGATGCACGACGCCGTCTCCCACCAGGTCAGTCTGATCGCCGTGCGCGCCGGAGCCCTCCAGGTCGGCAGCCGGGACTCGGAGGCGAAGGAGGCCGCGGCGACGATACGGCGCCTGAGCGTGCAGACCCTGGACGAGCTGCGGCACATGGTCGGCGTACTGCGGGCCTCCGGGAGCCGCCCCACCGAACTCACCCCGCAGCCCTCCCTCGCCGATCTCGACCGGCTGGTCGCCGCCAGCGGCATCGACACCGACCTGCGGACGGAGCTGCCGGCCGACCTGCCGCCGCCGGTCCAGCGGGCCGTCTACCGCACCGTGCAGGAGGCGCTCACCAACATCCGCAAACACGCTCCCGGTGCCACCGCCACCATCCGGGTACGCCGACGGGACGGCACGCTGCTCGCGACCGTGACCAACACCGCGCCCAGCCGCCCGGCCCTCTCGCTGCCGGGCGCCCACCACGGCCTGATCGGTCTGCGGCAGCGGGCCGAACTCCTCGGCGGAACGGTCACCTCCAGGCATCTGGCCGACGGTGGTTACGAGCTGCGGCTGGAGCTGCCGATCGACAGCGCGCCCTGAGCCATGAAGAAACACGATCGCCGTGCCCGGCGGTGTCACGGGACCGCTGATCGTGGAAGCTCGGCCGGCGAAGGCTCTCACCCCAACTCCTGAGTCATCAGGACGTGTTGATCGTCCGGGACGGCAGCAGGATGACTTCCCTGCTGCCCAGGACCACCGGCTGACACGAAGGCGCCCCGGGCCGCAGCCGGCCCGGGGCGCCCTGTCACCCGCTACGCGACTCCGACGGTCTGGGCTCGGACCCCGCTCCGGCCCGTCAAGCGGAACGTTTCGTCCATGCGGTCCGTCCGGTCCGTCCGGTCCGTCCGCAGCGCCAGGATTCCCGCGCGCAATGCGGTCACGACGAGATGTGTGCGGTTCTTCGCACACAACTTCTCCCGGATGCTGCGCATATGGGAAGCCACCGTGCGGACCGAGATCGACAGCTGACGAGACATGTCCGCGTCCGACATGCCATGGGCTGCCAGAAGGAGGATCTCCATTTCCCGGGCGCTGAGTCGGCCGGAGCTGTCCAATGCCATGGGTGCCTGCCTTGTTCAAAGTGGGGGTCGAGGACCCGCGTGCCGTTCGTCTGCTGCGCTGTGACTCTTCCGTGACATCCGGGCAGCGGGCATCGACCATTCGACCGATACCCGGCAGTAGTCATCGGCCGATCGGCCTCGGTTCTCCGCTCCGGGGCGGAACTTTCGCCGGGTAAGCGCCAACCGCCCGATTCGGCGGGGGTGTTCGCCCGGCCGGCTTCCCCGGACCGCCGGACCGGCCGGATGATCCGTGGCATGCTCGGCCGCGTGAGCAGCACCCCCACACGTGTGATGATCGCCGACGATCAGGATCTGATCCGGGCCGGTTTCCGTCTCATCCTCGACGCCCAGGAGGGCATCGAGGTGATCGGGGAGGCCGCCGACGGACTCGCGTGCGTGGAGGCGGCGCGCGCGTTGCGGCCGGATGTGTGCCTGGTGGACGTCCGGATGCCGAAACTGGACGGGCTGGAGGTGACCCGGCTGCTGGCCGGGCCGGGGGCCACGCACCCGACGCAGGTCGTGGTGGTGACCAGCTTCGACCAGGACGACTACCTCAACACCGCGCTGCGCAACGGCGCGTGCGGTTTCCTCCTGAAGGACGCGGCGCCCGCGCTGCTGATCGAGGCGGTGCGGGCCGCGGCACGCGGTGACGCGCTGGTCTCGCCCGCGGTGACGGTCCGGCTGCTGAAGCAGTTGGAAGAGCGGGCGGCGGCCCCGGTGGACGGCGTGGGCGTGCCCGAATCCGCCCTGAGCGTAAGGGAGTTGGAGGTGGCCCGGCTGGTCGCGGTGGGCCGGACCAACCAGGAGATCAGTGACGAGCTGTGTCTGTCGCTGTCCACCGTGAAGACGCATCTGGGCCACATCCACCACAAGCTCGGCGTACGCAACCGCGTCGAGGTGGCGGCCTGGGCCTGGTCCAACGGGACGGTACGGACCGGACGCTGACGGGGATTCCGTGAACGCCCTGTAATGGATCTATGACGCTGCCCACACATCGATCCACTCCCTGCCGGGGAAGCATGTGCGTGCCTAGCCTCCGGTTGTATGACAACTTCGTCACTCGCGGCACTCTCGGCACGAGCGACCCAGCCGCACCACCACGGCCGCCCCCGGTCACGCGCACGACGGCTGGACCACCGCGCCCTCTACCCGGCGCTGGGTGTGCTGTGGCTGCTCGACGTGGGCATCATCGTGTCGCAGCAACGGGGCTTCCTCGACTGGCTGCCGCTGGTGACGGGCCCCGTCGCCCTGGCCCTGGTGCTCGTGCCCGACGAGCGGCTGAGCATCACCTGGCGCACGGGGTTCTGCGCGG
Organism: Streptomyces sp. NPDC034049; assembly: GCF_055575575.1. Classification (NCBI taxonomy): domain Bacteria; kingdom Bacillati; phylum Actinomycetota; class Actinomycetes; order Kitasatosporales; family Streptomycetaceae; genus Streptomyces; species Streptomyces sp. NPDC034049. The sequence continues at coordinate 45,263 of NZ_JBVISJ010000021.1, forward strand.
CCGTCTCGACGGCGGTGACCCTGGGCACCTCCCTGATGGGCTGGGCCATGCCCGAGTGGGGGCTGCTGGAGACGGCGTGCATGCTGGTGCTGCTCGCCCGCACGTGCCGCGACGTGGCCCGGCCCCGGGTCGCCCTGGCCCTGGCCGCCGCGATGGGGGCCAGCGTCATCGACGAACCCCTGCGCACCGGGGGCACCGCCATCACCCTGACCTACCCGTTCCTGCTGACGTTCGCGGTCGGCGGCGCCGTCGGCGCCGGGTGCTACCTGCGCACCCTGGACGCCCGGCGCCGTCGTACGATCGCCGCCGTACGGCTCGCCGAGCGGATCCAACTCGCCCGGGAGCTGCACGACTTCGTGGCCCACCATGTGACGGGCATCATCGCCCAGGCGCACGCCGCCGGCGTGATCCACGAGAGCGCGCCGGATCAGGTCGGCCCCATCCTGGGCAACATCGCCGAGGCCGGGCAGCGGACCATGGACTCCATGCGCCGTCTGATCAAGGTGCTCCGCGAGGACGGCGAACAGATCTCCCTCGAACGGCCCGAGGAGCCGTACGCCGAACTCACCAAACTGGTCTCGGAGTTCAGCGGTCAGGGCGACGGGTCGACCGCCCAGCTGGAGATCACCGGAGCCGCCCGCAGAAGCGCGCTGCTGCCCGAGGTGGGCTCCGCCGTCCACCGTGTGGTGCAGGAGGCGCTGACCAACGTACGGCGGCACGCACCGGGCACCCAGGCCACGGTGCGCGTCCACCGCACCCGCGACGACCTGCTGCGGATCGACGTGTACAACGAGGGGCCGGAGCGCCGGGTGTCCCGTCCCACGGGAGGCCGCGGCGGCTACGGCCTGATCGGGCTGCGCGAGCGTGTGGAGACGGTCGGCGGCTCACTGGCGGCCGGCCCTGCCGACGACGGGGGATGGTGGGTCATCGCCCATTTCCCCGTGGCTCCCACGGCCGTGCCGTCGGGCGCCGAGGAGACCGGAGGGCCGGGTCAGGTGTCCCGCAGGCCGTCCGGGCGGCACGCGAAGCCGAACGCGCACGCGGAGCCCGAGCCGGATATGAGTTGGGACGCGAGTTGACCGATCCGCCGCGTGAATTAGGCAATTCTACGAATCGCACCCGGCCGGTCCGCCGTCTATCGTCGAGGAAAGAAAAAGGCGCCGGGACGGCCTTTCCCACGTCCCGCAGAGTGGTGAATCGGCCCGGACCGGGCCCTTTCGAGGGCCCGGTCCCCGTCACCCCACACCAGTGCGCGAACCGGTCGTTTCCCGTCCGCCCATGTCCGGGCCCGGAACCGGCGGCCGTCAACGAGGAGGCGCGGAGCATCCATGACTACGGCCGTCGTGGTGGGCAGCGGTCCGAACGGGCTCGCCGCCGCCGTCCTCCTCGCCCGTGAGGGCGTGGAGGTCACCGTCCTCGAAGCCGCCGACAGCATCGGCGGCGGCACCCGCACCAGCGAACTGACGCCCGGGCTGCTGCACGACCACTGCTCCGCCACCCATCCCATGGCCGTCGCCTCGCCGTTCCTGCGCGACCTCGACCTCGCCCGGCACGGCCTCACCTGGCGCCTGCCGGAGATCGACTGCGCGCACCCTCTGGACTCCGGCGAGGCCGGCGTCCTGCTCCGGTCGGTGCGGGAGACGGCCGACGGCCTCCCCGAGGGGGACGGCCGCCGGTGGCGGCGGCTCTTCGAGCCGCTCGCGGACGGCTTCGACGCGCTGGCCGACGACCTGATGCTGCCGCTCGCGCATGTGCCGCGTCATCCGCTGCGCCTCGCGGCCTTCGGGTCGCGGGCCCTGCTGCCCATCACCGCCGTGGCCCGCCGGTGGCGGTCGCCGGCCGCCCGCGCGCTCTTCGGCGGGGTGGCCGCGCACGCCTTCCGCCCGTTCCATCTGCCCGCCGGCGCCGCGGTCGGTCTGACCATCATCGCCGCGGGCCACCGGCACGGCTGGCCGGTGGCAGCGGGCGGCTCCCGGGCGATCAGCGACGCGCTCGCGGCCCGGCTCGGGGAGTTCGGCGGCCGGATCGAGACGGGCGTGCGGGTGCGCACCCCGGCCGATCTGCCCCCGGCCGACGTGGTCCTGTTCGACCTCGCGCCCCGCGCCGTCGCCGACATCCTGGGCGACCGGCTGCCGGGCCGGGTGGCACGGGCCTACCGGCGCTTCCGCCACGGCCCCGGAGCCTTCAAGGTCGACTTCGCGGTCGAGGGCGGTGTCCCCTGGACCAACGAGGCGGCCCGCCGGGCGGGCACCGTCCATCTCGGCGGGACGTTCGAGGAGATCGCCCACACCGAGCGGACGATCCAGGCCGGGCGCATGCCGGAACGGCCCTTCGTCCTGGTCGGCCAGCAGTACCTGGCCGACCCGGGCCGTTCCCAGGGCGACCTCCACCCGGTATGGACCTACGCGCATGTCCCGCACGGCTACGACGGCGACGCGACCGAGGCGATCATCGGGCAGATCGAACGGTTCGCCCCGGGGTTCCGTGACCGGGTCCTCGACATGGCCGTCCGCTCCCCCGCCGCGTTCGCGGACTACAACCCGAACTACGTCGGCGGGGACGTCGTCACCGGGGCGAACACCGCCCGGCAGCTGGTGATGCGCCCCCGGGCGGCGCCCGACCCGTACCGCACGGGGGTCCCGGGGATGTACATCTGCTCGGCGGCGTCCCCACCGGGGGCCGGCGCCCACGGCATGTGCGGCGCGAACGCCGCCGCGTCGGCCCTGCGTCACCTCGGGCGGCGGCGCGGTCGGGAATGAAACGGGAGCCGTTTGCCGCGGCATTCACCGGAAGGGCCCGGACCACATCGGTCCGGGCCTTTCCGCGTCCGCGTCCTGACTCCGGCGCACTGGACGCCTTTCGAGAATAGGCATTTTTATCGATGTGGCGGGGGCCTGCGAAGCCCTAATGTTTTCTCCAGAAGGGCGACGGAAGAAAAAAGAACTTCCGCAGTCCCGAATGCGAGAGGATGAAAGAAATGAGCAGCATCGAGAACGCGCTGAACAGCGTGGAAATCCCCGTCGAGGGTGTCGTCTACGTCGCCGCTCGCCCGACCCTGGGCACCCCGCGGATCGCCCGTATCGGCCGCATCGCCCAGGCGGCCGAGGGTATCGGTGCCATCGCGGCGGCCGCCACCGCGGCGGTCGGCGTCGCCCAGGCCGCGGAGGCCAACAACCTGGCGGCGGAGGCCAACGCCCAGAACGCGGCCGCTCTCGCCGCTGTCGGTGGTACGCCGCCCGCGGCCTGACGACCGGCGGTGAACGCATAGGAACCCGCTGTCGGACCAGAGGGCTGTTCTGGTCCGGCAGCGGGTTCCGCCGTACGCGAAAGACGAATTCGAAAGTATCAGGAAAAGAGGTTCCATGAAACTCGTCCGAAGGATCACCTCCGCGGTCCCGGACAGGGTCGCCTCCGCCGTGCTCGGCCCGATACCCGTCGGCCGGGACCGTGCGCTGGGCCTCTCGGAGCGGCTGGCCGCCGCGACGAGCCTCACCTCGTCCCTCGAATACCTCACCCAGCGCCACGAGATGGGCAAGGGGGGCATGAACGACTGGGACATCGCCAAGGACAGCATCGCGCACGCGAACCCCCTGCTGCGCCGAGTGATCGACATCGCCAGCGGACGCCGGACCACGACGGCCCTGCACGTCGCACGGGCCGCGGTCGCCTCCGCCATGCTGCTGCCGGGCCGGTCCGCCTGGCGCGGGGCGGGCAGCCTCTTCCTCGGTGCCTCCTCCGCCCTCCTCGGGCCCCGCCAGCACTACGGCAGCGACGGGGCCGACCAGGTCGCGACCCTCGTGCAGCTCGCCACGGGCGGCGCCCGTCTGGTGCCCTCGCCGGCCGCCAAGGACGCCCTGCTGTGGTACGTCGCCCTCCAGTCCAACCTCTCCTACCTGGTCTCCGGCTGGGTCAAGCTGCTCGGCCCGGACTGGCGCGACGGGTCCGCCCTGCCGGGGGTGATGCGCACCCACACCTACGGCCACGAGGGCATGCACACCTGGATCCGGAACAACCCCCGGCCCGCCAAGCTGCTCGCCCACGGTGTGCTGGCGCTGGAGTGCCTCTTCCCGCTCGCCTATCTCAAGGGCGGCAAGCTGACCCGTCCCGTCCTCGCGAGCGCCGCCGCGTTCCATCTCGCCAACGGCTACTTCATGGGGCTCGGCCGGTTCGCCACCGCCTTCCCCGCGATGCACCCGCTGATCGCCTACACCGCCGCTCCCCGCACGCACCCCGCGGTGGCCGGACGCGACGACCGCGCTCTGCCCGCCGCGCTCACCCTGCTCGCGGGCGCGGCGGCGGCCGCGGGCGTCACCGCCGTGCACCGGCGCATGCGCGCCACCGAGGGCTGGCGGACCTCCCGCGTGCTGACGACCCGCCACGGCAACCGGCTCCAGTACGAGGAGATGGCGGCGGGGGACACCGACCGGCCGGTCTTCGTGCTCGCGGCCGGCCTGCTGTCCACCAGCGAGCACTACGCCTGGATCAGCGAGCGCCTGAGCTACGAGACCGAGTACGGCGTCATCACCTACGCCCGCGCCGGATACGCCGGCAGCCACCGCCGGGCGACCACCGCCTACCGCCTGACGGAGTCCGTCGACGACCTCGTCGACCTGGTCAACGGAGCCGTGGCACCGCACCGCAAGGTCATCCTCGTCGGCCACTCGATCGGCGGGGAGCTGGCCCGCCGTGCCGTCGCGCACCTCGGCGACCGGGTGCACGGCGTCGTCTACCTCGACTCCTCGCACCCCGACCAGTTCCACCGCTCCCCTCAGCAGCGGGTGACCGGTGCCGGGCTGGCCGGCAGCTTCACCTCCATGAGCCGGGCCCTGCGCCTGGGCACCGGGGCCCTCCTCGCCCGCCCGTGGTGGATCAAGGAACTCCCCGCCGCCTACCAGGAGAAGGTCTTCGCCCAGTACGCCGACGCGCGGATGTGGGACGCGGCCCGCCGTGAATGGACGGCGCTGCGGGAGGACTTCGAGGCCTTCCCGGGCCGGCTCGCGCCGATCGAGGGCGTGCCCGCCCTGGTGATCTCCGCCCAGCGGACCGTGGACCGCGACCCCGAACAACTGCTGATGCACCGGGAACTCGCCGAGGCCCACCGGTCGGCGCCCACCGAGACGGTGGTCGTCGAGGGCGCGGGCCACGACACCCTGCTGATCAACAGCCGCTACGCCCACCAGGTGACGGACCGTGTCCTCGCGTTCTTCGCGGGCCTCGACGAGCGTCCCCGCAAGACCGGGCCCGGCCGGCCCGTCACCCTCGAGAAGGAGGCCTCCCGGTGAGCCCGACCCGACGCCCCGCGCTGAAGAACCCGTTCACCGGCGAGGGCGCGGCCTGGCGGATCGTCGGCGCCGCCATGCTGGTCGTCACCGTCGCGGGCCAACATCCCTTCGAACAGTTCTCCCGGTTCCGGGCGAAGGACGTGCTGTCCCTGGTGCCGAACTGGCGGTTCTTCGCTCCCAACCCCTGTATGCACGACAGTCACTTCCTCTACCGCACGGTGGACGCGGCGGGCAACGCCTCGCCCTGGCACGACGCGTTCACGACCGAGACCCGCAAGCCCCAGCACATCGTGTGGTTCCCGACCCGGCGCGCGGACAAGGGCGTCTCCGACGCGTGCGCCGACATCCTCCCGACCCTGGAGTTCGGTGGCTTCGAGGCCGCTGCCCGCGTGCCCGGCTACCGGATGGTCACCGAGCACCTGCGGCTGCTCATCAGGTCCGAGGGCCTCGCGTCCGACGAGGTGCGGGGTTTCCAGTTCGCCCTGGCCCGGGCCACCGGCTTCGACACGCGCCACCGTCCGGAGCTGATGTTCGTCTCCCCGTTCGTTCCCCTCGACCCCGAGGCCCCGGGCACCCCGCTGACGCCGGCCCCGGCCAAGACTCCCGCAAAGGTGTGACGTGACCATGGACTTCGCCCTCCCCTTCATCCTGCTCGCGATCCTGATCTTCGCGGTCGGCCTGCTCAAGGCCGGCCTGCGGCTCAGGTCCCAGGCGAAAGAGGAAGGGAGGGAACACGAGTGAGCCGGGCACGGACGGCCGCCACGGGGCCGAGGGCCCGGGATGAGTGACCTGCTCGCCGGCCGGGGGCGGCACACCCGCCCGCAGGACCCCCCGGTGAACCTGGAGAAGGAGGGCGGGCCCGGTGGAGGGCGGCGGGCCGGGCACCGGGCGGTTCCCCAGCTCGATCTGCATCTGCTGTGGGGCGAGGGCGCCAGACCCTGGCGGGCCATGGGCCGGCACCGCCGGCTGGTCCTCCTCGGTATCTTCCTCGGCCTGGTGGGCGCCGGGACCTCCCTGGCCCAGCCCGCGGTCATCGGCCAACTGGTCGGCGCCGTCGGCGAGGGTCGCTCGGTGACCGGACCGATCCTGGTGGGCGCGGCACTGTTCATCGCCGACGCGGGCCTCGGCGCACTGCACTCGTACGTCATCGGGCTGGCCGGGGAGAACATCGTCTACGACATCCGCCGGACCCTGGCCTCGCGGCTGCTGCGCTCCCGGTTCAAGGCGTACAGCGGACTGCAGCAGGGAGATGTGTTCTCCCGGATGGTCAGCGACACCATGCTCGCCCGCTCCACCATGACCCACGCGATCGACAGCATCCTCAACAACAGCTTCCTGGTCATCGGCGGGATCGTCCTGATGGCCTGGATCGACACCGTGCTGCTCGCCGCGACCCTGGCCTGCCTCGGGGTGACGAGCGCCGTCTCCCTCTGGCTGGCGCGCGGGGTGCGCCGGGTGTCGGTGCTCAACCAGGCCGACCTCGGCACCTTCGGCTCCGCCCTGCTGCGGGTGCTGGGGGCGATGCCGACGGTGAAGGCCTCCCGCGCGGAGGCCCGGGAGGCCGAGGGGATCGCGGCCATCGCCCGGCGCGCGAGGAAGTCGGGGATCAGGGTGACGGTGATGTCGTCGCTGCTCGACCCGACCATGAGCATCGGCACCCAGCTCGCCCTGACGGTGGTCATCGGTCTGGGCGCGGCCCGCACGGCGACCGGGGCGATGCCCACCGCCGATCTGACGGCGTTCATCCTCTACCTGTTCTACCTGGTGGCGCCGTTGCTGACGCTGTTCGAGTCGATCGCCCAGTTCCAGATCGGCAGGGCGTCGGTGGACCGGCTCGCGGAGCTGGGCAAGATCGAGGTCGAGACGGACGGGGCCGCCGTGCGGCCGGCCGCCGACCGGCCGCGGGTCCGCCCGCTCAGGCGCGACTACGAGCCGGGACTGCGCTTCGACAGCGTCCGGTTCTCCTATCCGGGCAGCGACAAAGTGGTCCTCGACGGGGTCTCCTTCACCGTCCCGGCGGGCGGGCTGACCGCCGTCGTCGGCCCCTCGGGCGGCGGCAAGTCCACCCTCTTCCAGCTGATCGAGCGGCTCTTCGACCCGGTGTCCGGGGCGATCCTCATCGACGGCACCGACATCACCGACATGCCGCTCAACCAGCTGCGGTCCATCGTGGGCTACGTCGACCAGGACCACACACTGCTGCGCGGCACCGTCCGCGAGAACCTCACGTACAGCGCGCCGGACGCGGACGACAAGGACATCGCCGAGGCCCTGCGCATGGCCAACCTGACCGAGGTGATCGCCGCGCTCCCCCAGGGCCTCGACACCGAACTCGGCGACCGGGGGGCAGGTCTGTCGGGTGGTCAGCGGCAACGCCTCGCCATCGCACGGACGTTGCTCCAGGCACCCCGCTTCCTGCTGCTGGACGAGGCCACCGCGAACCTCGACACCGAGTCGGAGAACGCGCTGCGCGACAGCATCGCCATGATCTCCGGCTTCTGCGCGGTCATCGCCATCGCCCACCGGCTGTCGACCGTCACCGAGGCCCAGCAGATCGTCGTGCTGGACCGGGGCCGGGTGCACGCCGTCGGCACCCACGACGAACTCCACCGCCACAGCGACCTCTACCGCCGGCTCGCCCGGCTGCAGGCGCTCAGCGACGTGGCGTCCTGACCCGACCTCCCTGAAGGAGACCCTGATGAACGACTTCCTGCTGATCCCGTTCGTGGTGGCCCTCGGCATCGTCGGCTTCCTGATCACCACCCGGGCCGTCAGCACCCCCGCGGTCCTCGGCGTCGCCCTCGTGGTGCTGCTCGGCGCCTGCTCCCAGGCCAGACGGAACGCCCATCCGAGGACCAGCCCACCCAAGAAGCGGAGGCAGCACCCATGAGCACCCCGACCACGTCCCCCACGTCCACCGCCCCCAGCACGTCCACCGCGCCCGCCACGAGCGGCACGCCCACCTCGAGCGGCATCGTCGACGACATCGGCTACGGCCGGCAGTTCGACGGCTGGTACCACCGCCTCTTCCCCGACGACGCGTCCGTCGTCGCCGAGGTGGACCTCCTGGCCTCGCTGCACCCCGATCCGGCCTCCGGGACGGTCGAGTTCGGCGTCGGCAACGGGCGCATCGCCCTCCCGCTCTCCCGCCGGATCGGCAGGATCACCGGCGTGGACTCCTCACCGGAGATGCTCGACCTGCTGCGCCGGGACCTCGCCGAGGACACCCCCGTGGAGCCCGTGCACGCCGACATCCGCACCTACACCGCCGACGGCACCGTGGGGCTGGTGTACGCGATCTGCGCCACCCTCTCCATGCTGCTGACCCCCGAGGAACAGCAGCAGGCCGTCCGGCGCGCCGCCGACCTGCTCGCCCCCGGCGGCCGGCTGGTCGTGGAGACCCACAACAAGCCGGCCGTTCTCGCCCTGCACGAAGGCCGGTCCCGGGCCACGTACTTCACTCCGTACCCGGAGCCCGGCACCGGCCTGCAGAGCCACTCCCTCCTCTTCCCCGAGGGGTCGCTCTGGCATCTCTCCCACGTCTGGTACGAGTCCGACGGCACCACCCGGGTCGGCACCGAGGTCTCCCGGCTGACCGCGCCCGAGGAGTTCGACGCCTACGCCCGTGCCGCCGGTCTCGAACCGGAGCGCCGCTGGGGCGACTGGCCGGCCGACGCGGCCCCGTACGGTCCGGACTCGCCCCTGGCCATCTGCGCCTACGTCAAGCCCTGTCCGCGCCGGAGGGCACTGAGCAGGACGACGTAGCGGCCGGTGCCGATGCCGACACCGAGGATGGTGCGCCGGCCGCGCGGGGCCGTTCGTTCGAGGTGCTGCTCGACCCGAGTGGCCGGACTGCTTCGTGCGCGTGGCCGTCGCCGGCCCTGCCGTCCGTGAGGCCTCCTCAGCGGCGGGTGACGACCGTCCCCGGGGTCGAGAACGTGACCTCGCACCGCACGATGAAGCCGTCAAGCCCGGCCCGTAGCGGGCCGGGCCGAGGGCCCCGGGTGGGTGCGGGCGTCCCGCGGAGTCAGCGGTCCGTGGCCCTCCTCGCAGACGACCACCGTCCGTACGGCGTCACCGCAGTCCGCGTGGCGCACCTCCAGGGGCGGCCCCTCGGGGTCGGCCGTGTAGCGGTCGCCCCACTCCTTGAGGGCGATCATCGCGGGCCACAGGTCCCAGCCCTTGCGCGTGAGCCGGTACTCGCGCCGGGTGCGGCTGCCGGGCTCGCGGTAGGCGACGGTCTCCAGGATCCCGGCCGCGACCAGCTTGCGCAGCCGGTCCGCCAGGACGGCCTCGGACAGCCCGACGTGCCGCCGGAAGTCGTCGAATCGCCGGACGCCGTTCATGGCGTCCCGCACGAGCAGCAACGACCACTTCTCGCCGACCAGCTCCAGCGTCCGGTGGACCGTGCAGTTCTCCGCGCTCGTCTCCAGCCACCTCATGGGCTCATCCTAGGCTGACTTCGCGATTGACAGCCAGAGGGACGCGCAGCTAGCTTCACTGAGGGAAGCCAGCCAGTCCGGGAGTGGAAATGCTCAGGTCACGTACGTTCGCGTGGGAGGACCCCACCCGCTCCGCCCGAGCCGTCGGCGAGCACAGCGGTCTCGAGTTCCTCCGGGAGATGCTGGCCGGGCGGCTGCCCTCCCCGCCGGTGGCCGCCACTCTCGGCTTCACCCTGGAGGAGGTCGAGCACGGCCGGGCCGTCTTCGTCCTGGTGCCGGGCGAGGAGCACTACAACCCGATCGGCAGCGTCCACGGCGGCGTGTACGCCACGCTCCTGGACTCGGCGGCCGGCTGCGCGGTGCAGTCCGTGCTGCCGCAGGGCATGGGGTACACCTCGCTCGACCTGACCCTGAAGTTCCTGCGCCCGATCACCGTCGACACCGGGAAGGTCCGCGCCATCGGCACCGTCCTCAACAACGGCCGCCGGACCGCCCTCGCCCAGGCGGAGCTGCGGGACTCCGAGGACCGGCTGCTGGCCCACGCCACCAGCAGCTGCATGATCTTTCCCGTCCCGGCCGGCTGACCGCCGCGCGGACCCGGAAGGGCCCCTTCCGGGCTCGAATCCCCTGCCGCGTACGCTCGTTCGCATGGTTGCGCACCGGATGATCGAAGCGAACGGAGTACGACTGCACATCGCCGAGCAGGGCACCGGCCCCCTCGTGGTGCTTCTGCACGGCTTCCCCGAGTCCTGGCACTCCTGGCGCCGCCAGTTCGACCCGCTCGCCGCGGCGGGCTTCCGTGTCGTCGCCCCCGACCAGCGCGGGTACGGACGCAGCGACCGCCCCGAGGCCGTCGACGCGTACACGATCCTCCATCTGGTCGGCGACGTCGTCGCGCTGATCCAGGCCCTCGGCGAGGAGAAGGCATACGTGGTGGGGCACGACTGGGGCGCGCCGGTGGCCTGGCACACCGCCCTGCTGCGGCCGGACATGGTGCGTGGGGTCGCCGGACTGAGCGTGCCGCCTCCCTTCCGGGGGAAGCAGCCTCCGCTGGTGGTGGCCGAGGAGAGGTTCGGCGGCCGCTTCTACTGGAACTACTTCAACCGCCCGGGCGTCGCCGACGCCGAGTTCGCCGAGGACCCCCGCACCACCCTGCGGAAGATCTTCTACTGGGCCTCCGGCGAGGCACCCCTCACCGGCGAGGAGAGGCAGCCGCTGGTCGACCCCGAGCGGGGCTGGCTGACGACCATGGCGGATCCCGGGGCGCTGCCGGAATGGTTCACCGAGGACGACCTCGACGTCCTCGTCGAGGGTTTCTCCCGGGGCTTCACCGGGGCCCTCAACTGGTACCGCAACCTCGACCGCAACTGGGAGCTGATGGCGCCCTGGCACCACGCCGTCGTCACCCCGCCCGCCCTGTACGTCTACGGCGACCGTGACCTGGTGCCCGCGTTCCCCGGTACGCCCGAACTCATCGCGGCCCTGCCGGACCTGATGCCCGACCTGCGGCGCGAGCCCGTCATGCTGCCCGGCTGCGGCCACTGGACACAGCAGGAACGCCCGGACGAGGTGAACGAGGCGCTCGTCGACTTTCTGACGGACTGTTCCCGCGCCGCCTGACGCTCAGCGGCCGGTGTCGGCCGCGGCGGGGGACGCGGGCGAGCACGACCGCGCTGCGGGCAGGCCGACCCATGAGCGTCACCGGCACCGAGGCCGGTGCCCGGCCCGGGGAGCACCTCCTGGATCCCCGAGGGGTGGTGCGAGGGGGCCGGTACGGGAAAGATCGCTCCGTCGGTCATCGAGCGAGTTCCTCGACCCCGGGCGGCCTCATGAGTCAGCACGCGCAGACAGAGCCGGACAGCCCTCGGATGCGGCTGCGCCCCCTGGACGAGACCGGGGCGCAGCAGATCGAGCACTGGTTCGACCACCCGGAGGTGCGGAGGCGCCTGGGCGGCCGGTCCTGGATCCACCGTCAGCTGCGGCTGCTCGGTGAGCAGTCCCGCACCACCTTCCGCGGCGCGACGGTGCTGCGCGCCCACGGGTGGCTCGGGCTGGATCCTGCCGGGACGCCGGTCGCGTTCGTCTGCGGGGATGTCTACGACCGCTGGGTCCGCTACCACGGCGAAGGCCCCGAGGGTCCCCTCCTGTGGCCTCGCCCACCTGGTCGATCCCGCACGGTGGGGCCACGGACACGGACGCTCCGCCCTGTGTGCCGTCCTCGCCCACCCCGACGTCGGCGACGTCGGGACCTTCTTCCTCGGCGTCGACGCCGACAACCACGCCAGTCGCCGCTGCGCCGCATCCGCCGGCTTCACCCTCGCCGACCCCGAACCGGACCACGAGGGGATGCTCTACTACCGCCGTATCCGGCCGAGTTGACCAACCCGGGGGCGGGGTCGCGGGTGCGTCAGATCACCGCCATGGCGTAGCAGGCGAAGGCGCCTGCCAGGAGCGCCACCACCGCCCTGCGCGAGCCGCGGATATCGGTCCAGGGCGCTTCGAAGCGGTGGGTGAGGCGGCCGAGGGCCAGCAGGGTGAGGGCGATGAGCGGGAGCCAGGCGAGCCGGGCGAGAATCCAGACTGCGGTGTCCGGGGCGGTGGTGAGCCCGGGCACCGGGGCGCCGAGGAGCGAGGTGGGGACCGCCAGGGTGAGCAGGGCCGTCTGGTGCCAGCAGAAGACGGTCATCGCGGAGAGATTGACGGTCACCACCGCCGCCCACAGTGCGCGTCGGCGCCGCAGCAGACCGTCGAGCCGGTCCCGCAGCAGGACCGCCGCGCCGCACTGCACACAGGCCAGCGCGAGGACGAGCAGGGACGGCGGGTGGGAGTTGGTGCGGGCGGTGCCCGGTACGCCGACCATGCTCGCCGGGTAGTGGAGGACGAGGAGCAGCACGGCGAACAGCGCGCCGCCGCCGAGCAGCATCAGCCGGGCACCGCGCCGCCCGAGTCTCCCCTCGCCCCAGCAGACGCCCAGTTGGTATGCGAACAGCCACCCCGGCCCGAGGTTGAGCAGGCCCAGCCAGGACGGCACGGCGTCGGCCCAGGGGCCGTACCGCAGCAGGTCCACGACGGCGACCGAGGCGAGCAGCGGTACGGCGGACCGTCCTCCCCAGGTCCGCGCGGCGCGTACGCACCACGGCGTGAGGGCCGTCACCAGCACGTAGATGCCGACGAACCACAGCGGCTGGACGACCAGCACCGCCCCGGTGCGCAGCGTCGTGGCCGGTACCCCGGCGGCGTACAGCACCGGCGGGAGCACGGCCCACACCGCCGCGACGCCGAGGACGGGGCGGCCGAGGCGGGCCAGCCGCCCGCGCAGCCAGGCCCCCGTCGACACTCCGCGTCCGGCCGAGCGGCGCAGGGAGAGGGTGGCGGCGCAGCCGCCGACCAGGAAGAAGATGCCGAGCATCTGCAGCACCCAGCTCACCGGGGCGAGGAACCCGAAGGTGGCGAGCGGGCTGGTGTTGTGCAGGGCGCCCTCGGGGCCGAGGGTGAGACCGCCGAGCATCCAGTGGCCCACGGGGACCGCGAGGAGGGCGAGGGCGCGCAGGCCGTCGAGGGCGCGGTCGCGGTGGACCGGTGTGCGCGCCTCGATGCGGGCGGCGGCCACGGAGAGGTCAGAGAAGGCCATGGCGGCAGTCCTTCGCAGGGGTGTCGGCGGTCGGGCGGGCGCAGGTGACGGCCCCGTAGTCGCCGACGGCGACGGCGGCGTAGTTGGTCAGGGACGCGGTGCCGGGTGCGAAGTAGCCGGTGTGGCCCTCGGCGCGGTCGGAGGCGACGACCCGGGCACCGAAGCCGGGCGCGGCCGGGTCGGCGCCGTGGCCGAGGCCGAGGAGCTCGACGGGAGGGACCCGGCTGATCCAGTCGGTCGCGTCGCGGGCGGTCGCCCACAGCCGGGCCCGGGCCCCGACCGGCACCTGGCCGGCGTGTTCCAGGCGCATGCCGGGCGAGGCCGCGACCACGAGGTCGGACGCCTGCCGTCCGGTCAATCGGCGGGCGGCGGCGCCGCACAGCACCGAGCCGTAGCTGTGGCAGAACACCGAGGGCGGGGCGACCGGGTGGGTGGTCGCGGCCAGGCCGTCGAGGAAGCGGAGCAGCCGGGGCGCCCCTTCTTCCGCGAGGTGCCCGGTGGCGGCGTCCCAGCCGACGCCGACCGGGGTCGTGTAGCCGACCCACACGATCACCGCGGGGTGGTCCTCCGGGGAACGCCGGGTCATCTCCGCGCGCAGATTGCGGGCCATCCCGGCCGCGACGTCGTACGAGCCGACGTCCGTGTCGGAGCCCGGCACGACGACCGCCACCCGGCGGGCGGTCCGCAGGTCGCCGTACACCTCGGCGACCTGCCCCCGGCCGCGCGGGTCGAAGGCGAGGACTCGGCGCCCGGGCGCCAGGAGCGCGTCGTACGTCGCGGCCCGCGCCCGTGCCTCGCGTCGGGCGCCGTCGGGCCGCGACGGGTCGGCGGCACGGGCCAGTTCGCGGTCGCGTCCGGCGGTGAGCGCGCGGGCGTTGGCGGCGTACCGGAGCTCGGGCGGGGCCCCGTCGAGGCCGCCCACGACGAGGGGGTGACGCTCGGCCAGTGTCGTGCGCCGCGCCGCCGTCAGTCCGGCGAAGAACCGGGCGATCTGTCGGGGAGCGGCCGACGCCGGGTCCGGCAGCCGTTCGCCGAGCACCCGGTCGGCCGTCCAGGCCGCCGTACCGGGAGGCGGGCCCGTGACGGCGGTCTGTACGTCGCCCGCCGCCCAGCCCGCTGTCCCCGCGACCGTCGCCAGCACCAGCGCGCAGGCGATGAGCCCTCGCTCGAAACGCCTCATGGTGTGTCTCCCCGCTTCCCCGTGCTCCGTGCTTCCGTGGCCGTCGGCCCGCGCTTCTCGGGGGCGGGCCGACGGGCGAAAGCTAGGAATCAGGGGTGCCGGCCGGCGTCACACCGGGGAGCCAACCTCGGGGTAGCACCGGGGTAGGGGGTGGCGGAGGGTGGGCTCCGCCGGGTGTCTCAGCGCAGGGTGAAGAAGATCATCGGGTTGTCGCGGCTCTCCCGGACGGGGTGGCCGAGCGCGAGGGACCGCTTGATGTCCTTCAGCCGGTCGTGGATCTCGGGAGCGTGGGCTCGGGAGGCGGTGAAGTAGGCGTTCTCCCGCTCGGCGAGCCAGCGCAGCACGACCGCCCCCTCGGTGAACGGCAGCGCCCTGCGCCCGTGGAAGACGTCGTGCACGCACACCGGGATGCCCGGCCGCAGCCGTGGGAACAGATGCTGGAGGTACCAGCGGGCGAAGCTCGCGGAGTGCGCCGCGTCGATGAACAGGAAGTCCCCGTCCTCCGGGATCTTCTCCAGGTTCTCCCGGGCATCCCCCTGGGTGAACGTCCAGCGGCCGGTGGACAGGGTCTCGGGGACCTCCTGTACGACGTGGTCGACGATGTCGTACGAGTACAGGTGCCCGGTGCCGTTGTCGCGCAGGGCGCGCAGGATCCAGGTGGTGGACCAGCCGTGGAAGGTGCCGATCTCCACCACCGTCGCCGGCCGGGCCTCGCGCAGGAGCAGGTACGTGATCTCCGCCTCGATGTCGTCGAGTTGGGCCTTCATCGAGGTGGGCGGCGCCAGCAGGGCGCGCTGGCGTTCGCGGGCGCGGTCGAGGTCCTCGGCGAAGGTGCGGTAGAGGTCACCGATGTGGTCGAGGTCGATGGGCCGGCCGCCGAGGAGGCCTCCGGCGGACCCGCCGACGGGCCGGCCTTCGTCCCTGCCGTGGCCGACCTTCCTGTGGCGGCCGGCGTTCGTGTCGTGGCCGGTGTTCCTGTCGTGGCCGGTGTTCCTGTCGTGGCCGGTGTTCCTGTCGTGGCCGGGCTGGTGCATGTCTCACGCTCCTGCGAAACCGTTTTCGTGATCGGGACGCGGTGATGCTGGAGCGTGGGCGGCGGGCCGCACATCACACCCGGGTGCCGACCTTCGTGTCACCCCCGGGTATGACACGCGGCCGGTCGGGCGGGCGGTCAGGCGGGCGACGCCCCGGGCACGACCAGTCCCGACTCGTAGGCGAAGACGACGAGTTGGGCCCGGTCGCGGGCGCCGAGCTTGGCCAGCAGGCGGGTCATGTGCGTCTTGACGGTCTGCTCGGCCACCACCAGCCGCGCCGCGATCTCGGTGTTCGACAGACCCTGCGCCACCAGGGCCAGGACCTCCGTCTCGCGGGGCGTGAGACCGTTCAGGCGGAGCCGGGCGGCCCGCGGCTCGACGGGGCGCCGCCGGGCCACGTCCTCGATGAGGCGCCGGGTGACGGACGGCGCGAGGAGCGCGTCACCCGCGGCGATCACCCGTACCGCCTGCACGAGTTCGGCGACCGGCGCGTCCTTGAGCAGAAAGCCGCTGGCGCCGGCGTGCAGTGCCTCGTAGACGTAGTCGTCGATGTCGAAGGTGGTCAGCATGAGCACCCTGGGCCGGTGCACCACGCCGCGCGGCGGGTCCAGCAGCCGCCGGGTCGCCTCCAGCCCGTCCATCTCGGGCATCCGTATGTCCATCAGCACGACGTCGGGGTGTGTGCGACGGCTGACCTCGACGCCGATCCGGCCGTCGGGGGCGTCGCCCACGACGTCGATGTCGCTCTGTGCGGACAGCAGCGCGGCGAACCCCGAGCGCACCATGTCCTGGTCGTCGACGACGACCACTCGAACTGCCGTAGCGCCAGCCATGCCGCCCTGCTTTCTCGAAACCGCGCCGGTACGTCGTGATCAGTGGAGGCCGAGGCCCGCCGCCGAGGCGAGCCACTGCGTGCCGAGGAGCACGGCCGCGGCCAACGCCGTGACCCGCGCCAGGTGCCGGTTCGTCCGCGCGTCGCGCGGCGCTGTCCTGGCCATCTCCGACTCCTCGCCCTCTGTCCCGGACCCCGCGCTCTCGCGGGGCTCGGCGGTCCACTCTGCTGCCCCGGAGCACACCACCGCCTCGGCCGAACGGCCAGAAGCCGGGGCCCGGGGCCGCCCGGCCCCGGCCGAATGGAGGAGAGGACGGCACGTGTCGGGGGAGCACGGCGGCGCGTGGCCCACCTCGTTCCCTACGGCTTCGTGGTACGGGGGTGGGTGGCCAGGCGGCCCGGCGTCGGGGCTCCCTCGACCTCGCCGATGTGCACCGCCATCTGCTGACGCGTCCGCTCGACCTCGGCCAGGTTCCGCATGAACGCCGGAAAGCCGTCGCTGTCGGCGACGGCGGGGTGCCGGGCGTCCCGCATGATCGCCTCGCGCTGTCCCCAGGCCACGAACGGGTCGGCCGTCGCGGGCGGCATGCCGACGGTCGTGGCCTCGGGGTCGTTCCCCGCGTCCGGGGTGACCCAGCCGCCGAGGCTAATGGCCTTCTCCCCGGCGGCCATCCGGTTGCCGGCGGAGTGGGAGCCGCGCAGGAACTCGGTGTTGCGGGCCATGTCCCGCACCCCCTTCCAGCCGAACTTCTTCACGTACCGGCTGTAGAGGCAGAGCGTCGCGTCGTCGTTCGGGTAGGCGGAGGCGATGCGGCCCCTCCACCTCGATCGGCGAAGTCCCGGACGCTGTCGGGTGCGTCCCGGCCGACGAGGGCCTTGTTGTACGCGGCGCCGAAGTCCAGGACGTCGGTGGCGATCCAGGCGCCGTCGACGTCCTTGAACCCGTTGTGCACCTTCCTCCCGCGTGGTCCTGGCATCGGAGTCGGTGGCCGCTCCGAGGGTGAGGCCGGCGACCGCCTGGCGGCCTGCACGGCCCGTCCTCGGGGCGCGACGGCCGGTCATCAGGGTGATCGAGAAGCCCGCGAGGAAGGCGAAGAGCGCCGTGGCCCGCCCGTGCGCCAGTTCCATGAGGAAGCCGGTCGTGCCGCCGGCGGAGGGGTCGGGGCCGGCGTGGGCCGCGTACATCCCGAAGACCGCGAGCCCTCGTGCCAGGTCCACGCCGATCAGGCGCCCGGCCCGGGGACGGGTGGTCCCGGGCGCGGCGCTCGGGTCGCTCACCAGGGCTTCGGTGGAGGGAGCACCCGGCGGGACGACCACCGTGCCGTCTGCGTTCTGGGTCATGTGTCCAGGCTGTGGAACGACCCGCGCCCGGAGTATCCGGCGAGGGTCCGGCCCACCCCGCCACCCGGCGGGGTGGGCCGGTCGCGGGCCCCGGGCGCCCGGCGCCGGTTTCCACCGGTTCCGGTGCGATGGCAGGCCCGGGCTCCCGGATGGAGGATGCTGTCGACGGCTGCCTTCCTCCGGCTCGGCGGGTCGTCGTCGACCTGGTTGGTTCACGACGAGCGGGTGAGAGTGATGTGCAGGTGGAAGCGGGGCGCCCCAGGGTGCCGGATCGGGTCGGGCGGTGGCGGTACCGCACTCAACTGGCCTGGCACTACGCTCGTTTCGCCACCCGCCGGGCTGCGGAAGGGAAACTGCTGGGTGCCCACACCGTGGGGCTGCTCGACGCAGTGGCACGGTGGCCGCTGCGACCTGGCCGTACGCAGGTCATGACCACACCTACCGACCTCACCGGGAGACAGACATGAAGATGCTGATCAACGTGGCCGAGAGCGTCGTCGCGGACGCGTTGCGGGGTATGGCGGCCGCGCATCCCGAGCTGACCGTGGATGTGGAGAACCGGGTGGTGGTGCGGCGGGACGCCCCGGTACCCGGCAAGGTGGGGCTGGTCTCCGGGGGCGGATCGGGACACGAACCGCTGCACGGCGGGTTCGTGGGGCCCGGGATGCTGTCGGCGGCCTGTCCCGGGGAGGTGTTCACGTCCCCCGTGCCGGACCAGATGGTGCGGGCGGCGGCGGCCGTGGACAGCGGCGCCGGGGTGCTGTTCATCGTGAAGAACTACACCGGGGACGTGCTGAACTTCGACATGGCCGCCGAACTCGCCGAGGACGAGGGCATCCAGATCGCGAAGGTCCTCGTCGACGACGACGTCGCCGTCACCGACAGCCTCTACACCGCCGGGCGGCGCGGCACGGGCGCGACGCTGTTCGTGGAGAAGATCGCGGGCGCCGCCGCCGAGGAGGGGCAGCCGTTGGAGCGGGTCGAGGCGCTGGCCCGGCAGGTCAATGAACACTCCCGCAGCTTCGGGGTGGCCCTGAGCGCCTGCACCACTCCGGCCAAGGGCAGCCCGACCTTCGAACTCCCCGCCGGAGAGCTGGAGTTGGGCGTCGGCATCCACGGTGAGCCGGGTCGTGAACGGCGCGCCATGATGACCTCGCGGGAGATCGCCGACTTCTCGGTGAACGCCGTTCTGGACGACATGAACCCCCGCAACCCGGTGCTGCTGCTCGTCAACGGCATGGGCGCCACGCCCCTGCTGGAGCTGTACGGCTTCAACGCGGAGGTGCAGCGGGCGCTCACCGAGCGCGGGGTCGCGGTGGCCCGCACCCTCGTCGGCAACTACGTCACCTCGCTCGACATGGCCGGCGCGTCGGTGACGCTGTGCGAGGTCGACGAGGAGCTGCTGCGGCTGTACGACGCGCCGGTACGGACCCCCGGTCTGCGCTGGGGCGTGTGAGCGGGCCGGGACGGACCGCCGCGCGGGGCCGGGCCCGCCCTCGGCAGCACCCCTCACCACCCGTCATGTCACCTACCACGCAAGGAGATTCCGTGCTCGACGCCGATTTCTTCCGTCGCTGGATGAAGGCCACCACGGCCTCGGTGGAACGCGAGGCCGAGCGGCTCACGGCGCTCGACTCGCCGATCGGGGACGCCGACCACGGCAGCAATCTGCGCCGCGGGTTCGCCGCCGTGTCGGCCGCGGTGGAGAAGGAGCCGCCGGACACGCCCGGCGCCGTCCTCGTGCTCTCCGGACGGCAGCTGATCTCGACCGTCGGCGGCGCGTCCGGCCCGCTGTACGGCACCCTGCTGCGCCGCACCGGCAAGGCGCTCGGCGACGCCGCCGAGGTGAGCGAGGCCCAGCTCACGGACGCGCTGCGCGCCGGTGTCGACGCGGTGATGACGCTGGGCGGGGCGGCCCCCGGGGACAAGACCATGATCGACGCGCTGGTCCCGGCGGTCGACGCGCTCGCCGAGTCGTTCGCCGCCGCGCGGACGGCGGCCGAGGAGGGCGCGGTGGCGACGACTCCGTTGCAGGCCCGCAAGGGCCGGGCCAGCTATCTCGGCGAGCGGAGCATCGGTCACCAGGATCCCGGTGCCACCTCCGCCGCGCTGCTGATCGCGGCTCTCGCCGCCACCGCCGACGCGGAGGCCGCCGATGTCTGAGGAGAAGCGGGTGGGCATCGTGCTGGTGTCGCACAGCGCCGCCGTCGCCGCCTCGGTGGCCGAGTTGGCGCGGGGTCTCGCCGGTGCGGGCGCCTCCGTTCCCGTCGCCCCCGCCGGGGGCACCGAGGGTGGGGGCCTGGGCACCAGCGCCGAGCTGATCTCGGCGGCGGCCGCCTCCGTCGACCGGGGCGCCGGGGTCGCGGTCCTGACCGACCTCGGCAGCGCGGTCCTCACCGTGAAGGCGCTCCTCGCCGAGGGCGACGAACTCCCGGCCGACACGCGTCTGGTGGACGCCCCGTTCGTGGAGGGCGCCGTCGCGGCGGTCGTCACGGCCTCGACGGGCGCGGACCTCACGGCGGTGGCGGCCGCGGCTTCGGAGGCGTACTCGTACCGGAAGGAGTGACGCTCCGGGCGTCCTCAGGGACGAGGCGACGCCTGCGGGGATACGCCGACATCCGGCACCCCTTCCGGTGGCCGGGAGCGACCGGCTCACGGCGGGTGACTGGCTCCGGGAGCGCGGCGAACGACCGGCCGGTGCTCCCGGAGTCAGTTCGTCGCCCCGCCCCGCATCGTGACGCCGCGGCGCACCACCGCTCCCTCCACCCACTGCCGGGCGCGTTTCTCGCCCAGTTCGACCGCCGCCGCGTGGTCCTCGATCGGGGTCACCTCGGAGTCCTCGAAGACGATGTAGGTGACGCCGGAGGCGGTGCCGCCGGTGCGCGGGTCGGGGCGGATGCCGAGCGCCTTGGCCGTGGCGTAGGAGGCCTCGCCGATGATGTTCTGCGGGCCGGTGTCGCCCAAGACGGCGTACTCGACCCGGTTCCCGTGGACGACGGCGGCGACCGAACCGCCCTTGATGCCGTGGACCCGGAAGTCCCACACGCGGCTCGGCGCGGGAACCACGACGAACGGCAGGCTCTCGGAGCGGAGGTATCGCCCGTCGGACTGCAGGAACGACGTGGCGGGCTGGAACCACGGGTCGGTCCCGCGGTTGCAGCGCGGACTCGGCCGGCCGTCGCAGTCGATGTCCATGTCGGCCTTCCAGTACACCGCGCCGTCGACGCCGCAGACGGGGATCACGGCCGGCTTCCCCGCGTCACTGCTGTACAGCCCCTCGGAGACCCGCACACAGCCGCGCGCCCTGGCCAGCAGGTCGGCGGCGGTCACACCGCCCTCGTACTGCACGAGGCGCTGCGGATGGGCCAGGGCGGGCAGGGCGACGGGGGCCAGCAGGGCGGCGCCGACGGCGGCCAGCGTCAACGAGCGGACACGCACGATGAGGAACCCTCTCCTGGGGAGACATGACGGACACTCACCCAAAGGTGGTGCGGGTCGGAGAGGACGGCCACCGGGAGGGGGCCGGACGGGCCACCGCTTCCGGCGTGCGGGTGCGCGGCCGAGGGCCGGGCCGGATTCGGTCCCGGCCGCTCGGCCGCCTTCGTCGGCGCGGGTTCGGCGACGACAGCGGCCCGCGCCGTACGGCATGAACTGGCCTGGCACGCGGGCGAGTTCACGCCGTTCAGGAGCACCAGCATACGTAGCCGCCGGCCGTGCCGTGAACCACGGCCGCCGCGGACCCACCCCCTTGATGTGACCGCGTCAGTCGTGCCATACATGGAGATAGGTACAGACCAATCCCGTGATGGCTCGACGATCGAGGGGGCAGGATCGTGCGACGCGTCTCCGTGCCGGCACTCGTCCTGGTGCCGGCGCTCTGTGGCTCACTGCTCCTCACGGCCGGCTGCGCGACGCGGGAGCGCCCCGGCGGCCGCCCGCCGCCCGCCCCGCCCGGCGTCACCGCCGACGCGGGCAGCGCCACCAGCGTGCACGTCATGTGGAACCGGGCGCCCGGGGACACGGAGATCGCCGGGTACGCGGTCTACCGGGGCCGCACCAAGGTGCGGGACGTCCCGGACGACGCGCACATGGTGGACGTCACCCGGCTCCGGCCCTCCACCACGTATGTGTTCACCGTGCGGGCCCGTGGCGCCTCCGGGGACCTCGGGCCGCCGAGTGCGGAGGTCCGGGCGACGACCCCCGCCGCCGGGACGGCCGACCGGCGGGCCCCGAGCCGGCCGGGGCGCCTCGGCGGGACGGTGCTCGGGAGCGGGACGGTGCGGCTGTCCTGGGAGCCGTCGACGGACGACCGGGACGTGGTGTCGTACGACATCCTGCAAGGCGGCTCGAAGATCCACTCGGTGGGCGGGCAACAGACGGCGGCCGTGGTCACAGGACTGCGGCCCGGCACCCGCTACTCCTTCACCGTGCGGGCACGGGACGCCGCGGACAACGCCTCGTCCGAGAGCGCGACGGCACGGCTGCGCACCGCTCCGGGAGCGGACGCCGGGCGGGGCACCGCGCCCACCGGATTCCGCGCGACGACACGCCGGGACGACGGGGCGTACTCCGTCGAGCTGTCCTGGCTGCCGCCGCGTGTCGACGAGGTGGTCACGGAGTACGACATCCAGCTCGACGGACGGCCGGCGACCACCCTCGTCTGGGGCGGGACGCCACCCCGGGGACGGGCCACGTACAGCTTCTACGTGGGGGAGGAGGCCGGGGTGACGTACCGCGTGCGGATCCGGGCGAAGCTGCCGGACGGGACCTGGGGCGGGTTCTCGGTGGAGCGGACGGTCACCACCGGCGGGTGAGCGCGCGCCGTCCCCCGCACGGCGGTATCCGTCACCTGCCCGGGTGTCGTCCGCATGCGGGCGCGGCGCGGGGCACGTTGGCTCACCCTGAGGCAGCACGGGTCCCCCGATCCTCGGCGGCGCAAGGGATGTGCCGTCACCGTGCCGCTGGAGGGCAGACCATGCGTACGTCTCAGCTACTCCTCCGCTCCGGCCTGACGGTGGCCGCCGCCGCGCTGCCGATCGCCCTGACCGCGCAACCGGCCGCGGCGGTCCCGGCGGGGATCTCGGTGAGCACCACGGGTTCCTCGGTCAGCGTGAACACGAGCGATTGCCCCGTCAGCACCAACGGCACGTTCGGCACCGCATCGCTCCTCTCGGGCGGGCAGGCGAACTTCTCCCAGGGGCGTCAGGTGCCCCTCACCGGCACCAGCACCACCCAGTCCGCCTCGTGGGCGAACGTGGGCCCGGGCACCCACACCGTGATCGTGGTGTGCAAGGACGGGACCACGGCGGGCACCCAGTCCGTGATCGTCACGGCGGCCACCCCCACCATCTCCACGACGGCCTCGCCCGCACGCGGCGTCATGGGCGGCGTCGGCGGGGCGACCCGGGAGTACGGCACCGTCACCCTCGTCGGCGGCGGTGCGCTGGTGGCCCTGGGGACCGGAGCGGCCGTCTGGTACCTGCGCCGCCGGGCGAAGCCGCACCGCCTCTGACCCCCCGGTGGGCGCTCGTCCCGAGACCTGGGTGAGCGGCAGCCGGTGACGCGTACGGCCCTCTACTCCCCGCCGGCGCTCTCCTGCTCGGCGCTCCCGTCCTCGCCGCCGCCGGTGTCCCCCGGCAGCGTCGCGAACTCCTCCAGGGCGTTCGTCAGCCACTGCGTCCAGAAGGTCTGCAGGTCGATCCCCGCCCGCAGGATCAGATGCTGGAGCCGGTCCTGGGCGGTGTCGCGGCCGGGCCCGAAGTCCCGCTCCTCGATCTTCTCGTACTCCGCCAACGTCCGCCGGTGCAGCGTGAGATGACGTCGCAGTTCGTCCTCCAGGCCCTCGGTGCCGACCACGGCTGCGGCGCGCAGCCGGACGAAGAGCGCGTCGCGCCACGGCTTGGGGTCCTGGGGCGCGGAGGTCCAGCGGGCCAGTTCCTCTCGGCCGGCCGGCAGCACCTCGTAACTCTTCTTCCGGCCCCGGGCGGGCCGCTCGGCGGGCAGGGCCCGGATGTAGCCCTCGCCCTCCAGTTTCCCGAGCTCGCGATAGATCTGCTGGTGCGTCGCCGACCAGAAGTAGCCGATCGACCTGTCGAACCGCCGGGTCAGCTCCAGGCCCGACGAGGGCTTCTCGAGCAGGGCGGTGAGGATCGCGTGCGGGAGTGACATGGGCTCATCCTAGGAAGGCCGGGGGTGCGCCACGGCCGCACGCACCCCCTCGGGCGGACTCCCGCGGCGCCTCCTACAGCGCCGCCGCCACCTCCGTGCCCTGCTTGATCGCCCGCTTGGCGTCCAGCTCGGCGGCCACGTCGGCACCGCCGATGAGGTGCGCGGAGCGCCCTGCGGCGATCAGGTCGTCGTACAGGTCGCGACGCGGGTCCTGGCCGGTGCACAGGACGACCGTGTCGACCTCCAGCAACTGGCGGACGCCGTCGACGGTGACGTGCAGCCCGGCGTCGTCGATCAGGTCGTACTGGACGCCGGGGACCATGGTGACGCCCCGGTGCTTGAGTTCGGTGCGGTGGATCCAGCCGGTGGTCTTGCCCAGTCCTGCGCCGACCTTGCTGGTCTTGCGCTGGAGGAGGTGGACCGAGCGCGGCGGGGCGGGCCGCTCGGGGGCGGCGAGGCCCCCGGGGGCGCGGTACTCCATGTCGACGCCCCACTGCCGGAAGTACGCGGCCGGGTCCTCGCTCGTCTTCTCCCCGCCGTCGGTCAGGAACTCGGCGACGTCGAAGCCGATGCCGCCGGCGCCGAGGATGGCGACGCGGTCGCCGACGGGGGCGCCGTCCCGCAGGACGTCCAGGTAGCCGAGGACCTTGGGGTGGTCGACGCCGGGGAGGTAGGGGGTGCGGGGGGTGACACCCGTGGCGACGACGACCTCGTCGTACGCCGACGGCGTGAGGTCGTCGGCGGTGACCCGGGTGTTCAGGCGTACGTCGACGCCGTGTGCGTCGAGCCGGTTGCGGAGGTAGCGCAGCGTCTCGTCGAACTCCTGCTTGCCGGGGACCCGGCGGGCGACGTTCAGCTGGCCGCCGATCTCGCTCGCCGCGTCGAAGAGCGTGACCTCGTGGCCGCGTTCGGCCGCGCTCACGGCACAGGCGAGTCCGGCCGGGCCCGCGCCGACGACCGCGACGCGCTTGCGCCGCCGGGTCGGGGAGAGCACGAGTTCCGTCTCGTGGCAGGCGCGCGGGTTGACCAGGCAGGAGGTGATCTGACCGCTGAAGGTGTGGTCCAGGCAGGCCTGGTTGCAGCCGATGCAGGTGTTGATGGCGTCGGGGCGGCCCTCGCGCGCCTTGTTGACGAAGTCCGGGTCGGCGAGCATCGGGCGGGCCATGGACACCATGTCGGCGTGGCCGTCGGCGAGCAACTCCTCGGCCAGTTCCGGGGTGTTGATGCGGTTGGTGGTGACGAGCGGGACGGAGACCTCGCCCATCAGCTTCTTCGTCACCCAGGTGTACGCGCCGCGCGGCACCGAGGTCGCGATGGTGGGGATACGGGCCTCGTGCCAGCCGATGCCGGTGTTGATGATGGTCGCCCCGGCCGCCTCGACGGCCTTCGCCAGCGTGACCACCTCGTCGAGGGTGGATCCGCCGGGGACGAGGTCCAGCATCGACAGCCGGTAGATGACGATGAAGTCTTCGCCGACCGCCTCGCGCACCCGGCGCACGATCTCGACGGGGAAGCGTGTGCGGTTCTCGTAGGAGCCACCCCAGCGGTCGTCGCGGTGGTTGGTCCCGGCGGCGATGAACTCGTTGATCAGATAGCCCTCGGAGCCCATGATCTCGACGCCGTCGTACCCGGCGCGGCGGGCGAGGCGGGCCGCGTTCGCGTAGTCGTCGATGGTCTGCTCGACCTCGGCGTCGGTGAGCGCGTGCGGGACGAACGGGCTGATGGGGGCCTGGAGGGCGCTCGGCGCCACCAGGTCGCGGTGATAGGCGTACCGGCCGAAGTGCAGGATCTGCATCGCGATGCGGCCGCCCTCGCGGTGCACGGCGTCGGTGATCTCGCGATGCCGGTCGGCCTCGGCGTCGGTGGTCAGCTTGGCGCCGCCCTCGTACGGCCGGCCGGCCTCGTTGGGTGCGATGCCGCCAGTGACGATGAGGCCCACTCCCCCGCGCGCCCGGGCCGCGTAGAACTCGGCCATGCGCTCGAAACCGCGCTCGGCCTCCTCCAGGCCCACGTGCATGGAGCCCATGAGCACGCGGTTGGGGAGCGTGGTGAAGCCCAGGTCGAGCGGGCTCAGCAGATGGGGGTAACGGCTCATGGGGCCCTCCGTGCGTGGCGTCGTCAGCAAGGTTGTAGACGACGCCACGCCGATTGTGCAACTAGTTGCACAACGACTGAGGGCAAGGCCACATCGGGGCGCGGGACCTCTCAGGCTCTGGTGCCGATGACCACGTGGGCGTGTCTCTCCTCCGAGACGGCCGTGCGGGCGGTGAGGCCGAAGCGGCGGAAGGTGTCGAGGGCGAGCGGGGCCTGGCGGCGGCTCGTCTCGACGAGGAGGCAGCCGCCGGGGGCGAGCCAGTCGGGGGCCTCGGCGGCGACCCTGCGCAGCACGTCGAGACCGTCCGCGCCGCCGTCGAGGGCGACCAGGGGTTCGTGGTCGCGGGCCTCGCTCGGCAGGAGCGGGACCTCGCCGGTGGGGACGTAGGGGACGTTCGCCGCGAGGATGTCGACCCGGCCGCGCAGACGGTCGGGGAGCGCGGCGAAGAGGTCGCCCCCGTGGGCGTGGCCGCCGTAGGGCGCGATGTTGCGGCGGGCGCAGCGGACGGCCGCCGGGTCGATGTCGGCGGCGTGCAGTTCGGCGCCGTCGAGCGACGCGGCCAGGGCGGCGCCCACTGCGCCGGAGCCGCAGCAGAGGTCGACCACGACGCGGGCGCCGGGGGCGGTGGCGAGGGCCTGCTCGACGAGGTACTCGGTGCGGCGGCGCGGGACGAACACACCGGGTTCGACGGTGATACGCAGACCGGCGAACTCCGCCCAGCCGAGGACGAGTTCGAGAGGGAGACCCGCGACGCGCCGGTCGACCATGGCGGCGGCCTCGTCGGGGGTGCGGGCGGTCGAGAGGAGCAACTCCGCCTCGTCCTCGGCGAAGACGCAACCGGCGGTGCGCAGGGCCGTGACGACGGAGGTGAGGGAGAGAAGTGGCATGACAGCCGAGGAGCCTTTCGGTGGGCCGAAGGGCGCTCCCGCGATGGCCTAGCGGCGGCGCATCGCGTCGTGTTGAGGTGAGAGCACCCGACCTGACACAGCGGTAATGGGTCTCACCTCCTCGGTCCACGTGCTGACTGGCCCGGCAACCCTACCCCATGGTCACGACCGGTTCTCAAGACGCCGGGCGGCTCCACGACGGCCCTGGCGAGGGGCTTCGCCGGGGCCCTTCGAGCACGTGGCCGCGCCCCTTCAGAGCGCGGGCCCCGGCTCGTCCCCTCCCCCCTCACACACCCACCCGCTCCTCCCCCGTCGCCGCCGCCGGCACCCGGGCCGCCATGAAGCGGGTGGTGCGGCGGAGGCGGAAGCCGAGGGACTCGTAGAGGCGGATGGCGGTCGTGTTGGCGGCGGCGGCGTGGAGGAAGGGGGTCTCGCCGCGCTCGCGGATGCCGTGGGCGACGGCGAGGACGAGGCGGGTGGCGAGGCCAGCGCCCCGGAAGGCCGGGTCGGTGCAGACCGCGCTGATCTCGGACCAGCCCGGTGGCCGCAGCCGCTCACCGGCCATGGCGACCAGCGCGCCGTCCCGGCGGAGGCCGAGGTAGGTGCCCATCTCGACGGTGCGCGGCAGGAAGGGGCCGGGCTGGGTGCGCTCGACGAGGGCGAGCATCTCCGGCACGTCCGCCGGGCCGAGCCGTACGGCCTCCTCGTCCGGGGCCGCGGCGACGCCGTCGTCGACGAGCTGCACGCCCGCCAGGTCGAAGGTGACCTCCCAGCCGGCCGGAAAGCCCCTGTCGTAGGCCGGGACCGGGACCTCGGCGCCCGGGCCCGCCAGGGCCGCGAGGTCGGCCCAGTCGGCGTCGTCCGGCTCGTCGGGCAGGCCCAGCCAGGGCGAGACGTCCAGCGGATAGCGCAGCACCCGGCCGCGCCGCTCGGCGAAGTGGGCGTGCGGCCCGGTGAGGGAGGCGAGGGCGGGGTTGTCGAGGACGTGCGGAGCGGTGTCCGTGCCCGTGCCGCCGTCCGTCGTGTACTCGGTCATGCGCTCTCCCACTCCGCTCCGCCGTCGCCCGGCCCGACCCTCGCGCCGGCCTGCCTGTCCGGCCTGCTCCGCCTGCCCGGCCCGTCCGGTGGTCGGCCGCCGGGGCGACCGGTCCGCCCGGACCAGCCACTGGCGGCAAGGAAGATCGCCGCGCCCCTATTCCTGGGGTGCCGCGGAGTTCACGTGGCCGCAATGATCACCACCCGCCCCCGGGGCCGGGGCACGCTCCGGCGGCACGTACGGTGGAGTGACCAGCAACCACCGCCGTCACGTTGGACGCCCATGAACGTCACCCGAGGTTTCACCGGACGCTCCCGCGTCCAGCACCCAGGACTGCCGCCCGGCCAGTACGACGCCGGCGACGACTGGCCCGTCCTGTCGGCCGAGGTCACGCCCGACCTGACACCCGCCGACTGGACGTTCCGGATCGACGGCCTGGTGGCGGAGCCCCGCTCCTGGGACTGGGACGAGGCGCACGCGCTGCCCGCGTCGGTGTACGAGGGCGACATCCACTGTGTGACGAGCTGGTCGAAGTTCGGGGTGCGTTTCGGGGGCGTCTCGCTGGACGCGTTCTGGGACGTGGTCCGGCCCGACGCGTCCGCCACGCACGTGGTCGCGTACGCGCACAGCGGCTACACCACGAACCTCCCGCTCGCCGATCTCACCGGCGGGCGCGCCTGGATCGCCTGGGAGTACGACGGCCGGCCGCTGCCCGCCGAGCACGGCGGTCCGGCGCGGCTGCTGGTGCCGCATCTGTACTTCTGGAAGAGCGCCAAGTGGATCGCGGGCCTGCGGCTGCTCGACCACGACGAGCCCGGCTTCTGGGAACAGAACGGCTACCACGCGCGGGGCAACCCGTGGGAGGAGCAGCGGTACTCCGGTGACTGAGTCGACAGCCCCGTACTCGCCGATCGCGCCACGGGCGGCCGGCGCGCCGCACACGGCCTTCGCGCCGCCGACCCGGTTCGCCGTGCCCGGCCGTATCGCGGTGAGCAACCGGACGGCGGCCCTGTGGCAGACGGCCACGCTGACGGAGATCCGGTCGGAGACGCCCCTGGTGTCCACGTTCCGGTTCGCGGTGCCCGGGTGGGCGGGGCATCTGCCGGGACAGCATCTGATGCTGCGGCTGACCGCCCGGGACGGCTACACGGCGCAGCGGCACTACTCGCTGGCGTCCCCGCCGGACGACGCGGGGCACATCGAGCTGACCCTGGACCACGTCGAGGGCGGTGAGGTGTCCGGCTGGTTCCACACCGAGGCCAGGCCGGGGGACACGGTGGAGGTGCGCGGCCCGCTCAGCGGTTTCTTCGCCTGGCCCGGGGACCGGCCCGCGCTGCTGGTCGGCGCCGGTTCCGGTGTCGTCCCGCTGATGTCGATGCTCCGCCACCACCGTCGGCGGGCGCTCGACGTACCCCTGCGGCTGCTGGTGTCCGCGCGCGGGCCGGAGGAGCTGATCTACGGGGCGGAGTACGGCGCGGAGACCACGGCCGTGTTCACACGGCGGGCGCCCGAGGGGGCGCCGGTGGGGCGGCTGTCGGCGGCGCACGTGGCGACGGTGCTGGCCGAGCCGCCGGCGGGCGGGTGGGAGGCGTACGTGTGCGGCTCCAACGCGTTCGCCGAGCACGCCTCTCGGCTGCTGGTGGCGGCCGGACAGCCGGTGGACCGCATTCGCATCGAGCGCTTCGGCTGACCCTTCGCGCCATGATTTATGGCGCAAATCATGCCATCACGCCCTCTTTCGGGTACACCGGAAGTGCGGACCAGTCCTAACCGGGGTTCTCGTATCCGAGGACCGTGCCGGTGAGGGAGGGCGAGATGCGAGGCCAGGTCTTCGGATGGCGTTGGCGCGCCAATTCGCTGCGGCGACGCTCGGACGTCGTCGAGGCGTGGACGGTGCTGTGCGTCGTGCTGCTGCTCGTCCTGGTCGCCCCGGCCGTGGGGGTCGCGGTGGGCCGCTGGGCCCACGGGGACGCGCGGGCGCACGCAGCGGCCGAGCGGGCCGCGCTGGACCGGGTCAGTGCCGTGGTCGTCGAGAAGGCGCCCGCCGCCCTGCCCTCGGCGCACGGCGACCGGCAGCCCCTGTACTGGGTGGGGGCCCGGTGGACCGAACCCGACGGCGGCTCCCGGACCGGTGAGGCCCGGGTGCCGGCGGGCACCGCGCGGGGCGATCGCGCCGATGTGTGGCTGGACGAGGCCGGGCACAGTGTCCAGCCGCCGCCGACCGCCACCGCCGTCTGGCAGCACGCGCTGGCCATGGGGACCTGCGCCACGGGCGGCGCCGTCGCCGTCGTGCTCCTCGGGCACGTCGTGATCCGCCGCATCGCCATTCGCCACCGGCTCGCCGAATGGGAGCAGGAGTGGGCGCGGACGGGGCCCGACTGGGGACACCGCTGGGCCTGACGCGGCGCGGGAACGAACCTCGCGCTTTCATGAGCGTGCTCGTCCATGCCTTGATCAAATAAGCGGAGACTCCCCTGACCTGCAACGATGGGCCTTGCCTAGGGTCCTGTTGGCTGTACGGGAAGAAGCACTCTCCAGGTGAGCAAGCGTGTCGGGTGGTACCCGCGTGTCCACGTCGAGGGCGGCGGCCGCGGGGTGGTCTCGCAGGCCGGCGCCGTGCTGCTCGTCGCGACGGTCCGCAAGGTGGGTCTGGACACCGCGATATCGGCGGCAATGGCGCCCTGCCGCAAGCCGCGGACGGTGCACGACCCGGGCAAGGTCCTGCTGGATGTCGCGCTCGCGACAGCTCTGGGCGGGGACTGCCTCGCCGACCTCGACCAGGTCGGGGTTGGCGAGTGGCATCGAGCCCACCCGTAGAAGTCGATGACCTGGGCGTTACGGTCGGGTGCAGCGGCGGGTTTCGCCGAAGCCGTTCATCCACGAGTTGGTCCGCCCCACCACCCACCTCTTGCCGATCCGGATCGGTGCGGGCAAGCCCTTGCAGGCGATCTGGGCGTCGAAGCCGATCTCGTCGAGCAACTCACGGGTGCGTTTGCTGTCATACCCGCGACCGATACCGGTCCCCGGCACAGTCGATGGTATGACGTGCATAATTTAACATTGAGGGCCACGTGCTTGACCGTCCCGCCGAGCATCCGCCGCGGCGGCACGGCTCGTTGCCGGTGCGCCTCGGAAGGTGCGCCGGTAGGCCAGTGGTGTGACGCCGATGGCGGCGTGCAGGTGTTCGCGCAGCGAGGTGCCGCCGGCGAAGCCGACCTGGCCGGCGATCTCGTCGACCGGCAGGTCGGTGGATTCCAGCAACTGCCGGGCCCGGTCGACGCGTTGCTGGATGAGCCAGCGTCCGGGGCTCAAGCCGACTTCTTCTTTGAAGCGGCGGGCGAAGGTGCGCTGGCTCATGTTCGACTGCTCTGCAAGGTCGCTCAGCATCAGCGGCTTGTGCAGGTTCTGCAGCGCCCACTGCCGGGCGGCGGACGTGTCGTTCGCCGTTGCGTCGGGGACCGGGTGTTCGATGTACTGCGCCTGGCCTCCGTCGCGCCACGGAGGGACGACGCAGGTGCGGGCCACACGGTTGGCGATCTCGCTGCCGTGGTCCTTGCGGACAAGGTGCAGGCAGACATCGATGCCGGCAGCGGCACCGGCCGAGGTCAGCACGTCGCCTTCGTCGACGAACAGGACGTTCGGGTCGAGTTCCACCTGCGGGTACCACTCCCGGAAGAGGCCCGTGGCGTGCCAGTGCGTGGTGGCCCGGTGCCCGTCGAGCAGCCCCGCCGCGGCCAGCACGAAGGCGCCGGTGCAGGTCGACACGATCCGGGTGCCGGGGGCCACGTACGCGAGGACTTGCGCCAGGTCGACCGACGTCTGACGGCGGGGGTTGCCGGTGTGGAACGGCGCGATGATGACGGTGTCGGCGGTGCGCAACGCCTCCGGGCCATGATCGACGCTGATGGAGAAGTCCGCGTTGGTGCGCACCGGGTGACCGTCGATGGTGCAGGTCACGACCTCGTAGCGGCCGTCCGCGGCGCCGAAGACGCGGTGGGGAATGCCCAGGTCGAACGGGTACACCCCGTGTGAGGCGAGGACAACGACGCGGTGCACCTTGATCACGGCAGGATCCCGTCGAAAATTGGCGATCGCGCGATTGTAGCGGCCTGTGACGGCGGCCAGGCTGGGCCCATGACGGACACCGAGACCATGCGAGCCATCAGCCAGGACACCTACGGCGCCCCCGACGTGCTGCAGGAGACCCTGCTGCCCAAACCGGCGCCAGGGGTGAGCGAGATCCTGGTCGCCGTCCACGCGGCCGGGGTCAACCCGACCGACTGGGGGAACCGTGCCCAGTCCGCGACCATCGCCCGGATGCCGCTGGTGCTCGGCTGGGACGTCTCCGGCGTCGTCGAGGCCGTCGGCGTGGGCGTCACGCTGTTCAAGCCCGGCGACGAGGTCTTCGGCATGCTGCCCTACCCGGGCGGAGTCGGCTCGCACGCCGAGTACGTGACCGGGCCGGCCCGCGTCTTCACGCACAAGCCCGCCGGCATCGACCACGTCCAGGCGGGTGCGCTGCCGCTGGCCGCGCTGACCGCCCACCAGGCACTGGTCGACACCGCCGGCGTCCGGGCCGGGCAGCGAGTCCTGATCCACGCGGCGGCCGGCGGCGTCGGTCACCTCGCCGTGCAGATCGCCAAGGACCGCGGCGCGTACGTGATCGGCACCGCCAGCGCCGCCAAACACGACTTCCTGCGATCCCTCGGTGCCGACGAGGTCATCGACTACCACAGCGTCGACTTCACCGAGGCGCTCAGCGACATCGACGTGGTCCTCGACCCGATCTCCCGTGACTCCGCCGCCCGCGCCCGATCCGTGGCCGTGCTGCGCCCGGGCGGCACACTCGTCTCGATCCTTCCGGTACCCGTCGACGCCGGCGAACTGGCGACGATCGCCGAGCGGGGGATCCGCTACGAGTCGCTGCTGGTCGAGGCCGACCACGCCGGCATGCAGGCCATCGCCTCCCTCGTCGAGACCGGCGCACTGCGCGCCCACATCGACGCCACCTTCCCGCTCGCCGAGGCCGCGAAGGCGCACACGCTCGGCGAGACCGGCCGCACCACCGGCAAGATCGTGCTGACTGTCCGAGACAGCAAGGCACAACTTGCCAAGCAACTGCTGCATGACGTGTTCGTCCTCGGCGACACGGCCATCGTCGATCGGGTCGTGCGGCCCGATTCCTACATCCAGCACAACCCCCTGGCGCCCGACGGAGCCGACGCCCTCAAGAACTTCAGCGGCGCCATGCGACAGCAGTTCCCGCAGGCCGCCTTCGAGCCCCGCCGGATCATCACCGACGGCGATCTGGTGCTGCTGCACTCCCGCTACGTCATGGTGCCGGGCACCCCGGGTCTGGCCGTGTTCGACCTGTTCCGCTTCCAGGACGGCAAGATCGCCGAGCACTGGGACGTCATTCAGGAAGTGCCCGCCACCACGGCCAGCGGCAACGACATGTTCGCCACGCTCAGCGAGCCGCGGACCGACGCGGTCGGGCAGCGGTGGTTCACCGCCTACCACAAGGAACTGGTCACCGCGTTCGTCGACCAACTGCTGGTCCGCAAGGACCTGACCGCCATCGATGCCTACGTCGGCGCCGACTACCACGAACACAGCCCGAACATCTCCGACGGCGCGGCCGGCCTCAAGGCCGACCTGGGCAGCTACTTCGACAAGTTCCCGCAGTCGAGTGTCACACCGAAACGCGTCATCGCCGAAGGCGACCTGGTCGCCGTGCACAGCCACTACGTCGACACGCCGGGCGAGCGTGGCCGGTCGGTCATCGACCTCTTCCGGGTCCGCGATGCCAGGATCGTCGAGCACTGGAGCTCCGAACAGGCCGTGCCCGAGACCGCCGCCAACGACAACACGATGTTCTGACAGCCGCCGGGGGCGGGGCGAATCGTGTCCAGCCCCCACAAGAGCGACCGGCATCAGCCTCGCGCTTTCATGGGCGTGCTCGTCCACGTCTTGATCAAATAAGTGGAGAGTGCTCCTGAACTGCAACGATGGGACTTGTCCAGGGTATCGGCGGTATGCCCGGCGCGACGTTCATCCAGGTGGTCAAGGCCGTGATGCTGGTCGCCGGGGTCACGGTGGTCGCGGTCCTGGTGCTGCACCGCTTCGACTGGGACATCGACGGGCTGCTGGCGTCCGCCACCGCGGGCAGCGGGCTGGGCGACGCCTATCTCCAGCCCGGTCTGCGCTACGGGGCGGGCCCCATCAGCAAGATCGACTTCTTCAGTCTGCAACTGGCCATCGTGCTCGGCCTCGCCGCGCTCCCCCACGTCATGATGCGGCTGTTCGCGCCGCGCCGGACCAGGGTGCTGCGCGCCTCGGTGGTGTGGGCGGTGGGCCTGGTCGGGTTCGTGTGCCTGATGGCCGGCGTGCTGGGCCTCGGCGCCACGGCCGTCGTCGGCCGGGAGACCATCGCCGACATCGACCACAAGGGCGACGCCGCCGTCCTGCTCCTCGCCCACGAGCTGGGCGGCGAGGTGATCCGCAAGGGCAGGGCCAAGGAGACGCAGGAGCTGGGCGTGGCCCGGATCGCCGCGGTGGTCCTGGGTGTGCTGAGCATGATGTTCGCCCTGCTGGCCTGGGGCACCAACACCGCCACCCTGGCGTTCCTGGCCTTCGCGATCGCCGCGTCCGCCATCCTGCCGACCATCGTCCACAGCCTGTTCTGGCGGGGGTTCACCGCGCGCGGCGCCCTGCTCAGCCTGTACGGCGGTCTGGCCACCTCGGTGGTGCTCGTGCTGTTCTCGCCGGTGGTCTCCTCCACCCCCGGGTCGGTCCATCCGCACGCCGACTTCGCCTGGTTCCCGCTGCAGAATCCGGGCATCGTGTCGATCCCCGCGGGCTTCCTGCTGGGCTGGCTCGGCTCCCGTCTCGGTCCCCGGGAGGACGAGAGCGTGTACGAGGACTTCGAGGTCCGGGCCCTGGTCGGGGCCGACCACCGGTGAGCCCCGGCACCCACCACGGGTGAACCGTGGGGCGTCGCGGTCCCGGCAAGAGCCCCTTGGCGGGCCGCGACCGCCCCACGTACGGTGTGATCATCCGCACCTCAGAACTCAAAAGGTGGTCCTTCATGGCCCTGTTCGACCTGCCGTTGGACGAGCTCCGTGGTTATCGAAGCGCTTCAACCGAGCCCGAGGACTTCGACGCCTTCTGGGCGAAGACGCTCCAGGAGGCGCGCGAGCACGACCTGGACGCCCGTTTCGAGCCGGTCGAGACCCATCTGAAGACGGTCGAGGTCCACGACGTCACCTACTCCGGGTTCGGCGGTCACCCGGTCAAGGGCTGGCTGGTCCTCCCGGCCGGGGCGACCGAACCGCTGCCCACCGTCGTGGAGTTCATCGGCTACGGCGGCGGTCGCGGCCTGTCCCACACCCACCTCCTGTGGGCCTCCGCGGGCTACGCGCACTTCGTCATGGACACCCGGGGCCAGGGCAGCGCCTGGGGCGGGGGCGGCGACACCTCCGACCCGGTGGCCGGCGCGCCCGCCTTCCCCGGCTTCATGACCCGCGGCATCGACGCCCCCGAGAACTACTACTACCGCCGGGTCTACACCGACGCCGTACGCGCGGTGGAGGCCGCCCGCGCGCATCCGCGGACCGACGCCGCGCGCACCGCCGTGGTCGGTTCCAGCCAGGGCGGCGGGATCTCGATCGCGGTCGGCGGACTGGTCCCCGACCTGGTGGCGGTCGCGCCCGACGTGCCGTTCCTGTGCGACTTCCCGCGCTCCACCACCATCACCGACCGGGATCCGTACCGCGAGATCGGCAAGTACCTCAAGACCCACCGCGGCCGCACGGAGCAGGTGGGACGCACCCTCTCCTACTTCGACGGCGTGCACTTCGCCGCGCGCGGGCGGGCCGCGGCGCTGTTCTCGGCGGCCCTGGAGGACCAGACCTGCCCGCCGTCCACGGTCTTCGCCGCCTTCAACGCCTGGGCCGAGGCCAACAAGCGCATCGAGGTCTACGACTTCAACGACCACGAGGGCGGCGGCCCCTACCAGGAGGCGGTCAAGCTGCGCTGGCTGGCCTCCCACCTCTGAGGGAGGCGGCCAGCATGGACACGGCGGAGGCCGCCCAGCGGTTCGTGGGGGTGTGGCAGTGGGCATGGGCCGCCCATGACGTGGACGCGATCCTGGAGTTGTACGCGCCGGACTGTGTGCACCGTTCGATGCCCTTCCGGGAGCCGCACCGGGGCCGCGACGAACTCGCCGAGTATCTGCGCTGGTCCTTCGCCGACGAGTGGGTGGACGACGTGCGCTTCTCGGACCCGGTGATCGGCCAGGACGGTGTGGCCGTCGCCGAGTTCCGGGTGCTGTCCGAGGTCGGCCAGGAGCCACAGACCCTCGCCGGCTGTGTCTTCGTCCGGTTCGACGCGACCGGCCTGGCCGTGGAGACCCGTGACTACTGGCATCTGATCCCGGTGCACACGGAGCCCTCCCGCCCGATGTTCCTGCCGCGGACCCCGCGGGGCGGGTGAGGCTGCCTCCGCCGCACGGCTTCCCTCCTGTCCGACCAGTCGGTATGTTCGGGGAGGCCGGGCGGCCCACGTCCCGGCGAACGGCGGCGGGCGACGGAGGGGTTCATGTCCGAGTCTCAGGTCCGGGGTCACTGCGAGGCGCGGTTCGCGGCCGTGCGCGGCGCGTTCGAGGAGAACTTCGCCGAGCGTGACGAGCTGGGGGCCGCGGTCACGGTGACGCTGGACGGCGAGACCGTGGTGGACCTGTGGGGCGGCTGGGCCGACGCGGCGCGGACCCGCCCCTGGGAGCGGGACACCGTGGTCAACGTCTGGTCGACGACCAAGGGCGCGACCGCGCTGTGCGCGCACGTCCTCGCCGACCGGGGGCTGCTCGACCTGGACGCCCCGGTGGCCGCGTACTGGCCGGAGTTCGCGGCGGCCGGCAAGGAGGGCGTCCTCGTCCGGCATCTGCTGTCGCACCGGTCGGGGCTCGCGGGGCCGCGCGAGCCGCTGTCGTTCGAGCAGCTCCTGGACTGGGAGCTGACCGTCGAACGGCTCGCCGCGCAGGAGCCGTGGTGGGAGCCGGGCACGCGGTCGGGGTACCACGCCATGACGTTCGGCTTCCTCGTCGGTGAGGTGGTCCGGCGGGTGTCGGGGCTGCTGCCGGGCGCGTTCCTGGCGCGGGAGGTGACCGGGCCGCTCGGTATCGACTTCACCATCGGGCTGCCCGAGGCGCAGGCGTCCCGGGCGGCCGAGCTGGTGCATCCGCCGGCCGCGACCACCAGTGAACAGGCGGCGGTCTTCGCCCAGTTGACGCCCACCGCGCTGGCCGCCCTCGCCAACCCGTTGGTCGGCGCGGCGGAGGCCAACAGCCCCGAATGGCGGGCCGCGGAGGTGCCGGCCGCCAACGGCCACGGCACCGCGCGGGCGGTGGCCGCGCTGTACGGGATCCTCGCGACGGGCGGCACCTGGGGCGGCCGGGAGGTGCTGTCCGCGAAGGCGGCCGCGCGGGTCCGTGAGGGACAGGGAGCCTGCCGTGACCTGGTGCTCGGCGCCGGGTTCGGCCGGGACACGGAGATCGGGCTGGGGCTGTGGCTGAGCGGTCCGCACGGCTCGTACGGACCGAACCCCCGGGCCTTCGGCCACGACGGCTACGGCGGCTCCTGCGGTCTCGCCGACCCGGAGGCCGGCGTCTCCCTCGGCTACGTCATGAACCGCATGGGTCCGCACATCGCCGACGACCCGCGCAAGACGGCGCTGGTGGAGGCGGTCCACAGCGCGCTGTGAGCCACGAGGCGGCCGGCCCCGTGGGGGTCCGGGGTCCTCACGCGGCTGAAGAAGGCCCGCTGTCCGGTCGTCGCCCCGGCCGACCCGCTCCAGCTGGAGGCGCTTCCCGACGGGGCCGGCCACCACGACGTGGCCATCGAGTCCACGGTGCGGGCGGCTCCCCCGCCCTGGAGCGCTTCCAGGCGGACCGGGCGGGCTCGCACACGATCGAGGTCGACTCCTCGCACGTGGTGATGGTGTCCCACCCGGACAAGGTCACCGCCCTCATCAAGTCGGCGGCGAAGTCCACCCGTCGAGGCGAGGACCCGGTGTGCGCTCAGCCCTCGCGGGTGGCCACCACCATGCGGCAACGGGGGCTGCCGTCGGGCCGTCGGCCGAACTCGGGCAGCGCGAACAGCTCCACCGCGAAGCCGGCCCGTTCCAGCTCGTGCCGTACGAGGCCGAGCCGGAACGGCCGGTAGTACATGACGAACGGCGGCCGCCAGACCGCGTTGCGCACCCGCATCGCCGCGTCGAAGCCCAGGGCCGCCCAGTACCAGGGGGAGCGGGCCGGGGCGGGCGCCGGCAGCGGGAACGCGAAGCGGCCGCCGGGTCGCAGGACGGAGTGGACCTCGGAGAACAGCCGCGGCAGTTCCTCCGGCAGGAAGTGCCCGAACGCGCCGAGGCTGACGGTCAGGTCGAAGGAGGAGGCGAACGGGAGGGCGAGGGCGTCGCCGCGCACCCAGGACAGGCGGGGCCCCTCGCCGTCGGCGAAGGCGCCCCCGGGGCCCACCCGCTCCCTGCCCACCGCCAGCATCCCGGCGCTGATGTCCACGCCGGTGACGCTCTCGCGGCAGACCTCGCGCAGCACCTCCATCCCGGCTCCGGTGCCGCAGCAGAGGTCGAGGCCGTCCTCGAACGGACCCATCGACGACAGGAACGCCTCGACCGCCTCCAGGACGGAGTCCGGCGTACGGAACGGCGTCCGGTCGAACTTGGGCGCGAGCAGGTCGTAGCCGTGTTCGACGGAGGAGAGCGCCTGAACGGCGAGTTCGCGGAGGCTGGGGCCTTGCGGGGTGAACATCGCCTCAGCTTAGGCCCTGACTCGGGGCAGCGGCCGGTGTGGAGTGTCGCCTAGGGTCCGGGCATGACTTCGTTCCGTCCCGCCCCGTCCTGGCTGGCCGACGCCGTCTTCTACCAGATCTATCCGCAGTCCTTCGCCGACTCCGACGGAGACGGCATCGGGGATCTCCCCGGGATCACCGACCGTCTCGACCATCTGTCCTGGCTGGGCGTCGACACCGTCTGGCTGAACCCCTGTTTCGTCTCCCCGTTCCGCGACGCCGGGTACGACGTCGCGGACTATCTGAACGTCGCCCCGCGCCACGGCTCGAACGACGACCTGGCGAGGCTCGTCGACGAGGCGGGCCGCCGGGGCATCCGGATCCTGCTGGATCTCGTCGCCGGCCACACGTCGATCGACCACCCGTGGTTCCGCGCCTCCGCGAACGACCCGGACGACCACCGCTACATCTGGACCGCCGAGGGCCGGCCCGACGGCTTCGTCGCCTCCCCCGGCACCCGTCCGGGCGCGTACCTCCCGAACTTCTTCGACTCGCAGCCCGCCCTCAACTTCGGTTACGCGCGCGCTCATCCGGCCGAGCCGTGGCGGCTGCCGGTCGACGCCGACGGGCCGCGCGCCAACCGCCGCGCCCTCCGCACGGTCATGGACCACTGGCTGAGCCTCGGCCTCTCCGGCTTCCGGGTCGACATGGCGGCGTCGCTCGTCAAGGACGACCCGGACCGGATCGAGACCGCCCGCATCTGGGCGGAACTGCGGCACTGGCTGGACACCACCCACCCCGACGCCGTGCTGCTCGCCGAGTGGGGCGAGCCGGAGATGTCGGTCCCGGCCGGTTTCCACGCCGACTTCTTCCTCCACTTCGGCGGCCCCACCGACGGCCTCGCCCTGCGCTCGCTGTGGAACAACGGCGGCGGCACGGTCCACACGGACTGGGACCCGCTCGACTGCTTCTTCGACGCGGACGGCCGGGGCTCACCGCGCCCGTTCGTCGAGGCCTGGCAGCGGGCGAGCGCGGCCGTCGACGGAGCGGGGTTCGTCTCCCTGCCCACCGCCAACCACGACTTCTCCCGCCTCAACTGCGGCCCCCGCACGCCCGATCAGCTCCCCGCGGCCTTCGCCTTCCAGCTGACCTGGCCGACGCTGCCGGCGATCTACTACGGCGACGAGATCGGCATGCGCTATCTCCCGGGCCTGCCCGACAAGGAGGGCAGCGTCCTCGGCCCCGACTACAACCGCGCGGGCTCCCGCACCCCCATGCAGTGGGACGACACCCCGAACGCGGGGTTCTCCACCGCCCCCGCCGACCGCCTCTACCTGCCCGTGGATCCCTCCCCCGACCGCCCGACCGTCGCCGCCCAGCGCACCGACGCCACCTCGCTCCTCCACCTCGTCCACCGCCTGATCGCCCTGCGCCGCCGGACCCCCGAACTGGGCTCCGGCGGCTCGGTGGAGGTGCTGCACGCGGGATACCCGTTCGTGTACGTGCGGGGCGGACGGTACCTCGTGGTGGTCAACCCCCAGCGGAACACGGTCGACCGGCCGTACGAGCACGCCGTCCGCGACACCCTGGAGGCGCGGGGCGTCGAGATCGCGGACGGCACGATCACCGCACGGGGCTTCGGGTTCGGGATCTTCGAACTCGACGGCTAGGGGCAAGGCCGCCCGCGCCGCCGTCGTACCGCTACGGCGCGGGCGAGCCGGCTGCCTTCGGCTCCTCGCCGTACGCCGTCAGGAAGCGGTCGCGGAAGGTGTCCATGCGCCAGACGGGGGCGTCGTCGCCGGGACGCAGTCCGTCCGACCAGCCCCAGTCGTCGATCCGGTCGAGGACCTCGGGGTCGTGGGCCACGACGGTGACCGGTACGTCGTGGCTCGCGCCGTTGCCGCTGACGCTGGCCATGGGCTGGTGGTCGCCGAGGAAGACCAGGACGGTGTTCTCGTCGCCGTACTTCTCCACGTACCGCAGAAGGCTGTGCAGCGAGTACTGGACGGACTTGCCGTACTCCTCCTTCACCTTGACG
Organism: Streptomyces sp. NPDC034049; assembly: GCF_055575575.1. Classification (NCBI taxonomy): domain Bacteria; kingdom Bacillati; phylum Actinomycetota; class Actinomycetes; order Kitasatosporales; family Streptomycetaceae; genus Streptomyces; species Streptomyces sp. NPDC034049. The sequence continues at coordinate 86,031 of NZ_JBVISJ010000021.1, forward strand.
GGATCGGTGAACACGTCCGCGGGGTCCTTGCCGGCCTTCTCGATGTCCCGGTAGACGGAGCCGTCGCCGACCTCGTCCCAGCCGACCATCTTCGGCAGCGGGGCCCACGGCTGGTGGCTGGAGGTCAGGATGATCTCCGACATCAGCGGCTTGTCGCCCTTCTTCGCGGCCTCCAGACGCTGGAACGCGGTGAGGGCGTACTGGTCGGGCATGGTCGACCAGCTGAACTTCGGTCCCTGGTAGCCGAGATCGCGGGAGTCGTAGACCTTGTCGAGGCCGTAGAAGTCGCCCTCCGGCCAGTTCTTCTGCACCCCGGGCACGATGCCGACGGTCCGCCAGGCGCCGCTCCTGTGGAACGCGCCGGGCAGCGTGAGGCGTTCGCCGGCGGTGACGGTGCGGTAGCGGCTCTGGTTGTCGATCCACAGGCCCGTCAGGAACGTGGAGTGGCCGAGCCAGCTGCTGCCGCCGTACGTCGCGGAGGTCAACCAGCCGCTCTTCGCGGCGAACCCGGCCTCGGCCAGGGCCTTGCCCTCCTCGTCGAGGGCGGCGTTCACGCCGGGAGCGATGGCCGGCTCCTCCAGGGCCGCGCGGCCGTAGCTCTCGATGAAGGTGATCATGACGTCCTTGCCGCGCAGTCCGGTCAGCAGCCGGTCGGCGGGCACATCGGCGAACTCGTCCTTCTTGGCCTCCGCGGCGAACGCGGCCTCGTCCCGCAGGGTCTCCTGGACCCGGCCCCAACGGTCCTGCACGAAACCGATGGTGTTGCGGGAGGCGACCGCCGTGTTCCCGATCGGCGTCAGGCCGAGCGCCGCGCAGGTGATCCACACCGTCCCTGCGACGATCGTGCCCCGGGTCGCCCGGTCCCGGTCGCGGACCAGGAGGCCGACGAGCCGTACGACCGCCAGGGCCATGACGACGAACAGCAGCAGCACCAGGACGACGAGACCGACCACGGCGGCCGTCGCGCCCGTCGAGCCGAGCGTGTCCTGGACGTACGACTCGGCGTCGTCCAGCAGGCCCCAGTCGAGGACGACGTTGAAGCCCCGGCCGAGGAACTGGTTGAAGCCGATGTCGAGCGCCTTCACCACCACCAGCGCGGCCAGGCCGACGCCGATGACGACCGCGGCGACCAGCCTCGGCCGCCGGGGCAGCACCAGCATCAGGGCGGCGGCGAGGACCGGCTCCACGGGGATCCGCAGGAACTGCCGTGCCTCGAAGTACTCGACCTTGCCGGGCATCAGCAGCGCGAAGAACACCAGGGCGGCGGCCAGCGCCGTGACGCCCCACGACACGCTCCGCGCGGCGACCGGGTACTTCTCCTGGAAGGCCGTCCGGTACCGACGCCATCGACGGACGGGGGCGGCGGGCGCGACCGGTACGGCCTCCGCCGACGGCTCGCTCGCTTCGTCCTTCCCGACCGTCTCGTCCGCGTCGGACGCTGTGTCCACATCGGGTGATGTGTCCGCGTCGGGTGATGTGCTGGAGCGCGTGAAGAGCGACACGCGACGTTCCTTCCGTGCGAAGACCGCTGGCGGTGCGCCCATCTGTACGGGGGGCTCGCGAGATCAGTTCAACGGCCACGGGTAAGCCATCGGTAAGGAATCCCCGACGACCGGCCACCGATGGTGGTACATTGACCTTGGCACGTGTGCTACGCCCTTCTCAGGCGCCGGTGCCGCTCTCTCATCCTCGGCTTACGAGGTCTCTTCCGCTGAACCGCCCGTCGGGTTCCGACCGGCCGTCAGCTTTCCCGCACCGTCCGCGCCCCACCGGGCCGCCCCATGGGCGTGTGCCTCCCCCTCCCCCTTCCTTGTGTTTCTCCGACGTCCTCGAAAGGACCCCCGCTCATGACCACCACCACACTCGAACGCACGTCCACCGATCCCCGGCCCCCGGCCCGGGTCACCGGCGTCCTGGAGACCGCGCAGGGCGGACAGGGCCGGCTGCGCGTCGAGGGCTGCCTGCCCACCCCCGCCGACCCCCAGGTCCCCGCCGCGCTCGTCCGCCGGTACGGCCTACGCAGGGGCGACACCGTCGAGGGCGTGCACGACGGCCGGCGCGCCCTCACCGAGGTCGAGCGGATCAACGGCCGTACGCCCCAAGAGCTGCGCGGACGCCCGCACTTCCACGACCTCACCCCGCTGCACCCGCGCGAGCGACTGCGGCTCGAACACCCGGCGAGCGGCCTGACGGGCCGTCTGGTCGACCTTGTCGCCCCCGTCGGCAAGGGGCAGCGCGGACTGATCGTGGCGCCGCCCAAGACCGGCAAGACCGTCCTGCTCCAGCAGGTGGCCGCCGCGATCGCCGCCAACCACCCCGAGGCCCGCCTGATGGTGGTCCTGCTCGACGAACGGCCCGAGGAGGTGACCGACATGCGGCGCTCCGTGCGGGGCGAGGTGTACGCCTCGACGTTCGACCGGTCCCCCAAGGAGCACATCGCCCTCGCCGAACTCGTCGTGGAGCGCGCCAAGCGGCTCGTCGAGCAGGGTGAGGACGTGGTGATCCTCCTCGACTCCCTGACCCGGCTGTGCCGGGCGCACAACAACGCGGCCGCCTCCGGTGGCCGCACCCTCAGCGGCGGGGTCGACGCCGCCGCCCTGCACGGCCCCAAGCGGCTCTTCGGCGCCGCCCGGCTGACCGAGGAGGCCGGTTCCCTCACCATCCTGGCCACCGCCCTGGTGGACACCGGCTCCCGCGCCGACGGCTTCTTCTTCGAGGAGCTCAAGGGCACCGGCAACATGGAACTCCGCCTGGACCGCGCCCTCGCCGACCGGCGGGTCTTCCCGGCCGTGGACATCACCCCGTCCGGCACCCGGCGCGAGGAACTCCTGTTGACGACAGGCGAGTTGACGACCGTACGCGGTCTGCGGCGGGCCCTGCGGTCGCACGAGGGGCAGCCGAACCTGGAGACGCTGCTGGAGCGGCTGCGCGCCACGCCGGACAACGCGGCCTTCCTGCGGCAGGTACGGCCCACGCTGCCGGCGGCATGACATGCGGCATCCGGGTGCTCCATCCGTGCGCTCGGCCCGGGCATCCCGGACTGGGGCACGCCCCTTCCTACGTTTTCGGTATGACCATCGGATTCTCCTCCCGCGCTCCCCGTGCTGCTCGCGCCCCCCGTGCGGGCCGCGCTCCCCGTGCGGCCCGCATCGCCGTGTGCTGCACCGCCGTCTGCGCGCTCGGGGCCCTGGCCGTCGCGACCGACCCCGAAGCCGTCGGCCCCCGGCCGGAGACGGGCAGGCAGGACGCCAAGGCCGCACAGGGGTCACCGTCCCTGTACGGGCACGGGACACAGGTGCGGCGCCGGGCCGGGGCGCCCGGGGTGCCGCAGGACGTGTCCGCGGTGGCGTGGCTGGTCGCCGACGCCGACAGCGGCGCGGTGCTCGCCGCGCACGACGCGCACCGCCGGCTGCCGCCCGCGAGCACGCTGAAGACCCTGTTCGCGCTCACCGTGCTGCCGGGCCTCCCGGCGGGCCTGAGACACACCGTGAAGCGCGAGGAACTGGCCGGCATCGGCGCCGGGAGCAGCCTCGTCGGCCTCCAGGAGAACCGCACGTACACCGTCGCCGACCTGTGGCGCGGAGTCTTCCTCAGCTCCGGCAACGACGCCGTCCGCGTCCTCGCCCACCTCAACGGCGGCTGGAAGGCCACCGCCGAGCAGATGCGGGACAAGGCCCGCGCCCTGGGCGCCCGTGACACCCGCGTCGTCTCGCCCGACGGCTACGACGCGCCCGGCCAGGTGTCGTCCGCCTACGACCTGGCGGTGTTCGGACGGGCCGGGCTGCGCAACGCGGAGTTCGCCGGGTACTGCGCCACGGCCACCGCGAGGTTCCCGGCGGGCAGCTGGTCGTACGGCATCCAGAACACCAACCGGCTGCTCACCGGCGTCGGCGTCGAGCGCTATCCGGGGCTGATCGGCGTCAAGAACGGCTACACCACCAACGCGGGCAACACACTGATCGCCGCCGCGAAACGGGGCGGGCGCACCCTCGTCGTGACGGTGATGCGCCCCGAGTCGGGCGGCGGCCACGCCGTCTACGAGGAGGCGCGCTCCCTGCTCGACTGGGGGTTCGCCGCCGCCGGGCGGGTCGACGCCGTGGGCTCGCTCCTTCCGCCTCGTCCGGCGGCCGCGCCTCAGGCCGGCCCGGGGTCGCTGCCGGCGGTCCGCGCGGAGGCGGCCGGGGCGACCGTTCCCGGCTGGCCGGTGGTGGGCGCCATCACGGGCGCCGCCGGCGTGGGCGCGGCGGCCGTGGCCCTCGCGCTGCGGCTCAGGTTCGGCCGGTCCGCCCGGGGCTGACCGACCGGCAGCCACACCAGCAGACCGAGCGTGATCCACACATAGGTGTTGCCGCCGACGAAGCCGCCGATGCCGGACGCGTCGTCGAACCACAGCCAGACGACGCTGCTGCACAGCACCCCGTACAGCACCGCCGTGAGCGGCCGCAGCCGACGGTGGCGCAGCAGGACGGCGAAGGACGGCAGCAGCCACACCAGATGGTGCACCCAGGTGATCGGGCTGACCAGACAGCCGGTCAGCCCGGTGAGGGCGAAGGCGGCGATCCAGTCGTCGGCGCGGACCGCCGCCCGCGTCCGCCACGCCCACAGGCACACCACCACGAGCACCAGCGCCGCCCATACGACGCGGCTCGGTTCGTGCGGTGCCACGAGCCGGGCCAGGACGCCCTGCAACGACTGGTTGGAGACGTAGTCGAGACGGCCGACACGGCTGGTGTCCCACAGGGCCTCGGTCCAGTAGAAGCGCGAGGCGGCCGGGGCGATCCAGGCCGCCGCCGCGGTGGCGGCCGCGGTGACGGCCGTCGCGAGCCCGGCGGCCCGCCACCGCCGGGCGAGCAGCAGCAGTCCGATGAAGACGGCGGGTGTCAGCTTGACCGCCGCCGCAAGGCCGATGCCGACCCCCGCCAGGCGCCCCCGGCCCGTGGCCAGCAGCCGGGCGTCGGCCAGCACCAGGGTCAGCAGCACCAGGTTCACCTGCCCGAAGCTGAAGGTGTCCCGCAACGGTTCGAACAGGGCGAGCGCGCACAGGGCGAGGCCGACGCCGTACCAGCCGTGACGGCGCGGCGTCGATCCGGCCAGGACGTACAGCACGGCGGCGAGCGCCGCCAGGTTCAGCCCCAGGCAGATCACGATCGCGGTGCGCAGTCCGACCAGGGCCATCGGCAGCATGACGACGGCCGCGAACGGCGGATAGGTGAAGCCGTAGGTGGTGCCCGGCACCAGGTAGTCGTAGACATGGCCGTCGTGGTGGACCCAGCTGTCGATCGTGCCGTGGTAGACGCGCAGGTCGAAGAAGCCGCGCAGCAGCGGGACGGTCGCGGTGAAGACGGTGACGGCGAGGGCCACCCCGAGGAGGACCAGGAGACGGGCCCGGTCGCCGCGGGGCCGGAGCCGCCCCCGGTACGGTCCGCTCATGCCGTGCGCTCCAGGACCGGCGCCCGGGAAGCCTGTTCGGCCTGCCACAGCACGACCAGCGCGAGCACTCCCCCGCACACCGCGAGGACGAGCTGCTCGGTGTCCGCCGGGTTCCCGCTCGGCAGGACGGCGAGCGCGAGCACCCCGCTGGCGGCCGCGACCCGGCGCTGCACGGAGACCACGCGGGCGGCGGCCGCGATGAGGAACAGACCCCACAGGGCGTACCAGGGGCGGATCGCCGGGCCCAGCGCGGCCACGGCGGCCAGGCTCAGGCCGAGCGCGTACACCGGGCCGGGGCGCAGCCGGAACCATATGTGCAGCACGACGACGAGCGTCAGCAGCAGTCCGGCGGCGCGCCACGCCGGGAGGGCGAGGGGCGCCAGGTCGCTGCCGAGGTAGTGCAGCAGGGTGCCGGTGGCGCGGCCCAGAACGGTGGTGGGCGACCAGTTCTGCGGGGAGACGGGTGTGCGCAGCGCGGCGATCCAGCCGTATCCCGTGCCGGCCAGGGCGGTCGCGGCGGCGGTGGTGACGGCGGCGACGGCCAGGGTGCCCGCCGCGGTCCGGATCCGTGCCGTACGGCCGCGCATCACCACCACCGCCACCAGCCCGAGCGCGGCGGGTGCCTTCACCAGCGCGGCGAGCGTCACCAGGACGACGCCCACGAGGTACCAGCGGCCCCGCGCGAGCACCAGTCCGACGCCCAACAGGCCCAGCATCATCGCGTCGTTGTGGGCCCCGGCCACCAGGTGCAGGAGGACGAGCGGGTTGAGCGCGCCGAGCCAGAGGGCGACGGCCGGGTCGGCCCCGGTGTGCCGGGCGAGACGGGGCAGCGCCACGGCCATCAGCGCCACGCCGAGCAGGGCGATCAGGCGCATCCCGATGAGCCCGGCCGGTGTCCTGCCCTCGGTCAGGCCGGACAGCCCGGAGGCCAAGGCGAGGAAGACCGGGCCGTAGGGGGTCGCGGTGTGCCGCCACATGGGGGCCACCTCGTCGGCGAGCGGTCCGCCGAGGCGGGCGGGTCCGTGCAGGTAGACGTCCATGTGCGCGTCGACCATGGCGCCCTGGGCGAGATAGCTGTAGACGTCCCGGCTGAACAGCGGGGGCGCGAGCAGCAGGGGTGCCGCCCAGAGGGCCAGCACGAGCGACAGGGCGCGCGGAGTGGGTGGTTCGGGGCCCCGTACCACCTTGCCCAGCAGCGCCCAGGCGGCGGTGAGCAGGACGACGCCGAAGTAGACACCGACGAGGCCCAGTGCGCCGCGCCCCGAGGTCGGCGAGAGCAGTTCCCGCACGGGGAGGGCTCCGGCGGTCTCCCCTCCGAGGGCGAGGAAGGCGGATCCGGCCAGGCCGAGTGCCTGGCAGCGGCGCAGATCGACGGGAAGAGCAATGGCCAACACTCGGTCAGGCTGTCAACGCCGGGTGGCGCGGAAGCGACGTCGTGTCTTCCGGGCGGGTACCGGGACGTGACCATGAGCGAACCGCCGCCCCGGTCGACGAACGCGGTACCGGGGCGGTGGGTCCTGTACGGGTGAGGTCAGAAGATCGACAGCCCCGTCAGGGTGGTGAACCGGTCCAGGGCCGCCACCCCGGCCACCGAGTTGCCGCGCTCGTCCAGCCCCGGGCTCCACACACAGAGCGCGAGGCGGCCGGGCACGACCGCGATGATGCCGCCCCCCACCCCGCTCTTGCCGGGCAGGCCGACGCGGTAGGCGAAGTCACCGGCCGCGTCGTACGTGCCGCAGGTGAGCATCACCGCGTTGATCTGCTTCGCCTGACTGCGGGTCAGCAGTCGGGTGCCGTCGGCGCGGACGCCGTGCCGCGCCAGGAAGGTGGCGGCGAGAGCGAGATCGGCGCAGGAGGCGGTGAGGGAGCACTGCCGGAAGTACTGGTCGAGGAGGGCCGGTACAGGGTTGTCGATGTTGCCGTAGGACGCCATGAAGTGGGCGAGGGCGGCGTTGCGGTCCCCGTGGGCGGACTCGGAGGCGGCGATCTGTGGGTCGAAGGCGAGGCCCGGGTTGCCGCTCTCCTCCCGGAGGAAGGACAGCAGCGTGCCCGCCGCGTCGCCGGTGCGGGTGTGCAGGCGGTCGGTGACCACGAGGGCGCCCGCGTTGATGAACGGGTTGCGCGGGATGCCGTTCTCGTACTCCAGCTGCACCAGGGAGTTGAAGGGGTTGCCGGAGGGCTCGCGGCCCACGTGCTCCCAGAGGGCGTCACCCTCGCGCGCCAGGTCGAGCGCGAGGGTGAAGACCTTGGTGATGGACTGCGTGGAGAACGGCTCGCGCCACTCCCCCACGCCGTACACCGTGCCGTCCGGCTCCGCGACGGCCATGCCGAAGCTGCGCGGGTCGCGGGCCGCGAGTGCCGGGATGTAGTCGGCGGGCCGGCCCCGGCCCGGGGTCCGTTCGATCTCCTCGGCGATACGTTCCAGGATCGGCCGGAAGTCGGTGGAATCCATCAGGCCGGCAGGGCGCCGCTGCCCGCGAGGATCTCCGGCCGCAGCAGTTCCCGGAGCCGTTCGGCGGGCAACAGGCCCTTCTCCTGGACGAGTTCGGCCACGCCCCGGCCGGTGGCGAGGGCCTCCTTGGCGATGTCGGTGGCCGCCGTGTACCCGATGTGCGGGTTGAGGGCGGTGACCAGGCCGATGGAGTTCTCCACGGCGGCGCGCAGTGCGTCCTCGTTGGCGGTGATGCCGTCGACGCAGCGCTCGGCGAGCGTGAGGCAGGCCGCGCGGAGGTGGGTGAGGGACTCCGAGAGGGAGTGCAGGATGATCGGTTCGAAGGCGTTGAGCTGGAGCTGTCCCGCCTCGGCGGCCATGGTGATGGTGACGTCGTTGCCGATGACCTCGAAGGCGACCTGGTTGACGACCTCGGGGATCACCGGGTTGACCTTGCCGGGCATGATGGACGAACCGGCCTGCACCGGCGGCAGGTTGATCTCGTTGAGGCCCGCGCGCGGCCCGGAGGAGAGCAGCCGGAGGTCGTTGCAGCTCTTCGAGAGCTTGACGGCGATGCGCTTGAGGACGCCCGACATCTGCACGAACGCGCCGCAGTCCTGTGTGGCCTCGACCAGGTTGGCGGCGGTGACCAGCGGCAGTCCGGTGATGTCGGCGAGGTGGCGGCGGGCCGACTCGGCGTATCCGGCGGGCGCGTTGAGGCCGGTGCCGATGGCGGTGGCGCCGAGGTTGATCTCGTGGATCAGCTCGACGGCCTCGGCGAGGCGGCTGCGGTCCTCGTCGACCATGACGGCGAACGCGGAGAACTCCTGGCCGAGCGTCATGGGGACCGCGTCCTGGAGCTGTGTGCGGCCCATCTTGAGGACCTCGCGGAACTCGACGGCCTTGCGGGCGAAGGAGTCCTGGAGGACGGCCATCGCCGTGAGCAGTCCGCGCACCGCGAAGACCGTGGCGATCTTGACGGCGGTCGGGTAGACGTCGTTGGTGGACTGGCCGAGGTTGACGTCCTCGTTGGGGTGCAGATGCGTGTACTGGCCCTTGGAGTGGCCGAGCAGCTCCAGCGCCCGGTTGGCGATGACCTCGTTGGCGTTCATGTTGGTGGAGGTGCCGGCGCCGCCCTGGATCACGTCGACGACGAACTGGTCGTGCAGCTTGCCGTCGCGGATCTCCCGGCAGGCCGCGATGATCGCGGCGGCCTTCTCGGGGGCGAGCAGGCCGAGTTCCTCGTTGGCGCGGGCGGCGGCCTCCTTGACGGCGGCCAGGGCGTCGACCAGGTGGGGGTAGGCGGAGATGGGGGTGCCCGTGATGGGGAAGTTCTCCGTGGCGCGCAGGGTGTGGACGCCCCAGTACGCGTCGGCGGGGACGTCACGGTCTCCGAGCAGGTCGTGTTCGCTGCGGGTCGCGGCGGTCATGGTGGTACGGGTCCTCTTCTTTGAGGCGGGTGCGGGCGGCCGCCCCCGTCGGGCGCGGGCCCGGTGGGGCAGCGCCGTCGGAAGGCGGTTCGAAGGGAGACGAGTTCGCGGGGGCCGGGGGTTCAGATCTCGGTGGGATCCGTGAGCGGGTCGAGCGCCCTGACCGGCCGGACGTGTCCGACGACGTGGCCGCCGCCGAGCAGCGGGGCGCCGGCGAAGGGGGCGAGGGCGGCGGGGTCCACGCCGGCGCGGGCGAGGGCCGAAGCGGTGACGGGGACCCGGGCCCGGTCGGCGCCGTCGGCGATCTTCACGGCGACGGCGCGGCCGTCGGGCAGCGCGGCGACCTGGACGCCCTCGAAGCCGTCCTTGGTGAGCAGTCCGGGCACGGCCCGCATCAGCTCGGCGACGTCGCGTCCGGCGCCGGAGGCCATCTCGGCGTGGTCGCGCATGGCGTCGGCGACGGTCCGCTCCGGGGTGCCCTCGGCCGCGGTGATGATCCGGGTGAGAGCGCGGGCGAGACCGTGCAGGGAGACGGAGAACAGGGGTGCGCCGCAGCCGTCGACGGTGACCCGGGCGATGGCTTGCCCGGTGAGGTCCTCGACGATCTCCGCGATGGCCTGCTGCAGGGGGTGGGCCGGGTCGAGGTAGTCGTCCAGGGACCAGCCGTTGAGCCGGCAGGTGTAGAGCATCGCCGCGTGCTTGCCCGAGCAGTTCTGCGCGAGACGGGAGGGCTGCCTGCCCTCGCGTATCCACGCGTCGCGGACGGCCGGGGCGTACGGCATGTCGGTGACGTTGCGCAGGTCGTCCTCGGCGGCGCCGGCCAGCCGGAGGATCCGCCGGGCCCCGGCGAGGTGGCGTTCCTCGCCGGAGTGGCTGGCGGCCGTCAGCGACAGCAGTTCGCCGTCCAGCGGGAGTCCGGCGCGCAGCATGGCCACGGCCTGGACCGGCTTGAGCGCCGACCGGGGGTAGAACGCCGCCTCGATGTCACCGAGTTGGAGTTCCACCTCCCCGTCGGCACCCAGCACCACGACGGAGCCGTGGTGGATGCCCTCGATGACACCTCCGCGTACGAGGTGGGCGACGGGGGCGTGCAGCGGTTCCCGGATCGCGGGGGCCGCGGCCACCGGAGCCGCGGGGGTACCCGGGGCGCCGGTGGTCGAAGGGTCGTACGTCACTGCCTGATTCACGCATCCACTCCGGTCGACTTCCGGGCGACCCGGCCGCGTATGCCGAACCAGCCCGCCACGAGCGCGCCCACGATCAGCGGGACGCACAGCACCGTCGTGCGGCCGGCGCCGCCGTCGGCGTACATGAGGACCAGGACGGACGCGAGGAAGAAGAGCGTCACGAGTTCGGTCCAGGGGGAGCCCGGGAGCCGGTAGCTCGGCCGGGTCAGTTCGCCCTTCTGGGTCTTCTGCCAGAAGAGCAGGTGACAGATCATGATCATGCCCCAGGTGGCGATGATGCCGATCGCGGCGAAGTTGAGCACGATCTCGAACGCCTCGGCGGGCACGACGAAGTTGAGGCCGACGCCCAGCACACAGACCCCGCTGGTGAGCAGGATGCCGCCGTACGGGACCTGGCTGCGGCTCATCACACCGGTGAACTTCGGGGCGGAGCCGGCCATCGCCATCGAGCGGAGGATGCGGCCGGTGGAGTACAGCCCCGAGTTGAGGGAGGACATCGCGGCGGTGAGGACGACCAGGTTCATGATGCCGCCGGCCGCGGGGACGCCGATGTTGGAGAGCACGGTCACGAAGGGGCTCTCGCCGGCCTTGTACGAGGACCAGGGCAGCAGCATGGAGAGCAGCACGACGGAGCCGACGTAGAAGAGGCCGACTCGCCACATGATCGAGTTGATCGCCTTCGGCATGATCTTCTCGGGGTTCTCGGTCTCACCGGCGGCGACGCCGACCAGCTCGACGGAGGCGTAGGCGAAGACGACACCCTGGATGATCAGCAGCATCGGCAGGACACCGCTGGGGAAGAGGCCGCCGTTGTCGGTGATCAGGGCCGGGCCGGGGGTGTGGCCGTCCACGGGCTGCTGGGTGACGAGCAGCCAGATGCCGATGCACATGAAGACGACGAGCGCGCCGACCTTGATGATCGCGAACCAGAACTCCAGCTCGCCGAACATCCTCACCGAGATCAGGTTCACGGTCAGGACCACCGCGAGCGCGATCAGCGCGATCACCCACTGCGGTACGTCGGAGAACATGCCCCAGTAGTGGGTGTAGACGGCGACGGCCGTGATGTCGGCGATGCCGGTGGTGGCCCAGTTCAGGAAGTACATCCAGCCGGCCGTGTACGCGCCCTTCTCGCCGAGGAACTCCCGGGCGTAGGACACGAAGGCACCGGAGGAGGGCCGGTACAGGACCAGTTCACCGAGGGCCCGGACGACGAGGAACGCGAAGACGCCGCAGAGGGCGTACGCGATGAACAGGGAGGGGCCGGCGTCGGCCAGGCGGCCGCCGGCGCCGAGGAAGAGGCCGGTGCCGATGGCGCCGCCGATGGCGATCATGTTGACGTGCCGGGCCTTGAGGGACTTGCTGTAGCCCTCGTCGCCCGCGTCGACATGCGGTGCGGCCGGTGTGCGCGTCTCTTCTTCGAGGTGCTGCTCGCTCACGCCTCGGGTCCGCCTTCCGTGGAACTGTCCGTGCGCGGGGAACGCACGATGTCGGTGAGGGTGGTCTCGACGCGGTCGAGGTGGTGGGACATGGCCTCCACCGCGTCGTGTTCGGAACCGTCGATCAGCGCCTCGACGATGGCCCGGTGCTCCCGGTTGGACTGCTCGCGCCGGCCGCCCAGTTCGTTGAGGAAGGCCGACTGACGCGCCAGTGCGTCCCGGATCTCCTCGATCACCCGGCGGAACACCGGGTTCTGGGCGGCCTCCGCCACGGCCAGGTGGAAGAGGGTGTCCATCGCGACCCAGGCGGTGGTGTCGGTCTCCCGCTCCATCCGGTCCAGGAGGTGCGCCAGGTGGTCCAGGTTCTCCGGGGTGCGGCGGAGCGCCGCGTACCCGGCGACCGGGATCTCCACGTGTCGGCGCACTTCCAGCAGGTCGCTGGCCGCGTAGTCGCCGAAGGTGGGGTCCTCGACGGCGTTCGCGATCACGAAGGTGCCCTTGCCAGTGCGGGACTGGGTCAGCCCCATCACCTGGAGGGCGCGCAGCGCCTCACGCAGGACCGGACGGCTCACTTCGAGCTGCCGGCAGAGCTCCGCCTCCGAGGGAAGCTTGTCCCCGATGGCGTACTTGCCGCGCTCGATGGCGTCGCGGAGGTGGGTGAGCACCGCTTCCATGGCGCTGACGCGCCGGGGTGCCGAGCCACCTGTCTGGCTGTCTGACAGGTTCACGGGGGTGATCCTGCGGGTGACCGGAGGGGGCTGTCAAGGGGGCCGGTATTCGATCTTCCAGGTCACGGGCGGTGGCGGAGCGGCCGTCCGGCGAACCACGGCCGTCGCGCGGCAGGACTCCTCAGGCCGTGTCCGGCCACGTCACAGCACGTCAGCTGAGTCCACCGGCAGCGAGCAGCCCGAACAGCAGCACGCCCACCACGATGCGGTACGACACGAACACCTGGAAGGAGTGCCTGGTCACGAACTTCAGCAGCCAGGCAACCGAGACGTACGCGACCGCGAACGACACGGTGGTGCCGGCGATCAGTGGGGCCGCGCCCACCCCCGCGCCGAGGGCGTCCTTCAGCTCGTACAGCCCGGCGCCGGTGAGGGCCGGAATGCCGAGGAAGAAGGAGAGCCGGGTGGCAGCGACCCGGTCGAGGTCGAGCAGCAGCGCGGTCGACATGGTGGCGCCGGAGCGGGAGAACCCGGGGAACAGCAAAGCGAGGATCTGCGAACCGCCGACGAGCATCGCGTCCCGGAACCGGGTGTCCTCCTCCGCGCGCCTGCGCCGGCCCACCTGTTCGGAGACCCACATCACCGCGCTGCCGACGATCAGGGAGCCGGCCACCACCCACAGGGAGGCGAGCGGCCCCTCGATCAGCGACCGGGCGGCCAGCCCCACGACGACGATCGGGATCGTCGCCGCGATCACCCACCACGCGAACCGGTAGTCGCGCTCCTGCCGCTTCCCCGCGTCGAACAGCCCCCGGAACCAGGCGGAGCCGATGCGCGCGATGTCATGGCGGAAGTACACGAGCACCGCGGCGATGGCGCCGACCTGGATGACCGCCGAGAACCCGACGACCGCCCGGTCGTCGACCTGGATCCCCATCAGCCCTTCGGTGATCTTCAGATGGCCGGTGGAGGACACCGGCAGGAACTCCGTCACCCCCTCCACCGCTCCGAGGACGACTGCCTGACCGACACTGATGGTGCTCATGGGGTCCAGTTCTGCTCTGCGAGGGCATGACCGACGGGGGACATGGCTGAGGAGCGGCCGGCGACGGGGCACGGCGACCGTGATCGCGCCGGGAGAGCAGTCCTACTCCGGCCGGGTAAGGGCCGCGCTCAGGACCAGAGGGCCCGCGCCACCGCCAGCCCCGCGTAGACCGCGCCCAGCCCCGCCGTCACGCTCGCGAGCGCGTTGGCGGCGGCATGGAAACGGTCGCCGCCGCGGGCCAGACTCAGGGTCTCGTAGGAGAAGGTCGAGTAGGTGGTGAGCGCCCCGCACAGGCCCGTACCGAGGAGAAGGTGCAGGTGGGAGCCGACGGCACCGGCTGTCACGGCGCCCGTGAGGAAGCCCAGGACGCAGGAGCCGGCGACGTTCACGGTGAAGGTGCCCCAGGGGAAGGCCATGTCGTGGCGGGACTGGACGGCTCGGTCGGTGAGATAGCGCAGGGGCGCGCCGACCATGCCGCCGACGACGACGAGCAGCCAACTCACGACGACCTCTTACCTTTCTCGGGCCTCGGGGCGGGCCCGGCGCCCGGCCCGGCATCCAGCACGTGACGCGCCGTCGCCGTGGCGAGCCCGACCGCGAGGAGGGCGGCGAGGAGGGTCGCGGCCAGGTAGGCGAGGGCGGTGGCGGGGCGGCCCTCCTCGATCAGGCGCTGGATGTCGACGGCGTACGTGGAGAAGGTGGTGAAGCCGCCGAGGACTCCGGTGCCGAGGAAGGGGCGGGCCAGGCGATGGGCGGTCCACACCTCGGTGACGGCGACCATGAGGAGACCGATCAGGAAGCAGCCGACGACGTTCACCCAGAACGTGGTCCAGGGGAAACCACCGCCCCCGACGGGCCAGAGCAGGCCGGCTCCGTACCGGGCGCCGGCCCCGATGCCGCCACCGACAGCCACGACGGCGACCACGGGCGCCTGACCGTGCCAGGGGGCGGCCCGTGGCGGGTCGGCGACGGGGGCGTCCGGGGACTCGAGGCTCTCGGGTTCGCCGGTGGGTGGCCGCGATGCGGGCCGGGCGGGGTGTGCGGGCGGCATGGGTGTACGTCTCCTACTCGCCGGGGCCCGGGGAACCGCCGGGCGTGCTCCGCCGCAAGCAGGGACCGTTGTCGGCGTCGTCGCCGCGGTTCGGGCACGGCGGGCCCCACCGCCGTACCGCGACCGTGATCGCGGCTGGCCGCCAGCGTAACGCGCCGACCGCCACGACCGCACGCACCCGATCCCGGGGCTGGACGCGACGCGTGCGGCCGGGCCTGCGCTCTGCAGGACGGTGGCCGCCCGGCCGTACGCAGCCGCAGGCCTGCCCCGGGGCGGCTCCGGGCAGGCGCCAGGGCGGCGCCGGAGCGGCTCAACCCGTCTGGGTCGTGCCCTCGGTCGCGGCCATGGCCGTGGCCATCGCCCTGGTCGTCACCTCGCCGTGGCCGTCGCCGTCACCGTCCCTGTAGCCATCGCCATCGCCGTCACCGTTCCTGTGGCCATGGTCGTCACCGTCACAGTGGCCTTCGGCCATGGCCGTCAGCGTGGCCGTGGCCGAAGGCCGTAACCGCAGCCATCGCCGTCGCCGTGGCGCTCGCCTTGGCCGTCACCGTAGTCATCGCCGTGGCCGTCACCGTCGCCTGGCCCTGGCTCAGCCATGCCCCGGTCATGGGCCCCCCGACGCCGACCCCTGTCCCGGGCCCCCCGCCGCGCCGCTGCGCCTTGGTCCGGCCCGCCGCACCACCGCCCGAATCCCGCCTGCCTCACCCTCGCGCGCCCGAATCCGGCCTGCCCCACCCACGCCCTGGCCCGGCCCGCCCCACCCTCGCCCCCGCCGCGGCAGCCCGCCTCCCCGGGTCTCCGGCGACCCTCCCCGGCCTCAACCCTCCTCCCTCACCCCCACCCCCACTCCCTCGCACACCGCGATCCCCCGTTCCCACAGGCTTCCCAGGATCAGGTGGTTCCCGGTCACGCAGGCGCTCGTGACCATGCGGAAGCGGGAGCGGTGGGTGATGAGGGTGTGGACGACATGGCCCTCGTCGTCGACCGCGAGGGCACCGGCGAACCCGAGGGGCCGGAACGGTGCCCGTACCGCCACCCGGCTCGCGGCGCCGCGCACGGCCGGGCTCGCGCGGTGCAGCCGGTCGAGGGCGCCGATGCGCGGTCCGGCCAGCGCCACCCACAGCAGCCCGCTCACGGGGTCGCGCCACATGTTGTCGGGCGCCCCTGGCAGGTCCTCGACGAAGGGCTCGCTCGTGCCGGCCCCGGCGCCCGTGAGGTGGACGCGGGTCAGCCGGCGCGCCCCCGTCTCCGCGACCACGAGGAACGACTCGTCGGCCGAGAGCGCGAGACCGTTGGCGAACTGGAGCCCCTCCAAAACGACTTCGGGCGTCCCGGCCCCCGGCGTGAGGCGCAGCAGCCGCCCCGTCCCGGTGTGTTCGACGATGTCGCCGATCCACTGGTGGAGGGGGTAGCGGCGGCTGGAGACCGTGAACCAGACCGTCCCGTCGGAGAGCGCGACGGCGTTGCTGCAGAACCGCAGCGGCTCACCGCGCACCTCGTCGGCGAGGACCCGGACCGTGCCGTCGCCGGTGCCGACCCGCAGCAGTCCCCGCTCGGCGTCGCACACCACCAGGTCGCCGTCCGGGAGGAGTTCGAGGCCGAGGGGCCTGCCACCGGTCTCGGCGAGCGTCTCGACCCGGGCCCGCCCCGGCTCCGCGAGCCCGTCCACCCGCAGGACCCGGCCGTCCTCGACGCCGGTCAGCACCCGCCCGCGCCCGTCGGCGACGACGTCCTCGGGCCCGCGCCCGCCGATCCCGACGTACGCCAGCGGCTTCCAACCACCGCCGCGTGAGTCCGCCCTGTCCGCCGCGCCCGTCATGTCCGCCTCCGGTCGGTCCGCCTGATCGCCCCTGCCGGTCCATCCTGGCAGGGGGCCGGGCCGCCCGACCTGTCCTCGGGTTAGGTTGGCCGTCACCGACCAGGGAGACCGCCGTGCCCGCGCGCCCCCAGCTGCTGTACGTCACCGACCTCGCCTATCCGGCCCGGGGGCGGCGCTACTGCGACGAGGACATCCTCCTCACCTCCCGGCTGCGCGCGGAGTTCGACATCGCCCTGTGCCACCCGCTGGACGCGGCGGCCCTGATGGACGGCTTCGACGCGGTCGTGGTCCGCAACAGCGGGCCCGTCCTGCACTACCAGGCCGCCTACGACGCCTTCCGCGAGCGGGCGAGAGCTCTCGGCACCCGCGTCTACAACCCGCTGACCGGCCGCGCGGACATGGTCGGCAAGCAGTACCTGCTGGACCTGACCGGCGCCGGGTACCCGGTCATCCCCACCGTCGACCGCCCCGAGGACCTGGAGCGGCTGCCGGAGTCCGCCTCGTACGCGGTGAAGCCGAAGGCCGGCGCGGACTCGCTGGGCCTGCGCTTCCTGACCGGCCCCGAGCTGGCGGGTCTGACCTGGGGCGACGTCCTCGTCCAGCCGCGCGTCGACTTCCGCTACGAGGTGTCCTTCTACTACGTCGACGGCACCTGCCGGTACGCCCTCCACGCACCCGACCCCGACCGCCGCTGGGTCATGGAGCCCTACGAGGTCTCCGAGGCCGACCTCGCCTTCGCCAGGCGCTTCGTCGACTGGAACACCCTCGACCACGGCATCCAGCGCGTGGACGCCTGCCGCACCCGGTCGGGCGACCTCCTCCTGGTGGAGCTGGAGGACCTCAACCCGTACCTCTCCCTGGACAGCGTCCCGGAACAGGTCCGGGACTCCTTCGTCGCCGCCATGACGGACTCGCTGCACGCCTTCCTGGGCGCCTCCGGCCACTGACGTCGGAAGGGGCCGCACGCCGAGACGTACGACCCCCACCGATCCGTCAGCCGCGCGCTCACCGGTGGCCGAACCACGCCGCCGCCGGAAGCAGCCTGTCGTCGTAGCCGAACAGCGCCTGGTTCTCCCAGCCGTTGCCGGACGCCGCGTCCGTCGGGTCCCAGCCGTTGCCCGTGACCGCGGTCCACGTGGACTCCCAGTAGAAGATCCCGAGGCCGCGGCCGTTGGGGACGGCTTCGACGATGCTCGCGATGTCCTTCATCCACCGGGTCTGGCCGGCGGTCGTGGCCGGGTAGCCGGAGACCAGCTCGCTCGACAGGTCGATGATGTTCTCGTGCGAGTCCTCGCTGTCGAGGCGGAACGGGTACGCCGTCTCGGCGACGAACACCGGTTTGGCGTAGCGGGTGGCCGCGTCGTCCAGCGTGGTCTGGAAGTCCGCGAGCGTGCCGTGCCAGTAGCCGTAGTACGACAGGCCGATGACGTCGAACTTCACGTTGTTGGCGACGGCGTTGTCGAACCACCAGCGGGTGCCGGACAGGTCACCGCCCTTGGCGAGGTGCAGCGCCACCTGGGTGGAGGAGTTGACCGCCTTGACCGCGTCGTAGCCGGAGTTGAGCAGACCGGCGAGCTGCGACCAGTTCGAGGTGGAGCCGGCCGTCCACAGCATGCCGCCGTTGATCTCGTTGCCGACCTGGACCATGTCGGCCGTGGTGCCCTGGGACTTGAGGGCGTTGAGGACGTCGTAGGTGTGGTTGTAGACGTCCGTCCGCAGCTGGCTGTAGGAGTGGCCGGCCCACGCCGCCGGCACGCTCTGGGCGCCCGGGTCGGCCCAGGTGTCCGAGTAGTGGAAGTCGACCAGCAGCTTCATACCCTGCGCCTTGACGCGCTTGGCGGCGGCGAGCACCCGCGCCTTGTTGTTGTAGCCGTCGGCGGGGTTCACCCAGACCTTGACGCGGGCGTAGTTCTGCCCGGCGCCCTTGAGGATGGCGAGGGCGTCGCCGGTGGTGCCGGAGCTGTTCCGGTAGACGCCGCCCTTGGCCTCGCTCTTGATGAGCGAGGACACGTCGGAGCCCTTGACGGACAGGCCCGACGTACCGGACGCGAAGGTGAGGTCGTCGACGTTGATCCAGTTGCCCGCGTTCGCGTCGGAGTTGACGCTGATCGTGCACTGGTTGTTCGTCACCGCGATCGAGGTGACGATCCGGATCCAGCCGCTCGCGGAGACCGGGATGTCGGTGCGCTGCTCGGGACTGCCGCAGTTCTTCAGCGCGAGGTACGCGGAGTTCTGGCCGCCGCCGGAGCGCACCCACGCGGTGAGCTTGTAGTTCCCGTTGGTCAGGCCGGACAGGTACTGGTACGTCTCCACCTTGTACGCGGAGGACGACCAGTGGGTGAGGCGGTGGCTGCCGCCGTGGCCGCCGGACTCGGTGAACGAGGCGGCGTTCTGTCCGCCCGCCGAGTACGTCGACCAGCTGGCCGGTGTCGCGGTCCCGGTGCCGTCGGACTCGAAGCCCCCGTTGGTGAGGGTGGAGGCGGCGTGTGCCGAGCCGGCGGGCACGGTGGTGAGCGCCAGTCCCGCGAACAGCGGTATGAGCAGGGCCCTGAGGGCGCGTCTCGCGTGGAACATCGTCGTCCCTTCGACGAAGGTGGGGAGCCGTCGTGTGCGGTGCGGTGGCGGCGCCGCGCCCGAAGGCCGTGGGCGCGGCGCCGCCGGACCGACCGGATGTCCCCAGAGATCCGGTCGGCGTCGGAGGTGCCCGGGGCCGGAGAACGGCCCCGGGCGGGAGCGGCGGTGGTCACCCGTACGGCTCGGTGACCGGTCGCCGCCCACATCTGCTGGTCAGGCGTCGAGTCGTACGACCCTGACGGCACCGGCGGGTACGCCCAGGTGGCCCGCCGCTCGTTCGCCGGTCAACAACTCCGTGCCGGCCGTGTCCAGCGGCACCTTCGCGTCGAGCGCGGTGTGGTTGATCGCGAAGAGGAAGTCGCCCGACTCCCCCGCGCGGCGCACCACTTCGACGTCGCGCGGCAGGTCGGCGCGGGGGGCGATGCCCGCGTCGTCGGCGGCCCAGCCGAGGAGCGCGTCGAGGCCGTGCGCGTCGAGGCGGGTCGACACGTACCAGGCGGAGCCCTCGCCGAGCCGGTGCCGGGTGACGGCGGGCCGGTCGGCGGCGAGGCCGTCGGCGTAGGTCCACACCGGCTCGGCGCCGCGCGTCACGACGAACTCGGTCCACACGTCACCGGTGAGTTCGGAGCCGTCGGGGCCGGTGATGCGGACGCTCTCCCCGCCGAGCAGCGGCGAGAACTCCTCCACGGTCAGGCCCAGTACGTCCCGCAGGGCGCCGGGGTAAGCGCCCTCGTGGACGGCGTCGTGCTCGTCGACGATCCCGGAGAAATAGGAGACGACGAGGGTGCCGCCGTTCTCGACGTACGCCTTGAGGTTGTCCCCGGCGGCCTCGGTCATGAGGTACAGCGCGGGAACGACGACAAGGGGATAAGCCGACAAGTCGGCTTCCGGGTGGGCGAAGTCGACGGTGAGGTGACGGTCGTAGAGGGCCTCGTAGAAGGCGTCGGCGCGTTCGCGGGCCTCGTGGTCCTCGCTGGGGCGCCAGGCGAGGTTCTGCGCCCACCAGGAGTGCCAGTCCCACAGGACGGCCACGTCGGCGACGGTCCGGCTGCCCCTGATCTGGCTCAGCGAGTCCAGGGACGCGCCCAGTTCGACGACCTCGCGCCACACGCGCGACTCGGTGCCGGCCTGCGGCAGCATCGCCGAGTGGAACTTCTCGGCGCCGCGCCGGGACTGCCGCCACTGGAAGAACATGGCGCCCTCGGAACCGCGTGCCACATGGGCGAGGGAGTTGCGGGCCATCTGGCCGGGGGCCTTGGCGGGGTTGCGGGCCTGCCAGTTGATGCCCGAGGTGGAGTGCTCCAGCAGCAGCCAGGGGGCGCCGGCGCCGACCGAGCGGGTGAGGTCGGCGGCCATCGCGAGGTTGACGTGGGTGCGGCGGCCGTCGGTGATCAGGTAGTGGTCGTTGGTGACGAGGTCGACCTCGCGGCCCCAGGCCCAGTAGTCCATGGAGTCGCACTGGCTGAGCGCGGTCATGAAGTTGGTGGTGACCGGGATGCCGGGCGTGAGGCGGTGCAGGATGTCCCGCTCGGCGACGAAGTTCTCGCGGACCGTCTCGTCGGCGAAGCGCTTGTAGTCGAGGGCCTGCCCGGGATTGCCCACGGTAGGGGTCACGCGCGGCGGGTTGATCTGGGCGAAGTCGGTGTAGTGCTGGCCCCAGAAGGCGGTGCCCCAGGCCTCGTTGACCGCCGCAACATCGCCGTACCTCCGCTCCAGCCAGCGGCGGAAGTGCGCGGCGCAGGAGTCGCAGTAGCAGGCGGAGACGGGGACGCCGTACTCGTTGTGGACGTGCCACAGGGCGAGCGCCGGGTGGTCGGCGTAGCGCTCGGCGAGCCGGGTGGTGATGTTCGCGGCGGCGGCCCGGTAGTCGGTGTTGCTGTGGCAGATGGCGCCGCGCGAGCCGAACTCGTAGCGGGTGCCGTCGGCGGCGACGGGCAGGGCCTCGGGGTGCTCGCGGTAGAACCAGACCGGCGGGACGACCGTGGGGGTGCCGAGGTCGACGCGGATGCCGTTCTCGTGGAGCAGGTCGAGCAGGCGGTCGAGCCACGCGAAGTCGTAGACACCTCGTGAGGTCTCCAGCAGGGCCCAGGAGAAGATGCCGACACTCACCATCGTGACGCCGGCCTCGCGCATCAGCCGGACGTCCTCGTGCCAGACGGTTTCCGGCCACTGCTCGGGGTTGTAGTCCCCACCGAAGGCGAGCCTGGTCAGGCCCGTGGGGGTGGTCTCCGGCATGGATCTCTCCCGTTTTATCGATCATCTGGGAACGTGCACACACAGCGGCGGCGGTGCGAGCCCAACATAACCGCACAGCAACAACCATTGACAAGTGTCCAGGATGTTTCTCTACTGTGAACGCTCACAGACGCACTGGCTGTGAACGCTCACAGCAGCATGGCATGGTCTTCGCAGCACGCGAGGACCCAGGTCAGGGGAGAACGATCCATGCCCAACATCACGAAGCACCGGCGCTTTGTGGCCACCGCCGTCGCCGTCACGCTCGGCGCCACCACACTCGCCGCCTGCGGCGGGTCCGACGACGAGAGCGAGACCCGGTCGGGGCCGGCGAAGCTCACGTACTGGACCTGGACGCCGGGCATGGACAAGGTCGTGGACCTGTGGAACAAGGGCCCCGGCAAGGAGCAGCAGATCACCGTCACGGTGAAGAAGCAGGCCTCCGGCGACACCCTGGTCACCAAGATCCTCACCGCGCACAAGGCGGGCAAGGGCCCGGACCTGGTACAGGCCGAGTACCAGGCGCTGCCGACGCTCGTCAGCAATGACGCCGTCGCCGACATCGCGGACGAGGCGCAGGACGCCAAGGGCAAGTTCGCCGACGGTGTCTGGCAGCAGACCACGCTGGGCTCCGACGCCGTCTACGCGATACCGCAGGACATCGGGCCGATGATGTTCTACTACCGCGAGGACCTCTTCAAGAAGTACGACCTCACCGTCCCGAAGACCTGGGACGAGTTCGCCGAGACCGCGCGCAAGCTGAAGAAGGCGGACGCGGACCTCGACCTGACGACGTTCTCCGCGAACGACTCCGGTCTCTTCGCCGGTCTCGCCCAGCAGGCGGGCGCCCAGTGGTGGACCACCGAGGGCCAGAAGTGGAAGGTCGGCATCGACGACACCGCGACGCAGCGGGTCGCCGACTTCTGGGGCGGCCTGGTGAAGGAGGGCGCCATCGACAACCAGCCGATGTACACCCCGGCCTGGAACAAGGCGCTGAACACCGGTAAGCAGATCGCCTGGGTCAGCGCCGTGTGGGCGCCGGGCACGCTGACCACGGCCGCGCCCGACACCGAGGGCAAGTGGAAGGTGGCGCCGCTGCCGCAGTGGTCCGCCTCCGAGAACACCACCGGCAGCTGGGGCGGCTCCTCGACGGCCGTCACCACGGACTCGAAGAACAAGGGCGCCGCCGCGAAGTTCGCCACCTGGCTGAACACGGACCCCGAGGCGCTGACCGCGCTGGCGAAGGAGGGCGGCATCTACCCCGCCGCCACCACCGCGCAGACCAGTGACGCGTTCGCCGAGCCGCCGGCCTTCTTCTCCGACCAGGCCGACTTCTACACCGTGGCCTCCGAGATCGCGAAGACGACCGCGCCCTCCGCGTGGGGCCCGAACGTGAACGTCGCGTACACCACCTTCAAGGACGCGTTCGGCGCCGCCGCCAAGAACAAGTCCGACTTCGGCGCCGCCCTGAAGAAGATGCAGGACGACACGGTCGCCGACATGAAGAAGCAGGGCTTCGAGGTCGCGGAGTGACCAGCGCACGCCGGAGGTCGTACGGGGTCAAGGGGGCCCCGTACGCCTTCCTCTTCCCCGCGGCGATCCTGTTCGCTCTCTTCTTCGCGCTCCCGATCGGCTACGCGGTCTGGCTCAGCCTGCACAAGGTGCAGGTCAAGGGCCTCGGCCTCGGCTCGGGCGCGCGCAGCGAGGTGTGGGCGGGCCTGGAGAACTACACCGACGCGGTGACCGACTCCGAGCTGCTCGACGGCACCCTGCGCGTCCTCGGCTACGGCGCGATCGTGGTCCCGGTCATGCTCGGCCTGGCCCTGGTCTTCGCCCTGATGCTGGACAGCGACAAGGTGCGCCTCGCCCCCTTCACCCGGCTGGCGATCTTCCTGCCGTACGCCGTCCCGGGCGTCGTGGCGGCCCTGCTCTGGGGCTTCCTCTACCTCCCGGACGTCAGCCCCTTCTACTTCGTGCTGGAGAAACTGGGCCTGCCGCAGCCGGATCTGCTGGACGGCGGCGGTCTGTACGCGGCGCTGTCGAACATCGCGATCTGGGGCGGCACCGGCTTCAACATGATCGTCATCTACACCTCGCTCCAGGCGATCCCCGCCGAGGTGTACGAGGCGGCGAAGCTCGACGGCGCGACGCCGCTGCAGATCGCGCTGAGGATCAAGATCCCGATGGTGGCGCCGTCGCTGGTGCTGACCTTCTTCTTCTCGATCATCGCCACGCTCCAGGTGTTCAGCGAACCCACCACCCTCAAGCCGCTCACCAACTCGGTCTCCACGACATGGAGTCCGCTGATGAAGGTGTACCGGGACGCCTTCGGCGAGGGCGACATCCACTCGGCGGCCGCCGGCGCCGTCATCATCGCCGTGGCGACCCTGGTCCTCTCCTTCGGGTTCCTGAGGGCCGCGAACTCCCGTCAGAAGCAGGAGGCAGCACGATGAGTTCTCTTGCCGTACGCAAGGTGGCCCCGGCGGCGGGGACGACACCGGGCACCGCCCAGGGACCGCCGCTGCGCCGCCGGATCGCGCTCGTCCCGACGCTCACCCTGCTGCTCGGCGCGATCTACTGTCTGCTCCCCGTCGCCTGGGTGCTGATCGCGGCCACCAAGTCGGGCAGCGAGCTGTTCTCCACCTTCACCTTCCTGCCGGGCAGCGGCTTCGCGGACAACCTGTCCGACCTGAACGCCTACCGCGACGGCATCTACTGGCAGTGGATGGGCAACTCCGCCCTGTACGCGGGCCTCGGCGCCCTCCTGTCGACGGCCGTCTCCGCGATCAGCGGCTACGCGCTCGCGATCTACCGCTTCAAGGGCCGCGAGGCCGTCTTCAACGTGCTGATGGCCGGCGTGCTGATGCCGCCGGTGATCCTGGCGATCCCGCAGTACCTGCTGATGGCCAAGGCGGACCTGGCGGACAGCTACTGGTCGGTGCTGCTGCCGCTGGTCCTCTCCCCCTACGGCGTGTACCTCTCCCGGATCTACGCCGCTGCCGCCGTCCCGGCCGACGTGGTGGAGGCCGGGCGGATGGACGGGGCGAGCGAGTGGCGGATCTTCACCCGGATCGCGCTGCCGATGATGGTGCCGGGGCTGGTGACGGTCTTCCTGTTCCAGTTCGTGGCGGTCTGGAACAACTTCCTGCTGCCGTACATCATGCTCAGCGACGACGAGAAGTTCCCGATCACCCTGGGCCTGTTCACCCTCCTCGAACAGGGCGCGAACACGCCGGCTCTCTACACCCTGGTGATCACGGGTGCGCTGCTCGCGGTGATCCCGCTGATCGCGCTCTTCCTGGTCATCCAGCGGTTCTGGAGCCTCGATCTGCTGTCCGGAGCCGTAAAGTCATGACCATGAGCAACACGGGGGGCAGGCGCAAACCGCCGACCATTCACGACGTGGCGCGCGAGGCGGGAGTCTCCAGGGGAACCGTCTCACGCGTGCTCAACGGCGGTCACTACGTCAGCCCGACGGCAGCCGAGGCGGTCAACGCCGCGATCCGCAGGACGGGTTACGTCGTGAACCGGCATGCCCGCTCGCTGATCACGGGCCGTTCCGACTCGATCGGCTTCCTGCTGACGGAACCGCAGGAGAAACTCTTCGAGGACCCCAACTTCAACGTCCTCCTGCGCTGTTGCACCCAGGCGCTGGCCGCGCACGACATCCCGCTGCTGCTGATGGTGGCGGGTACGGAGGACGAGCGGCGCCGGATAACGCGGTACATCACGGCGGGCCACGTCGACGGTGTGCTGGTGGTCTCCAGCCACTCCGCGGACCCGGTCGCCCAGGAGCTGCGCGAGGCGGGCATCCCCCTCGTCCAGTGCGGCAAGCCCATGACCCCCGGCTCCAAGGTGAGCTACGTGGCCGCCGACGACCGCGACGGCGCCCGTGACATGGTGCGCCATCTGCTGTCGCTGGGCCGTCGCCGGATCGGTGTCGTGACCGGCCCGCTGGACTCGCCCGGCGGTGTCGACCGCCTCGCCGGCTACAAGGAGGTGCTCACCGAGGCGGGCGTCGAGATCGACGAGCGGCTCATCGCCTCCGGCGACTACAGCCGGGCGAGCGGCGAGGCGGGCACCGACCTGCTGCTGGAGCGGGCCCCCGACATGGACGCCGTGTTCGTGGCCTCCGACCTGATGGCGCAGGGCGCCCTCGCGGCACTGCGCCGGGCGGGTCGCCGGGTCCCCGAGGACGTGTCCCTGGGCGGTTTCGACGACTCGGCGGCGGCGACGGAGTCCGTCCCCGCGCTCACCACCATCCGCCAGCCCTACGACCGGATCAGCAACGAGATGGTGCGGGTCCTGCTGGCGCAGATCGGCGGCGAGGCCCCGGCCGCCGTGATCCTGCCGACGGAGCTGGTACGGCGGGAGTCGACGTGACGTCGGGGCCGCGTCCGGGCACGGGCGCGGTCCTCAGTGGTGCACAGGAGGCCGATGCCGAGGGCGATGGCCATGCCGTGGAACATCCACTGGTTGGCCACGGCGAAGTCCATGCGGATGGCGTCCGTGGAGTCCCGCAGCGCCGTGCCGGCGGGGCCGTCGCCGCTCGGTGCCTGGTCGTCGCGGTTGCCGGTGTCCGCTTCGGCGATGTCGCGGGCCGCGTCCCGCGCCGCGTCCTCAGGCACTCCCCGGGACGTCAGGGTCTCGACGACGTTGCCGGTGGCGGCCGCCCCGGTGCGGAACTGTCCGTGATGTCGATCATGGAGGGAATCCTCCCCTCACCTGCTCAATCGCGCATGCGCGAACGCATGCACGACAAGCAGCCGGGGCCTCCGTCATCACCCGAACGGCCGTCCGAAGATCGCGTGGTCACCGGGGTCAGGACGGCGACTCGGGGTACTCGACGAGCACCGGCCCCGGATCCGGTTGGACACTGGAGTGCGCCGGGGGGTGTGCCGACGGACGAGACCAGGAACCACTGCCATGAACAGCGACAGCGATCACCGGGACGACGAGAACGTCCTCTCCAGCCACTCCGTCTTCGGCGCGCCCTGCTGGGTGAGCCTGACCAGCCGGGATCTGCCGGCCACGGAGGACTTCTACGCCGCCGTACTGGGCTGGCGATGGCGTACCGCCAAGCTCGGCGACCACTTCCGGATCGCACTGGCCGACGGTGTGCCCGTCGCCGGGATCGCCGGGGTGGCCTCCCTGTGGCAGATGGCGGTCGCCTGGACCCCGTACTTCGCCGTGTCGGACGCCGACGCGGCCGCCTCCCGGGCCAGAGAGCGCGGTGGCACCGTCGCGGTCGGCCCCCTCTCCTTCCCGCCCGGCCGCGCCGCCCTGCTGGCGGACCGGCACGGCGCCTCCTTCGGGATCTGGGAGGGCGCGCTCTTCACGGACTGGGAGACCTGGCGCAAGGCCGCCCCGGCCTTCATCCGGCTGCACACCCGCGACGCCTTCGACGCGGCGATCTTCTACGGCGAGGTCCTGGAGTGGGCCACCGAGAGGCCCGGCTGCTGCGAGGTGCGCTACGAGGCGAACGAGGTCGTCCTGCGCAGCGAGGGCGAGGTGGTGGCCCGGATCACCTCCGGCGCGCTGGAGGCCGCGCCCGATCCCACGATCCGCCCGCACTGGCAGGTCCACTTCTCCGTCTCCGACGTGGCGGCTCGTGTCGAGGCCGCCCAGCACCACGGCGGCACGATCCTCACCGAGACCGCGCACGAGGCGGTGCTGCGCGACCCCGACGGCGCCCAGTTCACGATCACGTCGCGCACCGAGCGCTGACCGACGGCCCTCCCCGACCACCCTCCCCGGCCGCCGGCCGTCGCTCAGCCGGCCCGGGAGGGCCGTGACAGCAGCAGCAGTCCCCGCGCCTCGACGGTGATCTCGGCACCCGCCTTGTACTCGGACTCGTCCGGGACGCCGTCGGGCTCGGCGGTCGTGTCGACGCGGGTCGTCCAGCGCTCGCCGTACGCGGTGCCGGGCAGCCGGAAGACCCGCGGCTCCCAGTGGCTGTTCAGCAGGAGCAGGAAGGAGTCGTCGACGACGGGGCCGCCGCGGTGGTCGCGTTCGGCGATGGCGTCGCCGTTGAGGAACACGGCCACGGCGTGGGCGTCGGAGCGGTCCCAGTCGGCGTCGGTCATCGCGCGGGCGTCGGGCCGCAGCCACACCAGGTCGGGCAGCGGTCGGTCCGCGCGGGCCGGTGTCTCGCCCCGGAAGAAGCGGCGGCGGCGCAGCACCGGATGGGCGGCGCGCAGGGCGATGAGGTCGCGGGTGAAGGCGAGCAGCGCGCGCCGTTCGTCGTCGAGCCGCCAGTCGAGCCACGAGACCTCGTTGTCCTGGCAGTAGGCGTTGTTGTTGCCGCGCTGGGTGCGGCCCGACTCGTCGCCGTGGCAGATCATCGGGATGCCCTGGGACAGCAGCAGTGTGGCCAGCAGATTGCGCTGCTGTCGGGCGCGCAGGGCGAGGACGCGCGGGTCCCGGGTGGGTCCTTCCGCTCCGCAGTTCCAGGAGCGGTTGACGCTCTCGCCGTCCCGGTTGCCCTCGCCGTTGGCCTCGTTGTGCTTGTCGTCGTAGGAGACGAGGTCGCGCAGGGTGAAACCGTCGTGCGCGGTGACGAAGTTGACGCTCGCACGCGGGCGGCGCCGGCTGTGCTCGTAGAGGTCGGCGGAGCCGGTCAGCCGGGAGGCGAACTCGCCGAGCATATGGGGACGGCCCCGCCAGAAGTCCCGTACGGCGTCACGGTACTTGCCGTTCCACTCGGACCACAGGGGCGGGAAGTTGCCGACCTGGTAGCCGCCCTCGCCGACGTCCCAGGGTTCGGCGATGAGCTTGACCCGGCTGATCACGGGGTCCTGCTGGATCAGGTCGAAGAACGCCGAGAGGCGGTCCACCTCGTGGAACTGCCGCGCCAGCGTGGCGGCCAGGTCGAAGCGGAAACCGTCGACGTGCATCTCGGTGACCCAGTACCGCAGCGAGTCCATGATGAGTTGCAGCACGTACGGGTGCCGCATCAGGAGGCTGTTCCCGGTGCCGGTGGTGTCGTAGTAGTGCGCCCAGTCGCCGTCCACCAGGCGGTAGTACGAGCTGTTGTCGATGCCGCGGAACGACAGGGTGGGCCCCTTCTCGTTGCCCTCGGCGGTGTGGTTGTAGACCACGTCGAGGATCACTTCGAGGCCGGCCGCGTGCAGCGCCTTGACCATCGACTTGAACTCGGTGACCTGCTGGCCCCGGGTGCCGTGGGCGGCGTAGGCGTTGTGGGGCGCGAAGTAGCCGATGGTGTTGTAGCCCCAGTAGTTGGCGAGGCCCCGGTCCTGGAGGACGCCGTCCTGCACGAACTGGTGGACCGGCATCAGCTCGATCGCGGTCACACCCAGCGAGGTGAGGTGCTCGACGACGGCGGGGTGGGCCAACCCGGCGTAGGTGCCGCGCAGTTCGGGGGGCACGTCGGGGTGGGTGCGGGTGAGTCCGCGGACGTGCGCCTCGTAGACGACGGTGTCGGCGTACGGCCGCCGGGGCGGTCGGTCGTCCCCCCAGTCGAAGAACGGGTCGGTGACGACGCCGAGCATGGTGTGCCCGGCGCTGTCGGCGCCGGGTTCACGGAGGGAGGGGTGGTTGTCCGTCTGCCCGTCGACGGCCGTGGTGTACGGGTCGAGCAGCAGTTTCGCCGGATCGCAGCGGTGACCGGCGGCGGGGTCCCAGGGGCCGTGCACCCGGTAGCCGTAGCGCTGCCCGGGGCCGACGCCGGGGAGGCGGCCGTGCCAGACGAAACCGTCGACCTCGGTGAGCGGGACGGCGCGATGGCGGCCCGCGTCGTCGACGAGGACGAGGTCGACACGGTCGGCGACCTCGCTGAAGAGCGCGAAGTTGGTGCCGGTGCCGTCATAGGAGGCACCCAGCGGGTAGGGGTGCCCGCTCCACACGGGCACCCCTCGGCGGTTCTGCCGCACGGTCACCGCGCGGCTTCGGAGCTGTCCGCGGCATCGCCGCCGGGCGCACCGGCGAGCGCCGCGACGGGCATCTCGCGGGGCACCTTGAGCACTTCGCGCAGGGCCGGCTCGGGTGCTGTCGGCACCAGGGGCACGCTCTGGTCGACGGGTGCCCGCTGGGTGAACCAGATGACCGTGCTGCCGGTGTCGGTGGTGCAGCATCCCCAGCCGTCGCTGAGCGCGGCGATCCGGGTGAGGCAGGGCCGCAACTCCCGGTCCGGGCGCAGCTCCCGGTCGTTCTCGGCCACCGCCGAGATGAGGTGCTGACCGTTCCACCACATCTCGATCGACGTGTTCTTGTCGGTCGCGTGCTCCTCGATGGCGTGCAGGAGGAGTTCGGCGCTGTGACAGACGGGCTGGACGAGGGTCTCCAGGTCCCAGAACCGGAGGTGAGCGGCCAGGATGCGGCTGACCTGCCCGACCCGCTCCGGACTGACTTCCACGTCGAGGTGGTAGTAGCGAGGCACTGCGGTCTTCATCGTCGTTGGCTCCTCACCGGCGAAGCTCTCCGCCCCGCGTGCACGAAGCGTGAGCACCGATCACTTCTGAGTCAGCTCCAGAGTGGGAGGGCTACGCCATTCGTGCAACACGAGCGACTCCCGAGGTTGTTGAAGAACCAACAAGACGTGGGGTGGTGGCGCGTGCACCATGAGTGAAGGCATCGGCTCCGCGAGGCGTCGATGCCCCTCCGTGCACGACCTCCCCCGGGAAGCGTGCTCCGCCGAGAGTGCCGGGAGGGACCAGCGCATGCTGCTGCCCGCCAAGAACGAGGTGGCCAGACATCTGCGGCGTTACCGCACCTGGGAACGCGTGATGCTCGCGTCCCCGACCGACCGCGCGGCCCGGGACAGTTTCGAGGACTCGGGCTACACGCTGTGCGTCCTGATGGGCAAACGCTGCGCCCGCGAGGCCGTGGCGGCCGCCGAGCGCTATCTGCGAACGAGCCTGCCCGCCTATCTCCAGGAGCAGGGCGAGCGTCCCCCGCAGGAACCCACCGGCAAGACCCGTAAGGACCGGGCCCGTAAGGGGTCCGGCAAGGCCCGGACCGGCGAGAGCCGTTCCACCAGAGGTGGTCCGCCGCCCGGTCGGCATTCCACGGCAGGGCTGTAGGACCCGCAGAGCACCCGTTCGGCCCAGCGCCGATTCCCGAGCACGGCGGAGGTGAGACCCATGAGCCCGACTCCGGCCCCGGCCGTCGGCCGCGTCCCCGTCAGGGATGTCCGCCCGCTCGTCGAGTGCGGCAGGCGTCCCGCGAAAGCGGTCGTCGGCGAGACCTTCGAGGTCACCGCGACGCTGTTCCGCGAGGGGCACGGCGTGGTGGCCGCCAATGTCGTGCTCAAGGACCCGGAGGGCCGTCCGGCGCCGTGGACCCCGATGCGCGAACTGGCCCCCGGCACCGACCGTTGGGGCGCCTGGGTCACCCCCACCTCCGAGGGCCGCTGGACGTACCGCGTCGAGGCGTGGAGCGATCCCGTCGCCACCTGGCGCCACCACGCCCGGATCAAGGTGCCGGCCGGCATCGACGCCGAGCTGGTGCTGGAGGAGGGCGCCGAACTCTACGTACGGGCGGCCGCCGGGGTGCCGGAGGCGGATCTGCACGCGGTCCTGGTGGCGGTGGTCGGCAGGCTCCGCGACGACACCGTGCCGGCCGCCGACCGGCTGGCCGCGGCGTTGGCGCCGGAGGTGGAGGAGGTCCTGACCCGTCATCCCCTGCGGGAACTGGTCACCTCCTCCGAGCCGTTGCCCCTGCTGGTCGAACGCGAGCGGGCCCTGTTCGGCTCCTGGTACGAGTTCTTCCCCCGCTCCGAGGGCACCCCCGAGCAGCCCCACGGGACCTTCCGCACCGCCGCCCGACGCCTCCCGGCCATCGCCGCCATGGGCTTCGACGTCGTCTACCTCCCCCCGATCCACCCCATCGGCACCACCTA
>NZ_JBVISJ010000022.1:0-107577 GCF_055575575.1 Streptomyces sp. NPDC034049
CCTCCGTGCGGTGAAGATTCGACACCTCCACCACACACGGAGGCCTTCGCCACGATCAAATCCGACCGACGTTAACAACGCTCGTGATCAATACACCTAGGCCCTCTCCAACCGCGTCTGTCAACTGGCCGTCGCCCGTCCGGTTCTCGGCCCGCTTGGCCTGCGCTGCAGCCTTTTGCTCCCATGCCGACACGAATCGTCCCCTCCGCTGTTTGCCTGTCGGTCCTGCTCTCCCCACCGACACGACCGACACACCTGCCGGGGGCGGCGATTCCCCAGAGACCCGACACCACAGCGGTTTACAAGAGCGGTCAATCAGCAGCACCAGATAAACTCATGACCTGGTCTTTCCTCCGCGCGACCTCGGCATCGAGCGACATCTTGGCCAGAAGATGGCCACGACCGAACGTCTCCAGCTTCAAGCGGCAGCCGAGCGGGAACAGTTCTAGGTGCCGTCTCTCACAGTGGGGGACGCTCGGGGAGTGAGGTCTGATGCCGCAACAGGTCAGGGATTCGATTTCAATCTGCATCCAAGGGGCCCTCGCCCTGCTGCTGCTGGGGGTCATCGCCCTGCTGCTGTGGGTCATGATTGACGTTGTTGACTGGGAATGGTTGACGCGCTCGCGGGGGTCCGGCGGGTCCGGCGATACCCTCGATCCCGGTCAGTATCTCCCTGTCCAGCCGAACATGCCGGCCGCACGCCCGTAGACGGGTGCATAGGACTCCGTTTCAGTACGGCGTCTCAGACCGCACCTCGCACGAGACCAAGTAGGTAGCTGACCAGCACGTACATGGACGAAGGAACGGCATGACGTGCCTTCCTGGCCAGAGGTTGGCCACAGGCCATCACCGCAGCGAAGACACCCGGTATCATGGCCCCACCTCGTCTCTCCCTGATGGAGGCTCCGTTGACACGGATGCTCTTTGCGCACCTATCGCCACCCGGCTGATAGCGGGCTCCCAAGCCCGACGGCGCACGACTAATTGGCACCACTCACCCCGGTGAGGCGTGCCCGCATTTAGTCGTTGAGCGGACAAGTTAATGGAGGAATGGTGTCGACCAATTCGACCCATCAGGTATGCAATCACCCGGCACGGGACGTCACGATCGTCGTCCTCGGCTCTGCTGTGGTTGCCCTCATTGCCGTCATCACCGTGACGGCCTTCGGCGCTAGCCCTCTGGTAGCCGTCGCCAGTAGCGGCAGTGCGTTCACCGCTTCGTTCGGCGCCGGCATCGGCGTCTTGGCCTATCTCAAGCGCACCCCGTAGGACACGACATCGGGCGCGCCTCGCCGGAATCGCCCCTCTTCGCAGAACCACGACTGGTAACGCGTCCTGCTGCTGGTCGAGTTGAGCAACGGAAACTACGAGGTGCCCGGTCCATCGGACCAGGCACCTCGTAGTGAGACGGAAACTCGAGACGGGTGGACGATTGTAAAGGGGCTGATCAGATGATGTGCAGCCTCTCCGGTGCGCCATCCGGTTGACGCAGCAGTAGATCCGCCCCACCTCGTGTCTGCGCGTCGAGGTATGCGTAGATCTGTACTGCTCGATTGATGACATCGGCTTTTGAGAGACCAGTGCTCTCGGTCAACTCGGCAATGGCTTCCACAGTGGGCGGCACGAGCGTCACCGAGTAGCGCTCGTTTGCCGACTTTCGAGGCTTGCTCGCGGACTCGGGCATGCGCTTCCTCCTGCTGTGCTGGCGCACGCATCGTATCTGCACCAGGTTGGTGCGTCCATGCACCGCGACTGCTGGAGTCACCAACGTTGAGGTTGGGCGCGCGTTCCCAGCCTCGGCTGCCGTAGCCGCATCACCTACGGCGTGAACAACACTTCTGCCCAAGTACGGCTCTCCCCCGCCTGAGTCACCACGTGTGTCATGGGAGCAGTCGGAGTTTTTGCGTCCTCTGTGCACCTGAGGGTCCGAGTAGCAGCACAAGCAGCCAGCAGCAAACCCGCTGAAAGCAGCTACTTATGAGTAATCAAAGCAATGCGTACGTCCCGAGTGACGACCAGCCGACTGCTGCGGCCCATGTCACCTTCAGGACCACTCCGGAAGGCCCTTCGATTGCCATGGGGGTGCCAGCGGAGGAATCCGGAATGTTGGTGAGGGTTCTTGCCGTCGCCACTGGCGTCGGAGGGTCAGCTCTTGGCCCCTATCTCATGGCGCGCGCATTGCACCTGGTGGAAGCAGGTGTGCCGTGGCAGTTCGAAGTGAGCCTGATCATCCTGGCCACATTGCTGCCACTTACGCGTCCCGGACGTCCTTTCAAGAGTTCGCGGAGGAGTGGCTTGCGAGCCAGAGCGGAGACCCGAACACCCGAGCGTCGATGCAGTCACAACTCAGGCTGCACGCCTTTCCTCGTATCGGGTCACGTCCGCTCGGGTCGTTCCAGCCGAGTCACATCCGCGAGTTCGTGACGCAACTCGAAGCCTCCGGCATGTCCGGCGCGTACGCCCGTGTGATCTTCTCCAACGTCCGCGCCGTTCTCAGCGCGCCGTCGAGGATGGCTACCTTCGCCGGAACCCCTGCAACTCCCGCACGGTGACGCTCCCCGAGATGGGCCTGCGCCGCGTCGTCCCGTGGCAGCCGGAACGCGTCTTTGCCGTGCGGGCTGCCATGGTCGAGCGCTTCCGCACCATGGTCGACATGGGCGCTGGCTGCGGCCTGCGACAGGGCGAGATCCTCGGCCTGTGTGTCGATGAGCTGGACTTCGACACCAACACCTTGCACGTGGTGCAGCAGCTCAAGCTGAGTCTGAGTAAGCCCGTGTTCGCGCCACCGAAGGGCGGCAAGCTTCGTGATGTGCCTCTGCCCGATCCCGTGGCGGAGGCTCTGAAGGAGCACATCGAGCGCTTCCCGCCCGTCAAGGTCACGCTGCCGTGGATGCGGGCGAACGGCCAGCCCGTGACGAAGCGCCTGATCTTCAGTGGGCCCAAGGGCGGGCACGTCTGGCGTACGTCGCTGAACGAGGACCACTGGAAGCCCGCCCTCGCGAAGGTCGGCGTCATCCCGAAGGCCAAGAGCCGCGAGCACGCCGCCGCCCGCGAGCACGGTATGCACGCCCTGCGCCACTTCTACGCGTCCGTCCTCCTGGACGCCGGCGAGAGCATCAAGGCCGTCAGCGAGTACCTCGGGCACTCCGACCCGGGGCTGACTCTGAAGGTGTACGCGCACCTCATGCCGAGTAGCCGGGACCGCGCTCGGAAGGCTCTCGGCATGGCGCTCCGGCCGCCCGAGCCGGGAGACTGAGGGCCCACAGTGGGCCCAGGCCGTGAAAACGCCCCCGATCCGCGCCATAAGCGCAGGTCGGGGGCATGATCACAAACTCTACTTCTTCTTGCCCTGGGTCTGGGGGGCCCGCTTTCCGGCCCAGGTCAGAGGGGTGGGAACCCCAACTGACCTGGGGTCGAGCGGTCGTTGGTGGTCGTTGTCTGTCGTTGCCTGTTGACCTCGGAGGTTCCAGACAGGTTCCGGGCCCTGGCGCGCTCATGTGTACGCCAGACGACAGACCACTCAGGTACCTGTCTGAGCGGCCCGGTATGCCTCGTACTGAGTCCAGGCACGTTCGAGCGTCTCGATAGCCGCGTCGATGGCGCCGCGCTCTTCGAGGTAGTCGAGTTGGCCCTGCCGTCCCTTGTGTGAGGGCCAGTCGGGGTCAGTGGAGACGTCCCGCGCGAGATCCCCAACGGCATTGCGTTGATCGGCGTGGGTCTTCAACCATGCGGTGAAGCTCTTCGGCTTGGGCATGTCAGCATCCTTCCGCCGCCGGTGTCCAGGCTAACCCCGGGGGCCTGGCCGGCTTGTCGCTTGTCGCTTGTCTTGTCGCTTGTCGGCTTGCAGGTCAGAGCCTGTGCTGGGCTACTCAGCAGCGCGGTCCCGTCTTGTCACGACAAGCGACAAGACAAGCGACAAGGGCATCAGCGGTACCGGCGCCGACGACGGAAGGGCAAGAAGGAGCGGCCTCCGGCCGCGCGTCTTTAAGGCGCCCACCCACGTCCGTCGCGCGCCATGTCGGCGAACTACCGCCAGAGCATCGCATCGAGACACCTCACCCCCGCCCTAACGGCCGTCTGACACCTGACACCGTTACGGCCCTCTGACACCCAAACCCCTAGGACTTGTCCGGCCGATCATGTCCTGAGCCAGATGACAAGGGCTGCCGCGGTGGCCGTGCCAGGGCAAAGTCCATCGCCGGATGATCCGCAAGACGTCGCGCGACTGGGCGCCCCTCTATGCAGAATGCATCGTGGAGCGTGCGTGGATACAATTCGAGGAGGGCGGCGCTAAGGAGGCGGCGCAATGTCGATCACATGGCTACTGATCCTGCTCCCGGTCTTGGCTGTGATTTTCGTGATCGTATTTGCCGTCGTGGGGGCTGGACTTGAGAATAGCCAGATCAGCTGCACGGTAGCGATAGCCGCACTCGTGAGCGGGTTGGCGCTCCTTGTTGACATCATCCTCCTACTCGTTCTGGGATTCCGATCGGACGCCCAGCTCACCGGGCTGATCGCAGTCTCCGGAGTGCTTGCTGGTGGGTTCGCCTGGGCATTCAAAAATATTCGAGAGACGCTCTTTCAGCGAGCTCAGGTTCTTATCTTGGAGTACCTCAGCGAAGAGCCATTGAGGCGCAGCGAAATTAGAGCCCGGATATGTGGGGACGGCTATCTATTCCGCCTCAATAGGTCCATCTATGTTGATGCCATATCGTCGCTCTCGAACAGTGGCAGAGTCAAGATTGAGAATGGGAAGTACGTGATAGTAGATCCCGAGCCGCCACAAGAGGGGGGCGCAGGTCGGTGGACACGTTGGGGCGACGGACCTACCCCGCCGTGATCCCCTCAAATAGTCAGGCTGTGCAAGGTCCACAGGCTGATTGAACGCCGGGTGAAGGTGGTGCAGAAAGGGAGGGCCCGGCCCGCTCGCACGGCGCCGCAGCCCTCGACATCTGGTTCCGGACATGATCGGCCGGACAAGTCCTAGGCAAACGCGGGTGTCACCCGTTCTAACACCCGCCTGACACCTGACGCTGACATCCTCTGACACCCGGCCTGACACCTTGCCCTGTACGCGTCCGAGGACGGCAGTCCAGGGCAGGGGACCCCCGCCGCCTCCGCCTGGAATGCCGTCCTCAAGCCTTCCAAGGGGCAGACGGCATACGAGGCCGGGCCCCGTCGGGCCTTACCGCTCCGGGAGGCTTCTGGAGGCTTTTCAGCGGGGCACGACGGCCGCTTCCACCGCGCCGCTCCCCGCCTGAAAAGCCGTCCCTACTCCCCTACTAGAGAGTTGGGGGAGAACAGTGTCCGCAGCGTCCGCCGGTTCTCTCTTGCCGCCTCTGACCTGCACTGTTCCTGTGGACGCTAAACAGAATGTGGAGCGTCCGCCAGTGTCCGCAGCGTCCGGCCACCCCCCGCTACTAAGAGCCGGTTTTCGCAGGTCAGGGCGTGCTCTTAGGAAGCGGCAGGTACGGACGCTGTGGACACTGGGCGCCTGTGGGGCCTGACGCGTCAGGCGGGTGTCAGAGGCGTCTGACGGCCCTCGCGCGCACGTACAACCCGCGCGTTGGGCCGGTCACTGTGTCAGACGCGTCTGACGCGTCAGACCGGTGTCAGCCCTGAGACGGTCCGACGAGAAGAGACCACCTCTTCGCCGCCGGAGTGGCCTCTTCGTCCGCGCCCGCGCCAAGTCGGACGGTCACTCTGGTACGAGCAAGAGGAGCACCACGGGCAAGGTGTGCTCCTCTTGCTTGTGCGGCGCCTGAGCCCTCGGGAGCTCCCGCCCACCGGCCAGCGTCACACTTCGCGCGCGACGGAGCCCGGCAGGAACGGCGGTCATCGCGCGCGAGCGCAGCGTGCTGCCAAAGGTTGCGCGGCCGTAGGCCGCACCTTCTTCTCATCGCACTGCGGGCGTCTCGTCCACGAACCCGTGGTCGGCTGGGTGCGTGGCTCGTTGAGCGAGCCATCCCGAGACGCGCGGCCCGCCGTTCACGGCGACGCCCTCTCGGGCGGTGCGCACATGTTCAAAGCCCTGCCGGAGGTAGTAGCGCTGTAGGGCCTCATTCGTCGTCCAGGCATCGAGCCGCAACCACTTCACCGAAGCCCGGAATGCCCTGTCCCCCGCCCAGTCGAGCAGGCGGCCGCCGAGGTTCTGACCGGCATGCGTTCGGGCAACCGTCAGCTTGTTGACGAACAGCGAAGGCTCGCTCAACTCCCGCTCGCTCCACAATCCCTCTTCCGCCTCCGGCGTGAGCGTGATGGTGGCTGCGGTCACCTCTCCGTCCCGCACCATGAAGACGGTCCCCGATTCGATCGTCCCCAAGAGGCGGTCAGCCGGGTAGGGGCGGCTCCACTGGTCGGATCCGAGTTTGCTGAGCCACCCGGCCGCCTCCTGCCGGAAGGCAAGCAGCTTGGGCAAGTCCTCCGGCTGAGCAAGGGTGATCTTCACTGAGGCTCGTTCTCGCTTCTGGCGGACAGGTCGCCGATCTCGTAGTTCATCCGGTTCAGATCACCTCTGAAGGTGGTGACCGTGCATCGGATGGGCCGCTCCGAGGAGTAGCCCGTCCGGGTCCACAGCAGCACCGGTACCCCTGCCCCGATCTCCAGCAAACGGGCTTCATCGGGCGTTGGCATGCGTGTTGCAATCTCGTCGTGGAAACCGACCTGCTCGATCCCGAGCCCTGCCATGTAGCGGGTCGTTCCTTCGGCGATGTCACCGGGTTCGGTGAGGCGCGGAGCCGCCGAGATGAGCCATTCCGGGTAGTGCGTGGCCTGAGTCGACCACGGCACGTCATCCACGAAGCGGTGGCAGAAACGAAGTACCGAGGTGGAGCCCTTCTCGACTTTCAGCCGGGCAGCGACGTAGTCCGGCGTCGGAGTCATCTCGACTCGGAAGGTCTGATGCGGCCGGCGCCCCGCGTTCGTGACGTCTGTGTTGTAGGCGTCGCCGTTCTGGGGGAAGGTCAAGTTCTCAAAGCGGGAGGCGTTCAGCTCGAACACTTCGTGCTTCCGTACCTCGTACCCCAGCCCCTGGCTTGACGAGATCAGGCCCTCACTGGCCAGCAGTTTCAGCCCAGCCCGCACGGTGTTCCTGGATGCGTCGAAACGCGTCTGCAGGTCGCTCTCCGATGGCAGGCGGGCCCCCGGTGGGTACACGCTGCCCACGATGTCGCGGCGCAGGGCATCGGCCACCTGGTGGTACTTCGGCTGCTTTCCCATGTCCCCATCATGACGCACTCGGTCAACTTGTTGGTACATGCAGTCCTCAACCCCTTGACGTCTCACGCTCCGTCGGTGCAGCATCACTACATCAGCTTGTACCAACAAGTTGAGCAGGTGGACCAACACGCCTAGGTGTGCCCACCTGTGCCCATAGGTAAGCCCCGGCAGCACAGGGCTTACCGGGGCTCCGTAACAGGGAGCGGCCACCTACCGCCAAGCAGTCAGCCGCTCCCCGACCCAAAAGGGGTTCATCCATCATGCCTGGAATCGCGATGGAACGTGAGGCTGTGCAGGGCGTACGTCAGGGCAATGGTCCTGGTGGGCGTCGTCTGCGGCAGGGGGAGGACATTCCCCTGACGGCTGAGCAGTCGCAGCGTCTGAGCGCTCTCTGCGAGAAGTACGGCAGCTACCTGGTCAGGTACGCGAAGCGCAAGCTGGTCTGCTACGGCTTCAGCGCGGCGGCTGAGACGCTGGCGGAGGACATCGCACAGTGCACCTGGATCGAGGTGGCCCGGACGGGTGCGAAGGACCTGTTGGCCCCTGAGCCGCTGAGCGAGAGCGACACGCGGGCCTTCCTGAGCGTGCGGGTGCAGAACCGGCTCGGCAAGTACTTCAAGCGGTCGTCGTCGTACGAGCGGCCGATGGACTTCAGCGACCCCATCACCTCATACGTCCTGGCCCCGCTGGTGGAAGAGCAGCAGGAAGTTCCGCTCGCTGAGCCGTCCGAGGCGCTGCTGCGGCTGCTGGCCGACCTGCCCGACCGGGAGCGTGAGGCGCTGCTGCTGCGTCTGGACGGCTGCTCCAAGGTGGTCGCGGCTGAGCGTCTGGGGTGCACCCTGAACACGGCCGACCGGCTCGCCGAAACGGCGTTGCTGCGGATCCAGTTGTGCCACCCCGAGATGGCGCGCGAGCCGGTCGCGCCGGAGTCTCTTCCGGCCTGGCAGCAAAAGGCGCTGGCCACGCTGGACGAGATCCGGCGGGAGGCGCTGCTTCGCATCGAAGACCTGCCGCGTCAGGTGCTGTTGCTGCACCTGGTCGAGGGTCTGGACAGCCACCAGGTCGCGGCCCGGCTCGGGGCCGAGCGGACCGTCATCATGAGCACGTACACGTGCGCCACCTCGCTCAAGACGGCCGGGCAGGTCACCATGCGTGGCACCTTCCGTGAGAAGGGGGCCGCCGCCCGTTCCCTGGCCGAGACGCTGCGCCGTGAGGTGGAGGTGCTGAAGCCGGGCGAGCGGGTACCGGCGGAACGGGCTCTTGCCGCCCGCTTCCAGTGCTCCGTGAAGACGGTCCGCGCGGCCATGAACATCCTGCGCGCCGAAGGGCTGGTCACCATGATCCGCCCGTACGGCCTGTTCCGTGCGACGGCCGCCCGTGACCTGGCGGTTGCGGCGTGAGCCACCGCCCTCCGCATCTGAATTCGCACCGGCGGCGAGCCCGTAAGCAGAGGCTCGCCGCCCGCGACGGACAGCAGTGCTACTACTGCCGTCGCCCGTTCCGGGAGCTCCGGGAAGCCACCGCCGACCACATCGTCCCGGTGAGTCTGTGGCGTACCTGGGCGGTGTCGGCGCTCGTGCTGGCCTGCCGGTCGTGCAACGACGCGAAGGCCAACCGGCTCCCGCTCTCGCTCGCGCTGCTGCTGTGCGCGACGTTCCCGTCGACGGGCGTCAACAACGCTTCGACGCCCGTCGACGGCACGTCTCTCACCAGCGTGACGACCCGCGTCACACCCACCGTCACGCCGGACGGCACGCCCTCGATCGACGCGGGTTCGACGCCCGTCAACCGGCCCGTCGACGTCTCGACTGTTCACGTCGACGGTCCCGCGTTCACGGCCGCTCATGACGTGTTCACGGCGCCGTTCACGCTCGATGTCTGGCGGCTGCTGGCCCGACTCGCACATGCCCACCAGCCGACGTTCGCGGCCGTGTGGTCGCCCGACCCGACCGCCCGACGGTCTACCCCTGACCGGCGTGAATCGACCTGCCACGGCCGCCGTGAACAGCGTCCGTCGGCCCGACCGAACTGCCTGCACGCGCCCCGACCAGCGCGGACGTGCGCGGGCCCGACCGGAGAGGCGGTGGCCGCGTGAACGCGGTGAACACCCCCGTGAACGGATCGAGTCGACTCGTGAACGGAACAGCCCGACCGGTGAACACGGTGAACGCGGCCGTGAACACCGATCCGCACACCGACCCCGCACGGGTCGACCGCACGCCCGCACGTGCGGATTCCGGGCCCGCCCGTGCGGACCGCACGCCCACACGGGCAGGTCGCAAGCCCGCACGGGCCCCGCACTCCGACGGAGACGACAAGCCCCCGCCCGCCGCCGCGCGGATCGTGGCCATGGCGCGCGAGCAGTACCGGTTCGTCATGTCCACCGACGGCCGCCCCTACGCGGTCGCCCTGGACGGGCCGAACATCGCTCTGCCGCTGCGGGGCCGGGCCGGTGTGCGTCAGCGGCTGGCCCGGCAGTTCGCGGATGCCTACCCCGGAGAGGTCGCCTCACAGTCCGCCCTCGCGGACGCCATGACCGTGCTGGAAGGCATCGCGGAGGACACCGACCCGGTAGTGGTGAATCTGCGGGTGGGCCGGGACCCCGCCGGCGCCATCGTGGTCGACCTCGGCAGCGCTGACGGCCGCGCGGTCCTGGTGACCGGTGTCGGCTGGAACGTGGTCGACCGGGCCCCGGTGCTCTTCCGCCGATCCGGCGCCATGGCCCCCATGCCGCCGCCGGTGCTGGACGGTGACGGGCTGGCGAAGCTGCACGCGCTGCTGAACATGGACGAGTCCGCGTTCCGTCAGCTCGTGGGCTGGCTGGTCGCGGCCTGGATTCCGGACATCCCCCACCCGGCGCTGGTGTGCAAGGGCGAGCAGGGCACCGGCAAGTCCAAGGCCGCGCAGATGTTCATCAACCTGGTCGACCCCTCACCGGCCGCCAAACGCAGCCAGCCACGGGACGAAAAGGCGTGGTCGCGGCAGGCGTTCAGCTCATGGGCGCTCTGCCTGGACAACATCAGCACCATCCCGCCGTGGCTCTCGGACACCCTGTGCAAGGCCGTGACCGGGGACGGGGTGGTCGACCGGGCCCTGTACACCGACGACGACGTGGTGGTCCTCACCTTCAAGCGGGTGCTGGCCATGACCACCATCGACGCGGGAGCTCTCGCCGGGGACCTCGCCGAACGGGTGCTGTTGCTCGACTTGCAGCTCATCGACTCCACCCGGCGCCGCTCGGAGGAGGAGTTGGACGCCACCTTTGAGGCGGTCCGCCCGGCCGTGCTCGGGGCCCTGTTCGACGTGCTGGCGTGCGCGCTCGCCGTGCTTCCCAGCGTGCGGCTGGAGTCCATGCCGCGCATGGCCGACTTCGCCCGCGTCCTCGCGGCCGTCGACCAGACCCAGGGCTGGAACACCTTGGGCGACTACCTGGCCACGTCGGCGAACGTCGCCACGGACGCGATGGAGGGCGACCAGTTCGCCATGGCCATTGCCGCCCTGGTCGACCAGGCGGGCACCTGGCAGGGCACGGCCGCCCAGTTGCTTGAAGTCCTCCCCGCCCCGCTCGTACGGCCGCCGAACTGGCCCAAGGACGCCACCCGCGCAAGCGGCAGGGTCAAGCGCCTCGCCCCGCTGCTGCGGTCTATCGGGATCACCGTGGACGACACGCAACGTAGCCGCGACCGGCACCGACACCGACTCCTCACCCTCTCCCGCGCACCCGACGAAGAGGAGTCAGCGTCCGCACCCGAACAAGCCTCCCTCTGGCCGGAGGTCGCCCCGCCGGGGCACGGCAGAACCCCACCCGACCAGCACTGACGTAACCGGAACGCCCCCGGGCCGGGCCGCACACCAGCGGCCCGGACACGTCGAAGCTGCGGACGCTACGGCCGTCCAACATCCACAGCGTCCGCCCTAGCGTCCACACCCCTCACCCTCAATGGCCTGCACGAATAAGGGCGTGCGGACGCTAGGGCGCTGCGGACGCTGCGATACACCAACTCTCTAGGACGGCCGCCCGGCACCACTCCCACGCACCGCACCCCGGACACGAGGAGTCACCACCACCATGGCCACCGACCAGCCGACCGACCCGCGCGCCACCCTGCGCGGCGGTCTCCCCGACCGCTACCTGACCCCCGAAGACCTGGTCACCATGTTCAGCCTCCCGAGCGTCGAGACGGTCTACCAGTGGCGCCGCAAGCGCATCGGACCGCCCGGCTTCCGCGTCGGCCGCTACCTCCGCTTCAACCCCGCCGCCGTACAGGCATGGGAGGCCGAACGGACCGCCCTCGGCGACGCGGCCTGAGCCATCCGGCCGGCGGGGAGGCACCGCCCGCCGGGCCGGGGAGGCGGGGAGAACTCCCCCACCGCCTCCCCGGCCCACATCCTCCGCAGTGACCAGCGCAAAGACCCGTTCGGGGAGGCGGGGAGGCACCGCCGGAACCCTCCCGAAAACCCCCTCCGGAAGCCCCTCCGAGCCCCTGTCTCCGCCTCCCCGCCAAGCCCCGACGGACACCGCGACCGGCAGGGAGGAACACCCGCCCGGCCAAGGGAGGCAGGGAGAACTCCCTGACCACCTCCCTGACCCGCCTCCCTCTGCCTGACCAGCGCGGACACCCCATCAGGGAGCCAGGGAGGCGAACCCCCGACACCCCCGAAAACCCCCTCTGGAAGCCACCCGACACCCCCTGTCTCAGCCTCCCTGAGACCCCGCCGGAGGCTGCTACCGGTAGCACCCCCACCCGCTACCGGTAGCAACCCCGCTAGCAACCCAAACCCCCACTGATCAGGCCCCTAGCAAGCAGCGGGCCCGACCCAGCACACCCCAAACCGGCCGGACGGACCCCACCGGGCCCCGCCGCGCCCTGCTACCGAGAAGGGAGTCAGCCCACATGGCTGGCCACATCTTCGATCGCTGGATCAAGACCACCACCGACACCGACGGCAAGGCCGTCCGCATCAAGACCGACCGTTACGGCACGGGGATGCGCTACCAAGCGCGCTACCTCACGCCTGACGGCAAGCGAAAGAACAAGTCGTTCCCCGACGGACAGAAGCGCATCGCCGAGCAGTGGCTGAGCGCCATGCAAGCGGACGTGGCCCGTGGCGACTTCATCGACCCGAACGCGTCCCGTACGACGTTCCAGGAGTTTGCGGAGAAGTGGCTCGCGAGCCAGAGCGGCGACCCCAACACCCGTGCGTCGATGGAGTCTCAGCTCAAGCTGCACGCCTTCCCTCGCATCGGATCGCGTCAGCTTGGGTCGTTCCAGCCGAGCCACATCCGCGAGTTCGTGACACAGCTCGAAGAGACCGGCATGTCCGGCTCGTACGCCCGCGTCATCTTCTCCAACGTCCGCGCCGTACTCTCCGCCGCCGTAGAGGACGGATGCCTCCGCCGGAACCCCTGCCACTCGCACACGGTGACCCCGCCGGCCATCGGTGCGCGCCGCGTCGTCCCCTGGGAGCCTGAGCGCGTCTTCGCCATGCGCGCCGCCATGGTCGACCGCTTCCGACCGATGGTCGATGTGGGCGCCGGATGCGGCCTGCGGCAAGGGGAGATCCTCGGGCTGTCCGTCGATGACATCGACTTCGACAGCGGCACCGTGCACGTGGTGCAGCAACTCAAGCTGAGCCTGAGCAAGGCCGTGTTCGCTCCCCCGAAGGGCGGCAAGCTCCGTGACGTTCCGCTGCCCGATCCCGTGGCGGAGGCTCTGCGGGAGCACATCGAGCGGTTTCCGCCCGTGGAGATCAAGCTGCCGTGGATGCGAGCGAACGGCCAGCCTGTGACGCGACGGCTCATCTTCACGGGCCCCAACGGTGGGCACGTCTGGCGTACGTCGCTGAACGAAGACCACTGGAAGCCCGCTCTGGCCAAGGCGGGCGTCATCCCGAAGGCCAAGAGCCGCGAGCACGCCGCCGCCCGCGAGCACGGCATGCACGCGCTGCGGCACTTCTACGCGTCCGTGCTCCTGGACGCTGGAGAGAGCATCAAGGCCCTCGCGGAGTACCTCGGTCACTCGGACCCAGGACTGACGCTGAAGGTGTACGCACACCTCATGCCGAGCAGTCGGGAGCGGGCCCGGAAGGCTCTCGGGCAGGCTCTCCGGCCTCAAGGTCACGAGGGCTGAGGTTCCAGGGAGGTTCCAGACCATGAAAATGCCCCTGAGCCGCGCTGTATGCGCAGCTCAGGGGCATGATCACAAACTCTACTTCTTCTTGCCCTGGTTCTTGACCGCCTCGATTGCGGCTGCCGCCGCCTCGGGGTCGAGGTAGGTGCCGCCGGGGGTGAGGGGCTTGAAGTCGGCGTCGAGTTCGTACGCGAGGGGGATGCCGGTCGGGATGTTGAGGCCCGCGATGTCGGCGTCCGAGAT
Organism: Streptomyces sp. NPDC034049; assembly: GCF_055575575.1. Classification (NCBI taxonomy): domain Bacteria; kingdom Bacillati; phylum Actinomycetota; class Actinomycetes; order Kitasatosporales; family Streptomycetaceae; genus Streptomyces; species Streptomyces sp. NPDC034049. The sequence goes on from NZ_JBVISJ010000022.1 coordinate 13,593, forward strand.
GCCGTCGAGGTGCTTGACGAGGGCGCGGAGGGAGTTGCCGTGGGCGGCGACGAGGACCGTGCGGCCGGCCAGGAGGTCGGGGACGATGCCGTCGTACCAGTACGGCAGCATGCGCGTGACGACGTCCTTCAGGCACTCCGTGCGGGGGCGCAGCTCCGGCGGGATCGTCGCGTAGCGCGCGTCGGCCGCCTGGGAGAACTCCGAGTCGTCCGCGAGCGGAGGCGGCGGGGTGTCGTACGAGCGGCGCCACAGCATGAACTGCTCCTCGCCGAACTCGGCGAGGGTCTGGGCCTTGTCCTTGCCCTGGAGGGCGCCGTAGTGGCGCTCGTTCAGGCGCCAGCTGCGGTGGACCGGGATCCAGTGGCGGTCGGCGGATTCCAGGGCCAGCTGCGCGGTGCGGATGGCGCGTCGCTGGAGGGAGGTGTGCAGCACGTCCGGGAGCAGGCCGGCGTCCTTCAGCAGCTCACCGCCGCGCGTCGCCTCCTTCTCGCCCTTCGGAGTGAGGTTGACGTCCACCCAGCCGGTGAACAGGTTCTTCTCGTTCCACTCGCTCTCGCCGTGGCGGAGGAGGATCAGCTTGTACGGTGCGTCGGCCATGGCCCCGAGCGTAATCGACGGCCGAGAACCGTCCTATGCCCGGCCGACAGGCGGACACCCCCCTGCTCCCCGCCCATGACAGTTGACGGGGGTTGCTAATTGGGTGGCTCGGGCGTCTCCCGCGTTCGTAAGTTGTGTTCACCGCTTTAGCCGCTTACGCCCGTGGGGGAGCTCCATGCCACTCGTCGCTGCCAGACGTGCCGTCCGGGAAACGGTGTCGGGGCTGCCCCGCGAGTTCTGGTGGCTGTGGACCAGCACGCTGGTGAACCGGCTCGGCGCCTTCGTCGCCACCTTCATGGCGCTGTACCTGACGCTGGACCGCGGGTACTCCGCCTCGTACGCCGGACTCGTCGCCTCGTTGCACGGGCTCGGCGGAGTCGTCTCGTCGCTCGGCGGCGGGGTCATGGCCGACCGGCTCGGGCGGCGGCCCACGCTGCTCGTCGCGCAGGTCTCGACGGCCTTCTCGGTCGCGCTGCTCGGCTTCGTGCGCGATCCCGTCGCGATTGCCGCGGTCGCCTTCCTCGTCGGCGCCGCCAGCAACGCGTCCCGTCCCGCCGTGCAGGCGATGATGGCGGACATCGTCCGGCCGGAGGACCGCGTCCGCGCGTTCTCCCTCAACTACTGGGCCATCAACCTCGGTTTCGCCGTCTCCTCCATGGCCGCCGGGTTCGTCGCCGAGGTCAGTTATCGCGCCGGCTTCCTCCTGGAGGCCGGGATGACGCTGACCTGCGCGATCCTCGTCTTCCTGAAGCTGCCGGAGTCCCGGCCGGAGAGCGGGACGGCGCTGGGGAAGGACGGCGGCGCCTCGGACGCGGTCGGGCTGGGGACGGTGGTCCGCGACGGGCGGTTCATGGGGGTCGTCGGGCTGTCCTTCCTCGTCGCGCTGATCTTCCAGCAGGGGTCCGTGGGGCTGCCGGTCGCGATGGGCACGGCGGGCTTCACGCCGGCGGACTACGGTCTCGCCATCGCCGTCAACGGGGTGTTGATCGTCGCCCTGCAGATCCCGGTCACCCGGTTCATCGAGCACCGGGACCCGGGGCGGCTCCTGGTGGTCTCGTCCGTGCTCGCCGGGTACGGCTTCGGCCTCACCGCCTTCGCCGGGTCGATCGGGGTGTTCGCCCTCACCGTCTGCGTCTGGACCCTCGCCGAGATCGTCAACGCGCCGACCCAGACCGGGCTCGTCGTCCGCCTCTCGCCCGCCCAGGGGCGTGGCCGCTATCAGGGCATGTACACGATGTCGTGGTCCGTCGCCGCGCTGGTCGCTCCGCTGATGTCCGGCGTCGTCATCGACCGGTGGGGCGCGGAGTGGCTGTGGGGGTTGTGCGCGGTGATCGGGACCGTGGCGGGGGTGGGGTACTGGGCGCTTATGCGGCGGATGACGGATACGGATTCGGTGGAGGGGGCCGCCGCGATGCCGGAGGAGGCGGTCGTCGCAGCGGCGGGCCAGGCGGTCGTCCCGACGGCGGAGCAGGCGGTTGTCGCCGCGCCGGCCGAGGGCGCTGTGGCCATGCCCTCGCAGGTGGCCGCCGCCGTGCCGGAGGAGGTGCCCGCCACCGTGCCCGGGCAGGTGACTGCCGCCGTGCCGAGCGAGGGTGCCGTCGCCGTGTCGGCCGAGGATGCCGTCGCAGTGCCGGCCGGCGCGGCCATCGCCGCACCGGCCGGGGGTGCTGCCGCCGTGCCGGTGGAGAAGTCGGCCTCCGCCTAGGGCGAGCCGCCGGTTCGGTCCGGGCGTCGGGGAACGGCCTCGGCGCCGATGCCCGCGATCGCCGCCACCTCACGGGCTCTCCCTGACGGCCTCGGCGACCCGGCCTCGGCGACCCAGCCTCGGCAACAGGACTCGCTGCACGGCCTCGTCGATACGACCGGCCGTACGATCCCAGCCCGTACGACCCCGGCCGTACGATCCCAGCCCGTACGCCCCCCTGGCCGTACGCCCCCGGCCGCGTCTCACGGGTGCATCCGCGCCCCTTTCACCACCTTGTCCACTCCGTTGCGCGGGCCGTAGACCGCCAAGCCCACCAGGTCCAGCTCCCCCGTCGTGACGGACCGTACGGCTGTGCGGTTGTCGCGGTCGTTGCCGGTGCCGAAGAGGTCGGACGTGAAGAGCGCGCGCGGGAGGGCGCGGGACAGCGCGCGCGTGTGCGCCGCCTTCAGGACCTCCTTCGTGGCCTCGAAGACGAGGACCGGCTGCCGGAACATCGGCAGATAGCCCACCCCGTCGGCGTCCTCGTACGGCTCGCCGATCACCTCGGGGACCGTCTGACCGAGTCCGCTGACCAGGAACGACGTGACGTTGAGGCGTTGCCAGGTGGCGAGGTCGTCGCGGAGGAGGACGGCGATCTTGGTGTCGAAGCGGATGGGAGGCGTACCCACGGAGGGCACGGTGGTCGCGCCGGGGGCCTCGTCGAGCGTGTCGCTGTTCATGGGATGAGACTGCCGATCGCCGGACGATCCCGTCTTGTACGTTCTTTGCATGGGTTCCCAGCGGTCCGGTTCCCCCCAGCGGTCCGGTTCCCCGCGGCGTGACGTCACCGCCTGGCGGCCGCGTGTGCCCGGCGTCGTCGAGGTCTTCCACGCGCACTACACGGAGTACGCGTACCCGATGCATGTGCACGACGTGTGGACGCTGCTGATCGTGGACGACGGGGCCGTGCGGTACGAGTTGGACCGGCACGAGCACGGGACGCCGCACGACACGGTGTCGTTGCTGCCGCCGTTCGTGCCGCACAACGGGGCACCGGTGACAGAGCGGGGATTCCGCAAGCGGGTGCTGTACCTGGACCCGGACGGGCCCCTCGCCGCGCTCGACGCGAGCCTCGTGGGGGCCGCGGTGGACGGTCCTGACCTGCGGGATCCCGTACTGCGGCGGCGGGTGGGGCAGTTGCACGCGGCGCTCGCCCGGCCGGGCGACGAGTTGGAGGCGGAGAGCCGGCTCGCGCTCGTCGGGGAACGGTTGCGGTGGCATCTGCGGCCGACGGCCGCACCGGAGACCACGTCAGGTGCCGGGGCAGGGACAGGGACAGGGACCGGGACCGGGTCAGCGGCTGGGGCAGGGGCTCGGGCGGGGGCCGCTCCCGGCGCTCGTTCCGTCGCCCATCGGCTCCGTGAACTCCTCGACGAGCGGGTCGCGGACGGGATCACGCTGGAGGAGGCCGCGGGGACGGTCCAGGCCCACCCCGCGCATCTCGTACGGGCGTTCGGTGCGGCCTTCGGGATCGCGCCGCACCAGTACCTGATGTCCCGGCGGGTGGAGCGGGCCAGGCGGCTGCTGCTGGAGGGCATGCGGCCGGGCGAGGCGGCGGCCGAGGCCGGGTTCTACGACCAGGCGCATCTGACGCGGCACTTCAGACGGTGGGTGGGGGTCACCCCTGGCCGCTATCGGAACGGTCGGCCGCCACGTCCCGCGTCAGATGGCTGAAGGCGTCCAGGTTGCGGGTCGGTTCGCCGCGTGAGACGCGCCAGGCGTACTCCTTGCGGATCGCGGAGGCGAAGCCCAGTTCCAGGAGGGTGTTGAAGGCGCCGTCGGCCGCCTCCAGCACCTGGCCGAGGAGGCCGTCGATGCCCTCGGGGGTGACGGCCGAGAGCGGCAAGCGGGCGGTGACGTAGATGTCGCCGAGCGGGTCGACGGCGTAACTGACGCCGTACAGCTTGAGGTTGCGCTCCAGGAGCCAGCGGTGGACGCCGGCCTCGTTCTCGTCGGGGTGGCGGATCACGAAGGCGTTGAGGGAGAGGGAGTGCCGGCCGACGATGAGGGAGACGGTCGTCGAGAGTTTGCGGGTGCCGGGGAGCTTCACGACGTAGGAGCCGGGTCCGGGGCTCTCCCACTCCAGCTCGGCCTCGGTGAGGACCTGCTCGATGATCGACGCTTCGTCAGCCATGGGGCGAGCGTACCCGCCGGTACGGACAGGCCGGTCGCTCACCCGTAGTGGGCGCGCACCCGGTGGCGGCGGTGGTCCTGCAAGGCCGCCGTGTACACGTCCGCCGTGGCGGCCGCCGACGTGTCCCAGCCGAAGGACTCGGCGTGGCGGGCGGCGGCCGCGCCCATACGGGCGGGCAGGTCGGGGGCGTCGGCGAAATCGCGCAGCACGCGCGCGTACGCGACGGGATCGTGGCCCTGGACCAGGAAGCCCGTCTCCGTGTCCCGCACGGCGACGGGCAGGCCGCCGACCGACGCCGCCAGCACCGGCGTACCGGCCGCCTGCGCCTCGATGGCCACCAGCCCGAAGGACTCGCTGTACGACGGCATGACCAGCACGGACGCCGCCCGGAACCAGTCCGCGAGCTGTTCCTGCCCGACGGGCGGCCGGAACCGTACGACATCGGCGATGCCGAGCCGCGCGGCCAGCTTCTGCAGGCCCTCCGGCTTGGCGAGCCCGCTGCCGCTCGGCCCGCCGACCACCGGCACGACGATCCGCGACCGCAGCTCGGGGCGCTCGGTGAGGAGGACGGCGACGGCGCGCAGGAGCACGTCGGGCGCCTTCAGGGGCTGGATACGGCCCGCGAAGAGGGGGATCAGGGCGTCCTGCGGAAGACCGAGGCGGGCCCGCGCCGCCGCGCGGCCGTCGGCGGGACGGAACCGGTCGAGGTTGACGCCCGGGTGGACGACGGCGACCTTGGCCGGGTCGGCCTCGTAGTGGCGTACGAGTTCGCCGGCCTCCTCCGCCGTGTTGGCTATGAGGCGGTCGGCGGCGCGGACGATCTGGGTCTCGCCGATGACACGGGCGGCGGGCTCGGGGGTGTCGTCGACGGCGAGCGCGGCGTTCTTGACCTTGGCCATCGTGTGCATGGCGTGCACCAGGGGGACGCCCCAGCGTTCGGCGGCGAGCCAGCCGACGTGGCCGGAGAGCCAGTAGTGCGAGTGGACCAGGTCGTAGTGGCCGGGGCGGTGGCCCGCCCAGGCCTGCATCACGCCGTGCGTGAAGGCGCACAGCTGGGCCGGGAGTTCCTCCTTGGCCAGCCCTTCGTACGGGCCCGCGTCGACGTGCCGGACCAGGACGCCGGGCGCCAGCTCGACCTTGGGGGGCAGGGCGCCGGTCGTGGCCCGGGTGAAGATCTCGACCTCGATGCCCTGGGCGGCCAGCCGCTGCGCCAGCTCCACGATGTAGACGTTCATCCCGCCCGCGTCGCCCGTGCCGGGCTGGTGCAGCGGTGACGTGTGGACCGAGAGCATGGCGACCCGGCGCGGCTTGCGGTGCAGCCGAAGCCGCCCCGCTCCGGCCGGGGAGCGTCGCCCGAGCCTGCTGACGTAGTGGCTCACGTGGCGGTTCCTCCTCGCTCCAGGCATGCCGTTGGGAGGGCGTGGGGTCCCTCTCGGGAGGGGGAACACCGGAGGAGGCTGTTCCATTTCCCCTTTGCACAATTATTACCGAGCTTCGCTCAACCGTTCGAGCACGTGGGGAGTGGGAGTGGGTGCCGCGCCCTGGATCGGGATGAGGTGTGTGCCGCGCCCTGGGATCGGATGAGGCGGGGGCGGGGGCACGGTCCCGAGCGGCGGACTTACGCTCGCCCCATGGCAAGACCAGTCGGAACCGTGACGCGCGGCACCACCAACCCCAACCGGCTGCGCCGCATGGACCGCTGGATCGCGGCGACCCACGGTGCCGCACTCCGCCGCGCCGCCACCCCTCTCGCCGTCGACCTCGGCTACGGCGCCGCCCCCTGGACCGCCGTCGAACTCCTCCACCGCCTCCGCACGGCAGCACCCCGCACGCAGGTCGTCGGCGTCGAGATCGACCCGGCCCGGGTCACCGCGGCGGAGCCCTACGCATGCGAGGGCCTGACCTTCCGGCACGGCGGCTTCGAGGTACCGGTACCGGGCCGGCCCACCCTCATCCGGGCCGCGAACGTGCTCCGCCAGTACGACGAGGACGAGGTCGCCGCCGTCTGGGCCCGCCTGTGCGCCCGCCTCGAACCGGCCGTACCGTCCCCTCCCGGCAGGGCCCACCCCACCACGGGCCCCCACCCCACCACGGGTCCCCACTCCCCCACGGGTCCCCACTCCCCCACGGCCCCGTACCCCTCCGGAGGTCTGCTCGTCGAGGGCACCTGCGACGAGATCGGCCGTCGGCACGTCTGGGTCGCCCTCGGCCCGGAGGGACCCCGTACGGTCACCTTCGCCACCCGGCTCGGCTCCCTGGACCGCCCCTCCGACCTCGCCGAACGCCTGCCGAAGGCCCTCATCCACCGCAACGTCCCCGGCGAACCGGTCCACGCCTTCCTCCGCGACTTCGACCACGCCTGGGCGGCGGCGGCACCGTACGCCTCGTACGGCGCGCGGCAGCGCTGGATCCGCACGATCCGCGCGCTGAGCGCGGACTGGCCGGTGCGGGACGGGGTGTCGCGCTGGCGCCAGGGCGAAGTCACGGTGGCCTGGGAGGCGTTGGCCCCGCGATTCGGTGGCTGACGTGCGGCCGCAGGCAGTTGGGCAGTTCGGTGGGCGGGCGCGGGCCGATGAAGGCCGTTCGGTGGGCGGGCGCGGTCGATGAAGGCCGTTCAACGGCCCGCCGCCGTCGTGCGCGCCGCGCGAACCGTGATTACACAGAGCGATAGTTTCGTGACGCACGGGAACGATCCCCTCGGACCGTTCGTCAGACAGGCGGGGACGATGTCACGCAGGTGGGAGCAGGGGAGGAGGGAAGTGGCGGTGGGAAGAAGTGAGTTCTTGCCCACCTCTGTCGCATTCCGCGACGCCGTGACACGATCACCCGGGCACCAGCAAGTTACTGACGGTTAATCATTTCTGTTTCCACTGGGGTGGGGGGCTAGAGGTATGGCAGTCGGCAAGCGGAACCTGACCATGGCGGCCGTGGCCGTGGTCTGCGCGATGGCCGTCCTGGGCGCACCGGTCACCGCGTACGCGAGCCAGACGAGTCCGACCGAGCCGACCCCGAGTCCGACCGCCTCCTCCTCGGCGTCGCCCGCCCCCGGGTCGACCCCGGTGACGAACGAGGACCTGGAGCGCGTCCGCACCAAGCTGGAGGGCCTGTACCACGACGCCGCGGTCGCCACGGACGCGTACAACGCGGCCGAGGAGAAGGCCGACAAGCAGTCCGAGGAGCTCGTCGACCTGGCCCACGAGGTCGTCCAGGGCCAGCAGAAGCTGGACAAGTTGCAGGACCTCATCGGCGCCGCGGCCCGCGCCCAGTACCGGGGCAGCGGCCTCCCGCCCGAGGTGCGGCTGTGGTTGAGCGAGAACCCGCAGGACTTCCTGGAAGGGGCGGACCGGCTGCGCCAGGGCCAGCTCGCGACCAAGGGCCTGCTCGCCGAAATGACCCGCACACAGCAGGACTTGGAGCAGTATTCCAAGGACGCCTCCGCTCGCTGGGAGAAGCTGGAGACCAACCGCAAGGCCAAGGAGAAGGCCAAGAAGAAGATCAAGAAGCAGATCGCCGCCGCCGAGGAGCTGGAAGCGCAGCTGGAGGACGACGAGCGGGAGCGGCTGGCGCAGTTGGAGGACGAGGCCGCGCAGAAGTCGCAGGCGGCGTGGCTGGACTCCGGGATCCTCGCCGAGATCAACGGCAAGGCGTCGCCGCAGGGCAAGAAGGCGGTCGACTTCGCCACGAAGCAAATAGGCAAGTGGTACGAATGGGGCGCCGAGGGCCCCGACACATACGACTGCTCCGGCCTCACCAGTGAGGCGTGGGCCGCCGCCGGGTTGGCCATCCCCCGCACCTCCCAGGAGCAGTGGCGACAGCTCAAGCACATCGACATCCAGGACATGCGCCCCGGCGACCTCATCATCTACAACGCCGACGCCAGCCATGTCGCCATGTATCTGGGCAACGGCTCGATAGTCCACGCCCCCCGCCCGAACCGAAAGGTGACGATCGCGGGCGCGGGCACGATGCAGATCCTGGGAGTCGTACGCCCGGACGCGTGAGCCGGGGGTTGAGCGGGAGCCGGGGTTCAGCGGGAGGCATGGCGTGAGCCGGAGGTTGCACCGAAGGCCGGGGTTGGCGTGAGCCGGCGGCCGGGGCCGGCGTGAGCCAGAGCGCAGGGCCGGCGCGAGCCAGAGGACAGGGCCGGTGTGAGCCGGAGGACAGGGCCGGTGTGGACCTGGGCTTGCGGCGGACGGACGGCGACCGCACCCCCTCGCCCTCCCCAGCCCGCGCACCGTTTCCCCCGTGAGCCACCCCACGTGACTCTCGCCACCTTCCCCTCCGGGCTCAACCTCCGACGCGTGACATACGTCATCCCTGGAGAAAGCCCTGCCATGTCCAAGTGCGGTACAGGATGCGGCATATGACGGCGGCCGTTTGCCACCCGGCGACCCGCCGCCCATTCCGTTGCGGCGGCGCCTGGCGCTAAGGTCCCCGTCGGTGGGTCGAGGTCCCTCGCCCGCCGTGCCCTCGGGGGGAGGGAAGGAACCCAACACGATGCCCGTACCCGTACCGCGGCAGAGAGCGATCCCGGCCGCGGAAAGTGGTCAGGCGCACGCCGTGTCCGCGCCCGGCGGACCGTCCGGAGAGGGGGCTGCCATGAACGCCTCGGCCCTGGCCCCTGACAACTCCACAAACCCGCCCGGCCCGCACGCCTCCGGCCCCGGCACCACGGGCCCGGCCGCACAGCCCGGCCCCACCAACCTCACGGTGCTCCTCATCGAGGACGACCCGGCGGGTTCCCTCAACGTGCCCGACGTGCTCGACTCGGCGGGCAAGCCGATCCGCGTGCGCACCGCCCGCAACCTCACCGAGGCCCAGCGGCTGCTGACCGACGACGTCAACTGCATCCTCCTGGACCTGGCCCTGCCGGCCCCGGCCCGCCCCGCCGACCCGGACACCGAGTCGGCCGACCACCCGGACGACGAACTCGCCGTCCTCAAGCACGTCCTGGACCTGGCCCCCCGCCACGCCGTCCTGGCCCTCACCGACTCGGGCGACGCCGAACGCGGCGCGGAGGCGGTCCGGGTGGGCGCACAGGACTACCTGTTCCGGGACGAAGTGGACGGCCGCCTGCTGAGCCGCGCGATCCGCTACGCGGTGGAGCGCAAGCGGTCCGACACGGCCGAGCGCCGGCTCACCGAGTCCAAGCTGCGCGCCCAGGAGAACGCCCGCCTGGAGCGCGGCCTGCTGCCGACGCCCCTGCTGGAGGGCTCGTCCCTGCGGTTCGCCGCCCGCTACCGGCCGGGCCGTTCCCGCGCGCTGCTCGGCGGCGACTTCTACGACACCGTCCGCACCCCGGACGGCACGGTGCACGTCATGATCGGCGACGTCTGCGGGCACGGCCCCGACGAGGCGGCGCTCGGCGTGGAGCTGCGCATCGCGTGGCGGGCGCTGACCTTCGCGGGGCTCTGCGGTGACGAACTGCTGTCCACGCTCCAGCGCGTCCTGGAGCACGAGCGCGAGAGCGACGAGATCTTCGCGACGCTCTGCACGGTCGACATCGCCCCCGACGGCCGCCGCGCGGGCCTCTGCCTCGCGGGCCACCCGTCCCCGCTGATAGCCCGGCACGGCCAGGGCGGCCGGCCGACCGCGCCGGCCGAACTGCTGCCGTACGACAACGGCGGTCCCGCCCTGGGGCTGCTCCCGAACGCCCGCTGGCCGCGCACCCAGATCGAACTGGGCGCCGCCTGGAGTCTGATGCTCTACACCGACGGCCTGATCGAGGGCCGGATCGGCCAGGGCAAGGAGCGGCTGGGCCAGGACGGCATGGTGGAGATGGTCCGCCGCCAGCTCGCCGAGGGTCTGCGCGGCGAGGAGCTGCTGCGAGCCGCCGTGAACGAGGTCCGCGACCTCAACGGCGGCGAACTGACCGACGACGTGGCGGTCCTGCTGCTGGACCGGGAGGTCTGACCTCCGAGGAGGTCACCGGCCGCCGTTGTACGGGCCGTACGGACCGTCGCTGCTGGAGCCTCGGCTGCCGCCCCGGCCACCGCCGCCGGAGATCTGCCGCACGGCGGGGCGTACGTCGACGATGTAGACGATGCTGGCGATGAGACCGATGATCGGCAGGAACGACAGGAGCGGGAACAGCAGGCTCACGACGAGCGCGATCCCGAGGATGATCAGCCAGAACACCTTGGTCTGCTTGTCCGTCGCGCGGAACGCGTCCTCCCGCCGGAACGCGGCGTCGATCACCGCGAAGGCGGCGAGTGCGATCACGACGAGCTGCAACAGCCCCATGAACCCCGCGAAGCCGTTCATCAGCATGGTGCCCACCACCGCCCGTTCCGTTCACGCATACGAATGCCGACCGTTTCTCCCACGCGGCCACCGTACCCGTAGAACGGGCCGGCCACCCCAAAGGTGCCCGGCCCGTCTCCGTACCGCGAGGTACTGAGAGGCCTCGCTCGCGTGCCTCTCGCTCTGTCACCGACTGCGTCGTCGGCTATGTCGCCCACTCGGCGGCTCGCCGTGCCGCTTACTTGGCGGGCGGGGTGGTCTTCTTGGCGGCCGTCGTCTTGCGCGCCGGAGCCTTCTTCGGCGCGGCCTTCTTGGCGGCGGGGGCGGGCGCGGGGGCGGCCTGGGCCGGGACCGGCTTGGCGGCCGCCGGCTCGTCCTTGACCTCGACCGGCTGGGACTTCGGCTCGACGGCGATCGCGAGCTCCTCGATCTCCTCGGCGGCCTCGCCACGCCAGGTGCGCACGGCCTGCTCACCGTGCTCGGCGACGCGCTCGTACGTCTCCCGGGCCTTCACCGCGTACTCGGCGGCGACGCCGACGCTGCGCAGCGCGAGGTCCTGAGCGGTCTCGCCGAGCTTCTTCAGGTCGGTGTCGAGGGTGCCGATGATCTCGGTGACCTTGGTCTGGAGGTTCTCCTGGGTCTCCTTGACGCGGGCGGTCGCCTTCTCCTGCACGGCCTTCGGGTCGGTCTGGCGCACGGCGTCGATCTTGGCCGGCGCCTCGGCACGCAGCTGCTCGACGAGCCCGGGGACCTTCTTCGCCTGCTGGAGGGCGAGATCGGCCGTGCCGGCGGCGAAGTAGAAGGGGGTCGGGTCGGTGACGGCCTTGCGGATGTCGTCGGTGATGGCCATGGTGATGGTCCTCCGGGTTGCTTGCAGCTGAGGGTTTTGTGTCGTTCCGGTCCGGCTCGACGGCGCGGTCACGGTCGTGGAAGCCGACGTCGACGCGGTCGGGGTCGGTGTCACGGTCGTGGTCGCTGACATGGTCGTGGTCAGCTCGCCGTCCGTCGCGGACCGGCATCGTCGCCGTCGGCCGTACGAGTGCCGGGGGCCGAGGCTTCCTCGGCGCCCGCGGCATCCGCCGCTGTGCCCGTGTCCGTGTCCGTACCAGTGCCGGCCTCCGCCGCGACGTCGACGTGAACGTCGGTGTCGGTGTCGGCCTCGATCTCGAATCCGTTCTCCTTACGGAAGGACTCGTAGATCTGGAGCAGCACCTGCTTCTGCCGCTCGTTCAGCGTGGGATCGGCGAGGATGACGGCACGTGTCTCGACCTCGTCCCGGTCCCGCTCGGCGTCGAGGATGCCGGCCCGCACGTACAGCGTCTCGGCGGAGATCCGCAGCGCCTTGGCGACCTGCTGCAGCACCTCCGCGCTCGGCTTGCGCAGCCCGCGCTCGATCTGGCTCAGATACGGATTGGACACCCCGGCGGCGTCGGCGAGCTGCCTGAGCGACAGCTGCGCGTTCCGCCGCTGTTCACGCAGGTATTCACCGAGATTGCCGACGTTGAGCGATGCCATGCCTCCACCATGCCCCACCCTCGCTAACTTTTGCAAGCACCCGCTTGCAAAAGTGCGCTACGCCACGCGGCGGTGGTGATCGAATCGTTGTCGCGTCGCGTACAACCGGGCACGGCCCTTCGCTGTCCCCTCTTCAGTCGCGCGGATGAGTCTCCGGCCGGTGCGCGCCGACGTGCTCGGGCCAGGAGCGAGGAGAGGGGTGGGTCGCAGGATGAGGAAGTCGCTGTGGAGAGCGGTGGTGGCCGGTGGAGCGGCGATCGCGTTCACGGGGGTGGCGGCGGTGCCGGCCGGGGCCGCGGAAGGTGGGGTCTCCTTCAGCCGGGTCACGGTGAACGGGGGCAAGCCGATCGTGATCGGGGTCAAGGAGGAGGTAGAGGTGCGTGCGGCCTTCCGGATGACGACCAAGCTCACGTACGACTTCGGGCCGACCGTCTTCCCCTACCGGGGGAAGCTCGACAACGCGGACACCGTGCACAGCGCCGTCATCACCAGTGACTGCGAGGTCGTGGACAAGGCGAAGGGCATCTGCGACTTCGAGGAGTGGCTGTACATCGACCCGCGGCACCTCGACTTCGGGAACGAGGACGCCGGCACCTGGCGGACCGGCGCCCGGGTCTTCCTCGCCGGCGACGGCCACGACGCCGACGACGAGAACCTCCCCCTGCGGATCCAGCGGGCCACCCGCGTCACCGTCAACGCCTCGCCGGAGCCGGTCACGAAGGGCAAGACCCTCACCGTGACCGGCCGGATCACACGGGCGAACTGGGACACCCACACGTACCAGGGCTACGCGGGCCGCACGGTGAGCCTGCAGTTCAAGGCGGCGGACTCCTCCTCGTACACGACCGTCGCGAAGGCGACATCGAGCTCGACGGGAGCGCTCAGGGCCACGGCGAAGGCCACCGGGCCGGGGACGTGGCGGTGGACGTACTACGGGAACTCCACCTCCGGAGCGAAGTCGTCGACCGGGGACCACGTCACCGTGCGATAGCCGCTCTGGCCGTCGGTCCGTCAGTCCGTCAGTCCGTCGGTCCGTCAGTCCGTCGGCCCGTCAGGCCATCAGGCGGTCGGCGGGGAGGGTCGGGGAGCAGGGTGCGCAGCCTCGCGGCGGGCAGCGGGGCGCCCGAGTCGGTGGGGGCGGCGTCTGGGGCGGGGTGCCCAAGTGGAGGGCTTCGCCCACGGACCTGCTCCTGACCGTCCTGGAACAGCAGTTCGACTCCTGGCTCACCGACGCCCACCGGCAGGCCACCGGCAGGCCACCGCCACCGAGGACCCCTGGCAGGCACTGACCGGGTTCTTCGAGCAGATGCTCACCACCCAGGCCCACAACCGCGCCGTCGTCGAGAGCTACACCACCCGCGGCGGCCCCACCCCTTCCTGCGCCCAGCACTGCTACTCCCTCATCGACGAACTGCGCACCCGCTGCATGGACGCCGGCCACCTGCGCCCCGACGTCACCACCGCCGATCTGGTCCTGCTCAGCGGTTCCCTGAGCCAGGCCGTCCTGACGACCGGCGCCAGCCACGCGGGCCACTGGCGCCGCCTCCTGCGCATCTCCCTCGACGGGATCAGCAGCCGCAACACCCCGAACCCCTGCCCGAGCCCGAGACCCACGCGGACCCGCCCGAGCCCGTGCCCGCGCCCGCGCCCGCGCCCGCGCCCGCGCCTCAACAGCCGTAGCCGCAGAGCCCCTCCGCACGTTCGGCGGAAGGGCTCTGCGAGGGGGGCGGAAGGCTCCGCGGGCTCAGCCGCGGACGCCCCGCTTGAAGGCGGACTTGGACCAGAGGTAGCCCGTGAGGCCGATCACCGCGCACCAGGCCAGGGCGATCCAGGCGCTGTCGCCGATCTCGGTGCCCATCAGCAGGCCGCGCAGGGTTTCGTTGATGGGGGTGAAGGGCTGGTGGTCGGCGAACCAGCGCAGACCGGTCGGCATGGAGTCGGTGGGGACGATGGCGCTGCCCAGGAAGGGGAGGAAGGTGATGGGCATGGGCATGTTGCTGGCGGACTCGACCGTCTTGGCGACCAGGCCCATGCCGGCCGCGAGCCAGGTCAGGGCCAGGGCCAGGGCGGTCAGCAGGCCGGCGGCGGCGAGCCACTCCAGGGCGGTGGCGTTCGGCCGGAAGCCGATGGCCAGGGCCACGCCGGTGACCACGACGGTGCCGAGGACGGTCTGGACGAGGTTGCCCAGGACGTGGCCGGTGAGGAACGAGGCCCGGGAGATCGACATCGTACGGAAGCGGTTGACGATGCCCTCGGTCATGTCCATGCACACGCTGAGGGCGGCTCCGATGCAGCCGGTGGCGACGGTCATCAGGATGATGCCGGGCGCGACGTAGTCGATGTAGTCGGTGCCGGCGACGCCCTCGCCCTGCGGCACCTGCGGGCCCTGGATGCCGGCGCCGAGTGCGCCCCCGAAGGCGTAGTTGAAGAGGAGCAGGAAGAGGACCGGCATCATCACGATGGTGACGACCACGGACGGGTAGCGGATCGCGCGCTTCATGTTGCGGCGGAACATGGTGACGGAGTCACGGGCCGCGTAGGTGAGGCTGCTCATCGGGAGATCTCCTGCTGCTGCTTGTCGCCGGTCAGGGTGAGGAAGACGTCGTCGAGGTCCGGGGTGTGCTGCGAGAGCGCCTCGGGGGTGACGCCGGCGCCGTCGAGGATGTCCAGGACCGCGCGCAGGGTGGGGACCGTGCCGTCGGAGGGGATCTGGAGCGTGAGTTCCTCGTCGTCGCGGGCGGTCGCGGCGAAGTGGGAGGCGGCCAGCTCCAGGGCCTCGGCATCGGCGAATTTGAGCGAGATGTGACCGCCGGGGATCAGACGCTTGAGCTCCTCCGCCGTACCTTCGGCGACCAGCTTTCCGCCGTCGAGCACGGCGATCCGGTCCGCCAGCTGGTCGGCCTCCTCCAGGTACTGGGTGGTGAGGAAGATCGTCACGCCGTCCTCGTCGACCAGGGAGCGGATGATCTCCCACATGGTGCGGCGGGAGCGCGGGTCCAGGCCGGTCGTGGGCTCGTCAAGGAAGATGATGCGCGGGTCGCCGACCAGCGTCATCGCCAGGTCCAGCTTGCGGCGCATCCCGCCGGAGTACGTGGCGACGGGCTTGCGGGCGGCCTCGGTGAGGTCGAAGCGGGCGAGCAGGTCGGCGGTACGGCGCCGGCCCTCGCGGCGCGACAGATGGTGCAGGTCCGCCATGAGCATCAGGTTCTCCTCGGCGTTGAGGAGGTTGTCGACGGCGGCGAACTGGCCGGTGACACCGATGAGTTTGCGTACGGCGTCGGCTTCGCGGTCCAGGTCGTGACCGGCGAGGCGGGCCGTGCCGGAGTCGGCGGCGATGAGCGTCGACAGGATCTGGACGGTCGTGGTCTTGCCCGCGCCGTTGGGCCCGAGCAGGGCGAAGACGGTGCCGCCGGGGATGTCGAGGTCGATACCGCGCAGGACCTGCTTGTCGCCGTACGACTTGGTGAGACCGGAGGCGGTGAGACCGGAGACGGTGAGACCGGCGGTGGTGAGACCGGCGGTGGTCGTGTGCGGGCTGGGGGGTGGGGGGCTCGTGGCGCTGGATGTGCCGGGCGTGGTGCCGGGCGTGCCGGACGCGCTTGAGGAGTGCGCGGGAATGGACATGGGCATGACAGATAGCTCCTTGGCGGAGTACGAGAAGGGGGCGCGGGGCGCGGAGGGAGAGGCGAAGGCGTGGGCGAAGGCCTGGAGGGGCGAGGAGGAGAGGGCGGAGCAGGGGCTACGGGCGTACGTCGCGCCCGTAGCCGTCAGGCTCGGCGGATGTGGATGTCGCCGACCGAGGTGCGGGCGGTGACCTCCACCGTGTCGGCGGCGTCGCCGGGGCCGTCGGCGGAGCCGAGGGTGCTGCGCAGGACGCCGACCTTGGTGTGGACGTCGAGCCAGGCGGCGGTCGTCTCGGGGATGCCGACCTCCAGGTCGCCGGTGGAGCCCCGCAGGGTGACCTTGCCGCGGGTGACCCGGCCCACCCGGATACCGCCGTTGGCGGACTTGGCCTCCACGTCGGCGTGGGCGGCGCCGACGTCGATACGGCCGTTGGCGGAGGAGACCTCCAACGTGCCGGTGATCTCGGCGAGTTCGGTGTCGCCGTTGCCGTTCTTGACGACCAGGCCGCCCTTCACCGTGCCGACGGTGACACGGCCGGCCGCGATGATCTCGACCGAGGCGGTGGCGTGGTCGAGGTGGACCATGCCGAGTTCGCTCTTCAGCCGGGCGGCGGCGACGTCCTCGACGTGGAGGTCGCCGACCGAGGTCTGCAGCCGGGTCTCGCCGAGGCGTCCGGAGCAGTGGAAGTCACCGACCTGGGTGGTGCCCTCCAGGGTGGAGCCGGCCGGCAGGGCGATGGTGATGTCGATGCCGCCGATCTTCCCGAACGGCGAGTTCTTGCGCGGCCCCTTCACCGTGAGGACGCCGCCGGAGCAGGTCACCTTCGTCTGACCGACGGCCTTGAGGTCCGCGTCGGAGGAGGGGTTGGCGGGCTGGACCTCGACGACGGTGTCGGTGCGGTCGGAGGCGATGATCCGGGTGCTGCCGATGGAGTACTCGACGATCGCGGTGATCGGCTCAGGGGTGTCGTACGAAGGCATGACGGATCTCCCGTCCTCTCTGGAGGTGTGGGTGACGGTGGAGTGCGAGTGCGGGTGTGGGTGCGCGTGCTTGTTCCCGTGCGGGTGGCAGCGGGGCTCTGGAGCAGGGGTCAGCGGACCCAGCCGGTGAAGTTCCGGTCGCCGGGTGCGCGGTTCGGCCCGGGGGCGGGCGGCGCGGCCGTACGGGCGCCGGGTCCCGGGGTGAGGGCGGCGGAGGTGGCGCGGACCAGCCAGGCATTGACGGAGAGCCCTTCGCGGCCGGCCGCCTCCTCCAACCGGGCCTTGAGATGGGCCGGGAGGCGGAAGTTGATCCGGGCCGAGGCACCGTCGTCGCTCTCCGGGAAGGGGGGCGGGGCGGGCGACTCGACCCAGGGCGCGGCCGTCTCCTGGACCGGCGCGGGCGGCAGGGTCACCACGAACTCCGGGTCGGCGCCCCGGAGTCGTACGTCGACCGAACCCGGAGCCAGCTCTCGGGTGACCTCGCCCATCGCCGCCGAGAGGGCGGTGAGGAGGGTGAGGCGGGTGGCGGAGTCGAGGGGCGCGACGAGACGTTCGGCCAGCGCCCGGGCCTCGTCACCGCCGGCCTCGGCGGCGACGATGAGCTCCTGGCGGAGGCGGTCGACGTAGGGGGTGAGGTCCATGACGCCATCATGGCACATCGATGGCGCCACGTGAAGCCGGAATGGCGCAGGCGAGGCGCCGATCGAGTCGACACCTGGGCAGGGATGGAGTAGTCAGCGCAGGTCAGGGGCCTTTTGCGGTGCGCCACGCGACGCTGCGCGAGCTGGTGCCCAACGAGCCATCGGCGGCTCCGATCGACATACGCATGGCGCCACATGGCGTCACATGGCGCCGCGTGGCGCCGTATGGCGCCGCGCAATACCCGCGTGGCACCACATGGCACTGCATGGCACTGCATGGCACCGCGCAACGCCCGCGTGGCGCCACATGACACTGCGTGGCGCCGCATGCCGCCATCGGACACTCGATGGCGCACCGAACGCCGAGGTGGCGTCACCCCGTGCCGCTGTTTTCCGGACAACGATCGTGGTGGCGCCCTCGCCCACCACGCCGCCCCCTGCACCGCCGATGGTCCCGCCCCGCGCCGCCCCTCTTGTGGGCCCTGCTCCCCCGTCCTGGCGGAAAAGCGCGAGGCACCTCCGCGGCGCGGGAAATCATGAGGCATGCGCCCGGATGACTGGCACCTCACCGAAGACGTCCATGAGTTCCTCTCCCGAGCCGGGGACTTCCTGCGCTCGCGCCCCGCCCTGCACACCATGCAGCTGACGGTGACCGAGAAGCACCGAGCGAACGGAACGCCCACGCCCGGCACGACCGCGAACGGCACCACCGCGAACGGAACGTCCTCGCACCGCCCCGAGACCCCCGTGTTCGGCCGACTGGAGCACGACGGCGAAGTCCACGCCGGCTTCTACCACCGCGCCCCGACCAGTCCCCTGAGCCTCACCTCCGTCACCCCCGAGCAGGCCGACGCGCTCGCCGCCCGCCTGGCCGACCTGGGTCACCCCGTACCCGGCGTCAGCGCGGACCACGACGCGTCGTCCGCCTTCGCCGAGGCCTGGCAGCGGCGGACGGGTGCGGAGCCGGTGGTCACCACGCGGCTGCACCTCTACCGTCTCGGCACGCTCACCCCGCCGGACCCCTTCCCCGAGGGTCGGGGGCACCTCGTGGGCGAGCAGGACCGTGAGCAACTCGTCCGCTGGTGCCGTGAGTTCTGCGTCGACGTCGGGGAGCAGTACTCCATCGACCTGATCGACGCCGGCGCCTGGGACCAATCCCGTTTCGGCGACAGGAACTTCACGTTCTGGGAGACGCCGGGCGGCACCCCCGTCTCCATGGCGGCCGCGACCTCGATCGTCGGCGGCATGGTCAGGGTGGACCCCGTCTACACCCCGCCCCACGCCAGGGGCCGCGGCTACGCGGCGGCCGTCACGGTCGAGGCGAGCCGCGCCGCGCTGGCCGCGGGCGCGAAGGAGGTCGTGCTCTTCACCGACCCCGGCAACCCCACCAGCAACGCCCTCTATCAGCGCCTGGGATACGTCCGGCTCACCGACTTCACGGTGTACGAGTTCTCGCCCTCGCCCTCGTCCTCGTCCGCGTCCGCGTAGGAACGGCCCTGCGGCGCGGCCCTCGACGCACCCGGGGGAGAGCGGTCAGGCGGTGGACAAAGATCGTGTGGGCGGGAGACTGAGGTCATGACCGCCGCCGAAACGGACGCCAAGGCCGACCTCCACCACTATCTGCAATCCGCCCGCGATGCCCTGCTGTGGAAGCTCGAAGGACTCTCGGAGTACGACGCCCGCCGCCCGCTGACACCGACCGGCACCAACCTCCTGGGGCTGGTGAAGCACACCGCGAGCGTCGAACTCGGCTACCTCGGCGACACCTTCGGTCGGCCGTCGGGCGAGCCGCTGCCCTGGCTCGACGCCGACGCGGAGCCCAACGCGGACATGTGGGCCACCGCCGCCGAGTCCCGCGAGGACATCGTCGGCCTCTACCGCCGGGCCTGGGCCCACGCGGACGCGACCATCGAGGCGCTGCCGCTGGACACCCTCGGCCGGGTGCCGTGGTGGCCGGACGGCCGGGACGAGGTGACGCTGCACCATGCCGTCGTCCGCGTCATCGCCGACACCCACCGGCACGCCGGACAGGCCGACATCGTCCGGGAACTCATCGACGGCGCGGTGGGCATGAACGAGGGCAACACCAGCATCCCGTCGAACGACCCGGCGTGGTGGAAGGACTACCGGGACCGGCTGGAAAGCGCGGCCAAGGAGGCCGACGGAAGGGCGTGAGGCATGAGGTCGCCCTTTCCGCTCACGCTGGAACCACCTCCCGAATCAGCCGGAATTCCGGCCGAATCCATATTGCCCGGCCCGACCGCCACCCCTTATCGTGGGCGCATGACTGCCGGGTCGGCCTTGAGCCGTGAGCGGATGGGTTACCCGGCCTCCGAGTGAGGCCGGGGCGGGCCAGGAGCCCGCCCGTCGAAATTCCGCGCGCCTGACGACGACGTCCGACGACGTCCTCCCACACCGTGCTGCGCCATGCCACACCACACCGTGGTGCCGCGCCACACCGCATTTCGCCAGGCCGCACTCCCCTGCGCCGCACTCCCCCGCGCCGCATTTCACCGCGCCGTATTCACCGCGCCGTATTCGGACGCGCACTCCGCCGCCCCCCATGCCTTTCGGCACGCATTCCGGCGGCCATGCGCCAAACCACGCGCCGCGGCAATAACCACGCGCCGCGGCAATCACCCATGCCCGAATACACCCTTCCCGAATACGCCTTCCGCGGCAGACCATGCCGCCGTCCACCGAAAGCAGAGAATGCCCAACCCCTTCAACCAGCAAGTCATCGACGAATTCCGCTCCCGTCACGGCGAGGTCGGCGGCTATTTCGAAGGCGCCCGTCTGATCCTCCTGACCACCACCGGCGCCCGCACCGGCAACCGGCACACCACCCCCCTCGGCTACCTCCACGACGGCGACGGCTCGGTCCTCGTCATCGCGTCGGCCGGGGGATCACCGAAGCACCCCGACTGGTACCGGAACATCACGGCCGACCCCCGGGTCACCGTGGAGACCGGCGCCTTCACCTACGAGGCCGAGGCCGTCGTCCTGCACGGCGAGGAACGGGACCGGGCGTTCGCGCGGGCCGTCGAGGACGAACCGGGGTGGGCCGAGTACCAGGCGAAGACGGACCGCACGATCCCGGTCGTCGCCCTGCGCGAGCTGCCCGTGGCCGGACCGCCGAACGTCAACGCCGACTCCATGGGCGAGGCACTCAAGGTCGTCCACAACGCCTTCCGGCGCGAACTCGCGCTGATCAAGAAGGAGTTGACCGCCAGCGGCGGCCGGGCCGGCCTCGGCGCCCAGCTCCGCGTCAACTGCCTCACCTTCTGCCAGGGCCTGCACAACCACCACACCGGCGAGGACATGGGCCTGTTCCCCTTCCTCGGCGAGAACCACCCCGAGCTGGCCCCGGCCCTGAGCCGCCTCCACGAGGAGCACGAGCACATCGCCGCCCTCGTCGAGGAGCTGCGCCGGGTGGTCACCGCCGAGAACGCCGCCCCCGCCTCCGTACTCCCCGAGGTCGAGCGCCTCATCGACGAACTCGAAGCCCATCTCGCCTACGAGGAGGAGCAGTTGATCCCGGTGCTGGAAGCCGCGGTGCAGCCCGCCGAGTGGACGGCGGAACGCGAGGACGAGACCGCGGCCTCGTGAGAGGGGCACGGAGGCCGGCCCTCCGCACCGCGTGACCCACCGGTGAGCGGCGCACGAGCCCCCTGGGGGGAGGGAGATCGAGCTCGCGCCGCCGCTCACCGGCACCCGCTCACCGTAGCCACGGCCCTGATCAGCGAGGTGCCGGTACGGTCATGACTCCGCCGCCTTCCGGTAACACGTCCCCGCCCGGGTCACCACGGCAGCGCTCGCGCGTGCACCACGTCCAGTCGCGACACCGCCCGGGTGAGGACGACGTACAGGCGGTGCAGTCCCCGCTCCTCGGCCGCCGCGATCGCCGCCGGTTCGACGACCACGACATGGTCGTACTCCAGGCCCTTCGCGACCCCGGCCCCCAACACCGTGACGCGCGCCCGGAGTTCGTCCGGGCCGCTCACCGGGATCCCGGCCTCGTCGAGCGCCTGACACAGCCGTACGACGTCGGGTCCGTCGGCAGCGATGACCCCGACGGACCCCTCACACGCGAGCGCGTCCCGCACGGCCGCCACGGCCTCGGCGACGACCTCCCCACCGACCACGACCGCCCCGGACTCGGCCCTCTCAGCCCCCTCCACCCTCCTGATCCGCAACTCCCCGTCCCGCCGCAGGGACCGAGCGGCGGGCACCTCCACGCCCAGGCGGTCCAGCAACCCGTTCGCCAGTCCCACGACGGCCTGCGGTACCCGGAACCCGGTGGTCAGCGGGACGACATGGGCGTCCGGCTTGCCCAGGTGGGCGAGGAGGCCGGGCCAGTCGCGGGCGGCCCACGGGGTGGTCCCCTGGGCGAGGTCGCCCAGGACGGTCACCGAGCCGTAGGCCGCCCGGCGGGCGATCGCGCGGCACTGCATCGGGGAGAGGTCCTGGGCCTCGTCGACGACGACATGGCCGTAGCCGTCGGGGTGGGCGAGGAGCCCCGCGACCTCGTCGAGGAGGACGAGATCGGCGGCGGACCAGCGCGCCGACCGCCAGGTGCGCGGCGGTTTCGCCCAGCCGATGGCCTTCTGCTCGTCCGCGTCGAGCAGCCCCTCCGCCGCTTCGGCGAGCACGTCCGGGTCGCCGAGCAGCCGGGCCACGACCTCCTCCGGCCGGACCTTCGGCCATACGGCGTCGACGTACGCGCCGACCGGCCGCGACCGCGAGATCCGGTACAGCCAGGCGTTCGGGCGCGGCCCCGCCCGCCGCTCCGCCTGCTCCTGCAGCAACCGGACCACCCGTGCCCGGACACGCTCCCGCCCGACGTCGTACGGCAGTTCCTCGGCCCGTACGCCCGCCACGATCCGTCGCAGCTCGTCCTCGTCCACCCGCCAGCGGTACGAGCCCTCCGCCAGCACCAGGGTCCCGACCGCCTCCGCCCGCGCCCGCTGCCCACCCGCGACGCCGGCGTACAGCGCTCGTCGGAGCACCTCCGCCATCCGGGCGTCGTGCTTCACGACCGCCGCCCGCTCGTCGTCCTCGGCCCGCACCTCGTGCCGGGCGATCTCGTCCGTGACCGTCGACTGGCGTACACCCGTCTCGCCCAGCGCGGGCAGCACCTCCGCGATGTACGAGAGGAACGTGCGGTTGGGGCCGAGGATCAGCAGACCGCCGCGACGGATGCGCTGGGGGTGGGTGTAGAGGAGGTACGCGGCGCGGTGCAGCCCGACGGCGGTCTTGCCGGTGCCGGGGGCGCCCTGCACACAGACGGAGGTCGCGAGATCCGCGCGCACCAGATCGTCCTGCTCGGGCTGGATGGTGGCGGCGATGTCCCGCATCGGACCGAGCCGAGGCCGCTCGATCTCGGCGGCGAGCAGGCTGCCCGGGGCGGACGTATCAACACGTGCAGCGGTACCGGTACCGGTACCGGCCAGGTGCTCGTCCTCCAGCCCCGTGAGGTCGGTCGAGTTCCCCCGGCTCCCCGGCGCCCACCCGAAGCGACGCCGGACGGCGACGCCCTGGGGGTCACGCGCACTCGCCTGGTAGAAGGCCCGCGAAACCGGCGCCCGCCAGTCCACGACGAGCGGCGGCACGGCAGGGTCCTCGCTGATCCGCAGCCGCCCGAGGTGATAGCTCTGCCCGGCGTGGTCCAGGTGACAGCTCTGCCCGGCGTGGTCGCTGTCGGCCCGAGCGGCGAAGTCGAGCCGCCCGAAGAACAACGGCCCCTCCGGCAGCTCTCGCATCTCCTTGGCCCGGCTGCGCAGCCGATACCCGAGCACCTCCGCGTCGGCGCCCGAGGCGGAGACGTCCTCGCCGGCGACGACCTGCTCGCCCGCCCCCTCGACCATCGCGGCGAGAGCGGCACGGCAGGTGTCGTGGTAGGCGCGTTCGTGGGCCAGGACGTCCTGGAGGGCGGCAGGGTCGGCGGTGAGGTCGGCCGGATCGCGAGGCGTCATTCCGCCGAGCGTACCGAAAAACGTAACCGAGTTAAATTTATTACCGAGGATCAGTCACCCTCGGAGGGCCGCCCCGGCCGCTCACCCTCACCGCGTCCCGAGCGGCAGCGCCCCCTCCAACCGCCCGAACACGCGCTCGGCAGCGGCGACGGCGTCCCGCTCGACCTCCTCCAGCGGATCCCCCCGCTCCACCCGCCGCCGGTTCTCCTCCGCGAGGACCCGCCGTACGGTCACGATCTGCCCGGCGGCGACCCGCGCGTCGAGCCCGCCCCCGAGCACCTCGGCCAGCGCGGACTCGGCCCGTTCCAGATGGCCGTAGGCCCGCGCTACCAGCGACGGGGTCCCGTAGAGCAGCCGGTGGAAGGCGAGCACCTGCGGATGGTCGCTCAGCCCGGTCACCGGGTCCCGCCGGGCCAGCCCGTCCAGAAAGTGCGCCCGCACGGCCCCGACCACCGACTCCCCCTCGGCCCGCCCCGCGACCACCCGCGCCGTCTCGTCCTCGTGATCGGCGATCCGGTACAGGACGAGGTCCTCCTTCGCCGGGAAGTACCGGAAGAGCGTCGGCTTCGAGATCTCCGCCGCCGCGGCCACCTCGGCCACGGACACCGCGTCGAACCCCTTCTCCAGGAACAGCCGGATCGCCACGTCCGAGACCGTCTCGTACGTCCGCCGCTTCTTACGCTCCCGCAGTCCGCTCCCGCTACCGTGCCCGCTGCCGTTACCGCTCCCGCCACCACTACCGACGCCGCTGCCACTACCGACGCCGCTGCCGCTCTCGCTCATACCGTCGAGCCTAGGCATCACCGGCACCGGGCCGGAGCCACCGGGTCAGCGCGGCTTCGATCGCCGTCACGCCCGGGACCTTCTCGACACCCAGCGGATACGCGCCCCGGCTCAGCACGTCCCAGACCGTCCAGCTCGCGCTGCGCAGCATGGCCCGCCGCGTCGCGGGATCCGTCGCGGGCGCGAGGCGCAGCGCCTGCGAGGTGCGGATGACGTCGGTGAACACCGACTGGGCCTTCTTGTAGTCGAGGAGTTTGGGCAGGTCCTCCCGCCAGCCCCGGGAGCTTCCCGACCGGACCTCCTCCACGAGCGAGCACCAGCGTTGCGTCATCCACCGTTCCTGTTCCGGCGGGTAGCGCATCAGGTAGAGGTGGGTGGCGAGGTCGTAGAGCGGGTCGCCGAACATCGCGAGTTCCCAGTCGATGGCCCAGAGGCGGCGGTCGCGGTCGACGATGAGGTTCTCTCGGTGGAGATCGGCGTGCAGGAGGCAGAAGGGGCGCTCGCGCAGGCCTGACACGTGCTTCCTGAGCTGCTTGAACGAGTCGGAGTCCAGGTTCAGGTCCGCGAACAGCTCGCCGTACTCCGGCAGATTGTCCCCGTACACCCGGTCCTCGGTGAAGCAGATCAGCCGGTCGAGGAAGCCCGCGCTGTCGCCCTCCCCCGCGCGGTCCCGCCGCTCGCACCTCCGCTTCACCAGCAGGCTCCGGGGGCGGACGGCGACCAGTTGCCGGAACAGGGCGAGGATCTGCCCGAACTCCTTGTCGGGAACGGGCGTCCCGGACGGGTGGAGCGCCCCGAGCGTCTCCCCCTCGACGAACCGCTGGAGGACGGTGCCCTCGACCTCGATCAGCTCGGGGATGTTGTCGATACGCCCCTGGAGCTCGGTGAGCAGACGCTCCTCCGAGTCGAAGCAGCGACGGTCGAACCACAGCAGACTCTCGCGCGGCTCACGGCACTTCCAGCGTCCACCCGCGCCAACGCCGCTCCCCGCGCCGGCTCCGGCCTCGGGGGGCAGCCGGAAGACATAGGTCTCGTGGTGGTAGCCGCTGAGTGGTCCCTCCACCGCACCCGGGTCGGCGCTCATCTCATCGGCGCGGCGCCGCCCCTTGGAATCCGAATCAGCTGGCATCGCCCGTTCTCTCGCCGTGGTCGCACCCGTGGTGAAATCCAGGAAGTGGAGGCACGGTACTCCTCCGAAGGCGAGCATCGTGGCAGAAGCCGGGCTTTCGCAGGTGGCTGTCCACCGGTTGAACGCTCACGTCCCCGGGCCCGTACTGACACGCATCGCGCGACTGTCCGAAGGTGTCCCACGCGTGGGTCGGACGGTCGACTGCACCACACTGATCACGATGACTGCCATGAACCCCACCCTCCCCGAGACGACCGAGCCGCTCCGACCGCGCCAGCTGCTCGGCGGGGCCCGAGCCGTCCTCCTCGACTTCGACGGCCCGGTCTGCGACCTGTTCGGCGGACGGTCGACCCGGCCTGTCGCCAGGGAGATCAAGGCCATGGCACGGAAGAAGTGGAATGTGCTCGACCCCGCCGTGGAGGCGTGCGACGACTCCCACACCGTCCTTCAACTCCTCCGGGACATGCTGGACCGAAGGAGGGACGCCGCCCTCGGGCCCACCGCCCTCGACCCCGCCGTCCTGCGCGCGGCGAGCGACATCGTCACGCGGTACGAGGAGGCGGCCGTGGATGCCGCGGTGCCGGCGCCGGGGGTCGATCTGCTGCTGGACACCCTGGTCGACCACGGGAAGCGGCTCGCGATCGTGACGAACAACGCGGAAGGACCTGTACGCAAGTTCCTCGGACTTCACAAGATGTCCGGGAAGTTCGAGGCGGTCTGCGGCCGCGACCCGCGCGACCCGCGCCGCATGAAGCCCGATCCGAGCGCGGTGCGGCTCGCCCTGGAGCGCCTGGGGCACATCGGGCCGGAAGCCGCCGTGCTGATCGGCGACCAGCCCGGCGACCTCAGGGCGGCCGCGTCCGCCGGCGTACGGTTTCTGGGCTACGCACCGGACCATGAGCGGGACCGCCTGCTGCGCCGGGCGGGCGCGCGCACCGTGGTCGCCTCACACACCGAACTGATCGCGGCCTGCGCGCCTCGACCGGACCATCACCCTCAGGGGTTCAGTCAGCCCCCGCCGCTTCGTCGCCCTCGTCCGTGAGCAGGTTCCAGACCGAGTCGAACCAGGCCTGCGCGGAATCGACGAAGACGCTCTCCGGGGACGACGGATCGGCGTCCTTGACGTGGTGGGTGAGCGTGGCGCCCAGGCCGAGTACGTCGAGGGCATCGACCAGTTCGCCCCCACCGACCTCGATCGGGCGTTCGACGACCGTGTAGAAGCCGTGCAGCGCCTCGGTCTGGTTGCGCAGATACACCTTGAAGGTCGGCGTGATCGGCGCATGCCGCACCAGGACGTCGACCTGGCGGACGAGCCCCGCGCGCTGGAGATCCTCCAGCGCCTCGCGCAGCGACGATTCCTGCACCCGGGTGATGTCCCGGAGGCGCTCCTGCGGCCGCGTGTCCTCCTCGGACCCCCTGGCCGTCGGATACGGCAGGGACATCGACTCGCGGGGCAGAAGCATGCGCAGCACGATGCGCTCCGGGGTGATCTCCCCCTCGCGCACCCGTTCCGCCTGGAGCCGGATGTGCGTGCTCAAGGACTCCGACGTCAGGGTGTGGATGTCCAGGAGCACTTCGTTCTGCTCGAAGGCGGAGTCGAAGAAGGAGCGCGGTGTCACCTTGCTCGCCGCCCGGGGTCGCGCCCGCCGGCCGCCCAGCACCCGGGTCCCGCTCCCCCGCCGGGTCTCGACCAGGCCTTCCTCCCTCAGCCGGGCCAGGACCCGCTGCACGGTGTCACGGGAGACGTCGAGCGTCTCGACGAGTTGCCGCTGGGGAGGCAGTGACGTCCCCACCGGGTACGTGCCGTCCTCCATCCCGGCCCGCAGTGTCTCCAGGGCATGCTCGAACTTGCTGCCGCCACCCTCACCGGTCCATGTATCGCCCACGTCCCGACCGTACCGCTCCCCGCCCGCAGGCAAACCAGTTCCGGTCAGAGAGCAGCCCAACTGGACTGCTAGTTAAGGGATCAGCCCAATCGGGAATACCAATTACAGGTCAATCACTGGCCAATTGGACTGGCTGCCGGGGGCAGTCGGCCGAACGGGGGTGGAGAACATGGTGTTCTGGGAAGTGCTGGTGGCAGCGGTCCAATTCCTCGCGGCCCATCTGGTGGGGCGGGCCCTCGGCCCTCTCGGACTCCTCCTGATGGTCGTCGTGGCCGTGGCCCTGCGGGTCGGCCAGGCACGCCTGGCCTGGTGGACGGCGCTGCTCTTCCTCCTCCTGATGGTTCAGGCCTGATCCGGGAGGTGGGTGCGGAGGACGTCCAGGACCGGCTTCAGGGAGTTCACCGTGTGCGAGAGGGGGACTCCCGCGTCCAGGAGCGCCTTGAGCTTGTGCTCGTTACGCGCGTAGCCCAGGAAGGGGACGTCGGCATCGCGGGCCGCCTCGAAATCGGTGGGGGCGTCGCCGAGCATCAGGGCGCGGGACGGTTCGGCGCCCATCGCGTTGAGGGCCTGACGCAGGGTGTGGGGGTGCGGCTTCATACGGTCGAGGTCGCGCGTACGGCCGTAGATGTACGGGAAGCAGTCGGTGAGACCCCGGGTCGCGATGTAACGGGACGCCGCGAGCGCCGAGTTGTTGGTGGTGATGGCGAACCTGGCCCGCCGCGACCAGGTCCGGATGAGCGGGTCGGCCCAGGTGGTGGGGTACGCCTTGGGCGCGGCGGTCAGCTCCTGCTGGGTGAGCCACTCCTCCACGTCGATGATCAGGTCGCTGCGCGGATGGCGCCGGCCCAGACCCAGGAGGACCACCTGCGGGTCGGCCGTACCGCGCTCCCGCTCCGTCAGCAGACCCCCGAGTCCCCGCCTGTCGATCAACCCCACCAGATCTCTGGCCACTTGGTGCGCGGGATGCCCGGAGAACAGTCGACAGATCGGCCCGTCCAGGTCCCAGAGCACGAAGCGGACCGGGGTGATCAGTTCTCGAAGTTCTCGAAGGGACTCTGTCTCTTCTGTCACCGGTTCAGTCTGCGCCGTATCAGCCGTGTCAGGAGTCACTAGGAGAGTGTCAGGTCCGTCGTGATGGTTTCCCAGAGGGCGTTGAACCATTGCTGGGACTGATCGACGAAGGCGGCGTCGCGGGGGCCGGTCTCCTTCACGAAGGAGAAGAGGAGAGACTGGGTGCCGAAGGCGTCGTACATCTGCAGGGGCCCGTCGGCCATCTGCTCCTCGCGCTTCATGAGCATGTAGTAGGCGATCAGGGCCTCCTGCCCGTTGAGGAGGTAGAGCTTGACGGGCGGGGTGAAGGGCAGGGCCCGGAACGTCACGCTGACGTCGAGCTTGTGCGAGGTGCGCAGGGCCTGGAGGTTGTGGCGCAGGACGCGGATCTGGGCGTTGCGCTGATCGAGCCAGCGCCTGTGGACTGGGTCCTCCTCGTCGTCCTCGCCGCGCCCCTCCACCGGCACCGGGAACGCCAGGTTGATCTTCCGGGAGGGCAGCAGGATACGGACGTCGATGGACTCCGGCCGGATCGTTCCCTCATGGATACGGCGGACCGGCTCGCCGAGCGCCAGCATCAGGGTCTCGGCGGTGAGGCAGGCCGCGTCGATGCGGACGTGCGGCGTGGAGAAGGCCTCCGCCAGACGCGGGCCGAGGCCCACCATCGTCGGCTGCGGCTCGTTGCTCGCGGCGGGGCCGACCTCGGCGACCCGGGGCGGGCTGCCCTTGCTGACATTGCTCAGCAGGCCGTCGTCCTGGAGGGCGCGCAGGGCCTGACGGACCGTGCCGCGCTCCACGCCGAACTCCTCGGCCAGCTCGGCCTGGGTGGGCAGGCGTTCGCCGGGCCTGAGGTCGCCGCCGCGGATGCGGTCCCGCAGGGTGGCGGCGATCTCCTGGGACGAGAGCTTTCTGCCGTCGTTCACTGCAACGTTCTCCTGAGTCACGACCAAACGCTACAACTCTCACCCATCTTTGGGGAGTTCACGGAAAGGTGGTTATGAACATAGACCAAGTGGGAACCATTTAAACAAAGTTGGTTGCCAACTTGGTCAAGTTGGCAAACTTCTCCAGCGTTCTCCAGCGTTCTCCAGCTCTCTCCGGCGCGCTCCACCGTTCGCCCCCGCGCCACCCCTGCCCCGCCACCGCATCGAGCACGCCCGCGCCAGCCCTCGGAGGAGGTACCACCATGCCCGCTGCCCTCGCTCTCGTCTCCGCCCTCGCCGTCGTCGCCCTCCAGCGCTTCGTCGAATGGCGTTACGGCACCATGGGAATCGTCGGCCTGCTGTTCCTCACGGTCGGGCTGAAGGCGAACAACCACACGTGCAGCTCGATCGGCGCGGTCATCCTCGCGCTGATGTTCGCCGGACCGGCGATGTGAGCGGGCCGTCCTCAGCTCGTGAGCAGCAGGTCCGAGCTGATGGTCTCCCAGAGCGCGTCGAACCACAGACGGGACTGCTCGACGAAGGTCGTGTCCCGGGGTGCGGCGACCGCGCTCCGCTCGAACGCGAACAGCGTGGACTGGGTGCCCTCGGCGTCGTACATCTCCAGCTGCTCGCTGTCCACCTCGGCCTCCTTCCGCTGCACCGTGTAGTACGCGAACAGCGCCTCCTGCCCGTTGAGGAGGTACAGCTTCACGGGCGGCGTGAAGGGCAGGGCTCGGAAGGACACATGGACGTCCACGCCGTGCGTGGACCGTAACGCCAGCAGGTTGTGCTTGAGGACCTGCCCCTGGGCGTTGCGCTGGGCGAGCCAGCGGCGCTGGAGCCGGCCGTCGACCGACGCGTCGACCGGGGCCGGGAAGGCGAGCGGGATGTCCCTGCTGGGCAGCATCACCCGGACGTCGACCCTGGCCGGTTTTATGCGCCCCGCGTGAATCTCGCGCAACGACTCACCCACGGCGAGCGTGAGGGACACGGACGTCAGGCACAGGGCGTCGATCTTCACGTGCGGGGCCGCGAAGGCGGCGGATATGCGCGGAGCCAGCTCCACCATCGTCGGCCGTGGCGCGGCACCCGGCCCGCCGACGGCCGCCGCGCCCACGCGTGGGGCGACAGTCGCCGGGCTGCCCTTGGAAACGTTGGTGAGCAGGTGCTCCGACTGCAGGATGCGCAAGGCCTGCCGTACGGCTCCGCGCTCGACGCCGAACTCGTCGGCCAGCTTCGCCTGCGTGGGCATGCGCTGTCCCGGTCGCAGCTCGCCGGACCTGATCCGGCCGCGCAACACGTCGGCCACCTCGTGGTGTGACCTCTGGGGCCGCTGTGACGACTTCCGCCCATCGACGGCCGTGCGTTCCCGCTCCACGCACAAACACTACAACTTCTCGCCATCTTTGGGCAGTTCGTGGGAAGGTGGTTATGAGCCGACTCCAAGCGGAGATAAGTAAGGTGAAGTTGGTCGCCAACTTTCGCAACATGGTCAAACTTTCGGATGGTTGGTGACTCTGGCAACTGCCGCCGACCGTCCCACAGACCGACCGATTGACCTCCCTTCCGGAGGGGAGCCGGGAGTTCGACCGGTCCGCACCGTCACAACTGAATGGTTCAGCCACAACTGAATGCGCAGCCACAACCACAACTGAACAGCTACGGATACCGCACACACCAGAAAGGTCCCCAGAGGCCCCAGAGGCCTCAGAAGATGTCCGGGCACCACGGGCGCCTGGACGTCCGCAGCAGGGCGTCGGCCACGGAGGCGGCGCCCTTCCGCTGTTCCCGCGCCCGCCCGAGCGCGGCCAGTCGTACGGCGGACTCGTCGCCCAGCCACAGCGTCGCCAGGTCCGCGACGTCCAGGACGAGGTCGCCGTCCTCGCTCGTCGGCACACAACTCGCCCCGTCCGGGCCCGCGTCCAGCCGGTACCGCCCGTCGGCGAAGCCGTCCCTGTCCACGACCTCCAGCACCAGCGTCCCGGTGCCCGCGTACGTACGCGCCTCCAGCGCCCCTACGACGTCCAGGATCCGTACCCACAGCCAGTCCGCGTGGGCGGTGACGCTCACGGCGCGCGGGTCGGGGAAGAAGTGCGGCAGGAGGTCGTCGGGGGCCCGCCAGCCGCACTTGACCTTGGTGATCCAGTCGATCGAGCAGAGGTAGTGCCACAGGGCGCGCTCGGCGGCGGGGGTCGTCGCGATCAGCCAGTTGACGTCGGCCGTGTTCTGCGGCTGCTTCATCCGCCAGGTGTCGTCCGCCTCGTACGAGACCATGCCCTCGACCTCGCCGGTCGCTGACCGGTAGACCGCGTAGAACGGCTCGGTCCAGGAGCCGTAGACCCGCAGGTCGCCCGTGTTGATCCGCCACCAGCGCTCGTCGCGGCTCACCGCGCCGGGTTGCGCGGCGCGCAGACGGTCGTGGAGGGCGGGGCCGAGGGCGCGTACGGTCGCGCCGTCGACGAGGTCGACCCGGCCGCCGTCCGCCGGGCCGGACCAGCGGGGGTCCAGGCCGGTGCGGGGGACGTCGACGGTCCACTCGGTGGTCCAGGTGGCGGGGCCGAAGCCGTAGCGGCCGTAGATCGGGTACTCGGCGGCGATCAGGGTGGCGACGACGTCGCCGCGGTCCTTCGCGGCGGAGAGGTCCTGGGCCATCATCCGGGTGAGCAGGCCCCGGCGGCGGTGGGTGGGGCTGACCGTGACGTTCGAGATGGCGTCGGCGGGGACGGTGCGGCCGCCCACGGCGGTGAGTTCCTGGGGGAAGGAGCGGAAGGTCGCCACGACGTGGGGGTCGGGGGCGGTGGGGTCGAACGCGGCGAGCGTTCGGGACGGGTCTATGTGGGACGAGCGGTCCTTGAGCTCCTGGGGGGTCAGGGTTTCCGGGGCTCGGAGGAAACCGACGTTCAGAGCGTTCAGCCAGGCCGGGATCTCGTCCTCGGTGACGGGGCGTACGGCTGTGTCATGGGAGGGGCTCATGGGGTCACGCTAGGGGGGGTCTCGGCGGTGTGTCTCCGAATTTTCCCCGCCCCCGCGCCGCCGCTACCCGTCCCATCCTGAAGGGACTGCGCCCCCTCGCCCCCCAGGCGTCCGTCCGGTGGGGGCTGGTCGCGCAGTTCCCCGCGCCCCTGAAAAGCAGGGGCTGCGCCCCGTGCTTTTCGGCCCGAAAGGCCGGAGGCCTTTCAGGGGCGCGGGGAACTGCGCGAGAAGCCCACCGGACCCGCACCCGACAACGCACCCCCCACGCCCCCGGCAACCGCCCCCGCTACGTCAGCAGGTCGTCCACCTGGGCCTCGCCCTCCCGGTAGCGGCGGGCGATCTCCGCGCTGCAGTCGTCGGCCGTGCGCTGCAGGTGCTGGCGGCGGCCGGAGATCTGCTGCTCGTGGTGGACCAGGCGGGCGAGGCCCGCGGTGAGTTCCTCGTCGGTGCGGGCCCCGAGGTCGGAGAGTTCGACCTCGTCCAGCATCTCGGCGGCCAGCCGGCGGTACTCCTCGCCGCGCGGCGTGCCCACGGTGACGTGGCGGGCCGACGAACGGTGCCGGGCCGGGGCGTCCGTGAGGATCGCCGACAGCCGGTCCACGAGCGCCGAGCGCTCACCGGAGCCCGGTGCCGGCGCCACGGGGTCCGCCGCACCGCCCCTGCGGGCCAGCTCGGCGCGCAGGATGTCGATACGGCCCTGGAGCAGCCGCCGCAGATAACTGAGGTCGGCCTCGTCCCGCTGGGCGTCCCGCCGCAGCGTGCGCAGCTCGGGCAGCCGCAGCCGGGACAGCTCGGACTGGGCCGGGTCCGGCGGCGGCAGTGGTCCGCTGTCCGTGCGCTGGACCGGTGGCCGACGGACACCGGGGGCGGCCCCCGGCGTCGTACGGGTAAACGTCGCAGTTCCCGGGGGCTGCCCGGTACTCGATGTGCTCATGCGCCTCAACCGTCCCCTCGACCGGTGTGTGTGAGCATCGTGCCACTCTCCGTGGCCGCTTTGTGACCGAGTCCCCGCGATCCACCCCAGATGGGCGGTAATGGATCAATGAGAAAGACCGGGCAAAGCGCTCTTCAAACCCCCGTGATCACAAACCCCCCGTAGGAGGGACCCCCTGGCGAACGCCTGATGGACGGCGGCGGCATCATGGTCGGCATGCGTGCGGTGGTGCAGAGGGTCGACGGCGCGAGCGTCGTCGTGGACGGTGAGACGGTCGGGTCGATCGAGGGCGAGGGGCTGTGCGTCCTGGTGGGGGTGACCCACGAGGACACCAAGGAGAAGGCGGCGCAGCTGGCGCGGAAACTCTGGTCCGTGCGGATGCTGCACGACGAGAAGTCGTGCAGCGACGTGGCCGCGCCGCTGCTGGTGATCAGCCAGTTCACGCTGTACGGGGACGCGCGCAAGGGCCGGCGCCCGACCTGGAACGCCGCGGCGCCCGGTGAGGTCGCCGAGCCGCTGGTCGAGGAGGTCGTCGCCCAGCTGCGTTCGCTGGGGGCGACGGTGGCCACGGGACGGTTCGGCGCGTCCATGCGGGTGTCCCTGACGAACGACGGCCCGTTCACGGTCCTGCTGGAGATCTGAGCCCCTGAAGGCGCGCTCCCCCACCTGATGGCGAGGTCCCACGCCTGATGGCTCGCTCGCGCCCTCTACGGCTCGACCACGACCTCCTGGGCCGCCGCCGTCGTGTCCGCCAGCAGCCGCGCGTCGACCGGGACGTTCCGCTTGACCAGGGCCAGGGCGACCGGCCCCAGCTCGTGGTGGCGTACGGAGGTCGTGATGAAGCCGAGCTTGCGGCCCTCGGCGCCGTCGTCCGCCAGCCGGATCTCCGCGCCGCGCGGCGGGAGGTGGACCTCGCTGCCGTCGAGGTGGAGGAAGACGAGGCGGCGCGGCGGCTTGCCGAGGTTCTGGACCCGGGCGACGGTCTCCTGGCCCCGGTAGCAGCCCTTCTGGAGGTGCACGGCCGTGCCGATCCAGCCCAGCTCGTGCGGGATGGTGCGGTGGTCGGTCTCGAAGCCGAGGCGGGGCCGGTGGTGCTCGACCCGCAGCGCCTCGTACGCGAGCAGCCCGGCGGCGGGGCCCGTCTTCTCCGCGTACGACTCCAGGTCCGCGCGCGGGAGGAACAGATCACGGCCGTACGGCGTCTCGCGGACGACCGTGCCCTCGGGGACCTCGGCGATCGAGCCGGCCGGGAGGTGGACGAGCGCGAAGTCGCCCGTCCGGTCGGCCACTTCGACACGGTAGAAGAACTTCATCGACTCCAGGTACGCCAGCAGCGCCTCCTGGGTGCCGGGCTCGACGTGCGCCCAGACGGTCGTGCCGTCGTCGACCAGGTACAGCGCGTGCTCGATGTGACCGTTGGCGGAGAGGATCAGCGCCTCGGTGGCCTCGCCGGTGGGCAGCTCGCTGACGTGCTGGGTGAGCAGCAGGTGCAGCCAGCTGAGCCGGTCCTCCCCGGAGACGGTGATCACGCCCCGGTGGGAGAGGTCGACGAATCCGGTGCCGTCGGCGAGGGCGCGCTGTTCACGGAACAGGTCGCCGTAGTGGGCGGCGACGCCTTCGTCCACGCCCTCGGCGGGGACGGCGCCGGGCAGGGACAGCAGAGGGCTTTTCATATGCCTAGCCTACGACTTGGTACTTGAAGCCTTGAGTGTGCAGCTCTCGCAGCGGCCGAAGATCGCGAAGTGCTTCAGGTCGGTGTCGAACCCGAAGGTCTCGCGCAGCTTCGCCGTGAAGTCCTGCGCCACCGAGACATCGGCCTCGATGACGTTCTCGCAGTCCCGGCAGACCAGATGGATGTGGTGGTGCCGGTCGGCCAGGTGGTACGTCGGTGCCCCGTGCCCCAGATGGGCATGGCTGACCAGCCCCAGCTCCTCCAGGAGCTCCAGGGTCCGGTAGACCGTGGAGATGTTGACCCCCGACGCCGTCTTCCTCACTTCCACGAGGATGTCGTCGGGGGTCGCGTGCTCCAGGGTGTCCACGGCTTCGAGCACGAGTTGACGCTGCGGCGTCAGCCGGTAGCCGCGCTGCCTGAGGTCGCTCTTCCAGTCGGTGCTCACCACACCACGAGTCTAGAACTACTTGAAGAACGCGATGCCGTCGTCCGGCATGTCGTCCGGGAGGGCCTTGGCCCAGCGTTCGACGTCCTCGGGGGTGACGACCTTCTTCAGGTGGGCGGACATGTAGGGGCGCAGCTCGACGTCGGGGGTGGCCTTCTCGCCGACCCACATCAGGTCGCTGTTCACATAGCCGTACAGCCGCTTGCCGCCGCTGTAGGGGCCCGAGGCGGCCGTCCGCGCGACCGCGTCCGTGACCAGGTCGATCTGCGGCTTCTGCTTGGCCAGCTCGCCGTACCAGACCTCGACGACGCCGTCGTCCCGGGTCATGACGATCTCGACCTTGCGGTCGGCGTCGACCCGCCAGAACCCGGACTCGGTCTCCAGCGGACGGACCTTGTTGCCGTCCTTGTCCAGCACCCAGGTGTGGGAGTGGTACTCCAGGAAGTCCCGGCCGTCGTGGGTGAAGGTGACCTCCTGGCCGAAGTTGCACTTCTCGGAGCCGGGGAAGTCATGGACGCCCGCGCCGGCCCAGTCGCCGAGCAGGAAGGCGAGGGGGACGAGGTCCTTGTGGAGGTCGGACGGGATCTCGATCATGAGTGGCGGTTCCTGGGAGTCCTGGAGGTCCTGGGCGTCGGTCGGGCGCGGGTCAGCGCTGGCCCTGGTACAGCTTCTTCACGGCCAGGCCGGTGAAGGCGAGAACGCCGACGGCGACCAGGACCAGCAGGGTCTCGAAGAAGATGATCACGAGGTGCTCCTCGATTGAGCGGGAGACGTGCGTACGCACACAGGGCCGGACCCCAGCTTACGCGGCTGGGGTCCGGCCCTGTCCGCGAGGTACGCCTCAGGGGCGCGGGCGGCACGACTGCCCTGCTGAGACCGGGCGCCCGGCCGGCGGGGTACTACGCTGCGGGCATGGCGAAGAAGCTCGTGATCAAGGTGACGGCGGGGGCCGATGCCCCTGAGCGGTGCTCGCAGGCGTTCACGGTGGCGGCGGTGGCCGTCGCCAGCGGCGTCGAGGTGTCCCTGTGGCTGACGGGCGAGTCCGCGTGGTTCGCGCTGCCCGGCCGCGCCGCCGAGTTCGAGCTGCCGCACGCCGCCCCACTGCCCGATCTGATCGACTCGCTGCTCGCGGGCGGCCGGATCACCCTGTGCACCCAGTGCGCGGCCCGCCGGGACATCACCGAGAAGGACGTCATCGAGGGCGTACGGATCGCCGGCGCCCAGGTGTTCGTGCAGGAGGCCATGACGGACGACACCCAGGCCCTCGTGTACTGACGCAAGCCGGGTTCTGGTGCACCGACGGGCATCCGGGGCATCGCGCCCTCCGGATCACGGCCGGCGTTTCTTGCCGTCCAGCTCGTCCCACCACTCGTCGGACTTCGGGTCGCCGGAGGGGTCGTCCCACCAGCGGTCGTCGGGGCCGCGCCGGTTGGCGACGACGGCGGCGAGCGGCGGGATGACCATCGCGACCACACACATGCCGACCGCGACCGGGACCGACCAGAGGCGTACGACGCTCCAGGCCATGACGAAGAGGGCCAGGCACGTGCCCATCATGGCGAAGTACAGGTGGCGCCGGCGGGCGTACATACCTCCAGCGTAGGTCCGCGCACGGCTGAGGGCCGCACTCCGGGGAGTGCGGCCCTCAGCTGTTCGACTGTTCGACGAACCCGTCTCAGACGGCGATCGCGACCTCCGCCAGGCCGCCCTTCTCGGCGACGACGGTCCGGTCGGCGGTGCCGCCGGGGACGAGCGCACGGACGGTCCAGGTGCCCTCGGCCGCGTAGAAGCGGAACTGGCCCGTCGCGGAGGTGGGGACCTCCGCCGTGAACTCGCCGGTCGAGTCCAGCAGACGGACGTAGCCCGTCACCGGCTCGCCGTCGCGGGTCACCTGACCCTGGATCGTGGTCTCACCGGGCTTGATCGTCGAGGCGTCCGGGCCGCCGGCCTTCGCTCCACACATGTCTTTCTCCATAAGGGGTCTGACCGGAGGAAGGCCGGTCGGGACGAACGGGGGTGTGCGGGTACCGCTGGAGGTGCTTACTTGTTGGCGCCGAGCTCGATCGGGACGCCGACGAGGCTGCCGTACTCGGTCCAGGAGCCGTCGTAGTTCTTGACGTTCTCGACACCGAGCAGCTCGTGCAGGACGAACCAGGTCAGCGCGGAGCGCTCACCGATGCGGCAGTAGGCGATGGTGTCCTTCGCCAGGTCCACCTGCTCCTCGGCGTAGAGCTCCTTGAGCTCGTCGTCCGACTTGAAGGTGCCGTCGTCGTTGGCGTTCTTCGACCACGGGATGTTGCGGGCGCTGGGCACGTGGCCCGGACGCTGCGACTGCTCCTGCGGCAGGTGCGCCGGGGCGAGCAGCTTGCCGGAGAACTCGTCGGGCGAGCGCACGTCGACCAGGTTCTGCGAGCCGATCGCGGCGACGACGTCGTCACGGAAGGCGCGGATCGCGGTGTTCTGCGGCTTGGCCTTGTACTCGGTCGTGGGGCGCACCGGCACCTCGTCGACCAGCTCGCGGGCGTCCAGCTCCCACTTCTTGCGGCCGCCGTCGAGCAGCTTGACGTTCTCGTGGCCGTACAGCTTGAAGTACCAGTAGGCGTACGACGCGAACCAGTTGTTGTTGCCGCCGTAGAGGACGACCAGGGTGTCGTTGCCGATGCCCTTGGCCGACAGGAGCTTCTCGAAGCCCTCCTGGTCGACGAAGTCGCGGCGGACCGGGTCCTGGAGGTCCTTCGTCCAGTCGATCCGGATCGCGTTCTTGATGTGGTTCTTCTCGTACGCGGTGGTGTCCTCGTCGACCTCGACGATGGCGATGTTCGGGTCGTCGAGGTTGGCCTCGACCCAGTCGGCGTCTACCAGGACGTCGCTGCGGCTCATGCTCTTTCTCCTCCGGGGCAGTTACGGCGGGGTGCGGGTGCCTCCGGCGGTTCGGCCGGGGCGCGCGGGGATGGGCCCTGGCTCGAACAGGGCAGGCATCGGGGGCCGCGGCGGCAGGACTCCGCCGCTCGCTCAGAAAGTGCGACAGAGCATGGCGGCGACGCGGCACAGGTCTACTGCCCGCCGCTTCGTGAGATCCGCCTGTCGCTTCATGGTGGTCGATCGTAGGGACGGACGGGCGGGCGTGTCACCGGCATGTCGTATTCTGAGACGCGATCGTCCGGAATATGGGATGCGGTGGCTGACGAGGCTGGGGTGACGGGGCGGAGGAGCCCCTGTAGCCGTCGTCACATCTACGGTTCGGACGGCATCGTCTCGCCTTTCGGACATCGGCGAGGATGCGGCCGCGAGGAGGGTGCGGCCGTGCCCGCGGGTACGGCCGTGGGCGGGGCCGACCGTCGTCCTACCCCGCCAGCCTGACGTTCGAACCCTTCACCGTGATCTCCACACCGTCCGGCGCCGCCTCGACCTTGTCGAGCTTGATGCCGCCGGGGAGGTTGTCGATGGCCTGCTGGAAGTCGGTGATCGAACGGACGACGTTCTCGGCGAGGTCGGTGCCGCCCAGGCTGGGCAGGGAGTCGGCCTGCACCTCGACCTTGTCGCCCTTGACGCTGACGGTGCTGAGGACGGAGACGGTCTGCGGTTCGAGGGCCGGCGGGTCGATCTCGACGTTGACCTTGATCTTGCCCTTGCCGCCGTCGGAGAGGCCGACGACGCGGGCGGTGAAGCCGAGACCCACGTCGGTGGGCTCCGACTTGGCCGCCTTGAGGAGTTCGTCGTACGAGATGGTCGCGGTGCCGGTGGCGCTGGTGGCCGTGGCGGAGCTGTAGTCGCTGGAAAACGCGACGCCGCGCATGTTCGCCTTCAGGTCGGCGATGCGGATGCTCTCGTCGGGCTTGCCGGTGCTCGCCTCGAAGTTTTCGATGCCGACCTCGACGTCGTCCAGTTCGCCGCCCGCGACCTGGGTGAGGAACGGGAAGCCCTTGATGGACACGTCCGGGGTGCTCGTCAGGCCCTCGCTCGCCTTCAGCTGCTGGGCCGCCTCGTCCTCGGCGAAACCGACGGCCACGCGGTCGGCGACCACGAAGAGGCCGCCCAGGATCACGGCGACGATGACAAGTATTCGCAGTGCGCGCATCTCTCGGTGTTCCCCACGTAGTCCACTCGGCGGCCGAACGGTATCTACGCGAGGGTAATCGGGCGGGCGCGGGGCCGGGGAGGGGCGGCCCGCGTTGTTGATCAGCTGTGACAGGGGTTCGTTGTCGGGTGCGGGTGGGCGGGGCTTCTCGCGCGGTTCCCCGCGCCCCTGAGAAGCAGGGGCTGCGCCCCGTGCCTTTCATGAAGGGCCGAAGGCACCTTCAGGGGCGCGGGGAACCGCACGATCAGCCCCCACGCACCCGCACCCGACGACGTACCGCCGTCAGACCAACGCGCGGCCCAGCAGATACACCGCCGGCGCCGCCGCCGTCAGCGGCAGCGCCACGCCCGCGGTGAAGTGGACGAAGCGAGAGGGGTAGTCGTAGCTCGCGACCCGGTGGCCGACGAGGGCGCAGAGACCGGCTCCGGCCCCGAGGAGCGCGCCGGACGTGCCCAGCTCGGTCGCACCACCGGCGGCGATGCCCGCGCCGGTGGCCGCCAGCAGCGCGACGACCACCGAGGCCGGAGTGGGCAGCGGCAGCGCGCGGGCCAGGACGGCCACCGCGACCGCGACCCCGCCGACCGTCACCGCGTCCGCCGCGGCCGCCAGATAGCCGGTCGCGACGATCGCCAGCGCCGACGAGGCCACCGTCGCCATCAGGCCATACATCCGCTCGTCCGGGTCCGCGTGGCTGCGCAGCCCCAGCACGATGCCGAGCAGCACCCACACGCCGAGCGTCCCGAGGATCGCGGCGGGCGCGTGCTCCCGGCCGGCCACGAAGAGGGCCGCGTCCGCCGCGAGGGCGCCCGCGAAGGCCAGCACGATGCCCTGCCGGGCCGGCCACATGCCGTTCAGCCGGAACCAGCCCGCCGCCGTCACGGCCTGGAGGACCACCAGGGGTACGGCGAGGGCGTACTCCCCGAGCGCGGCGGCACCGGCCAGCAGCAGGCCCAGTACGGCCGTGATCAGCGCCGGCTGCATACCGGGCTCGATGATCGGCGACCGGCCCTCGGCCCGCGCCCGCTGGGCGTCGGTGACCCGGGTGTTGCCGGTGAGGGTGGGCGGACCGTAGCCGGGCGCGGAAGGGGCGGCGACGGCGTCCGGAGCGGCCTGGGGCCGAGCGTGCGCCGGAGGCTGGGCCTGCGGCTGTGCGTGCGGTTGCGCCTGGAACTGCGGCTGCGCGGGGGGCTGGTGCGCATGCTGAGGTTGGTGCGGGTGCTGGGGCTGGTGCTGTGGGTGGTGCTGGGCCTGCGGGGCGTACTGGCCGGCGTCCGTCTGCTGAGGCAGGTACGCCGTCTCCGTCAGGTTGGCGGCGGGCGAGGTCCGGGGCTGCATCTGGGTCTCCCAGGTCTGCCCCTCCCACTGCTGGGTGTAGTGCTGGGCGTGGGCGGCCTGGCCCTCGTCGTAGCCCTGCCAGTGCGGCTGCGCCTGCGCCTGGGGCTGCTGCGGGTGCTGGTGGGCGTCGTAGCCCTGTCCCGGGTGTCCCTGCTGTTCCGGGTACGCCTGGTGGCCCTCGTACCCGTACGGCTGGTTGCTCATGATGTGGGGGTCACCCTCCTGCGAACGGCGGGAGCACCTCGACCGTGCCGCCCTCGGCCAGACGTACCGTCTCATGCGCACGGGTACCCACGGGGTTTCCGTCGACGAGGAACGAGCATCGCCGCAGGACCCGGTCGAGTTCGCCGGGGTGGCGGTCACGGGCGGCGGTCAGGGCGTCCGCGAGGGTGGCCGCGTCGTAGGGCTCCTCGGCGACGCCGGCTGCGGACTTGGCTGCGGCCCAGTAGCGGACGGTGCCCTTTGGCATCTGCGTTCCTCGTGTATGAGTCGTGACGGGGTCAGGCTACGCCCCTGCCCGCGACCCCTTTCACCACCCACTCCCCGATTCTCTCCAGCAATTCCACGCTCGCCGCGTTCTCCGCGTGGCCCATCCCCCGCTCCAGCCAGAGTTCCCCGTCGTCGCCCGCCGCCGCGGCCAGCATCTCCGGGTGATCGAGCGGGAAATAGCCGTCCCGGTCGCCGTGGACTATCAGCAGG
Source organism: Streptomyces sp. NPDC034049 (assembly GCF_055575575.1). NCBI lineage: Bacteria > Bacillati > Actinomycetota > Actinomycetes > Kitasatosporales > Streptomycetaceae > Streptomyces > Streptomyces sp. NPDC034049. The sequence continues at coordinate 54,953 of NZ_JBVISJ010000022.1, forward strand.
GGGGTCGGGGCGATGAGGGGCACGGATTCCACCGGGGAGAGGGGGACGGGATCCCAGTCGCGGTGGTGGATACGGGTGCGGAGGCCGTAGCGGCCGAGAAGGCGGCCCTCGGGGCGGGTGATGAGCCAGTGGACCCGGCGCATGGGGGCCGTGCCCCGGTAGTACCAGCGGGCCGGGGCGCTGACCGAGACGACGGCGTCCGTACCCGGGTCGACTAAAGCGCCCCTGTCCGGGTCGACGACGGCGTCCGTGGCCGTGTCCGGTCGGGCCGCGTGGCGCAGGACGACCGAGCCGCCCATGGAGAAGCCGACGGTGGCGACGCGCGTGTGGCCGAGTTCACGCGCCCAGCGGACCGCCGCCGCGAGGTCGAGCACCTCACGGTCGCCGACCGTGGAGAGGCCGCCGGATCGTCCGTGGCCCCGGAAGGAGAAGGTGACGACGGACCCGTACCGGGCGAACGTCTCCGCCACCCTTCGAACGTACGGACGATCGACGTCGCCCGTGAAACCGTGCGCGACGACAACGGCCAGGTGGCCGGAGGGTGGAGTTCCGGTGTCGTCCGGGCCGTTGTATACAACGGATTTTGGATCGTATACGGACTCGATATTCACCCCGTCGTCAGTCCGCAGAAACCTACGCAAAGGGGTTCGCGGAGGTCCCGAAACGGTTCGAGGGGCCGTCTCAGAGTTCGGGATGTCGAAAGATCGCGTCACATGGCCTGCCGGACCAGCACTCATGTGGGCTATTCTGCTGGACAGAGGACTCGGGCAATGTCGCCCCCGGGTCCTTTCGTGCTTTAGGCAAGCTTGTATACGAGCGGAAAAACGCCAGGTGACCGCAGCTGTACGAGCCGCCGCCACACGCGTCCTCGCAGGGACCGAGGAGGAACCAGACGCATGAGTTCTCTGCTGCTCCTGACCAACGCCCTCCAGCCGTCGACCGAGGTGCTTCCGGCCCTCGGTCTGCTGCTGCACAACGTGCGCGTGGCGCCGGCCGAAGGCCCGGCTCTCGTCGACACCCCCGGTGCGGACGTCATCCTCATCGACGGGCGCCGTGACCTCCCACAGGTCCGCAGTCTGTGCCAGCTGCTGCGCTCCACCGGGCCCGGCTGCCCCCTCATCCTCGTCGTCACCGAGGGCGGTCTCGCCGCCGTCACCGCCGACTGGGGCATCGACGACGTGCTCCTCGACACGGCGGGCCCCGCCGAGGTCGAGGCGCGCCTGCGGCTGGCCATGGGCCGGCAGCAGATCGTCAACGACGACTCCCCGATGGAGATCCGCAACGGCGATCTCTCCGTGGACGAGGCCACCTACAGCGCCAAGCTCAAGGGGCGCGTGCTCGACCTCACCTTCAAGGAGTTCGAGCTCCTCAAGTACCTCGCCCAGCACCCGGGCCGCGTCTTCACCCGCGCCCAGCTGCTCCAGGAGGTCTGGGGCTATGACTACTTCGGCGGTACGCGGACGGTCGACGTGCACGTACGGCGGCTACGCGCCAAGCTCGGCCCCGAGCACGAGTCGCTGATCGGGACCGTCCGGAACGTCGGTTATCGATTCGTTACGCCGGAGAAGGTGGAGCGCGCCGCCGACGAGGCCAAGCCCAAGGCCGCCCCCTCAAAGGCGGCGGATGCGGACGAGACGGCGTCGCTGGACGCCGTGGAGATCGCGGCCGAGGCGTAGTGGCGGACACCCCGGGCGGCGTACGCACAGGTAACTCCCAGGTGCGCCGTCGTACGCCCTGCCCAGGGCCGGTCCATCCGCGTAGACTCCGCGCGTGGCCAAGGTGACTCGGGATGACGTGGCAAGACTGGCGGGGACTTCGACCGCCGTCGTCAGCTACGTCATCAACAACGGACCCCGGCCGGTGGCACCGGCCACGCGCGAGCGTGTCCTCGCCGCGATCAAGGAACTGTCGTACCGGCCCGACCGGGTCGCCCAGGCGATGGCATCCCGGCGTACCGACCTCATAGGCATGATCGTGCCGGACGCGCGCCAGCCCTTCTTCGGTGAGATGACCCACGCCGTGGAGCAGGCCGCCGCCGAGCGCGGAAAGATGGTGCTCGTCGGCAACACCGACTACGTCGCCGAGCGCGAGGTCCACTATCTGCGGGCGTTCCTCGGGATGCGGGTCTCCGGACTGATCCTCGTCAGCCACGCCCTCAACGACAACGCCGCCGCCGAGATAGAGGCGTGGGACGCGCGGGTCGTGCTGCTGCACGAGCGGCCCGAGGCGATCGACGACGTGGCCGTGGTGACCGACGACATCGGCGGCGCGAAGCTCGCCGTGGAGCACCTCCTCTCGCACGGCTACGCCTACGTCGCCTGTATGGGTGGCGTCGCCGAGACCCCGCTCATCGGCGACCCCGTCTCCGACCACGTCGAGGGCTGGCGGCGGGCGATGGACGAGGCCGGGATCTCCACGGAGGGGCGGCTGTTCCAGGCGCCCTACAACCGGTACGACGCCTACCAGGTCGCGCTGGAGCTGCTCTCGGGGCCGACCCGGCCGCCGGCGATCTTCTGCTCCACCGACGACCAGGCGATCGGGGTGCTGCGGGCCGCGCGCGAGCTGCGGATCGAGGTCCCGTCCGAGCTGGCCGTCGCCGGCTTCGACGACGTCAAGGAGGCGGCCCTCACGGACCCGCCCCTGACGACGATCGCGACGGACCGTACGGGCATGGCCCGGGCGGCGGTGGACCTGGTCCTCGACGACGGCATCCGGGTCGCCGGCTCCCGCCGCGAACGCGTGAAGCTGTTTCCGTCGACGCTGGTGGCCCGACGGTCGTGCGGCTGCGGCTAGCTCCGCCGGGGCGCACGCGGGCGCCGTAGGGGCTTGGGGTGCGTTGTCGGCCGCGGGTTCGTCGTGGCTCGTCGCGCAGTTCCCCGCGCCCCTCAGAGCGCGCGCTTGACGCGTGCCGCTGCCTCTCAGACGGGGCGACCGCACCGTCGCAGGGGACCGTGGCCTTCTGCCCGGCGCCCGCAGGCCTGACCACCACCCGCACGCTGCCGCTGCCGCTGCCGACGCAGACCAGCCGGAACCGGTAGACCTCGCCGCCGCCCACGTTCAGGAGGGGTTCGGCGTGCACACCGTCGCCCACCCGCTCCGCCCCGGCCTCGACCATGGTCCCGCCCCTCCGGTCCTCTCCGGGCTTCGCGGGCGGCCTTTACATGGGGCGAACGAGGTTCTGGTGGGGTTCTCAGGGAGCACTCAGGAAGGTCTCATGGTCGGGCGGCAGGCTCTGAGTCATGACCGAGAGCTTCCGCCGCAGCGGCGAGTACGAGAACCCCTACCAGGGGCAGCAGCAGCACTCCGGGTACGCCGAGGGCGGGACCCAGCAGCAGCCCGCGTACCTCCAGCAGCAGCACGCCTCCGCCCCGGTGAACCCGGAGTGGCCGCCCCCGCCGGCGTACGACCCGGCGACGGCGGCCTCGGCTCAGGCCGCTCCCACCGCGCTCCTCAGCGAGCCGGTCTCCTCCGCGGGTGCCCCGGAGTCCGGGGCGGCGCCCGCTCCGCGCAGGCGTACCCGGGGGCCGATCGCGCTGCTCGCGGCCGTGGCGTTCGTCGCGGCGGCGATCGGCGGCGGTACGGCGTACGGCATCCAGGAGCTGACCGGCTCGGGCACCGTGGCCTCCAGCTCCACCAGCACCAGCGTGGTGCCGACGAGCCAGAAGGGCACGGTCTCCGGCGTCGCCACGGCGGTCAGCCCGAGCATCGTGGAGATCAACGCCTCCTCGAACGCGGGCGAGTCCACCGGTTCCGGTGTGATCATCACCAGCGACGGCGAGATCGTCACCAACAACCACGTGATCTCCGGCGCCTCCCAGATCAAGGTGACGACCAGCAACGGCAAGTCCTACACCGCCGAGGTCGTCGGCACCGACAGCAAGAAGGACCTCGCCCTCATCAAGCTCCGGGACGCCTCCGGGCTGAAGGCCGCCACGCTCGGCGACTCCGCCGGCGTCAAGGTCGGCGACCAGGTCGTGGCGATCGGCTCCCCCGAGGGCCTGACCGGCACCGTGACCAGCGGCATCGTCTCCGCGCTCGACCGTGACGTCACGGTCTCGACGGACGAGAGCCAGGGCCAGCAGCAGGGCGGTGGCGGCGGGCAGTGGCCGTTCGAGTTCGGCGGCCGGCAGTTCAACGGCGACACGGGCTCGTCGACGACGACGTACAAGGCGCTCCAGACCGACGCCTCCCTCAACCCCGGCAACTCCGGCGGCGCCCTCATCGACATGAACGGCAACATCATCGGCATCAACTCCGCGATGTACTCCGCCGCGGACGCCACCTCCTCCAGCGCCGGCAGCGTCGGCCTCGGCTTCGCCATCCCGGTCAACACGGTCAAGGCCGACCTGAGCACGCTGCGGGCGGGCGGGTCGGACTGAGGGCCGGCGCTCCGACCAGGTCTTTTCCCTCCGACCAGGTCTTTTCCCCTCCGTCCCGTCAGTCCCGCTGAGTCCAAGGAGTTCGACATGATCACGCAGGTCTCCCACACCGTCGCCACCGCCGTCGACCCGGCCGGGCTGGGCCTCGCCCTCGCGGTGGCGGCCGAACTTCACCCGGCGGTGACGCGGGCCCCCGAGGTGGCGGCCACCCGTGCCCCGGTCCGTCGTAACACAGCCGCGCGCCCGCGCCGACGTACGGTTCGCGGCTGATCCGGTACGGCCTACTGCGCGGCCAGGGGACGTGCGAGGCTAGGGCGAAACCGCGCGCGCCCCATCAGGGGCGCGGGGAACTGCGCGAGAAGCCCCACCGGACCCGCACCAGGCAACGCACGAGAACCCCCACGGCGCCCCGCCCCATGCACTCCACCGCTTCCGAGGAACGAAGACCACATGAGCTCCGCCGAAGGCGCCCGCGCACCCGAACCCCAGCGCATCCTCATCGTCGACGACGAGCCGGCGGTGCGCGACGCACTCAAACGCAGCCTCGCCTTCGAGGGCTACGACACCGAGGTCGCCGTGGACGGCGCCGACGCGCTGGAGAAGGCGACCGCGTACCGGCCGGACCTGGTGATCCTCGACGTACAGATGCCGCGCATGGACGGGCTGACCGCCGCCCGCCGCATCCGCGGGGCCGGCGACACCACGCCGATCCTGATGCTCACCGCCCGCGACACCGTCGGCGACCGCGTCACCGGCCTCGACGCCGGCGCGGACGACTACCTGGTCAAGCCGTTCGAGCTGGACGAACTGTTCGCCCGGGTCCGCGCGTTGATGCGCCGCAGCTCGTACGCGGCGGCGGTCGCCGCGACCGCCGAGGTGGACGAGGCGCTCACCTTCGCGGACCTGCGGATGAACCTGGCGACGCGGGAGGTCACCCGGGGCGGGCGCCCGGTGGAGCTGACGCGCACGGAGTTCACACTTCTGGAGATGTTCATGGCGCACCCGCGCCAGGTCCTCACCCGCGAGCAGATCCTGAAGGCCGTCTGGGGCTTCGACTTCGAGCCGTCCTCCAACTCCCTCGACGTGTACGTCATGTATCTGCGCCGCAAGACCGAGGCGGGCGGCGAGCCGCGGCTCGTGCACACCGTGCGGGGCGTGGGGTACGTCCTGCGACAGGGCGGCGCGGAGTGAAGAAGCTCCTGAGCCGCTATCGCTCCCTGCCCATCCGGGCCCGGCTGTCGATGCTGGTCGCGGCGGCGGTGGCGTTCGCGGTGGCGGCGGTGTCGGTGACGTGCTGGTTCATCGTGCAGGGGAAGCTGTACGAGGAGGTCAAGAACGACCTGGAGGCCATGGTCAGCCGAGCGCTGCCCGAGCAGATGGTGCAGGACTCCGTCCTCAACACCTGCCCCCAGGCGCCGTCGCAGTCGTTCTGGGGGCCGAAGAGCAAGGGCTACTCCCAGGTAGTCACCACGGACGGCACGAGGTGCGTCTTCCCCAACTCCACGGGCGTGGTGAACGTCGCCGAGAGCGACAAGGAGGTGGCCGCGAACCCCAAGATCAGGCAAGGGACGATCCGCAACGGCACCGACAGCGAGGGCAACCCGGTGCGCGTACTGGCCACGGCGCTCGTCGTCGACACCGGCGGCGGCCAGGACGTGGTGCCGGGCACCGCCTACGTCGTCGCCGTCCCCCTCAAGGGCACCCAGTCCACGCTCAACGAGCTGGCGCTGCTGCTCCTCGTCGTCTCCGGCATCGGAGTCGTCGGCGCCGGAGCGGCCGGACTCGCCGTGGCCCGCGCGGGCCTGCGCCCCGTCGACAAGCTGACCGAAGCGGTCGAGCACGTGGCGCGCACCGAGGACCTGAGCATCCGCATCCCCGTGGAGGAGGAGAGCGAGGACGAGGTCGCCCGTCTCTCCCGCTCCTTCAACTCGATGACGAGCGCGCTGGCGAGCTCCCGCGACCTGCAACAACAGCTGATCGCGGACGCCGGCCACGAACTCCGCACCCCCCTGACCTCCCTCCGCACGAACATCGAACTCCTCACCCGCAGCGAGGAGACGGGCCGCCCGATCCCGGCGGACGACCGCAAGGCCCTGCTCGCCTCCGTGAAGGCCCAGATGACCGAACTGGCTTCCCTGATAGGCGACTTGCAGGAGCTGTCGCGTTCGGACGCGGGCCACCAGGGCGGCCGGAACCTCCAGGTCGTCGACTTCCAGGAGACGGTGGAGGCGGCCCTGCGCCGGGCCCGCCTGCGCGGCCCCGAGCTGACGATCACGGCGGACCTGAACCCCTGGTACGTCCGCTCCGAACCGTCCGCGCTGGAGCGCGCCATCGTCAACATCCTCGACAACGCGGTGAAGTTCAGTTCCGAGGGCGGCACGATCGAGGTCTCCCTCGACGCGGGTGTCCTCACGGTCCGCGACCACGGCCCCGGCATCCCCGAAGACGAACTCCCCCACGTCTTCGACCGCTTCTGGCGCTCCCCGTCGGCCCGTTCCCTCCCGGGCTCCGGCCTTGGCCTGTCGATCGTGGCCCGCACGGTGCAGCAGGCGGGCGGCGAGATCACCCTGACCCGGGCGGACGGCGGCGGCACCCTGGCGACGGTACGGCTGCCGGGGGCAGCGGTTCCGCCCCCGGAGAGTGCGTGAGCGGTGGCCGGGGCGGCGCCCTGGGTCAGTGGAAGCCGAGCATGCCGGGGGAGTCGATGTCGACCGTGATCACGCCTCGGGGATAGTCCTGTTCGCGGTCCGTGAGCAGGATCGACATGCCTGTGAACTCCGGGCGGGGCAGCGCGCAGTAGAGGGCGTGGCAGGTGCCCGGCCCGCCGTAACCGTCCCGGATCATGCCTCCGACGGTGATCGAGGCCGCCGTACCCAGGTCGTCGACGACGACCGAGGAGAACGCGAGCACCCGCCGCCCCGCGTCCGCGTCCTCCGACTCCGCCTGCATCAGGCAGAGGGCCGGGATCCGTAGGAGATCGCCGGGGGTCCGTGCCATGTTCCCGGCGAGGAGGTTCAGGGTCTTGTGGCCCTCGGCAAGGGCGCGGGTGGCCCCCGTGTCCAGGATGATCACGCGGCCTGTCCTCGTGCCGTGCGGGCCTTCTCGGCGGCGATCCTCTGAATGTTGCCCAGCACGTCGGGAGCCCGGTCGAACTCGTCGTCGCTGATGTCGAGGCCGATCACCTCACGCACGACCTGACGATCGGCCGCGACCCGCTCCGCGATCTGCTCCGCCGTCGGCTGTTCCGAGGCCAGCTGCTCGATCAGCTGGCCCAGGGTCATGCCGCGTTCCTTGGCGACCTGGGCGAGATGGTCGCGGGCCTGCTTGGACACCTGGATGGTGGTGGTCTCAGCCATGGCTTCACCATAGCCGGACCACGGCACGGGTGGCCCGATAGCGGACCGCCTTCACCCGAAGGTGCTCAGCCGGCCGCGACGCCCATGACGAACGCGGACCACGCCCCGGCGGAGAACAGGAGCGGGGGGCTGTCCGGGACCTTGCTGTCCCGGACGGGGACTATGCCGGGGAGGTCGTCGGTGACTTCGAGGCAGTTCGTGCCGCCTCCATCGCTGAACGACGACTTTCGCCAGACGGCGGCGCTGAGGTCGAGGGTCCGGTTCATGATCTGCACTCCTCCAGAAGGCGCTTGATGAATGCCGTCGACTCCACCGGGGTCAGGGCCGCGTCCCGGACAAGATCGTAGGACAGGCGGAGAGCCAGGACCTTGTCCGGATCCTCGATCACCTCACCGATACCAGTGCCCTCCGCGTAGGCAACGGGATCACCAGTCCTCTGCCAGAACAGCCAGAGGTGGCTGTCCATGATGTCGTGCACACCGGCTTCCCAGGGGAGCACCTGAAGCGCGACGTTCGGCAACTCCGCGGCTTCCACCAGATGCGACAGCTGATCCGCCCAGACCTTCCTGTCGGCGACGGGCCGCCGAACAGCTCCTTCATCGAGGATCACGCGGATGCTCGGCGCCGGCCGGCGGTGCAACAACTCCTGCCGTCCTACACGCGCGGCCACCTGTTCCTCGATCTCCTCCCTGTTGTCTGCCGTTGTCTGGGCTCCAGACAACCCTGACAACACCGTGCGGGCGTACTCCTCGGTCTGCAAGATGCCCGGCACCCGCAGCTGGAACATCCACATCACCCGAGCCGTCGCCTCCAGCTCCATGAACGCCTTGTACTTGTCCTTGATGACCTCCTTGCGAGCCTCCCTCCACAGCCGAACCAGCAGGTCACCGGAGCCGTAGTAGGTGTCCAGGTCCTCCATGACCGCCCGCTTGGAGAGCCGCTCCCCCTTCTCCAGGCGATAGAGATAGCTCTTGTCGTACGACGTCTCCGCCGCCAACTGCGTCAGCGTCTTGCCCGTCTTCTCGCGCAGGAGCAACAGGGTCCGCCCCAACGCGGCCCGCCCTGATTCCCGCTTCTCGTCAACGACTTCGCCCATGTCACCCCTCGCCGTTGTCTGGCGCTCCAGGCAACGCCAGGCATCTTCCCCAACGTACGGCGCACCCGTGACGATCGAGACACGAACGGTAATCACCGCTCGTCAGGACGACCCTGAAAAAACCCTGAGACGAAAGTTGAGGCACCGGTATGCGCTCGCTCGTCGTACGGCTCTGTGAGGCACTGCTCCGCTGGGCCGCGCCCGGCCCCGTGCCACCCGAGGCGGAGGATGCGCAGGAACCCGCCCCTCCCCCACCCCCGACCAGGTCCCTCGACGACATCTGGCCCTTCGAGTCCTACGACAACCTCGTACGGCCCTACGTACTGAGCCTCGAGGAGCTGTACACCAGTGGAACGCACAGCGTGGAGGTCCCCGCATGATGGACGGGCTGCGTCTGCTGCCGTGGACCGACCCCGACGGCAAGCCCTGCTACCTCGCCCCGGACACCGCGCACCCCGGGGCCCTCTCCCTGCTGGCCGACAGCGTGGAGACCTCCCAACTCGGCTCGGCCGAGGAGGTGTTGGCCGGCAGCAGGGCCGTACTCGCGGACGCGGCGGCCGGGGAGCGGGCCGTGCGGTTCGCGCTGACGCGGGCCGTGGAGTCCTTGGAGGACGTGCTGCGTGTCGCCGTCAGCAGGGGGCAGCGGATCGGCGAGGCCGCCGAAGTACCCGAGGACCGGCCCTAGTCGGCGACGCTGACGTGCAGGGCTCCGTCGTCGTCAGCGTCCAGAGAGGCTGCCACGAAGACGTACCGTTCCCCCACCAGCGGGCCCAGGATCGCGCCCGCGCCGTGCCAGTCGAGGTCCAGGTCGCGCATGCGCATATGGCTGGGGCCTCGCTGGAGGTGGAGGTTGTGGCCGAAGACCAGGGTCGGGCCGCGGTCGGCCTCGACGGCGCGGATGTCGAGCAGGTTCTCGACCATCAGCGCGTCCCGCGTGGCGAGCATGCGGGAGATCCGGACGTGCTCCTCGGCGGGGCGCGCCAGTTGCCGGTGGTAGCGCAGGAGACCGATCGCCGCCATGAGGTGGGCCTTCGCCCGGTACCACGCGGCCCGTGAGGTCGCCGCGATCAACTGCGGCGCGCGGGCGTGGAACTCGGTGAGCATGTCGTCGGCGAGGCAGCGCAGCGCCTCGGCCTCCGGTGTGGCGCCGATCGAGCAGGCCGCGTCCAGCACCGCCTCCGTACGGCTCCACCGTTCGTCGTCGCCGGCGAGGCTCGCGATGTCGACGGCGGGGTCGGCGGCGAGCGCGAGGGGCGAGGCCAGGCCCTCGTCACGGGCCAGGTAGGCGCGGGCGGCTTCGAGACAGCGGCGCGGGCTGGGCGCGCTCATGTTCTCCATCTCGGCGTCGAAGCCGTGGAAGGCGAGGCGCTCCTTTGGCGGGCGGGTCCGGTTGTACTCCCGCATCCAGGTGATCAGCTCCCTGTTGGGGGCCAGATCGCCACGGCCGAACGCGATGCCCTCCCGCATCGCCTCGTCGAAGTCGCCCGTGCCGTCCCGCACGTGGTCGTCCAGGACGAGCGCGGGAATGCGGTCGGTCTCCAGCGCGATCGAACGGAAGCCCCGCTCCTCGACGAGACGGGCGAAGAGTTCGTTGCGGGCGTGCCCGAACGCCGGTTCCAGATGGGTCGGCTCACCGAGGGCCAGCAGGTCGCACGACGGGGTCACGAGGTCTCGCATGTCCAGACTCATGAGCCTCTATCGTAACCTTGAAAGTACGGTTGATACTTGGGCGGCGGCGGTGAGAGATGCAGCCCATCGAGAGAAGCCCATCGGTCGCTTCTCGTCGCGTAAAGTCTCAAAGCGGTGATCACCATGCGTCCGTCCGACCTGGCCCGTGAGCACGGGCTGTCGACCCAGGCCGTCCGCAACTACGAGCGCGACGGGTTCCTCCCGGCCGCCGAGCGGACGCGCAGCGGCTACCGGGTCTACACCGAGGTGCACGCGGCGGCCCTGCGCGCGTTCCTCGCCCTCGTCCCGGCGTACGGCCACTCCGCCGCCGGGCGGATCATGCGGGCCGTGCACGAGGACGCCCTCGACGACGCCCTGACGATCGTCGACCGTGGGCACGCCCAGCTGCTCCGCGACCGGGAGACCCTCGACGCGGTACGCGACGCGGTGGACCATCTGACGGCGGCTTCGGGGGGCGCGGAGCCCATGGCCAGGGCGGGCACCGAACTCCGCGGCCACCCCGCCCGCCCCGCCCCCCTCACCGTCGGCGAACTCGCCCACCGGCTCGACGTCACCCCGGCGACCCTGCGCAACTGGGAGGACGCCGGCATCCTCACCCCTGAGCGGGACCCGCTCACCGGCTACCGCCTCTACCACCCGGCCGACGTCCGGGACGCGGAACTCGCCCACCTCCTCCGCCGCGGGGACCACCCCCTGGACCACATCTCCACCGTGGTCCGGCAGATCCGCACGGCCGGCGGCACGGACGCCCTCTCCACCGCACTGGACGACTGGCGGCGCCGCCTGACCGTACGGGGCCTCGCCATGCTGGACGCGTCCGCCCACCTCAGCCGGTACCTGAAAGCACCCGGACCACCCACTGCGGGGCACGAAAAAGCGGTTCCCCGCACCCCGGAAGGGGCGCGGGGAACCGCGCGACCAGCCACGAACCACCCGGGCCGGACATCCGACCCTCGGTGATCCGGTACGGCTAGCTGATGATCGTGATCCGGTTGGCCGCCGGGGGCGCGATCGGGCTGGTGGCCGAGGAGTTGGCGAGCAGGTACTGCTCCAGAGCCGCCAGGTCGTCCGCGCCGACCAGGTCGTTCGTGCCCTGGCCCAGCGTCGGGAAGCCGTCGCCGCCGCCCGCGAGGAAGCTGTTGGTCGCGACCCGGTAGGTGGCGGCCGGGTCGATCGCGGCACCGTTGAGCTTGATGGTGTCGGTGACCACGCGGTCCGCGCCGGACTTCGTCAGGTCGAGCGTGTACGTCAGACCGGACGACGGCAGCAGCACCTTCGGCGCGGCGGCGTTCGGCCCGCTGACCTGCTCCTTGAGGATCTGGATGAGCTGGGCCCCGGTGAAGTTCTGGAGGTTGACCGTGTTGGAGAACGGCTGGACGGTGAAGCCCTCGGCGTAGGTCACCACGCCGTCGCCCTCGGCGCCCTTGGCCGCGTAGGTGAGCGGCGCGCGCACACCGCCCGGGTTCATCAGCGCGAGGTCGACCTCGGGGTCGAGAGTCTTGCCGTACCAGAACTGCGCGTCGGCGATCAGGTCACCCATCGGGGACTCGGTGCCGACGTTGGGCACATCGGCGGATATGTGGCCGATGGCGCGGTTGCCGATGGGCGCGGCGAGGGTGTTCCACCGGCTGATGAGGGCCGTCATGTCGGCGGCCTTCTCGACGTCACGGGTGACGACGTGGTTCGCGGAGTCCACGGCCGTACGGGAGATGTCGCCGGTCCGGCGGTCGTACGTCAGCGTCGTGTCGGTGTAGAGGCGGCCGAAGGACGCGGCCGAGGTGACCATGCGCGGCTTGCCCGCCGGGTCGTTGATGGTGCAGGCGTACGCGGCGTGCGTGTGGCCCGTGACCAGGGCGTCGACCTTCGGCGTGATGTTCTTGGCGATGTCGACGATCGGACCGGAGATGCCGTCGCCGGCGCCGGGCGAGTCGCAGTCGTAGTTGTACGACGTGGAGGCGGGGAGACCACCCTCGTGGATCAGCGCGACGACCGACTTGACGCCCTGGCGCTCCAGCTCCTTGGCGTACTTGTTGATCGTCTGGACCTCGTCCTTGAACTTCAGGCCCTTGACGCCCTCGGCGGAGACGACGCCCGGGGTGTCCTCCAGCGTCACGCCGATGAAGCCGATCTTGACGCCGTTCTTCTTCCAGACCCAGTAGGGCTTCAGGAGCGGCTTGCCGGTCTTCTTCTCGATGACGTTCGCGGCGAGGTAGGGGAAGTCGGCACCCTTGAACTTCTTGCCCTTGACGTAGCAGCCGTCGGTCGGGTGGCAGCCGCCCTTCTGGAGGCGGGCCAGTTCCTTCGCGCCCTCGTCGAACTCGTGGTTGCCGACGCTCGTGACGTCGAGGTCGAGCCCGTTCAGCGCCTCGATGGTGGGCTCGTCGTGGAACAGGCCCGAGATCAGCGGGGAGGCACCGACCATGTCACCGGCGGCGGCCGTGATCGTGTAGTCGTCGGCCCGGCGGGCGTCACGCAGGTGCGTGGCGAGGTACTCGACGCCACCGGCGTTGATCGTGGTGGTCGTGCCGTCCTCGTGCAGCTCGGTCACCCGGCCCGAGGAACCGGCCGGCGGCTCCAGGTTGCCGTGCAGGTCGTTGAACGACAGCAGCTGCACGTCCTGGTACCGGCCCGGCTTGTCCTTGCCGGGCTCCGACTTCGACTCACCGGCGCTCGCCGGGAGCGCGGCGGCCAGCGCCCCGACGGTCGCCAGCCCGGCCGCGGCGGCGAGGATCCGGTTGCGGCGGCTTCTACGGCGCTGCGCTTGGGGTGTGGCTGACATGTGCCCCCCTGGGTTCGTGAGAGGTAAGAGAAGTAAGGGAAACGTGAGAACGGCCCCGTCGGCCCGAAGCGTAGGGTCAACGCGCGTAGCGCGACAGGGGGTTCATGGTTACGACCTGGTTGCCATCGAGGAGGACTGATGGCAAAGGGGGACATTTGCAGGGACGCGGGGCTGTGACATCTGCGGCTCCGCCGCGGGGCGCGATCAGCCACATTCAAGCCGCACCCGCCAGACCGGGGAACCAGCCGAATTCATAGGCGCTCCCCCACCGCACCCCCCGGTTAACCTCGAACCCATGACCAGCGACGACACCGCCCGGCCGAGCGCAGCGGCCAGCGCAGCAGCTCGCAGTATCGAAACCCGTCTGGAACTCACCCCCGACCAGAAGGCAGCCGTCCTCGCCCTCCTCGAGGAGGCCGCCCAGGTCGACGGCCAGCAGGCGGTGTCCGAGCAGGGCCGCCTCCAGCTCCGCGGCGGCCCCCGCGAAGGCGTGGCCCACCTCCTCCTCACCGTCGGCGACACCCTGGTCGGCTACGCCCAGTTGGAGGACAACGACCCCGTCGAGGCCCCGGCCGCCGAGCTGGTCGTCCACCCTTCCCACCGGGGCCACGGCCACGGCCGCGCCCTCGGCTCCGCCCTGCTCGCCGAGTCGGGCAAGCGGCTGCGCGTCTGGGCGCACGGCGGTCACTCGGCCGCCCGCCACCTCGCCCAGGTCCTCGGCCTCACCCTCTTCCGCGAACTCCGCCAGATGCGCCGTTCCCTGGCCGATTTCGACCCTCCCGAGCCGGTGCTCCCCGAGGGCGTCACCGTCCGTGCCTTCGTCCCCGGCGCGGACGACGCGGCGTGGCTCGCCGCGAACGCGGAGGCCTTCGCGCACCACCCCGAGCAGGGCTCCCTCACCCAGCGCGACCTCGACGACCGCAAGGCCGAGCCCTGGTTCGACCCGGCGGGCTTCTTCCTGGCCTTCAGGGGAGAGGAACTGGTCGGCTTCCACTGGACGAAGGCGCACGCCACCGAGCAGCTCGGCGAGGTCTACGTCGTCGGCGTGCGCCCCGGCGCCCAGGGTGGCGGCCTCGGCAAGGCCCTCACCACGATCGGCCTGCGCCACCTCGCCGCCCAGGGCCTGCCCACCGCGATGCTCTATGTCGACGCGGACAACAAGGCGGCGGTCACCGTCTACGAGCGCCTCGGTTTCGTGACGTACGAGACGGACCTGATGTACCGCAGCGAAACCTGACACGGCCGCGCGTACGCGGAAACCTGACACAGCGCGCGTACGCGGAGTTTTCCACAGGCAGGGGGCGGTGTTGTTGACACCGCCCCCTCTCTTGCACCACCCTTTCACTACTCAATTAGTGAAAGGGTGGTTGTCGAGTGGTCGAGTACCGCATCGACCGGCGCAGCGGTGTCGCCACCTACGTCCAGATCGTCCAGCAGACCAAACAGGCCCTGCGGATGGGGCTGTTGGAGCCCGGCGACAAGCTCCCCACCGCCCGCGAGGTCGTGGAGGCCACCGCGATCAACCCGAACACCGTGTTGAAGGCCTACCGCGAGCTGGAGCGCGAAGGCCTGGTCGAGGCCCGCCGCGGCCTCGGCACGTTCGTACGGAAGTCACTGGGCACGACGCCCGCCGACTCCCCGCTGCGGGCCGAGTTGGACAGCTGGGCCGTCCGGGCCCGGGAGAGCGGGCTCGAACGGGACGACGTGGAGGCCCTCTTCACGTCCGTGCTGGACGAACACTTCACAGCGCACAAGCGAGATCAGGGGGACGAGGCATGACGGGGACCGCGATGGAGGCGGCCGCGCTCGGCAAGAAGTTCGGGTGGCGGTCCGGGGGCTGGGCGTTGCGCGAGTGCACGCTGCGGCTGCCCAGGGGGCGGGTGTGCGCGCTCGTCGGACCGAACGGCGCCGGCAAGTCGACGCTCCTGGCCCACGCGGCCGGTCTGCTCGCCCCCACCGAGGGCACGATCAGCGTGCTGGGCACGACCCCGGCGGCGGCCCGCGAGCGCATCGCCTACGTCGCCCAGGACAAGCCCCTGTATCCCCAGCTGACCGTCGCCGAGACCCTGCGGCTGGGGCGCGAGCTCAACGCCCGGCGCTGGGACCCGGCCGTCGCGGAGCGGGTGGTGGACGAGGGCGACCTGAACCGGAACGCGAAGATCCGTTCCCTCTCCGGCGGTCAGCGCACCCGGGTCGCGCTCGCCCTCGCCCTCGGCAAGCGGCCCGAACTGCTGCTCCTGGACGAGCCGATGGCCGACCTCGACCCGCTCGCCCGGCACCAGCTGATGGGCACGCTGCTCGCGGACTCCGCAGAGCACGGCACCACGGTTGTCATGTCCTCGCACGTGGTGGCCGAACTGGAGGGCTCCTGCGACCACCTGTTCCTGCTGGGCGCCGGGCGCGTCCGGCTCGCGGGCCCGCTGGACGAACTCCTCGCCGCGCACACCCTGGTCACCGGCCCGGTGGGCGACCTCGCCCCGCACACCGTGGTCGAGTCCCGCACGACGGGACGTCAGCTCACCGCGCTGATCCGCCCGCGGGGCCCCGTCGGCCCCGGCCGCCAGACCGCCGAGCCCACACTGGAGGAGCTGGTCCTCGCCCATCTGCGGGCGCCCGAGGCCCCGGCCCTCACGATCGACGACGAGGGCGACGCCGACGCCGATCACACGGCCCACGCGGACGACACCGACGTGGCCGGGACCAGGGGAGCGGCCGTATGAGCACCACGACCACGGAGACCACGACCACCGAGACCATCGGCACCGTCCGCTCCGGCGCCCCGGCCCCCGCCCCGGCCATGACTCCGACCGGAGGGATGATCCGGGCGACGCTCAGCGTCCACCGGTCCGCCCTGTGGTTCTGGGGCCTTCTGGTGGGCCTCGTCGCCGCCGGACTGCTGTGGGCCGCCGGACCGGGCTACGACGCGGCCTGGACGGCGTATGTGAAGAGCGGTTGCGTGGAGACCGACTACTGCACGCTCGGCGAGGCCTACACGCGCTACGCCACGGCTGTCTCCCTGGGCTCCAGCGTCCTCACCATCGCTCCGCTCCTGATCGGCGCGTGGGCGGGCGGCTCCCTGATCGGCCGCGAGCTGGAGAGCGGGACGGCGAAGCTGGCCTGGACCCAGTCCGTCGCCCCGGCCCGCTGGCTCGCCACCACACTCGCGGTCCCGGCCGCCATGATCGTCTCCGGGACGGTCCTGCTGACCCTGCTGAACCGCCTGGTGTGGTGGCGCGAGGAGCGGCTGCGGCACGCGCTGGCGACCCGGGACTGGTTCGAGTCCGCGACCTTCGCCGGTCACGGCACCGTCGCCACGGCGTACGCCCTGCTGGGCCTCGCGGTCGGTGTCCTCGCCGGCCTGCTGCTGCGCCGCACACTCCCCGCGCTCGCCGTCGGCCTGGCGGGCACCGGCGTCCTGGCGGGCGCGCTCCAGTGGAACCGTCACCTGCTGTGGCCCACCGAGACCCTCGTGTCCCGGACCGCGGACCGGGACTGGACAGGCGAGTTGGTCGACCGCGGCTTCATCACCAGCACGGGCGAGCGCGTCTCGGACGTGGCGTGCACGGACGACTCCTGCGGCCGGACCGACGTCGTCGGCTTCTACGCCGACTTCCACCCCTCCTCCCACTTCTGGCCCCTCCACCTCGTCGGGACGGCCCTCGTCCTCACCGCCACCGCCCTGCTGGTCTGGGCCGCGTTCCTGCTGCTGCGCCGCCGTACGGGAGGGACCGCATGAGCACCGAGACCCTCACCACCACACCCCCGGCCGACACCGCCGCCCGCGGCGGCCTGACCTGGACCGTGTGGCGCGTGCACCGCCCGGCACTGCTGGTGTGGAGCGCGTACGTGCTGCTCATGGTCGGGTGGATGCTCTGGCTGGAGTACGTCACGGGCGCGGAGATACGCGCGGAGCGGGCCGCCTGCCGGAAGCTGGAGAACGGGTGCATCGACCTCGGATCCGCCTTCGACTACGCCTCGGCCATGAGCTCCATAGGTACCTTGATCGCCTACTCCTCCTACGCCGTGGCCGCCTGGGCGGGGGCTTCACTGACCGGCCGTGAGCTGGAACGGGGCACGGCCCAGCTGGCCTGGACCCAGTCCGTCACCCCGGTCCGGTGGCTCACCGTCAAGCTCGCGGTGCCCGCCGCCGCGCTGACCGTCGGCATGGCCGTCCTGGTGCCGGTCTACCGCTGGGCCTGGTCCACGAACCGGGACCTGCGCGGGGACGAGTGGTACTACACCGACCCCTTCCTGAACCGCGGCCCCGCGGTCCTGGCGTACGCCCTGTGCGCGTTGGCCGTCGGCGCCCTGGTGGGAATCGTCCTCAGGCGGGCGCTGCCCGCGCTCACCGTGGCCCTCGGCTTCATGGTCGCGTTCCACCTCTGGCTCGGCGAACGGTTCGACGAGCTGTGGCCCTCCACGACGCTCCGCGGCACCGCCGCCAGCAGGCTGCCGATGACGGCGGACCAGCTGGAGCTGGGCGCCGTCACCGGCTCCGGTGCCCGCGTCGACGACCTGAGCTGCTTCGACGCCGATGCCGACATCGACTACACCAGGTGCATGAGCGGGAAGGGCTTCACCGATCTGTACGCCGAGGTGCACCCGGCGTCCCACTTCTGGCCCCTGCACCTCGTGGCGACCGGCATCATCCTCGCCGTCGGGGTCCTGGCCACCGCCGCCGCCTTCTGGCTCCTGCGCCGCCGCCCCCACTGACGCCGCACCCGGCCCGAGCCCCCGCCCGAGCCCCGACCCGGGCCCCTGGACCAGGCACGCCCCTCCTACGGGGGGAGGGGCGTGCCGACGGCGTACACCCGGTGAACGGCGCGTGATCACGAGAAGGCGTACGCCGGGGTGCCGCGCACACCGTCACGGAACCGGCGGTCCTCCCCGCGCTATCCCGCACGTAAGGTCTCCGTAACCGGCGATTCAGACGACCTTGCGACGCTTCCGCAATGAACCCCGTCGTGCCCGAGCCCTCGCCTCCCCCACGCAGCGGCCCAAGCAACGGGAACAGCACGGGGGACGACCCCCGCACGCCCGCGCCCGTCGCCCCCCGCCACACCGCCGACGTCGTCGAGGTCGTGGCCCGCATCGACGCCGACATCGCCGAGAACACCGCCGCGAACGCCTCCTCGCGCGCCCCCGCACTCCCACCGGCCCTGTCCGACGCGCCTGTGATGCTCGCGGCGCGGAACAATGGTTCCATGAGCCAGTCCAACGCCCAGGCAGCCCAGGTCCAGCACGCGCAGCCGTCCGTCGGCTCCATAACCGGTCACCGTCCGCACACGGTGTCGGCCGTGGTGTCCGACCTGGAACCCGACATCGACGCCGACCTCGACGCGTACGACGAGGACGAACAGGGCGGCGAACGGCTGCCCCAGGGCCGTTTCCTCGACCGGGAGCGCAGCTGGCTCGCCTTCAACGAGCGCGTCCTGGAACTGGCCGAGGACCCCAACACGCCGCTGCTCGAACGAGCGAACTTCCTGGCCATCTTCGCCAGCAACCTCGACGAGTTCTTCATGGTCCGGGTGGCCGGTCTCAAGCGGCGCATCGCCACCGGCGTCGCCACCAGGTCCGCCTCCGGCCTGCAACCGCGCGAGGTGCTGGAGATGATCTGGGCCCGCTCGCGCGAGCTGATGGCCCGGCACGCCGCCTGCTTCCACGAGGACGTCGCCCCGGCGCTGGCCGAGGAGGGCGTGCACCTGGTCCGCTGGAGCGAGCTGGCGGAGAAGGAGCAGGCCCGCCTGTTCACGCTCTTCCGCCACCAGATCTTCCCGGTCCTCACCCCGCTGGCCGTCGACCCGGCCCACCCCTTCCCGTACATCTCGGGTCTCTCGCTGAACCTGGCCGTGCGCGTGCAGAACCCGGTGACGGGCACCTCGCACTTCGCCCGGGTCAAGGTGCCGCCGCTGCTGTCCCGTTTCCTGGAGGCCTCCCCGGGCCGGTTCGTCCCGCTGGAGGACGTGATCGGCGCGCATCTGGAGGAGCTGTTCCCGGGCATGGAGGTGCTGGAGCACCACGCCTTCCGGGTCACCCGCAACGAGGACCTGGAGGTCGAGGAGGACGACGCCGAGAACCTCCTCCAGGCCCTGGAGAAGGAGCTGATGCGGCGCCGCTTCGGGCCGCCGGTGCGTCTGGAGGTCGAGGAGAACATCAACCAGGAGGTCCTGGACCTGCTGGTGCGCGAGCTGAAGATCAAGGAGTCCGAGGTCTACCCGCTGACCGGGCCCCTGGACCTCACCGGCCTCTTCCGCATCGCCTCCCTGGACCGGCCGGAGCTGAAGTACCGCAAGTTCGTCGCGGGCGTCCACCGCGACCTCGCCGAGGTCGAGTCGGCGTCCGCGCCCGACATCTTCGCCGCCCTGCGCAACCGCGACGTGCTGCTGCACCACCCGTACGACTCGTTCTCCACGTCGGTGCAGGCGTTCCTGGAGCAGGCGGCCGAGGACCCGGACGTCCTCGCGATCAAGCAGACCCTGTACCGGACCTCCGGCGACTCCCCCATAGTCAACGCGCTCATCGACGCCGCCGAGGCCGGCAAGCAGGTCCTCGTCCTGGTCGAGATCAAGGCCCGCTTCGACGAGCACGCCAACATCAAGTGGGCCAAGCGGCTGGAGGAGGCCGGCTGCCACGTGGTCTACGGCCTGGTCGGCCTGAAGACCCACTGCAAGCTGTCCCTGGTGGTCCGTCAGGAGGGCGACACGCTCCGGCGCTACAGCCACGTCGGCACCGGCAACTACCACCCGAAGACGGCACGGCTCTACGAGGACCTGGGCGTCCTGACGTCCGACGCGCAGGTCGGCGCGGACCTCTCCGACCTCTTCAACCGGCTCTCCGGCTACTCGCGCCGCGAGACCTACCGCCGCCTCCTCGTCGCGCCCAAGTCCCTGCGCGACGGGCTGATCGCCCGCGTCAACAAGGAGGTCCAGCACCACCGCGCCGGACGTCCGGCGTACGTCCGCATCAAGGTCAACTCGATCGTGGACGAGGCGCTCATCGACGCCCTGTACCGGGCCTCGCAGGCGGGTGTCCCGGTCGACGTGTGGGTGCGCGGCATCTGCGCCATACGGCCCGGCGTCCCGGGCCTGTCGGAGAACATCCGGGTCCGCTCGGTCCTCGGCCGCTTCCTCGAACACTCCCGGATCTTCGGCTTCGGCAACGGCGGCGAGCCGGAGGTGTGGTTCGGCAGCGCCGACATGATGCACCGCAACCTCGACCGCCGGATCGAGGCCCTGATCCGGATCACCGACCCGGCCCACCGGGCGGCACTCAACCGCCTGCTGGAGACCGGTATGTCCGAAACGACCTCCTCCTGGCACCTCGGTCCCGACGGCGAGTGGACCCGGCACTCGACCGACGCGGACGGACAGCCCCTGCGCAACGTCCAGGAGATGCTCATTGACGCCCGGAGGCGCCGGCGTGGCACAGCGACACCTTGACCCCACGAACCCCACGGCCGCACCCGCGGAGGCCGTCGCAGGCTATCTGCGGGCGCGGGCCACGGAGTTCCTCCGCGCGCTGCGCACCCACCGGGAGACCGGTGGGGCCACGGCGCACGGAGCCGAGGAGTCCACCGACGCGGCGCTCGCCCTGCGCCGCTCGGCCCGCCGCATCAGCGGCACGCTGCACACCTTCCGGCCCCTGCTGGACGCCGACTGGTCGGAGTCCCTCCGCCCCGAACTCGCCTGGCTCTCCGGCACGCTGGGCCGCGAACACGCCTACGCGGCCCGCCTCGACCGCCTGGTCACCGCCCTGAACCGCCTGTCAGGAGCGACCACGTTTCCGGCCCAGGGCAGCCCCCACCACCCCGCCGCGGGCGCTCGTGCCGCCGGGGCGGCCCGGGTGGCCGCGCCGGCAGCCCCGCACCCCCACCCCACCCCCGACCGCGGCAACCTCACCGTCGGCGCCGCGAAAGCCGGTGCCCTCCTGGACCGCCAGCTCACCCTCGCCCGCACCCGGGCCCACTCGGCCGCCCTCCAGGCCCTCGGCTCCAGCCGCTTCCACGCCGTCGCCGACAGCGTCGCCGTCCTCGCCAGCGAGGTCCCGCTCACCCCCGGCGCCGCCGCCACGGACCTCGGCCCCCTCGCCACCGCCGCGCACGACCGCCTCCGCGACGCGGTCACCGGTCTGCCGCTGCACAGCGCCGGCCACCCCTACAACGCCGAGGCCCTCATCCACGGGCTCTCCCCGGACACCTCGCCCCACCCCCAGGACGCCCCCTGGCACCAGGTACGGCTCCTGCTGCGCCTCCACCGCTACGCCCTGGAGGTCCTGCACCCCGAGGCCGTCCCCGTCGACGTACGCCTCCTCGCGGCCGGCGAGGCCCTCAACCGCCACCGCGACGCCAGCGAGGCCGCCTCCGCCGCGGCGGCCGCCGCCCGCACCCCGCGTATCGCCCCGGCCACGGCCTACGCCCTCGGCGTCCTGCACGCCGACCAGCGCCACGAAGTGGAGGCATCCCGGTTCGCGTTCCAGCAGTGCTGGCAGAAGGAGGCGGTGAGCACGTCGTGACCGAGAATCCCGGCAACGCCCCGGAGGCCGCGCACACCGTCGTCCGGGCGGCCGGCTGCGTCCTGTGGCGCCACTCCCCCGAGGGCGGGGACATCGAGATCTGCCTGGTCCACCGGCCGAAGTACGACGAGTCGTGGCACCGCTCATCACGGTGAAAGAACCCGCAGGTCAGAGGCATGACGAGATCGAGGTACTGATGGACATCACACCACTGGTACGTGCCGCAGGCTGCGCCCTGTGGCGCCGGTCGTCCTCCGGCGGGGGCATCGAGCTGGCCTTGGTCTACCGGCCGAAGTGGTCAGACTGGTCTCTGCCGAAGGGCAAGCTCAAGCGCGACGAAGACGCTCGCGACGGCGCCCTCCGCGAAGTACTCGAGGAAACCGGCATGCGATGCGCCCTCGGCCCGGAACTCCCGACCGTCCACTACACCGACCACCAGGGGCGCCCCAAGCAAGTGCGCTACTGGGCGGCCGAAGCGAAGCGCGGCACATTCACCCCGAACAGCGAAGTCTCCGACATCCTCTGGCTGCCTCCTGAGGCCGCGACACAGCGGCTCACGCACGAGAGGGACCGAACCGTGGTGTCCTCGCTCCTCGAAGCGCTGCACAGGACAGGAACGGACCGTTAGAGGGCGGGCTCGCGTGTGAAGGTGCGCGCCGGCGAGTCCTTCCCGTGGTGCGTGAGGGATGCCCCGACCAGGGCCGGGGCCCGGCCGGGTGAGCCGTCCACGCTCAAAGCCGAGGGGCGCCCCCGGGGAGGGCGCCCCTCGCTCATTTCGCAGGCCTCCTCAAGGAGATGAGGCCATGGTGTCGCTCAGTCCTCACACTTCGCCTGGGACTTGGCCTTGGGCTTGGCCTTCCACGGCCAGTCCTTCCCGTCCTCCTCCCAGGGGGGAGGACCCTCGTGCTTGGAGCAGTGGTGCTTGTGACCGCCGTGGTCCCCGTGGCCGTCGTGGCCGTCGTGGCCACCGCCGGGTCCCGCAGGACCCTGCGGCCCCTCAGGACCCTGCGGCCCTTCAGGACCTTGAGGTCCGGTGTCTCCCTTGGGGCCCTCAGGTCCGACAGGCCCGGTGGGCCCGACAGGACCGGTCGGTCCGGCAGGTCCCGTGGGTCCGACCGATCCGGCAGGACCGCTGGGGCCGGCAGGCCCGGTCGGTCCGACTGATCCGGGAGGCCCGGTGGGACCGGTGTCTCCCGGGGGGCCCTCAGGCCCGGAGGGACCGGCGGGCCCGGTGGGACCGGCAGGTCCGCTGGGGCCGGCTGGTCCCGTGGGTCCAGGAGGACCACTGGGGCCGGCGGGCCCGGTCACGCAGAACGGCCTCGTGATGTCGTTGTTGTCCAGCGTCACCGCGGCGTTCTGCGCAAGTGCTCGGCCCTGGACGTCGGCGCCCGTATTCAGCGTGATGGATGCCAGGGCCATGATGGTGCCCACGAAGTCTGAATTTGTCCCGAGAGTGGCGGAACTGCCCACCTTCCAGAACACGTTGCAGGCCTGCGCACCGTTGATGAGTCTGACGCTGCTGTTCGAAGCGGTGATCAGCGTCTCTGTGGTCTGGAAGATGAAGACGGCGTTGGGGTCACCCTGGGCATTGAGCGTGAGTTCTCCGGTGATTCCCAACGTCGGGTTCGAGTAGACGCCGGGCCCCAGTACCCGTCCGCCGAGTTCGACCGCAACGGCGGTCCCGCTTCGGCCGGCCGCGTTGTTGTAGGCCGTGGTCAGATCCAGCTTCGCCTGATCAGCCGCGCCGTTGGCGATGTTCAGGGCGCCGAAGATCTCTCCGGGCGGGAACCCCGTCACGGAGGTGCCCGGACTGAGCCCCACGTCGCCGATGATGTCGGAGTCGCCGGTGTTGGTGATCGTCGAACCGGCCAGGATCGCGTAGCTCTCGGCGGTCCCCAGCGGAACGGGGGGCTCCGCTGCCTGCGCGGTGGTGTTCCAGGCCAGAGTGGCCATGGCCAGCAGTACCACTCCAGGCACCACTGCGAGACGCGCCTTGAGGCGGCGGTGTATACGGGGTCTGCCTCGCGGCGGAGGTGGTGCGTCCACGACTGTCATGAGACTGGCCTTTCTTGTCGTCATTGAGCTCAGCCGCACCGGCACAAGGGCATCCCCGCCTCCATGGTGAGTCCTGGTCAGGGCGGGAGCCTGCCGATGATGATGAGCCGTCATCAACCAGTCAAAAGCTAGCAATAGCCCAATAAAGTACATATGCGTAGGAGACCGAACGAGGTGCGAGATGTGTGTTATTCACTCTGCCGGTCGTGTCGGTGCTTGATTCCGGCCCTCGGCCCGCTCTCGGGAAGGGCGGGGTCACCAGCCGGATCACGGGGTGCCGCCCGGCTCGAACCGGCGGTTCCGGGCTCGGTTCCACCGCTGGAAGAACGGGCGGTCGATCGCCTGACTGTCCGGCTGCCGTCGGCTCACCGTCCGGTACGAGCGAAAGGGCTTCCGCTTCCTCGCCCTGCTCGGCCTCGCCGTCGGTCGCACCCGAAGGGCAAGCTGAAGCGCGCCGAGGACCCCCTCGCGGGCGCGCTGCGCGAGGTCGAGGAGGAGACCGGCCACCGGTGCGCGCCGGGGCCCCGGCTGCCCACGGCCCACTACTTCGTCAACGGCCGGGCCGAGACTGTGCGTTACTGGGCGGCCCGGGCGACCGGCGGCCGCTTCGCCCCCGCCGCCGAGGTGGACCGGATCCTCTGGCTGGCCCCGGACGCCGCCCGCGACCGGCTCACCCAGCCGCGCGACCGGGAACTGGTCGACGAGTTCCCGGCGACCCTCCGCCACGCGTAGAGCCGGCCGCCTGACACTCCGCCATACGCCGCGGGGAGCCAGGTCGGAGGGGCCGGCCCTAGACCCCGCTCAGCGCGTGCCCCTCCGCGTCACTGCGCGCCAGACTCCGCGCCCGCCGGGCCGGCCCGCGCCAACCGCAGGTACAGCGCGCCACGCAGAAGCGGCCCTGATCGACGGTGGTCGTACGGTGCCGCTGCGGTTCTGGCTCGTCCTGATGCACCACACCGACAACGCTACCCAAGGCAACCAACCCCACGCCCCGCAGGACCCGGCGCCATGAACGGGCGAAGCCCGTGAAGGGGCGCGGGGAACTGCGCGAGCAACCCCGCCGCACCCGCACCCGCCGACGAACCGGACGCCCCCACCCCCTCAGGCGCCCCGCACCCTCCCCGCGCACCCTCCCGGCGTGACGACCTCCCCCGACCGTCGTTATCCGAAACGACCACAGGAACCCGGCAAACCCGGCAGGGGATCGGCAGGCGATGGTGACGCGGCGGCACAGCAGGACGGGCGCGGCACTCGTCGCGGCGGGACTCATCGCCGGCGCGACCGGCGTCACCGGCTGCGCCGTCACCGGCCTCACCGACGACCCCCTCCCCTCCGACCCCGTCGACCTCATGCACCGCGCCGCCCCCGCCCTCGTCCGCGCGGGCAGCTCCAAGGCCCGTACGGAGATGGAGATGGCCACCGGCGGCACCCGGGTGACCATTTACGGCGAGGGCGTCTACGACTACGGCAGACAGCGCGGCCGGCTCAAGGTGTCCCTGCCGTACGACCCCGCCGGCCGCAGCGAGCACCGCCCGATCACCGAACTGCTCGCCCCCGGCGCCCTGTTCATGAAGAACCGGGGCGCGGGCGTCCCCGCCGACAAATGGGTCCGCGTCGACACGGGCACCCTCTCCGACGGCAATCTCGTCACCGGCGGCGCCACCGACCCGTTCGCGGCGGCCGAGGTGCTGCGCGGGGCGCGCACGGCGCAGTTCATCGGGGAGAGCGAGGTGGACGGCGTCCGGGTGCGTCACTACCGCGGCACCGCCGACCTCACGATCGCCTCGCGCGCCGCCTCCGAGGGCAACCGGGCCCCGCTGCGCGCCGCCGCCCGGGGCTTCGCCACGGCCCGCGTCCCCTTCGACGCCTACCTCGACGACGAGGGCCGCATCCGCAAGGTCCGCCACCGGTTCAGCTTCGTCAACGGCGGCGGGCAGGGCACCGTCGCGGTCGCCTCGACGACCCTGCTGTTCGACTTCGGCGTCCCCGTCGCCGTACGCCTGCCGCGGCCGGAGGACATCTACGCCGGGAAGATCGCGGAGGAGTAGCCCCGGACGCGGCGGACCGCGC
This sequence comes from Streptomyces sp. NPDC034049, assembly GCF_055575575.1. NCBI lineage: Bacteria > Bacillati > Actinomycetota > Actinomycetes > Kitasatosporales > Streptomycetaceae > Streptomyces > Streptomyces sp. NPDC034049. The sequence goes on from NZ_JBVISJ010000022.1 coordinate 80,888, forward strand.
GGGGCCGGAAATGGTCCGTTGGTGCCATGCGCGGGCTGTGGGCCGCTGCCTACCCTAGGAGTCGGTGACGGCAGAGAAGAGGTGATGCACGTGGCTCCGGCAGGCGGTACGGCGGTTCAGGACCACGTGGCCCTCGCCGAGATCGAACTCTGCGGCGACCTCATCATCGCGGCCTCCGCCACCGACGGCGACCGCCTGAGCCCCGACCGCATCGACGAGGTCCTGCGCGTCTGGGAAGAACGCACCCACGACAGCGAACGGCCCCGCTAGCTCCGGTCCGCCGGGCGCCGGCGCCCGCACGCGTCCGACGGGGCGCTGTCACCCACCCGCCGACCGCGTCCGACCGGCCCGGGTGCACACCCGTGCCGGAAGCCCGCACCCGGTGGCCGAAAACCGCCCACGTCGACGGGCCCCCGCCCCTCGCCCCTCAGGTCCGCAGCAGCCGGCCGATCGCCTTCGTGGCCTCCTCCACCTTCGCGTCGATCTCGGCACCGCCCTTCAGCGCCGCGTCGGCGACGCAGTGGCGCAGGTGCTCCTCCAGCAACTGCAGCGCGAAGGACTGCAGGGCCTTGGTCGAGGCGGAGACCTGGGTGAGTATGTCGATGCAGTAGACATCCTCGTCGACCATCCGCTGGAGCCCGCGAATCTGCCCCTCGATGCGCCTGAGGCGCTTCAGGTGTTCGCCCTTCTCCTCGTGGTACCCGTGGATTCCACGGTCGTGGTCGGTCACCACTCCCGGTTCCACGCCCGGCTCCACACCGTCGACGGCGGGGGGCACCCCGGCTCCGGCCCCTGTGGTCGTCATCGCAGCCTCCAGACATATACCCCTACCGGGTATATCGTATCGAACTTTGGCGGGTATACGCCCTGCGGGCAGCCCCCATGCCGACCCGTCTGTCTGATGGGCGACACTGGGGGACGGCCCATTAGCCGTGGCCGGATGATGCGCCTAGCATCAGCCTGACCGAAACCCATGCATACCGAGGACCCCACGTGCGCTTTCGTCTGACCCCCAGGGAGACGAGCTTCTACGACATGTTCGCCGCCTCCGCGGACAACATCGTCACGGGCTCGAAGCTCCTGATGGAACTGCTCGGAGCGGACGCGTCCGCCCGGGCCGAGATCGCGGAGCGGATGCGGGCAGCGGAACACGCCGGTGACGACGCCACGCACGCGATCTTCCACCAGCTGAACTCCTCGTTCATCACGCCCTTCGACCGCGAGGACATCTACAACCTCGCGTCCTCCCTCGACGACATCATGGACTTCATGGAGGAGGCCGTCGACCTGGTCGTCCTCTACAACGTCGAGGAACTCCCCAAGGGCGTCGAGCAGCAGATCGAGGTCCTGGCGCGCGCCGCCGAACTGACGGCCGAGGCGATGCCCAACCTGCGCACCATGGACAACCTCACCGAGTACTGGATCGAGGTCAACCGCCTGGAGAACCAGGCCGACCAGATCCACCGCAAGCTGCTGGCCATGCTCTTCAACGGCAAGTACGAGGCCATCGAGGTCCTGAAGCTCAAGCAGATCGTGGACGTGCTGGAGGAGGCGGCGGACGCCTTCGAGCACGTGGCCAACACGGTGGAGACGATCGCCGTCAAGGAGTCCTGAACCCTTCATGGACACCTTCGCTCTGGTCGTGACCATCGGCGTCGCGCTCTTCTTCACGTACACCAACGGCTTCCACGACTCCGCGAACGCCATCGCGACCTCGGTGTCGACGCGCGCGCTGACGCCGCGCGCGGCCCTCGCGATGGCCGCGGTGATGAACCTCGTCGGCGCGTTCCTCGGCAGCGGCGTCGCCAAGACGGTCAGCGAGGGCCTGATCTCCACGCCCGAGGGCTCCAAGGGGATGGGCATCCTCTTCGCGGCCCTGGTCGGCGCGATCACCTGGAACCTGATCACCTGGTACTTCGGCCTCCCGTCGTCCTCCTCGCACGCCCTCTTCGGCGGCATGGTCGGCGCGGCCCTCGCCGGCGGCACGACGGTCTACTGGTCCGGCGTGCTGGAGAAGGTCGTCATCCCGATGTTCATCTCCCCGGTGGTCGGCCTGGTCGTCGGCTATCTGGTGATGGCGGCCATCATGTGGATCTTCCGCCGCGCCAACCCGCACAAGGCCAAGCGCGGTTTCCGGATCGCGCAGACCGTGTCGGCGGCCGGCATGGCCCTCGGCCACGGTCTCCAGGACGCCCAGAAGACGATGGGCATCGTGGTGATGGCCCTGGTCATCGCGGACGTCGAGGACTACGGCGACCCGATCCCGGTCTGGGTGAAGATCGCCTGCGCGGTCATGCTCTCCCTCGGCACCTACGCGGGCGGCTGGCGCATCATGCGCACACTGGGCCGGAAGATCATCGAACTCGACCCGCCGCAGGGCTTCGCCGCCGAGACCACGGGCGCGTCGATCATGTTCATCACGGCCTTCATCTTCAAGGCCCCCATCTCCACGACCCACATCATCACCTCGGCGATCATGGGCGTCGGCGCCACCAAGCGCATCAACGCCGTCCGCTGGGGCGTCGCCAAGAACATCATCCTCGGCTGGTTCATCACGATGCCGGCCGCGGCCCTGGTCGCCGCGACGAGCTTCTGGATCGTGAACCTGGCCGTCCTCTGACGCCCCGACCTCCCGCTGCCGCGCACCCGTGCCGGACAGCGGACGGGCCCGCCCCCGGGAGCCGGGGGCGGGCCCTTTATCTACCTCGCGGCGGCACCGCCATGCAGCACCGCGAGGGGTTCGGGGAGGCCGGCCGGGACACCGCCCGGCGCACGGCTCAGCCGAAGCGGCCGGAGATGTAGTCCTCCGTGGCCTGCACGGACGGGTTGGAGAAGATCCGCTCCGTGTCGTCTATCTCGATCAGCTTGCCCGGCTGCCCGACGGCGGCGAGGTTGAAGAACGCCGTACGGTCCGAGACACGCGCCGCCTGCTGCATGTTGTGCGTCACGATGACGATCGTGAAGCGCTCCTTCAGCTCGCTGATCAGGTCCTCGATGGCCAGCGTCGAGATCGGGTCGAGCGCGGAGCACGGCTCGTCCATGAGCAGCACCTTCGGCTCGACCGCGATCGCGCGGGCGATGCACAGACGCTGCTGCTGACCACCGGAGAGACCGGAGCCCGGCTTGCTCAGCCGGTCCTTGACCTCGTTCCAGAGGTTCGCGCCCTTGAGGGACTTCTCGACGATGTCGTCCAGCTCGGACTTCTTCTTGCCGCCGACCAGCTTCAGACCCGCCGCCACGTTGTCGTAGATCGACATCGTGGGGAACGGGTTCGGACGCTGGAAGACCATGCCGACCTCACGCCGCACGGAGACCGGGTCGACCCCGGCGCCGTACAGGTTCTCGTCGTCGAGCATGACCTTGCCCTCGACACGGCCGCCGGGCGTGACCTCGTGCATCCGGTTCAGCGTGCGCAGGAACGTGGACTTGCCGCAGCCGGAGGGGCCGATGAAGGCCGTCACGGTGCGGGGCTCTATGGCCATCGAGATGTCCTCGATGGCGCGGAAGGAGCTGTAGTAGGCGTTGAGGCCGCTGACGTCGATTCGCTTGGCCATGGGAATCACTGCTTCTTTCGCGAGGAATTCGCGGGGAATTCGGGGATCTGGTCGCTGGTGGCCGCGTCAGCGACCGGGCGCGCGGCGACGCCGCGTGAGTGTCATCGGGGGGCCTTCCAACGGGCGATGCCGCGGGCCGCCAGGTTCAGGATCATGATGAAGGCGATCAACGTCAGCGAGGCCGCCCACGCACGGTCGTACGCCGCTCCGGAACCGCCGCTCTGCTGGAACTGCAGATAGATGTACATCGGCAGCGAGGCCTGCGGGTCGGAGAAGGGGTTCGCGTTGATGTAGTTCGAACCCCACACCAGCAGCAGGACCGGAGCGGTCTCACCGGCGATACGGGCGACCGCGAGCATCACACCTGTCGTAATACCACCGATCGCGGTGGGCAGCACGATTTTGAGGATGGTGCGCCACTTCGGCACGCCCAGCGCCAGCGAGGCCTCGCGCAGCTCGTTCGGGACGAGCTTGAGCATCTCCTCGGTGGAGCGGACGACGACCGGCAGCATGAGGATGGTCAGCGCCATCGCGCCGGCGAAGCCGGAGGGGCCCATGCCGAGGATCAGGATCCAGGTACTGAGGATGAACAGGCCCGCGACGATCGACGGGATGCCCGTCATGACGTCGACGAAGAAGGTGACGGCCTTGGCGAGCCTGCCCCGGCCGTACTCGACCAGGTAGATCGCGGTCAGCACACCGATCGGCACGGAGATGACGGCGGCGATGCCGACCTGCTCCAGGGTGCCGAGGATGGCGTGGTAGATGCCGCCGCCGGGCTGGGAGGTGGCGACCACACCCATCGAGTGGGTGAGGAAGTAGACGTCGAGGACCTTCACACCACGGCTGATGGTCTCCCAGATGAGGGAGGCCAGCGGGAGCACCGCCAGCAGGAACGCGACCCAGACCAGGCTGGTCGCCACCCGGTCCTTGGCCTGTCGCTTGCCCTCGACGCGCGCGGCGATCGCGAACGAGCCGAGGACGAAGAGGATGCCGGCGATCAGAGCCCACTGGACGGAGCTTTCGAGGCCGATCGCGGCGCTGATGCCGAGGCCCAGCGCGACCGAGCCGGCGGCGACCGCCCAGGGGAACCACTTGGGCAGGGACGCGGCACGCAGGGTGCTCGGGCCCTTCGGGGAGAGAGTTGCGTTGCTCATGCGTTGGCCCCCGAGAACTCCTTGCGGCGGGCGATGATCAGCCGGGCCGCGCCGTTGACCAGCAGGGTGATGACGAACAGGACCAGACCGGAGGCGATGAGGGCGTCCCGGCCCATCTCGGTGGCCTCGCTGAACTTGCTGGCGATGTTCTGGGCGAAGGTGCCGCCGCCCGGGTCGAGCAGGCTGAGGTTGATCTCGAAGCTGGACGACAGGACCATCGCCACGGCCATGGTCTCGCCGAGCGCGCGGCCGAGGCCGAGCATCGAGGCGGAGATGACACCGGAGCGCCCGAAGGGCAGCACCGCCATGCGGATGACCTCCCAGCGGGTGGCGCCGAGGGCCAGGGCGGCCTCCTCGTGCATCCGCGGGACCTGGCGGAAGACCTCACGGCTCACGTTGGTGATGATCGGCAGGATCATGATCGCGAGCAGGATGCCGACGGTGAGCATCGAGCGGGGGGCGCCGCCCTGCCAGTCGAGGATGCCGGTCCAGCCGAGGTAGTCGTTCAGCCAGCCGTAGAGACCGTCGAGCTGCGGTACGAGGACCAGGATGCCCCAGAGGCCGTACACGATGGACGGCACGGCGGCGAGCAGGTCGACCACGTACGCGATGGGGCCGCCCAGCTTGCGCGGGGCGTAGTGCGTGATGAAGAGCGCGATGCCGACCGCGACCGGGACCGCGATGGCCATCGCGATGACCGACGAGACGACGGTGCCGAAAGCCAGGACCGCGATGCCGAACACCGGCGGGACGGCGGTGGGGTTCCACTCGAAGGTGGTGAAGAAGTTGGCCTCGTCCTTGCTGATGGCGAGCGCGGCCCGGTAGCTGAGGAACACGGCGATGGCCGCCATGAGCACCAGCAGGAAGATGCCGGACCCGCGGGACAGGCCGAGGAAGACGCGGTCGCCGAGGCGCGTGACGCCACGGGCGGCACGCTTGTCCTCTGCCGTCTCGGCAGGCGATGGGGTGTGGGGTGCGGGAGTGTCTTTGAGCGATATGTCCATCGGGTTCTCCGGTCTGCGGAGCCGTCGCCGTGGGGGCGGCGGCTCGGGGCGGAGCCGTCCGCGGTGGCGGGAGACTCCTGGCGGCGGTGCACCGGACGGTGCGGTCCGGTCCCGGTGGGGACCGGACCGCACTCGGGTCAGCTCAGTTCCGAGATGGTCGTACGGACCTTGGTGATGATCTCCTCGGGCATCGGGGCGTACCCGGCCTCGGAGAGCAGCGCCTGGCCGTCCTTGGACGCGATGTAGGTGAGGAAGGACTTGGTGGCGGGCAGGGTGTCCGCCTTGTTGCCCTTGTCACAGACGATCTCGTAGGTGACGAGGGTGATCGGGTAGGCGCCCTCGGCGGTCGGCGTGTAGTTCAGCTTCAGCGCCAGGTCCTTGCCGGTGCCCACGACCTGGGCCTCGGAGATGGCCTTGGTGGCGTTCTCGACGGTCGCCTTCACGGGCTCGGCGGCACCGGTCTTGACGTCGACCGTGGTGATGCCGTCCTTGGCGTAGGAGAGCTCCATGTAGGAGATGGCGCCCTTGGTCTCCTTCACGCCCTGCGCGACACCGGAGGAGCCCTGCGCGGACTGGCCGCCCTTGGCCTGCCAGGCCTTGCCGCCCTCGTACTTCCAGTTGTCGGGGGCCGCGGCGATCAGGTACTTGGTGAAGTTGTCCGTGGTGCCGGACTCGTCCGAGCGGTGGAAGGCCTGGATCTTGAGGTCGGGCAGCTCGGCGTCGGGGTTGAGCGCCTTGATGGCCTTGTCGTTCCAGTTGGTGATCTTGCTGTCGAAGATCAGCGCGAGGGTCTTGGCGTCCAGGACCAGGTTGTCGACACCCGGGACGTTGTAACCGACGGCGATCGGACCGCCGACCATCGGCAGGTCGATGCCCTGGCCGCCGGTGCAGACCTTCTTGGAGGCGGTGACCTCTTCGGGCTTGAGCGCCGAGTCGGAACCCGCGAAGGCGACCTGGCCCTGGGTGAACGCGGTGATGCCCGCGCCCGAGCCGCTGCCCTTGTAGTTGATCACGACGTCCTTGCAGGTGCTCTGGTACTGCGCCACCCAGGCGTCGATCGCGTTCTTCTGCGCGGAGGAGCCATCGGCCAGCAGCTGGCCCTTGGCGTCGCCGCAGTCGATGTTGCCGGCGGCGGCCGTGCTCTCGCCCGTGCCGCTCGCGCCACCACTGGTGTCGTCGGACCCGCACGCGGTGAGGGTCAGGGCGCCGGTGAGGGCGACAGCACCGAGAGAAAGGGCGCGCAGCCGGTTCTTGCGCTGAAGCTTCACTTTCGGGGGTTCCTTCCAGGAGCCGCCGTCCACGTGGCGGCGTGCGAAGTCGTCGTATCAGCCTCGGGAACCGTTCCGCTGATGCCTTCGGTCCCTCAGACTGCTGTCGTCACGGGCTGTGAGGCCGCATTTCGGTCCACATCCCGCACCGGGTAAGGCCGAAATTAGGCAGATCAGGTGAAGCCGCCAATGGACGGAAGTGAACGGCGAGTGAACCCCTGCCGACAGTGCGGTGAGGTAACGGAACGCTCACGGCCAGAACACGCGAGGGTCCCGACACCTCACCACCCCTCCCTCAATTTCCTGACTCTGCGCACTCACCCAGCTACAGAGAGGAACCATCCCCAGTTCCCCACCACTCCACGCCCTCCGCTCGACAGAAGAAACGCCCAGTCCCCTGCGCGCCCCCCAGGCGCGCGAGGAACCGCGCCACCAGCCACAACGAACACGCACCGTCTCCACGGCCCGCAAGCCCCTCAGGGGCGCGGGGAACTGCGCGACCAGCCACGACGAACGGATGGCCGGCGACGCACACGCACCCCCGACCCCTCAGGCGCTCCACGGCGGAGCCGAGGCGCGGAGCCGAGCGCGCAGCCAAGGCGCGGATCCTGGGAACCCGCACCCCACCCACCCCGTCTCGTTCCACGAACCCACACACGGCGCACCGGGAGACCCACATGGAACGGCGCACATTCCTCGGCGGCGCAGCCGCGATCAGCACCACCCTCACGGCATCCGCCTGCACCGCCCCCACCCCCGGCACGCGCGCCACAGACACCTCCCTGCGCAGCACCACCACCACCACCACAACCACCACGACCAGCGGCACCGCCAAGAACCCCACCACCGCCAACTGGTCCGCCCTCGCCCGAGACCTCGACGGCCCCCTCGTCCGCCCCGGCGACAAGGCCTGGTCCACGGCCCGCCAGCTCTACAACACCCGCTTCGACACCCTGAAGCCCACCGCCGTCGCCTATGTCGCCCACCCCGACGACATCCGCACGACCCTCGCCTACGCCCGGGCCCACGCCCTCAAGGTCTCGATACGCAACGGCGGCCACTCCTACGCCGGCTGGTCCTCCGGCAACGGCCGCCTCGTCATAGACGTCTCGAAGCTGAACAAGGTCCGCGCCTCCGCGAACGAGGCGGTCGTGGGCGCCGGCTCCAAACTCATCGACGTCTACCGCGCCCTGGCCGCGAAGGGCGTCACCATCCCCGCCGGCTCCTGCCCGACCGTGGGCGTCTCCGGCCTCACCCTCGGCGGCGGCCACGGCGTCACCTCCCGCGCCTACGGCCTGACCTGCGACAGCCTCACCCAGGCCACGCTGATCACGGCCGACGGCAAGCAGCTCACAGCGAACGCCACCACCAACAAAGATCTCTTCTGGGCCCTACGAGGCGCGGGCAACGGCAACTTCGGCGTGGTCACCGAACTCCGCTTCAGGACCCACCCGGCCCGCCAGGGCGTCACCGCCTACCTCACCTGGCCGTGGTCGAAGGCCGCCGCCGTACTGAAGGCCTGGCAGGAGTGGGGCCCGGCCCAGGCCGACGAGATCTGGTCCTCCTGCCATCTGGAGAACGGCGGCAGCCCGACCGTCGCCGTCGCCGCGTTCTCCCTCGGCTCCTACGGCGACCTGGAGAACGCCCTCGACCGCCTCGCCGACCGCGTCGGCACCCCGGCCCGCAGCGTCTCCCTGAAGCGCCGTTCGTACGAGGACGCCATGGAGGGCTACGCCGGCTGTGGCTCCTTCTCGACCGACGCCAAGTGCCATCTGCCCGGCTCGACCCCGGGCCGCAGCCCGCAGGGCGCGCTGCGCCGGGAGACGTACGCCGCCCGCTCGGACTTCTTCGACCGCTCGATCGACTCGGCGGGTGTCCAGACCCTGCTGACCCAGATCACGGGCGTGAAGGGCGGGGCCGGCAGCATCGCCCTGACCGCCCTCGGCGGCCAGGTCAACCGGGTCTCCCCCACGGCCACGGCCTTCGTCCACCGCCGTTCCCGGATGCTGGCGCAGTACCTCGCCTCCTGGAAGGCCGGCACCGCCGGCACGGCGGCCCAGTCCTGGCTCACCACGGCCCACAAGTCCATGACCCGCCACGCCTCCGGCGCCGCCTACCAGAACTACACCGACCCCACCCTGACCGACTGGAAAAAGGCCTACTACGGCGAAGCGACCCCCCGCCTGACCACGGTGAAGAAGCAGTACGACCCGAACCGCTTCTTCACCTTCCCCCAGGCCTTGTAGCCCCCGCCCCTCAAGGGGCGCGGGGAACTGCGCGACCAGCCCCCACCGACCCGCAGACGGGAGTCAAGGACGAGCAGCAAAGGAGGGGGTCGAAGGGGCGCAGCCCCTGGAGGATGGGACGGGTAGGGGCGGCGGGGGCGAAAAGAGCCCGGGCGAACCCTCAGCCCTCAGGCCGCCAAATCCCGCTCCTCCGCGGAAGCCGACTCGACCCGCGCCCCCGGAATCACCGCACGCCCTCCGTCACGCCCCCGAGCCCGCACGATCCACCCCACCCGAGCCGACCGCTCCACCGCCTTCATCAGCGGCGTGAGCAGAGCCATGGCGAGCGGCGACAGCAACAGCGCGACCGCGGTCCCGAGCGCGAACCCGCCGATCACATCGGTCGGGTAGTGCACACCCATGTAGACCCGGATGAACCCGCCCAGCAGCCCGATGACCAGCCCGACCATCCCGAACTTCCGGTTGGCGACGAACAGCCCCACCGCCATCGCCATGATCAGCGTCGCGTGATCGCTCACGAAGGAGTAGTCGGTCTTGCCGGAGACCAGCACCTCCAGCCCCTCGTGATCGAGGAAGGGCCGGGGCCGCTCCACGAACCCGCGTATCGGCACGTTCACCAGCACGGCGACCCCGGCGGCGAGCGGCGCCCACACCAACGCGGCCACGGACGCGGCGGCATCCTCCCCGCCCCGCTTCCGCACGCCCCACCAGCACCACAGGATCAGCAGCACCATCGCGAAGAGGAGCCCGTACTCCCCCACGAACTCCATCACCCGGTCGAGCCAGGTCGGCGCGTCCTTGGCCAGACCATTGATGTCGTAGAGCAGCTCGACGTCGGGATTCGATCCGGATTCAGCGGCCAGTGAGGTAGCGGCATGCGCGGCGAGTCCAGCCATCGTGCTGCGGCCCTTTCGTCATCGTTCTCGCGACCGCACCGTACGTGCGCCGCGCTTTGCCACCCCCGTGGTGTACGTAGTGCTTCCGCGTGTGCGTCGACGCGCTACGTCAAATAGGAACGCACACTCCTTCTCAATGCGTTCCACCCTCCACCGAATGATCACGCAGACGTTATCGAAGAGAGACACGTCTGCGCAGCTCAGGGCAGTGGTTCACGGAGAATTACGGCGTTGTCAGACCGCCGTAGGCAGCGCTTTCGCGCCATCTTCGGTTACCCGGGTCGCACCAAAGTAGTCGGGGGTGTCAATCGGGTCGAACCGGATGACCGCCCCCGTCCGCGGCGCGTCGATCATGTATCCACCTCCGACATAGATCCCGACGTGCCGAATGGCCCGCGAGTTGGTGAGGTCGTCGGAGAAGAACACCAGATCCCCGGGCAGCAGCTCCTCGCGCGAGGGGTGCGGCCCGGCGTTGTACTGATCGTTCGCGACCCGCGGCAGCGTGATCCCCACACTCTCGTACGCCGCCTGCGTCAGACCCGAGCAGTCGAAGCGTCCGCCCTGCTCAGCGGTGCCCGTACCGCCCCACAGATACAGCGTTCCGAGCTTCTTCTGCGCGTACGCGATGGCCCCGGCCGCCTGCTCGCTGGGATCGACCCGGGTCGTGGGAGCCGCGAAACTCTCCGACAGGGTCGTGATCGTCTTGACGTAGTTCTGGGTCTCCTTGTACGGCGGAACACCCCCGTACTTGATCACGGCGTACGCCCCCGCGTTGTAGGAAGCGAGCATGTTCGCCGTCGGATCACCGGGTACGTCCTTCACGTACTTCGCGAGCGAGCAGTCGTACGACGCGGCCGATGGAATCGCGTCATTCGGGTCCCAGACATCACGGTCGCCGTCCCCGTCACCGTCCAGTCCGTGCGCGGCCCAGGTCCCCGGAATGAATTGCGCGATCCCCTGCGCGGCGGCGGGGCTCTGCGCCTTCGGATTGAACCCGCTCTCCTGGTACAGCTGCGCGGCGAGCAGGGCCGGATTGATGGCCTCGCACAGATTGCCCCATTTCTGTACGAGCGACTGATAAGCGGCGGGAACAGCCCCCTTGGCCAGCCCGACCGACTTTCCGCCGATCCCGGCGGCGAGATTCCCCGCGACCAGATAGACACCCACGACCAGCACCATCACGAAGGCGAGCCCGGCACTGCCGGCAGCGATCACCACGATCCACGCCTTACGCACCGTCAACCGCCCCTCACCGCGCGCCAGTCCACCGCGAGCAAGTGTAGAGCGGCACCGGTCCCGGGGGAATGATCACTCAACGGCACCACAGTCGACCCACAGCAGGTTCCCACCCTGCGAGACACCGAGGTCGCGCAACACGGCCACACCCCGCCCCTCGGAGCAGGCGCGCACGAGCTTCAGCCCACGCCCACACTCGGCGTCGAGGTCGACGGGCCGGGCGTCCTCGGTGAACCCCACCGGCACCCGCCAGTCCCGGTCCCACACCCCCACGCGCAGCCTCCCGCCGATCTCCAGCACCCTCAGGGCGTACTCCTGCGCGGTGTGCCGATGAGCGTTGGCGAGCAGCTCGGCGGCCAGCAGTTCGGCGGTGGGGGTGAGCTCGGAGAGACCGTGGGCGTCGAGCACAACCCGGAGGGTGGCGCGGCCGACGCCGGGGGATCGGGGGTCCCGAGGGAGACGAAGGGTGTAGTTCCAGGACGGGGATACGGTGGTCATGGAAGTCTCCGATTACAGAGGGGAGTTGGTCGGATACTGCTCCTGAGCACCAAGGTAGCGGCGAACAGTAAACACATTCATCAGTTACCTATGATCTCGTTCACTACCACTCATGTGGGTGACCAGCGACAGCGAGGAGGCGGGCAGGCCCGTGAGGACCAACCCGACGGGGAGACAGCTCCGCTTCGGCACAGAGCTGCGCAAACTCCGGGAGCGCGCGGGTCTGAGCGCCACGGAGGCCGGTCAACTCCTGGGCATCAGACAGACGCAGGTCAGCAACATGGAGGCCGGACGCGTGGGCGTGGGCGTCGAGCGCCTGCGCACGATCGCCTGCCATTACGACTGCTCGGACAAGGCTTTGGTCGAGGCGCTGGCAGCCATGGCACCTGACCGGAAGCGGGGCTGGTGGGAGGAGTACCGCGAGCTGCTCTCCAGCGGTCTGCTCGACCTGGCCGAAGCGGAGCACCACGCCCACTCGTTGCGCAGCACGACCACGGCCCGCATCCCTGGGCTGCTCCAGACCCGCGAGTACGCGCTCGAAATCTTCCGCCAGGCGGTCGTCGAGCTCTCGCCGCCCGACATCGAGCATCGGCTCTCGTTCCGCATCAAGCGGCAGGCCATCCTCTTCCGCGAGGACAACCCCACTCCCTATGCGGCGACTGTCCACGAGGCGGCCCTCCGCATGAAAGTCGGCGGCCCCACGATCGCCCGTCAGCAGTTGCGGCACCTGCTGGACATGAGCGAACGCGACCACGTCACCCTGCGCGCCATCACCTTCGACGTCGGCGCCTATCCCGGATCGGGGCAGTCGATCTACTACTTGCACGGCCCCGTACCGCAGCTGGACACCATCCAACTGGACCAGTCCCACGGCGCCACATTCGTCGACGCCGAGGCCCAGTTGCACAAGTACCGGACCCTCTTCGACCGGATCGAGGCGATCGCGCTCAGCCCCGCCGAAACCCGGGACCTCATCCACAACGTGATGCGAGACCTGTGAGGGAACGCCCATGAAACCGTCCTGGCAGAAGTCCTCCTACTGCAGCGAAGGCGAGGCTTGCGTCCACATATCCACCGGCCCCACCACCATCCACCTCACCGAATCCGCCGACCCCACCCGATCCACCCTCACCACCACCCCCTCCTCCTTCCGAGCCCTCCTCCACGCACTCAAACTCGACAAGGAACCCACCCGTGCCTGACATCCCCCCGGACCTCGACTGGATCCGCGCCGCCCCCGACGACGCCACCGGCCCCGGCCCCTGGATCGAACTCGCCTTCGGTGAGGGGAACGGCGACGACGACCCCGAGGCCCCCGTCTATATCCGCGAGACGAGCGACCCGGACACCGTCGTGACGACGAACCGCCGCAAGTGGGACGCGTTCGTACTGGGCGTCCAGGCAGGCGAGTTCGACCACTTCGTGGAGGGGGTCGAGGGCTTCGAGCCGACGGTGCGGCAGCCGGAAGCCTGAGCAAAGCGACACCGACCGGCCACCCGACCCCTCAGATGACCGAGCAGGCTAGAGAAGCTCGAAGATCCCGTCGGCCTGAAGCCCGGCACTCGGCGTCATACGGCTCACGACACCGGCCTCCACGATCAGCAGATCCGGCAGCCACTCCTCGTAGAAGCGGACGTGCCCCACGACTCCTGCCGTGCTGGTGCGCTCCCCGAGCCAGCCCACCAGCCGCCGCAGGTCGTCGAACTGGTCAGGATGCACCTCCTGCCGCACCGTCAGAGCCCACCCCCGCTCCCGCCCGCACAGCTCCCCCACCAGGGCGCCGCCGACCCGCCAGGCCGCCCCTCGCTCGGCCAAGAGCGGGTACTCGTACGCGCCTTGGCCCCCTCCGGCATCGTCGTCTCCGTGCCTGTCGTTGCCTCTCTCACCCAAGTGCCAGCGCAACAAGGTGAGATCTTCGACCGGAAGGGACGCAGGAAGATCGAGACTGAGCTGAAACTCGTAGTAGTCACCCATGCCGGAAGGCTACGAGGGTGGGGGAAAAGCCGCTGCCCTCAGGACTTGAACCCGATCACCCCGAACCCGGGTCGCGACTCCGCGTGCCGCAGCCACTGAAGGACCTGCGTGACCGCCTCCACGACTTCCGGCTCCAGCGGCGGCGGCTCCGCGCCCGTCGCCTTCGTCGCTTCGAACTGCTCCAACGCCCGGAGACACTGCTCGTGCCTCCACTCACCGCAGCCCGGCATGTACGTCGACGGCAGCGGGGCCGGCAGACCTCCGTACCCGAACTCCTCCACGGACACCGCGGTGATCCCGAGCGCGCTCAACCCCTCGTCGACCACCGACAGCCAGTCGCCGCGGTGCGGGGTGAAACAACTGTTGTCCAGGAACGACCCGGTGAGGGAAGACAGCCGCTTGTACGCGTACCCGTACTGAAAGGCATGCTCCTTGTCCTCACCGAACGGCCCTCCGTGCACGACCGCCCGCAACGCCTCGTACGCCGTCGGAGCCCCGTCCTCGATCTCGGACGCGAACCACTCGTCGTCCCGCGCCAGATCGTCCCCGAACTCGCTCCGCACGACATCCAACAGCTGCTGGTCACCGGAACCGACGAGCGCACGGGTGGCAGCCACGTCGAGCAGATACACACTCAGAGAAGAACTCATGCCCTCAACGTAGCCGCAGCCACTGACACTCCCTCAGCCGGAAACCAGGGGAGCGAACTCGCCCTCACGATGTCCATGTCACGCCGGCCGAAGGCGGGAAGTCGGGGTAGCCCTGACCCGTCCACGCCGCGCCCGTGACCTCGGTGCCGGGGTCGGCGAGAACCGGTGCGCACGTCTCGTACGAGGCTCCGGGCGGGAAGCTCTTGGTCTTCGGGTAGGAGTCGCAAGCGGCGAAGGTCCCGATGACCAGGAGCTGCCGGGCGGCGGTCCCGTCGTCGAGCAGGCCGTCCGGCGGATCGACAGGCGCGTGGGAGAGATCGTTCTTGCCCGCGTTCTTGATGGTCGCCCGCACGTAGTACGGCGTCATCTTCTTGGCGTCGTCCTCCAACCCCAACGAGGCCACATCCGCCTTGCTGCCCTTCTCGATGCCGGTGACAGTGACCTGGAGAAGCCCCGACTTCGTCCCCCCTTCATAGCGGAGCAGAGTCGGCTCCCCGAGCTTCGCCTGGGTCCCCGCCTTCGCCGTGCCGTCCTCGTTCACGCTGGACGTGGGGGACGGCGAGGACTGAGGTGAAGCGGAAGAGGAGACACGCGAAGCGGGCTTGTCGTCGGCGGGACCCGCCCCCTCGCCGGAACCGCAGCCGACGAGGGTGAGCAGGAGAAGGACCGAGGCCGCGCGCGGCACCGGCAGACGACGAAGGCGGGTGATCATGCCTGGCAGCGTATCTGTGGCGAGAATTGCCCCTGGCGGGGTGGTGCCACGTCGGCTCGCGGGCGAAGCAGGGCGTCCAGGGACTCCCGTACCGTCCCGTCCGCGTTGTGCACGACCACCGTCGTGGTGTCGAGGTAGACGACATCCCCCTCCGGGGTCGTCATGCGGACGGAGTTCTCAGGGGTGAGGCCAGCCGTACCAAAATTGCGATCGCGATCCCACGCGCTTTTGGCCAAAGCCCGCCCCCCAGGAAGCACCCGGGCCCCAGACACGACCCTTACGCCCGCATCAGGCACACTCGAACCCACGGACCACACCGAACCGAACCGACATCCCGTCAGAAGCGGGACAGGCCCGGCCCTTGAGGCCACAAGAGGGGAATAACGACGGAACCACACCACAGGTTCCGCTTGATCCTCATTGCCCGGCGTGACCTGCCGTGATACACAGAGTGACGATACAGCCCTTCGTTTACCGTTCCGCGCCCCCCGTTAGGGTCCCGCGCGGGTCGGAGGCAAGGGATCCGTACGAAACCCGCCAATCAATGACGCCAAGTCGACATACGACAGCCTCATTGTCGGCGAGAATGGGCCCGACCTCTGCGCACCCGCGCGGAGGCGTGCGGAGCGGACGCCGAGGCGGCGCACGTGCCGCACACCACACAGGACAACAGAACTACCCACTAGGGGCGGTGACTTACATGTTCGTTGCGGCCGACAAGGGCGACATCACCACCATCATCGGCGGAATCGCCCCGGACTGGGGGCCTTTCGGCGACCTGGGCAACGAGGCACGCGTGATGATCGAGGTCGTGATGGCGGTCGCCATCCTCCTCTGCCTCGGCATCGCGATCTGGGGCGCGGCCAAACAGCGCATCGGCGCGACCGCCCTCCGCGACACCTTCAGCGCCGAACAGGGCAAGGGCCTCATCATCGCCGGCCTCACCGGCGTCTTCATCATCGGCTCACTGGGCACGCTCTTCACCATCGTGTACGGCATGGCCGTGTAGCCGCGGCCGCCGGCACCCGCCCCGGCCGGTCCACCGGCCTCGCCCGGTTCCCCTCCCACCCCACCCGTCCGTCGTGCCCACCGGCTGAGGTTGCGTTTCCCTGATGTCGAGTCTCCACACCGCGCCCGCGCGGGAACCAGCGCGGCTACCGTCGTACTGCTACGCCTTTCAATACGACGTCGAAGTTGAAGGGGCGACCGCGGCATGAGTCTCGGCGACGAGCACGGGTACCGCGAGTCCTCGCGCTCCGGGGACGACGGGGCGTACGGGGGATACGCCGGCACCGGCCAGACCCGGACCCGCCTCCCCGAGGGCGGCGGCGACCCCTACGGCGGCGCCCCGCGCCGCCCCCGCTCCTCCTCCAGAAGCCTCGTCACCGTCGTCGGCGTCGTCGTCCTCCTCATCGCCGCGATCGCCTTCGCGAACCGGGGAGGCGGAGGCTCCGACACATCCGGAGGCTCCACCACCGACAAGCCGGAAACGGCCCCTACGGCGGCTTCGGGGGAGCGACCGGTCAAGTCGAAGACCGGCGGCATCCCCTCCGGCTTCGCCCACGACCAGCAGGGGGCGGAGTCCGCGGCGGCCAACTACTCCGTGGTGCTGGTCTCGGCCGACATCCTCAAGCCTGTACGGCGCAGTGAGATCGTGCGGCAGGTCTTCGCCGCCGACAAGTCGGCCGAACTGGAAGACCGCCTGAACACGGTGTACAGCGCTGACTTCCTCGACAAGGTCGGCTTGGACGAGGACGGCAACGCACCGTCCGGCAGCACATACGTCTCACGCACCATGCCGGTCGGCACCACGACCACGAGTTACTCGGACAGCACCGCGACCGTCGAGGTCTGGTGCACAGGCGTGTTCGGCATGGCGTCGGAGAACACGACCACCCCGGTCACCAGCGACTGGTTCACCATGACCCTCCAACTACGCTGGGAGAACGACGACTGGAAGGTCGACAGCTTCGCGCAGAAGGAAGGCCCCGCGCCGGTCAACGGCGACAACAAAATCTCCACGTCCGACGAGATCTCGAAGGCCGTCGAGGAGTACGGAGGGTTCACCTATGCCCGGTAGGCCACGCCGCGTACTCAAGGTCGCCGCAGCCTTCACAGCCGTACAGACCGCGGTCGTCCTGCTGGCGACGCGTGCCGTCGCCGCACCCACGTCCCCCTCTCCCTCGCCCAGTGGCGACTCCTGCTCGCTGCTCTCCGGAACGGCCAGGGAGTTCTGCGAGAGCGACAGCGGCGGTGGCGGCGGCGGTGGCGGGGCGGGCACCACCCCCAAAGACCTCACCACCACCCTCGACCCCCTCTCCTCCCTAGCCCAAGGCTGCGCCGACGCCGCCTCCTGGACCGTCGACAAGCTCTCCGAAGCCGTCAACGAGACCGCGAACGTCGACTTCACGAACATGACGTTCCTGAAGCACTACGCGGTCGTGTTCGCGGCCTCCGCCATCCTCACGCTCGTACTGTGGCTCCTCGCCGTCACCAAGCGAGCCGTCCGCGGCGTGCCGTTCACGACGGCGATCTCCGAGGCCGTCGGCTTCCTCTGGCTGACCGTGCTGGCCTCGGCCTTCACCCCGCTGATCCTCTACACCATCGTCTCCGCCACCGACGGCGTCAGCGACATCATCGCCAAGACCACCGGCAACCAGACGGACACGTTCTTCGGCACGTTCTCCGAGGCCCTGAAGAAGGGCAACGACATCGGCGGCGGCCCCATCATGCTGATCCTGGTGTCGCTGGTCTCCATCGTCGCCGCCGGCGTGCTGTACCTGGAGCTGTACCTGAGGGCCGTCCTCCTCTACGTCGGCGCCCTCCTCGGCGTCGTCGTCTACGCCGGCCTCGTCGACAAGGACCTCTGGGGCCACGTCCGCCGCTGGGCGGGCATCATGATCTCGATCATCCTGGTCAAGCCCGTCATCGTCATCGTGCTCGGCCTCGCCGGCGCCCTGACCACCGAGGACGGCCCCGACTCCCTCGCCGCGGTCGTCTCCGGCCTCGCCATCATCCTGCTCGCCATCTTCGCCTCGGCGATGATCTACCGCTTCGTCCCGGGCTTCGGGGACGAGATCGCCAGCTCCCGCAACAACCGCATCATGCGCGGCGCCGAAGGCAAGGCCGCCGCCGTGATCAGCTCCCCCGCCACCCTCGTCGCCCAGGGCATCAAGACCCACAGCTCCCGGGCCGACAACAACGGCGGCGGAGGCGGAAGCAGCACCCCCCGCCCGTCCAACCCCGCATCCGGCGGCGTGGCCGCCCACAGCTCGCGCAGCGCGAGCGGAGGCGGCGGAACTGTCCCCTCCGCCGCACCCCCGCCCCGTACGAGCCCGGTCAACACCCCCCACGCCGGCAACACCCGCAACAGCAACCGCACGGGAGGTGAAGGGCGTTGACGACCGAGTCCCACCATCTCCATCCGGTCACGCCCCGCCGTACATATCTGATCGGCCGCGCCCGGCCGAACGCGATCATCGGCCGGAACCGCGAGTCCGGCGAGATCGCGTTGATCATCGCGGGCGCGTTCCTCGGCATGATGTGCGGCCTCCTCGTCCCGGTGCTCGTCCCGCGCATCGCCCTGCTGACCGGCTTCCCGATGCTGGCGCTCGCCGCGGTGTACGTCCCGTACAAGCGGCGGACGTTCTACAAGTGGTTCGAGATCAACCGCAGTTACAAGCGCAGCCTGCGCAAGGGCACCACGTACCGCTCCGCCAACATGGAGGCCGGCACCCACCTCGACGGCCGTGAGGTCGAGGTCGGCCCCCCGCCCGGCATCGGCCGCATCACCTGGCTCGCCGCGCCCTTCGGCCCCGACGAGATCGCCGTCCTGCTGCACGCCGACCGCCGGACCGTCACCGCCGCCATCGAGATCGAGGGCCCCGGCGTCGGCCTGCGCGACTCCGAGGACCAGGAAGCCCTCGTCGACCGCTTCGGCACCCTCCTCAAGCACGTGGCCAACGGCGACGGCTTCGTCACCCGCCTCCAGATGCTCGCCCGCACGCTCCCCGCCGACCCGGACGCCCACGCCAAGGACGTCGCCCAGCGCGGCGACGACCGCTCCCCCGGCTGGCTCCAGCAGTCGTACGACCAGCTGCAGTCCATGGTCTCCACCAGCAGCGAGCAGCACCGCGCGTACCTCGTCGCCTGCATGCACTACTCCCGCGAACTCGCCGCCGAGGGCCACGCCATGGCCCGCGCCGCCCGCCCCCAGGGCCGCAAGCTCGACAAGGACGCCGGCCTCGCCGTCGTCATGGCCCGTGAGCTGACGGACATCTGCTCGCGCCTCCAGGAGGCCGACATCCGCGTACGGCAGCCGCTCGGCCAGGGCCGCCTCGCCTCCCTCATCCACTCCATGTACGACCCGGACCACCCCATCGACCACATCCAGGCCATGACCAAGCGCAACGCCTGGCCGGCCGAACTGGACGCGATGGAACCGGACTACCTCCAGGCCAAGACCCGCGAGTCCTCCACCCGCGCCCCCTGGTGCCACGCCACGGCCTGGGTGAAGGAGTGGCCGATGACCCCGGTCGGCGTCAACTTCCTGGCACCGCTGCTCGTGCACACCCCGGACGTCATCCGCACCGTGGCCGTCACGATGGACCTCGAACCCACCGAGGTCGCCATCGAACGCATGCTGACCGAGAAGACCAACGACGAGGCGGAGGCGTCCCGCGCCGCCAAGATGAACCGCACCGTCGACCCGCGTGACGTGGCCTCCCACTCCCGCCTCGACCAGCGCGGCGAGGACCTCGCGAGCGGCGCCGCCGGCGTCAACCTCGTCGGGTACATCACCGTCTCCTCCCGCTCACCAGAGGCACTGGCCCGCGACAAGCGGACGATAAGGGCCTCGGCCGGCAAGTCGTACCTCAAGCTGGAGTGGTGCGACCGTGAGCACCACCGGGCCTTCGTCAACACGCTCCCGTTCGCCACCGGAATCCGAAGGTAGGGCCATCGCGATGCGGGACCACCCGATCCAACCGCACCTGGAGGTGAAGCGCTGATGAGGGACCCGATCTCCGCCCTCACCGACGCCTTCACGTCCTTCCTCTTCGGCAAGGTCGAGACGACCCGCCTCCCCGTCCGCACCTCCACCGGACAGGCCCAGGCGGTCTACCTCCCGACCGCCGCCCCCGGCCTCGGCGACTCCGGCGTGATCATCGGCCGTGAGGTCTACTCCGGGAAGGGCTACATCTACGACCCCTTCCAGCTCTACGGCCAGCAGCTCCCCGCCCCGCACTGGCTCGTCCTCGGCGAGTCCGGCAACGGCAAGTCGGCCCTGGAGAAGACGTACGTCCTGCGGCAGCTGCGTTTCCGCGACCGCCAGGTCGTCGTCCTCGACGCCCAGGGCGAGGACGGCGTCGGCGAGTGGAACCTCATCGCGGAGGAGCTGGGAATAACTCCCATCCGCCTCGACCCGACGGCCGCCCTCGACATGGGCATCCGCCTCAACCCCCTCGACCCCTCGATCACCACGACGGGCCAGCTCGCGCTGCTCCGCACGATCATCGAGGTCGCGATGGGCCACGGCCTGGACGAACGCTCCGGCTTCGCCCTGAAGGTCGCGCACGCCTACGTCAACGAGACCATCGTCGACCGCCAACCGGTCCTCACCGACATCGTCGACCAGCTCCGCCACCCCGAACCGGAGTCCGCGGAGGCGATGAACGTCGCCATAGACGACGTACGGGCCTGGGGCCTGGACGTGGCGCTGGTCCTGGACCGCCTGGTCGACGGTGACCTGCGCGGCATGTTCGACGGCCCCACCACGGTCGGCATCGACCTCGACGCGCCGCTCATCGTCTTCGACCTGTCCCACATCGACCGCAACTCCATCGCCATGCCCATCCTCATGGCGATCGTCGGCGTGTGGCTGGAGCACACCTGGATCCGCCCCGACCGGAAGAAGCGCATCTTCCTGGTCGAGGAGGCCTGGCACATCATCAACAGCCCCTTCGTCGCCCAGCTCTTCCAGCGCCTGCTGAAGTTCGGCCGCCGGCTCGGTCTGTCCTTCGTCGCCGTCGTCCACCACCTGTCGGACGTCATCGACGGCGCCGCGGCCAAGGAGGCCGCGGCCATCCTGAAGATGGCGTCCACCAGGACGATCTACGCCCAGAAGGCGGACGAGGCCAGAGCGACGGGCCGTGTCCTCGGCCTGCCCCGCTGGGCGGTGGAGATCATCCCCACCCTCACCCCCGGCATCGCCGTCTGGGACGTCAACGGCAATGTGCAGGTGGTCAAACACCTCATCACCGAGACCGAACGCCCCCTCGTCTTCACCGACCGCGCGATGACCGAGTCCTCCGTCGACCACCTGCTGGACGACGACGCACTGCGCGCCGCCGAACTGGAGGCGGAGGAACGGGCGGCCGCGTTCGTCGAACACCGGCTGAGCGAGGTCGACGGATACGGCTCCTCCGAGTCGACGGTGGCTTGAGCGGCACCCTCGATGACCCGGAACGAGCAGGGCAACGGCTTGTACGGCGACATGTACGGCGACAGGACACACGGCATGCACGGCGGCGAGCGATGAGACCGGACGACCGGCACCCCCGGCAGAGCGGAGGCGGCATCCCCGACGGGCTGCTCGTCGCCCTCCTCGGCTTCCTGGTGAGCCTGACCCTGCTGGTCTGGACGGCCACCGGCCTGGCCGGCCTCTTCGCCCACGGCGCCTGGCCCGACGGCGTCACCTTCACCCGCACACCCCTGGCCGTACGCAGCCTGATCTCCGCTCCCCAGGACCTCCCCGGCGCCTGGCCGGACACCCCCGGCGCCCAGCTCTCCGGCTACGGCCTCTTCTGGGGCCTCTTCATCAGCCAGCTCATGGTCCTGCTCGTCCTGGCCGTCTTCACGATGGGCACCCTGGCCCGCTGGCGCGCCGTACGCGCCAGGGACAAGGCCGCACGGGCCCAGAAGCAGCGCGGGCCGACGGCAGGAGCCCCGCTCCAGCACCCCGACCCGGCCACCGCCCACGTCCAGAGCACGGCTCCCGCCCCCGTGGAGCAGGCACCCCCGGCCCAGCCCTATCCCGGGGACCCCGCCCGGCACGAGACCCCGCCCGACGGGTTCACGGCCCCCGACCCGGCGGACTCCGACCCGGCGGCATCCCCAACGGTCCCGGAGCCACGCCACAGCGCGCCCCGCACGCCCGCCGGCTCGCCGGCCACGCCCCTCGCGCCCCCGGCCGGCGCGTACGCCACCACCCCCCTGCCGTCCGCAACTGGCGGTACGGCACCCACCGGCACCCACCCGAGCGTCGGCACCGGCACCGGCACCGGCTGGGCGGGCCCCGCCCCCACGGTCGTCCTCGGCTCCGCCGAGTCCCGTCGCCCGGTCGCCGCGCAGGCCGTACGGGACGCAGAAGGACCGGCCCTCGTCGTCACCTCCGACCCCACGCTCTGGTCGGACACCAAGGACGCCCGCGCGAAGCTGGGCCCGGTCCTCCTCTACGACCCCGCACACCGCTGCGACACCCCGGCCCGCCTGCACTGGTCGCCGATCTCCGGCTGCGAGGACAAGCCGACGGCACTGGCGAGGGCCACCGCCCTCCTCGCCCCGGTCCGCCCCACCGCCAGGATCGACCAAGCGGTGGCGGACACCGCGGAGACGCTCCTGCGCAGCTACCTGCACGCCGCCGCCATAGACACCCGCACCATCCGCCACCTGCACCGCTGGGCCCAGGGCAGCAACGTCCAGGAAGCGGTCCGCGCCCTGCGGACGAACCCGAAGGCGGCCCCCGGCGCGGCGGGCGAACTGGAGTCGGCGCTCACCTCCCACCCCGAACGCCGCGACATCGCGCAGCAGTTGACGGCCCGCGCCCTCTCGGCCCTCTCCACGGTCAACGTCCGGGAAGCCTGCGCCCCCAACCGAGCCGACTCCCTGGCGCTGGATTCCTTCGTGCACGAGGGGGGAACGCTCTATGTGGTCGGCGATCCCATCGAGGACCCCAAGGCGAACCCCTCGGCGATGCCTCTCCTGACGGCCCTCGCCTCGAGCGTGGTCGAGCGCGGCCGGCGCATGGCCGAACGGTCATCCTCCGGCCGCCTCGACCCACCACTCACCCTGGTCCTGGACGACGTGGCGGCCGTGGCCCCACTCCCCCAGCTCCCGGCCCTCCTGACCGACGGCGCCGACCAGGGCCTGCCCACACTGGCGCTCCTGCGCTCCCGCGAACAGGCCAGATCCCGCTGGCCCAACACCGAACTCCCACTGCCCTGACGACCGTCAGCGAGCCTCCCCGCCCGCACCCCCGGTCACATCCCCGGTCACATCCCCGGTCGCATCGCTGGTCGCATCGCTGGTCGCATCGCTGGTCGAGTCCGGCACCGCGTACCCGGCCACGGACGGCCACCGCACGGTCAGCACCACGGACTCCTCCTCCGCGACCCAGGAGTGGTCCACCCCGCGCCCCCAGACGACGTAGTCGCCCTGCCGCTCCAACACCACGCTACGACCGGGGAAGTCGACCCGGAAACGCCCGCTGATCAGCACCTGAAGGGCGGTCCGTTCCTCACCCCGGACCCACTGGGCGCGTGTGTCGCCCCGCGGATGGACACCCCACTTGATCTCCACCGCCTCACTCCGCCGCGGATCCCCCTCCGCCTTGAAGTGCCCGAGCAGCCAACCCCGGTCCAGCGCCGCGTCCTTGCCCGCATTGCCCACATACACGCTGTCGTCCATGCCGCCGAAGCTAACACCCGAGCCGCCGCGCCCGACGCCTACGCCGACCGCAGCACGTACTCCAACTCCCGCCCCTCGTCCCCCTCGACGGACACCCCGCTGCCCACGAACCCGACCCGCCGGTAGAAGGCCGCGGCCCGCCCGTTCCCCTCGTTGACGAACAACCGCACCCGCTCGACCCCCGCCTCCCGCGCCCACTCCACCGCGACCGCGAACATCGCCTCGCCCACACCCTTCCCCCGGTGCCCGTCCCGCAGGAACACGCCCACCAGATGCGCCTGCCGCCGCTCGACGACCTCGCCGAAGAAGTCCCGGGTCCCGGCCTCCTCCACGAGCACGGTCACCGTTCCGACCCACTCGCCGGTCGCGCTCAGCACCACGAACTGCCGCCGCTCGCCCACCCCGTCGGCGGCACCCTCCGCCCGCTCCCGCCAGAACCCGTCCGGCCGGGCCGCGGCCTGCTCGTACGTCTCCAGAAACGCGAGATGAGCCACCGGATCCCGCAGCGCGGCCAGCCTCAGCTCCCGCACCTCACGCCATTCCCCGGTACGGACGGACCGGATCCGGTACCCCTCGGGAACAGCAGGGCTCTCAGCACGCGCAGGCAGCTTCATGCGGGCCAAGGTAGTACCGGGGTACTACACCCTTCACCGGATTTCCGGCCCCGGTCCCACGCTCCGACCACGCCCACGTACGAGGATGCCCACGTGACGAGCGACGGCACCACACCCGACACCGACGGCGACCGGCGGCCGACGGGCCCCCAACCCCTCACCCATCACTTCCGCGAGGTCACCGAACGAGCGCGGGATCTCGACCGCCGCCGCCCCCTGCTCTGGGACCTGCTCGTCACGGGCTTCTTCGTGACGGCCGCCCTCATCGACTACACGAGCGACGGCTGGCAGAACGTCGCCGATGACCCCACCCTCCCCGACTGGCTGATCGTCACGCTCTCCCTCGGCTTCACCCTCCCCCTCCTCCGGCGCCGCACCCACCCCTTCGCTGTACTCCTGACGACGCTGCCGTTCGCCCTCGTCAACACCTGGACCGGCGCCTCCCTCCAGGCCGGGGAACTCTGCCTGCTCACCGTCTTCCACGTCGCCCTGCGCACCCGCCACCGCACCCTGCTCTGGTCCTACGCCCTGGCCCTCCTGCCCTACGTCGTCGGCGGCATCCGCCACCCGGCCGAACAGGGCCTCAACCAGAACATCGGCCCCGCCGCGACGGCCCTGGCCTTCGCGGCGGTCGCCGGCATCGCCGTGCGCACCCGCAGGGAGTACCTCGCCTCCCTCGTCGAACGCGCCCGTCAGCTCGAAGTCGAACGCGACCAGCAGCTCCGCCTCGCCGCGGCCGCCGAGCGTGCCCGCATAGCCCGGGAGATGCACGACATCATCGGCCACAACCTCTCCGTCATCACCGGCCTCGCCGACGGCGGCCGCTACGCCGCGCCGAAGGACCCCGCCCGCGCCACCGAGGCCCTCCACGCCATCTCCACCACCAGCCGCCAGGCCCTCGCGGAACTACGCCGCCTCCTGGACGTCCTGCGCGACGACCCCGAGGACACGTCCGCCCCCACCCCGCCGGCCGATCTGACCCCGCAGCCCACCCTCACCGACCTCGACCGCCTCCTCACCGGCGTACGGTCCGCGGGCCTTCCCGTGCACAGCACCGTCAACGGCGTCCCGGCCCTCTCCCCCGGCCGCCAGCTCACCGTCTACCGCGTCATCCAGGAGGGGCTGACCAACACCCTCAAACACGCGGGCCCGGACGCCACGGCTGACCTCCTCATCTCCTACGAGGAATCCGGCGCCGTCTCCCTGACCCTCACCGACACCTCCCGCACCGCCCCCGCACCGCCCTCCTCGACGAACGGCGGCCGCGGCCTCCCCGGCATGCGCGAGCGAACGGCCCTGTACGGCGGCACACTTGAGGCCGGCCCCCTCCCCCACCCGCGACGCGGCTGGCGAGTCCACCTACACCTCCCGGAGGAATCCCCGCAGTGACGACCGTCCTCATCGCCGACGACCAACCCCTACAGCGGCTCGGCTTCCGCATGCTCCTGGAGAGCCAGGACGACATGACGGTCGTCGGCGAGGCCCCGGGCGGCAGCGAGGCGGTCCGTATGACGGCCGAGCTGCACCCCGATGTGGTCCTGATGGACGTCCGCATGCCCGGCCTGGACGGCATCGAGGCCACCCGCCGCATCGTCTCGGCAGGCGACCGCACCCGCGTCCTGATCCTCACCACGTTCGACCTCGACGAGTACGCCTACGCCGGTCTCCGCGCCGGCGCCTCGGGCTTCCTCGTGAAGGACGCCCTCCCCGAGGAACTCCTCTCCGGCGTCCGGGCCGTCGCCTCCGGGGACGCGGTGGTGGCCCCCAGCCTGACCCGCCGCCTCCTCGACACCTACGCCCGTCATCTGCCGAAGCCGGAAGAACCCACAGCCCCCGCCCTCCCGGACCCCCGTCTCTCACCCCTGACCGACCGAGAACGGGAGATCCTCACCGTCATCGGCAAGGGCTGGACGAACACCGAGATAGCGGCCCGTCTCCATCTCGCGGAATCGACAGTGAAGACCCACGTCGGCCGCGTCCTCGCGAAGACCGGTTCACGGGACCGCATCCAGGCAGTGATCCTGGCGTACGACACGAAATTGGTAGAGCCGTCCTGAAGGAACGCCACGAAAAGCACCGGAAATACGCCGAAATGCGCCCAGGAATGCAGAAAGCCCCCGCCGGTCACCCGGCAGGGGCTTTCTCAAAGATTGTTCGGCGGCGTCCTACTCTCCCACAGGGTCCCCCCTGCAGTAC
>NZ_JBVISJ010000023.1:0-86880 GCF_055575575.1 Streptomyces sp. NPDC034049
TCAAGAGCCCGATCGACTACGAACACGACCACCGAGCCAGCCTCACCGAGGAACTGGCTGCATAGGAAGGTCTCCACGTTCGGAGGGGATTGACACAACACCCATCATGCCAACCCTGGCGCACCACCACCGCGGCCTTGCGCCGCTCCAACCCCTGGTGGTCCCAGAACAAGCCACCCTTCGGAGCCAAATCAGGGCGCCTGATCTTCACCAATCACCCTTCGACTGGGTCCAGTTGGAGTCGCCTTGGTGGGGCCGTTGAACGCCGCTCTAGCCAGGCTTGCCGATGGCCTTGAGGGTCTCGGGGCGTTTGACGGTCTTGCCGACGTCGTAGCGGGGTGCCCGGTGTCTGTTCTTGACGCCGGGTGGCCGTCCAGGGCCGACGCCTCGAGGTTTGGGAACACGGCCGGGCAGGCCAGGTGAGCACGGATGTTCCTGAACCCCCGGCGGACCCGGGGCGGGGTGAGCCGGCCGGAGGCGGCTGGCCTCTCTCAGGGTCGGCGGAGGTCCTTGGCGAGGGGCCGGGCAAGCCGGAGCCGGGTGTGAGGAGCTGGCAGGCCGAACCGGGCCGCCTTCTCCGCAGGCGGTGGACGTTCAGTCGTTGCCCTGGCCGCGCCTTACAGTCCCCCTGGTCGAGGGAGGGCCGCTCGGCTGGCTCCAGGTCCGCAGCGGGACGGAGGGCCACGAACAGCGGATTCGCTGCCGCCTGTACAGTTCCGCCTTTCGCTGTTCTACTTGCCGAATGCGCTGGCGAGACAACGGCAGTTCGTGGTGGGTCGCCGGCATCGTGTTCGGGTTGGTTCTCGTGGGACTGGGCGCCTGGCGCATCGGGCCGGCGCACCACCGCGAGCAGCAGCAACAGGTCGTGTCGGCGTGTATCGCCGAGCGTGGTGTCGACCAGTGCCTGCCTGTGCGGACCGCCGCCATCACGAAAACACGCGAGCGGGACGACTGGGGCGGCCTGTCCGTGCTGTACGTGTATCTCGACGGGGCCTCGGAGCCGACGTTCCAGATCGGGCCGAACTGGAGCGAGCGGCACAACTCGGAGGTCGTCGTCGCCGAATCGCAGGGCATTGTGTGGGCCTGGCAGGAGAGCGTGCACCACCGGTGGGAGGAACAGTACGAACCATGGCCGCAATGGACACTCACCTATCTCGGACTGATCCTGGTCGGCGGCTGGTTCGTACTGCACTACGGGAACGTGCTGCTGATCGAGGGGCCCAGTCGGTACACCGAACTGGGCGAGCGGTTGGTCGCCACGTACAGCGGGATGAGCTTTGCGGGGATGGGGATCCTCGTCGGGTTCACCCTCTCCTGGATCTTCGGGCTGATATCCATCGTCGCCGTGGCGGGCGCCGTCGGTGTCAACGGCGCGGATACCTGGCGCCATTGGCAAAGCGCCTGGCGCCGTGCCCGCCGTGTACCGCGTTGACCGTACCCGCACCCGCGTCCGTGCAGGACGGCAGCCACTTCCGCCCGGCGCCGGCCGCGGCGGCCAGGCGTCAAGCTCACACGCCCCCCTACATGAAGGGCGGGAAACTCCCGGCCCTTCTTGTCTCCTGACGCGTCCGGAATGAGCGACGACTCACGGAGCGTCACAAATTTCCGGGTTCTGGCACAGCTTCTGAGCTTGTTCTTTATCTACCAGGACCTGCCAGGCTTGCCGATGGCCTTGAGAGTCTCGGGGCGTTTGACGGTTTTGCCGACGTCGTAGCGGGGTGCCCGGTGTTTGTTCTTGGCGCCGGGTGGCCGTCCAGGGCCGGTTCCTCTGGGTTTGGGAACACGGGTCGGGCAGGCGAGGTGAGCGCGGATGTTCCTGAACCCCCGGCGGACTCGGGCCGGGGTGAGCCGGTCGGAGGTCGGCGGAGATCCTCGGCGAGAGGCCGGGCGAGCCGGAGCTGGGTGTGAGCGACGATCAGGATCCAGGTCCAACGGTCCGCCGCCTGGGGAGTACGGAGCTTCGGAGTGGTCCAGCCCAGGGTCTGCTTCGCGAAGCGGAAGGTGTGCTCCAGGTCGAAGCGGCGGAGAAATGCCTGCCAGAATCGGTCCACGACGTCCGGAGTGGCGCCGGTCCTGGAGGACCACAACCACACCGGCGGGGCATCACGGTCCTTCGACAGATGCTCGACCTTCAACCGGATCAACGTGCCCTCGACCAGGGGAAGTTCACCGTCGTGGTCGAGCCATGAGGAGCGGATGGGTGAGCCTTGAGTGGACCCGGTCCCATGCCTGAGTCTCGGCCTTGCCGTAGTTGGCGGTGGCGGTGACCGTGGTGATCGCAGGCTCAGGCCAGGTCTCCGGCTTGGCCAAGCGGAATTCCGGGCCGTGCTTGGGCGGCCGTCCGCCCTTCGGGTCGTGGACGCGAGGCGGCTTCGGCAGGCGCATGACCCGGTCGGAGCGGACGCGGCCAACCAGCTCGACGGGCAGGTCGCGCAGGACCCAGGCCAGGCGGGTGACGTCATAGCCGGCGTCGCTGACGATCACGATATGCGGGTCCCCGCTCTGCCACTGGCCGGCCGCGACGAGCCGTTCAACGACTCCTCGGAGCTGGGCGGCGGTAACTGCGGTCGCGTCGTCTGCAGGTCCCAGCCGGACCGCGTCCACGATCGCGGTCCAGGAGGTGGCACCCGGCTCCAGCACGGCGACAAAGGAGTACGGCCAGCCCGGGATGAACTGCGACGCCGTCTTCGCCCGGCCGTAGACGTGGCAGAACAGCCGGTCCGCTGAGCACGGCGCGTCCGAGCGAAGCCACGGCGACACATCTACCGCGAGGACCAGTCGTCCGCCGTCGAACCGAGGCAGCGACAGTCCGGCAAGCACCGTCCGCAACCGACCAACATCGATCCGGCCGTGGTTCAGGCCGCCGTACATCGCTCCGTGCCCACGTCGATGTTCGGGCAGCAGCGTCAGGTCGACCGGGGACTTCACCGCACCGTCCGCACACAGCACCGCGTCCACCAGCTCGAACAACTCGTCGCGCCGTGCGGTCAGACACTCATAGAACTCACCCCGGAAGGCTGACGCTTGCGCGAACGCTTCGCTCCGGACAGCACCAGGCAGCAGACTCACCCTCACGGCCTTCGACTTGGTCACGTGCACCTTGGTCGGAGCACATGATCAGACGAAGGCCGTTCCTGCGTCCGGTGATTGTCGGGCTTACGATCAAGTTCGACGGCCGTTCGAGGCCCACATGGGGGCGCAATGTCAGAGATCGCTCAGTGGCTCAAGGACTGGCATGCCGCACATGAACACGAGCTTCGCTCTCGTGGGATCAGCTCTGCGGTGAAGCGGCCCGTCCCAGGAACCCCATCCCGAGGGCGGCCGAAGGCCACGGCAGTGAGCCTCACTTTGGAATCAGACGAGCGCACGGGGATGGTGTTCCTCTGGGAATCGGGTGCCACTTCACTGCTCTTCATCGACTCCGGAACCGAGCACACCTGGCAGGACCAACCGGTGCTCACCTCCGAGAACGAACTGCCACAGATCCTGGCGCCCCTCGTGAAGCTAGTCGAAGCAGCTACCGACGGTAGTTAAAGAACAAGCTGAGCTTGTTCTTTGTCTACCCAGACCTCCGGGCTTGCCGATGGCCTTGAGGGTCTCGGGGCGTTTGACGGTCTTGCCGACGTCGTAGCGGGGTGCCCGGTGTCTGTTCTTGACACCGGGTGGCCGTCCGGGGCCGGCGCCTCGAGGTTTGGGAACACGGGCCGGGCAGGCCAGGTGAGCGCGGATGTTCCTGAACCCCCGGCGGACCCGGGCGGGGGTGAGCCGGCCGGAGGCGGCTGGCTTCTCCCGGGGGCGGCGGAGATCCTTGGCGAGGGTCCGGGCAAGCCGGAGCCGGGTGTGAGCGACGATCAGGATCCAGGTCCAGTCCAGCGACGGAGGAAGAGCCGGGCAAGATCCTCCAAGAGGTCCGGCGCGGGGTCTTCGACGACGGCCAGGGCCTTGTCCTGCCGCCCGTCTACTACGGCACGGTCGACGCGACCCCCTTGTGGGTCTGCCTCCTCCACGACGCATGGCGCTGGGGCCTGCCCGCCACCGACATCGAACCGCTGCTGCCCGCGCTCAACGCGGCTCTCGGCTGGATCGACACCGCCGCCCAGGCCGGAGACGGGTTCCTCTCCTACATCGACCACACCGGCACCAGACTGGCCAACCAGGGCTGGAAGGACTCCGCAGACGCCGCCCGGTTCGCCGACGGCCGCCTCGCCGAAGCTCCCCTCGCTCTCGCCGAAGTACAGGGATACGCCTACGAAGCGGCCCTCGCCGGCGCGGCACTCCTCGACGCCTTCGGCCTGCCGGGCGGCGAACGCTGGCGGACCTTCGCGGCCGACCTCGCCGACCGCTTCCGCGCCCGGTTCTGGGTCCGCGACCAGCACGGCCCCTACCCGGCCATGGCACTCGACGGCTCGGGCCGCCCCGTCGACGCCGTCACCAGCAACATGGGCCACCTCCTGGCCACCGGCATCCTCAACGCCGACGAGAGTGCCGCCGTCGCCGCACGGCTCGCCGCCCCCGACATGTCAGGCGGCTACGGGCTGCGCAGAATGTCGTCGGCATCCGGCGGCTTCGGCCCACTGCGCTACCACTGCGGCGCCGTCTGGCCCCACGACACCGCCATCGCCGTCAGCCGCCTCGCCCGCACCGGACACCCCGAAGCCGCCACCCGGCTCATCGAAGGCCTCCTCGACGCAGCACCGGCCTTCGACCACCGCCTGCCGGAACTGTGGGGCGGCGACGCACGCGCGGGCACCCCCGCCCCCGTCCCCTACCCCGCCGACCGCCGACCGCCGACCGCCGACCGCCGACCGCCGACCGCCGACCACAAGCCTGGTCCGCGGCATCAGCCATCGCCCTCATGACCGCGCTGACCGGACTGGAACCCGACGTACCCGCCGTCCTCCTCCACCTCCGACCGACAGGCCAACTCCCCGTCGGCGCCCTCACCGTCACAAAACTCACCGTCGCGGGAGAACGGCTCGACCTCACCATCGACTCCGACGGCCGGATCTAATCGGTCTCGGCACCCGCAGGACTGACCGTCGAGAAACACCCGGCGTCGTGCCCGACCAAGACCGGTCCGGTCATCGGTCACCCGGGCGGCCGATGACCTGGGTGGAAGGCATCATGCGTGACGTGGACGCTGCCGGAGCCGATGCTGGCCACCCCCGTGCCTGGTCCTGCTCTGCAGCCGGGCTGGGCCGGCGAGCCGAAGTTATGGATGGGCTTTCGTTCTGTCCGTTGTCCATCGCGGGCATGGGTCAGGGCCCTCCGGTGTGAAGGGCCCTGGATCAGTGGCGGCGTCGGTTCTGCCAGCCGCACCCCGACGGGGTAGCGAACGCGTCCCCCAAGCTTTCGATGCTGCCCTGCGCGGCGATGCGCAGGGCGCCGTGTCCGGGATCACCCGCGCCGCGAGCGCCGCCCGTCGCCGCCTCAAGCTCTTCTCTCAGCTGCTGGTTCTCCAAGGTGATCCGCTGGATGTGGCAGGCGGCGAGTGGTCACCAGGCACATGGGTCAGGACCAGAGGGACTTCGGTGGCCTGACACGCCGCGTCTTGCCTCCGCACTCGCCGGCGATGACTTCTTTTCAGGTCACGCGCTGTCGGCGGGCAGCGTCGGGTAGTCGGTGTAGCCGCGGTGGTCGCCGCCGTAGAAGGTGGCCGCGTCGGGGGTGTTGTAGGGGCCGCCGGCTGCGAGGCGGGCGGGCAGGTCGGGGTTGGCCAGGAACAGTGCGCCGAAGGCGATGATGTCCGCGGTGCCGTCCACGATGTGGCCGAGAGCGCCGGGGCCGGTGGTCTCGGGGTGGGTGAAGGGGTTGAGGATCAACGCCGTCGGCCAGTCCTTGCGCAGCCGGGCGGTCAGGTCGCGGTCCGGGCTCTCGACCAGGTGCAGGTAGGCGAGATCCAGCCGGCCGAGAGCGGCGATCAGGGTGGTGTAGGTCTCCAGCACGTCTGCCGGGTCGGTCTCGGCGATGTCGTTGTAGGGGTTGCCGGGAGAGATGCGGAAGCCGGTCCGGTGGCCGCCGATCGCCTCCGCGACGGCCGTGGCGACCTCGATACCGAAGCGGGCCCGGGCCGCGGCGCCACCTCCCCAGCTGTCGGTGCGCAGATTGGTGTTGGGGGCGAGGAACTGGTGGATCAGGTAGCCGTTCGCCCCGTGGATCTCCACGCCGTCGAAACCGGCGGCGATCGCGTTGCGTGCGGCGTCGACGTAGTCGGCGATCGTCCGGGTGATGTCGTCCTGATCCAGTTCCTTCGGCGTGACGTAGTCCTGGGGGCCTTGGTAGGTGAATACCTGGCCCGCCGCCGCGACGGGGGAAGGGGCGACGGGGATGAGTTGGTCGGGCAGCAGGCTGGGGTGGCTGATCCGGCCGGTGTGCATCAGCTGCGCGAAGATCGTGCCTCCCTGGGCGTGGACGGCTTCGGTCACCTTCCGCCAGGCGTCGACCTGCTGGGCGGAGTGCAGGCCGGGGGTGTTGGTGTAGCCCTGGCCGCCGGCCGACGGCTGGATGCCCTCGGTGATGATCAGGCCGGCGCTCGCGCGCTGGGCGTAATAGGTGGCCATCAGCTCCGTCGCCGTGGCTGTGGGAGCGTCGGCGCGGCTGCGGGTCATCGGTGCCATAGCGATGCGGTTGGCGAGCGTCTTGCCGCCCAGGTCGATCGGGTCGAACGCGGTAGTCATAGCAGCTTCCTTCGAAGAATGGGTCGGGTGAAAGAGGCAGGCGTCGGCATGGGCCTGGCGGGGTGTCGGGGAACTGGTGATCGGCGAAGCAGAGATCTCAGTGATCCTCATGCCGCTGGTCAGAGGCGCTTTCTGCTTGTCGATCACCAATTGGGCAGCCTGCTTCACGAAGGCGCGGGCTTAGCTGAGCGGCACGTCCGCGACGGCCTTGAGGTGGCTGAACGTCTCGAGGGTGTACCGGCCGTGGTAGCGGCCCATGCCGCTTTCGCCGACGCCTCCGAAGGGCAGGCCGGTCATGAGCAGTTGCATCACCGGCTGACCCCAGGCGACGCCGCCGGAGGACGTCTCGTTCACCAGGCGCGCCTTGGTTGCCTCGGACTCGGTGAAGGCGTAGAGCGCGAGGGGCTTGTCGCGTTCGTTGATGAAGGCGATGGCGGCATCGAGGTCTTCGACTTCCACGACGGGGAGGATCGGGCCGAAGATCTCCTCCTGCATGACCGGTGAC
Organism: Streptomyces sp. NPDC034049; assembly: GCF_055575575.1. Classification (NCBI taxonomy): domain Bacteria; kingdom Bacillati; phylum Actinomycetota; class Actinomycetes; order Kitasatosporales; family Streptomycetaceae; genus Streptomyces; species Streptomyces sp. NPDC034049. Next base: position 7,183 of record NZ_JBVISJ010000023.1, read on the forward strand.
GCGGGGTCGAGATCGGTGAGTACGGTCGGTGCGATGAACAGGTCGTCACGGTCGTGCTGGCCTCCCACCGCCACCCGGCCGGAGTCCAGCAGACGCGTGAGCCGGTCGAAGTGCCGCTCGTTGATGATCCGGCCGAAGCCGGCCGAAGTCTGCGGAGTGGTCCCGAACTGGGCCTCGACCGCCGCGCGCAGGGCGGGGACCAGTGCGGCGGCGGCGGCAGGATCGGCCAGGACGTAGTCGGGGGCTATGCACTGCTGGCCTGCGTTGCCGAACTTGGCGCCGACCAGCCGCTTCGCGGTCTCGTCCACGTCGGCGTCGGGAGCCACGAAGACCGGTGACTTGCCTCCGAGTTCGAGGGTGACAGGGGTGAGGTTCTTGGCGGCCGCGGCCATGACGATCCGGCCGACCGCGCCGTTACCGGTGTAGAAGATGTGGTCGAAACGCTGTGCCAGCAGGGCCGTGGTCTCCTCGGCACCTCCCTCGACCACGGTGAGCACGTCGGCGTCGAAGTACTCTCGCAGGAGGCGTGAAGCGACCGCCGAGGTGTGCACCGAGATCTCGCTCGGCTTGGCCACCACGGTGTTCCCGGCGGCCAGCGCGCCGATGATGGGGTCGATGAGAAGGTGCAGCGGGAAATTCCACGGAGCGATCACCAGGACGACCCCGAGCGGGTCGTACGTGGTGTACGCCGTGGTCGTGGGACCGAAGTGGGCGGGAACCTCCACCGGGCGGGGCTCAAGCCAGCTCTCGAGACTCGCCAGTGCCTCGTCGATGTCGGCGACGGTGAAGTCGATCTCCTGCGTCTTCGCCTCGGCGGCGTTCTTCCTCAGATCCGCCCAGAGCGCATCGAGCAGCTCCTTCTCGTTCTCCACCAGCAGGGCCCGCAGCCGCCGCAGCTGGTCGACGCGCCAGTCCAATGGGCGGGTGACACCGGTGTTGAACGTCGCACGAAGGCGGCCCACCACCTCCGCAGCCGTCTCGCTCTGGTGCGCCCTCGACTCGATCCCCTGTGTTGCGCTCATGAGATGTACTCCATTCCTGATCCAGGCCACGCCCCGGCCGTCTTCCAGCCGGGCACAGTGGCCAGCGTGCTGGACGATCCGGCATCCACCCAGGTCACGGCTTTGCGTACGTGCGCGGTGCCTACCACTGGTTGGGTCAGGAAGGTGTGCGTCCGACCGTGGATACTCGAGGCATGGACGAATACCCCGAACCGGTGCACGAGCCCGCCGCCGGCGCTCTGGACCCGCGTGCCGAGCTCAGTGAGTTCCTCCGCACCCGGCGGGCCAGGCTGAAGCCGGAGGACGTGGGGCTGCCGGACTACGGGCGGTACCGGCGGGTGCCGGGGCTGCGGCGCGAGGAGCTGGCGCAGCTGGCCGGGGTGTCGGTGGCGTACTACACGCGGCTGGAGCAGGGCAACGGGCGGCACGTGTCGGCGGAGGTCCTCGACGCCATCGCCCGCGCGCTCCGGCTGAGCGACGCCGAGCACGCCCACCTCACACACCTGGCGAAGCCGAAACAGAAGAAGAAGCCGGCCGGCCGCGCCCAGCAGGTGCGGGGCTCCCTGCGGACGCTGCTGGACAGCATGGACGGTGTTCCGGCGATCCTCGTGGGGCGGCGCTCGGACATCCTCGTCTGGAACCGGATGGCCGCGGCGGTCTTCGGCGACTGGGCCGAGCTGCCGGCGAGGGAGCAGAACTGGGCGCGGCTGGTGTTCCTGAGGCCCGAGTACCGCGACCTGTTCGTGGACTGGGAGCACAAAGCCAGCGACGTCGTCTCTCAGCTGCGCATGGACGCCGGCTCCCATCCAGGCGACCCCCGGCTGTCCGCGCTGGTGGGCGAACTCTCCGTGAAGAGCGAGGAGTTCCGGCGGCTGTGGGCCGCCCACGACGTCAAGGAGAAGTGCCACGGTATCCAGCGCCTGCACCACCCGCTCGTCGGCGAACTCGACCTCCGCCTCGAGTCGTTCCACCAGGCCGACGCCCACGAGCAGATGCTGGTGACCTACCACGCCGAACCGAACTCCCCGTCCGCGGAGGCTCTACGACTGCTGGCCAGCTGGGGCGCGGATGCGACCCGGGCGGGAACGAGCACGGCGTCGGCACGCACTCCTTGATGAACTCCCCATCATCGGTAGTCGGCTGCGCGCCACGCCCAGCGTCCTTTCGCACGCCAGACGCCTCCGGGGGGGGTCGGATTCAGGACGGCCCGGGTGGCGCGGGCGTGCTGCGGTTGGGCAGTGGAAGAACGGTGCCGCCGCTGCGCAGGGCGTCGTTTTCGAGGGCCAGCTGGCGGATGGTCTCCTCGTACAGAGCGAGAGTGCGGCACAGGTCGGCGTTCTCCTTCCGTAGCCGGCTCAGGTTGGCATCCGTGAAGACGCCGCTCGCCGCCCAGGTCGCCGTGCACTTCGCCGCCGGCGGCCCGCTGCGAAGCGCACGCACCGGAGCGGGGGAGGCATACACCACCACCGCTCCTGACTGGTGGTTGAGGTCCTGGCCGGGACGACCCGGCACGCCGTCGTCACGGTCACCCAGCTGCGCAGTACCTGAATCGAATGAGCGTTGAACGGTGGCTGCCGGTTGCAGGCCGAGATCGGTGCGCTGCGGGTGCAGGCGGATGCGATGACGGTGGCGGTGATGGAACTGCAGGGGGGGCCGCCGCCAACGGGCTGCTGTGGGAGGGGCCAGCCGAGCGGGGCCGGTACTGCTGACGCTGCTCGGCTTCGCGGGTGACGCCCCCTGGGCCCGCATCGCCGGCGGCATACGACGCCGTCATCACCGTCTGCCGCACCTGGCTCTAGACCAGCCCCGGGCGCACCCCGTCGCGTTTCTCCTTGACCTCGGCTCAGGTCAAGGAGAAACGCGACGCCCTCAACCGGCCCGCTCCACTGCGTCGACTCCACCCGACGCGCACCACTCCTGCGCCGCCGGCCGCACCGGTGGCTCTGTTCGCGAGAACGGGAGTCGTTTGTCGATGAGCTCAGAAGGCGCCCTGCTGGCGGCCAGGCCGATGTCACGAGTTCGGGAGGCACCGCTGAGAATGATCTCGCTACGGTCCACCCAAGAGCTGGGACGTTCAACGCATGGGAGGTGGTCAGGCGATGACCCCTGAGGAGCGGGATCTGGTCATGGGCCTGGTGTTCGTACCAGGTAAAGGCCGGACGTGCACGATCGACGAGGTGCTCGCCCACTTCGGCGAGTCCGACGGAGGGGCCCTGGCGCTCCGGCTGCTCCGGGACGCCATGGAGCGCCGGGACGCCGACGACGTCGAGATGGCGTTGATCGTCGCGGCCTCCGCCGGCGCCTCGGGCGAGGAGTTCCTGGCGCCGTTGACCGAGCTGTTCCCTGCCGATTGGCATTGGAAGCACGAGGACATCGTGTCCATGCTGGGCAAGCTCCGCTCGCCCAATACCGTGCCGACAATGGTCTTGGCGACTCGCTGGGTTCCCGGGTACCTGGACTTCGACGAGTTCCGGGCCCTCGCGGTGAAGGCGATCTGGGCTCTCGGCGCCATTCCCGGCCCGGAGGCCCGGGAAGCCATCGAGGGCTTGCGCGACGACGAGAACGAGATCATCCGTGAGAACGCGTTGAAGCAGCTCGCACGCCGCGGCGAGCTCTGACCGCGGAGTCGTAGTCGCTCGTGCGGGACACCCGGCCGCGTTTCCTCGGCCAGTCGTTCCGACCAAGATCAATCTCGCCAGGATTTCCTGTACCTCAACTACTCACGGGAGGTCACACAAACCACCCATCGAGCCGTGAGTGACTCCCGAACTCGTCGACATTGATCAAGGAACCGGCCCACGCGGTGACTTTCGAAACCGTCGACGAACGACTTCCGTTCTCGGGCTCTGGCTCAACTTCCGTGCTCTGAACGCAAATGCGCTGGTGGGTAGGGTCGGGTTCTCAAGGTCGTGAAGGTGGCACGTGGATAGACTCGTGGCGTCGACGCGGTCGATGTTCGCTGGTACGGCGCCGACGGGCGGATGGGAGGCACGCTGGTGTGCAAGGTGGATCACGAGGCCGCAGCAGTGACTGCGACAGCAGCTCTGACGGCGGCCTACCCGCACCTGAGGCATGAGGCTTTTCCGCATCCGGCACTGGAAGGGTGCGAGGACGTGGAGTGGTTGTCCATTCCTGGCTGCCCGGTCGATGTCCCGGTCGTCCTACGCGGGCTGCTCGATCCCGACGCGGCTGAGATGGCCGACCGAGCACTGGACTGGCTTGTGATGTCAGGACCAATGGCCATCAGTGCCACAATGCCGGCGGTCGTCCCGTACCTGCTGAGACTGACTGCCGATCCATCGATCCCACGCCGGAACGAGTTGTTCGGGCTCGTGCTCCTAGCCGCCGCCCTGTCCGCACCGACCGATCCCGACAACGCGTGGGACCTGGCGGTCAGCGGCCCTGAGAAAGACCACCCTGAACGGGCCCTGTGCCGAGAGGCATTCGTTGCCAACGCGGCATGGGTGCGACGTCTGCTTGCCGACGACGAACTGCTGGCTGGCCTTCATCTGGACGAAGGCGAGAGGGCGTCCCTGGTCCAGGCGGCCGGACTGTAACGCGCAAAGCACCTCGGGCAGGCTGGCTGCCACTACTGCCAAACTCCGATCCCCGACGGTCAGCCTGCGTCGGCTGTCGACTCGGAAGCCTCGGGCACTCCCGTGCGCACGGACACTCCGGCCACATGCTGCACGGAAGCTGTGCCAGAACCCAAGAACCGACTGAGCTTCCCCCGAGATGTGGAGAGCGTTGACAGAGGGTCAGATGGGTTTCATGAGAGGAGCCCAGACGATGCCTGCCCCGAGAAAACACCCGCTGGAGTTGCGTGAGCGTGCGGTGCGGATGTACTGGACCGCCGAGCCGAAGCCCGTGATCCGTCGTACGGCCGAGGAACTCGGTGTGCATCATGAGGCCCTGCGGGGCTGGATCCGGCAGGCCGAGGCCGACGCCAGTGAGCGGGACGACCTGCTCACCACCCAGGAGAAGGAAGAGCTCGCCCAGCTGCGGCGCGAGGTGCGGGAGCTGCGCCGGGCGAATGAGGTCCTGCGGACGGCCTCGGCTTTTTTCGCCGCGCAGCTCGACCCGACCCGGCCCAGGTGACGGCGCTCCTTACCGAGCACCCGCACCTGGGGGTCGAGCCCGTACTCCGGGAGCTGCACATCCCCTCCTCCACCTACTACCGGTGGCGGCGCGCGGAGAAAGAGCCATGCGAACGCGTCCGCCAGGACGCCGAGCTGACCGGCAGGATCCGGCAGGGAATACACGTCGACCCAGCTCCGGTACCAAATAGGGAAGTTGGGGCTGTGGCAGAGCTGCGGACGCACCGGATCATGCTTCGACAACGCCGCCGCGGAAGGCTTCTGGGCCCTGCTCAAAGAGGAGATCGGCACCCGCACCTGGCCCAACCGGGCCACCGCCCGCGCCGAGGTCTTCTCCTTCATCGAGACCTTCTGCGACCGCCGCCTGCGCAAGCACCGGACTTTCGGCTACCTCACCCCGGCTGAAACCAGGCAGCGACACCAGCACACCCTCTCGGTATAACGATCACGTGTCCGAGATCACGGGGAAACTCCGGGTCCTACTTGGCCCTCCGGGCCGGTCACGGGCGGGGCCGAGGGCAGGACTCCTCGAAGCGGGCTTCACATTTCGGGGCCCGCTGGAATCGCCACGGTGGGGCCGTAAGAAGTCGCCCTGGCCAGCCTCTACATCGACGCCGCCGTCAAGGAGCTGGCCGCCGACGGCTTTCCCGTCACCGACAACTCCTCGCCCGGCTCTCCCCGCTCCAGTACGACCACATCAACTTCTTGGGCGGCTACGCCTTCACCCCGGCCGTCGACGCCGGGCCTGCGGCAGCGGCGCGACCCGAACAGCGACGTCGAGGACGAGTAGCCACGCGCCCGTACAGTCGAAAGAGTTCCGGGCCGGAGTCACCACCTACGACTCCGGCTTGGACCGCCTTGTGCGCGACGCTCAGGCGGCCCGTCGGGTGGAGCCGAGAAGCTCGCGGTAGCGCTTGGCGTGCACGGCGAGGTTCCGTCGGAGACGGTGCGGGCGCCGTGCAGGACCAGCGGCTCGGCAAGACGCATGCCGATCAGGCGGGCGGTGGCATCGAGGGGCGCCAGCAGCTGGGCCAGCGTGAAACGGAAATCTGCAATGGTCGACATGGCGCTGACGACGCCGGCACCAAGCCCGCATCAGCCACTACGAACGACGCGGACACAGCCCCTGAAAACTGCCCAGCAATCAGACCAAGCACCGTTGCAGTACTAACGCACCAGAGGCAGGCCAGCTGCGGTGGCCGCCACCATGCGCTTCAGTGTCGGGCGGAACGGCGGGAACGCCCCCGCGATTTCCGGCTCGCGCGCGTACAGTTCACGCAGCGCCTCAGGCGGGCGGGTGATGGGAAACAGCTTCGCCACGAAAGCACTGGCTGTCATCACCAGGGCAGCACCATCGGCAGGAGTCAGCTCCGGGCAGGCGACGGAGATGCGCTGGCCGATCGCCCAGTAGGTGTCGATGGCCCACCTCTTGAAGACCTTCAGCACCTCCACGGACACATTGTGCTCGAGCATCGTCTCCGCGTGCGTGGTCAAATCGCAGTAGAGCGGCCGGTCCACGAAGGCATCCGCGAGAACGCCCGCCGTCGCCTCCGTCCCACTCACCTCCTGCAACCGGGCACTTACCGCGCTCGCCCACTCGGCTCCCGCGCTCATCAGCAGATGCAGGTAGATCTCCTCACGCGTACCGAAGTAGCGCAACACGTTGGACTTGGCGAGTCCGACCGCGGTGGCGATGTCCTGCAGGCTGACCCTGGCCACGCCGGAACGCTCGGCGAGCTCCCGAGCAACGGTGAGGATGGCCTCACGGCGCTGCTCCTTCTGATCAGGGCGTCGAGCCCGCTGGAATGGCGCTGACATGACCGTTCATCCTAGTCCAGAGCTAACAGAACACCCATCTCTTGTTAACGGACGGGTGTTCTGTTAATGTCCCGACATCCACCAGCCCCATCGCGCTCCGGGAGTGAAAGACCATCTCCGCCACCCCGACCGACCTCAGCCAGACCATTGACGACTTCGTTGCCGCCTTCAACGAGCCGAGCCCCGATCTCGACAAGGTCATGTCCTTCTTCACCGACGACGCCGTGTACCTGCCCGGTCACCCCCCGGAGCGACGTGGCATCGCGGCGATCCGCAAGGAATTCGAACCGCACTTCGCGGGGCGCTACGGCGCCATGCACTTCGCCGTGTACGACAAGATCATCGACGAGCCGAACCGCCGCGCCACGATCCGCTGGGCCTGCCGGCTCGACATGAGCGGAGAGTCCGGCCGTCATGTGCCGTTGCCGCTGCGCCTGTTCGCCCGTGCACGCTACGGCGGCCGTATGCAATGGCACGGCGTGGACGTGTTCCACTTCGACACCGCAGGACGTATTAGCGGCAAGTTCACCTACGCCATGTTCCGGTTGCCGCTGTGGGAGCGAGGCTGACATGGCTCCCCGACGGCCCGAAGACCCGAGACACCCCACGCGCCGGTGCCCGTCGCACCTCCCCATGGGGAAAGCTCGGGCCCGCACACACTTATACGGAAACGGAATGACACGTCTCGCGTCCTGGCGGCGCCTGCTCGCCTTCGTGGTCACCGGCGGACTCCTGGCGTCGCTCTGCTACTTGGCGCTGCGGCCAGAACATCTCCTGTCCGTACCCGAGGGGGCCGCCTCCGGGTCACTCACCATGCGGCCCTGCGACTACGACACCGAAGCCGGAACCGTCGCCGCCGACTGCGGCACACTCGCCGTCCCGGAGGACCGGCGCGACCCCAAGTCCGAACTGATAGCACTTCCAGTCACCCGCGTCCGGGCCACGTCCGCCGACCCCGCTGAACCGATCTTCCGACTGGGCGGCGGCCCCGGTAGAACGAACATGGACTTCCCGCAGGCAAGCCGGCTCACCGGCAGACACGATGTGGTCCTGGTCGGTTACCGGGGCATCGATGGATCGCGCCGTCTGGACTGCCCCGAGGTCACCGCGGTCATGCAGTCCGCCGACGGAATCGCGGGACCGAGGACACTGCCCGCCGCCACCAAAGCGTTCGAACTGTGTGCGGACCGCCTCACCGACGACGGGATCGACCTCACCGGCTACTCCGCTCTCCAGCGGGTGGAGGACCTGGAAGCGGCCCGTACCGCCCTGGGCTACTCACAGATCAACCTCCTCAGCTCCAGTGCTGGAACACGCACCGCCATGATCTACTCCTGGCGGCACCCGGCGGTGCTGCACCGCTCCGCGATGGTGTCGGTCAATACTCCCGGTCACTTCCTCTGGGACCCGCGCATCACCGATGCGCAGTTCGCCCAGTACACACGGCTGTGCGACGACGACGACGCCTGCGCCGCGCGTACATCCGACCTCGCCGAATCGATCCGGAAGACCGCCGACGAGATCCCTGAACGCTGGGGGCCCTTCCGCATCAAGGACACCAACGTCCGGGTCCTGAGCCAGTACGCCATGCATCACAACGGTCCGGCCTCGGCACCGAACAACGCTCCGACCGTCATCGACGCCTACCTCAGCCGGGACACCGGCGCCTTGTGGGCCATGTCCGTCCTCGGCGACCTCACACTGCCGGATTCCATCGTCTGGGGCGAGTTCGCTTCCTTCGCCATGATCGATGGACCAGCAGCACAGCGCTACTACGACAGTGGTGGCGATCCGGGCTCGACCCTGGGCAACGCCTCAACCGACTTCCTGTGGGCCGGCGAGTCCGGTCTGTCCACGGTATGGCCGGACAGCCCCGACAACGCCAAGTATCGTGAGATGCGGCCCAGTGACGTCGAAACCCTCCTCGTCAGCGGTGAGGTCGACTTCTCCACCCCGGCGCAGCTGGCCACCGACGAACTGCTGCCTGCCCTGTCCCGGGGACAACAGGTAATCCTTCCCGGGTTGGGCCACACCGCCGACTTCTGGGAGCACCGTCCCGAAGCCGGCAAGCGTCTACTGACCACCTTCTTCGACACCGGCAAGGTGGACAGGTCCCAGTTCGACCTGCGGCCCGTCAACTTCGAAGCCGTTCCGTGGAGCATGTCCACGGTGGCCAAACTGCTGATCGGAGTCACCCTGGCCGGCACAACCCTCGGCCTCGCTCTGCTCGCCGTGATCGCACACTGGTCGCGCAGGCGCGGTGGCTTCGGTCCCCGCGCGAGCGTCTGGGTACGGACCGTGACCGTCGTCCCGCTCGGTCTTGGCGGATGGCTGCTGGGGGTTCTGCTGATCTGGACGGTAGGCCCCGATGACTTCGTGGCCAGCGCGAGCGTGATCGTGCCCGGGACGGGCCTGATGGTAGGCCTCGGCGCCTACCTGGCCTGGACCCGTAACGAGCGCTCATCCCAGATCCGGCGCGCTGGGTTGGTCGCCGCGGTCTGCGGGGCGTTCCTCGGGGCATGGCTCGGCTGTTACGCGCTTTCCGGCCTTCTGGCGCCTGCTGCAGCCATAGCCGGTGCAGGCGCGGCAGCGAATCTTGGGCTGCTGTGCGTCGAGCACTTCCGTAGGTGGCCGGACCGCGCTTGGCGCGTACCGGCGGCCCGTAAGAGCTCTTGAGTCCGTAGGAGAACACCATGGGGTGGGCGGGCGCCGCAGGGACCTGCGACGTCAGGCCCACTGCGCTCGTCGATCCCGGCTCGCCACTGTTTCGCAAGAAGGCGGTGACGGCCAAGGGTGTCGAGGACTTCACTGATTCGAAGACCGGATACGCGATCGTGGAGGCCAAGTCGCACGAGGACGCGGCCCGGCTCTTCAGCGACCACCCCCATATCGCTCTGCTTCCCGGGAACTCGATCGAGGTCCTCGAGTGCCCGCCCATCCCGGGCTAGCTTCTGCTTTCCTGGCCATCGTCGTGTCCAGATGAGGATGGCGGCGAGGTGAAGTGCGGCCTGGAAGGCGATGGCGAGCTTGTCGCAACGTGTTGCCGGCGCCGTTTCATCAGAGCTGTCGACCGGCCGGGTATCCACCGGGGGCGTCAGCCAACTCGATGACCGCGGTGATCCGCTCGAACGGCGCACCGACCAACAGCTCCTTCGGGCCAGCGACGAAGAACCCGCCAACGCCGAACAGCAGCAACCGGTGTGTGGACAACGCCGCGACGAACCGCTGCGGCAGCCCCAGAGGCACCGGCGATACGCCCGAGCCGACCGCCGCCCCCAAGATGGCGCCTCCACCCGCGGCCATCGTCGCCCGCGCACCGCCGATGCGGAACGCCATAACCGCGTGCCGCACCTGCTCCTCGGACGGCTCGCCGTCACCCAGCCGCGCCTGCGCCCTTCTTCCGCATCGTGTCGGACATGCCGGCAAGCTACCCCGGTAGCCCGCGGCGACGTCACCCCTCGCCCGCCTCTTTGCGTTGAACAGAGCGAGGACGGGAGAGACGACGTCGTGAGCGGCGCTGCTGGCGCAGGCCCGACACGAAGGGGAGGACGCGTGATCCCGCTGCCACCGCACCGCACGAAGGGGCCTGGCGTACTCGGCGCCACTCCCGAGCAGCCCGCCGCGCCGTTTGGCCACTGGCCCGAGCTCGGCGAGGACGAAGAGACAGAGAACACCACCCCGGAGAGCTGAACCCAGAGCATCACCCTCAGCTACTTGCCCCTACCTTCTTTCCGGAAGTCTTCACCTCTTACGACAGCCCGCACTGAAGCCGCATCGGGGGGCGGGTCTCAGCGGCCGAACACGGCTTCTGCGCCGGTGACGGTGCCGTGGACCGGCAGAAGCTGAGGCACCCCGGTCACCTCAAGGATCCGCTCGCCTCCGCCTGCCGCCGGGCATCGAGCAGCACGTTCAGCCCGGCTGAGTCGCAGAAGGAGACGCCGGAAGGGTCCAGCACAGCGCTCGCCGGTACTTCCTCGTGGTCCAGTGCGTGCAGGACGGAGCGGGCCGGACTGCGGCCGTCGCGCACCATCGCAAGCACCCACCCAGAAGGCCACGCTCCAGACGATGGCGTCCCGCGAGGTGGTGTAGGGGATCAAAGCGCCGGAGCCCGCAGCCCGAGGATACGTAGGGGTCCGCGTATAACCCGTCTAGGACGCATCGCGGGCTGCCGCCTGCGCGGACGGCGCCGCGGGGACGTCCGTCGCGCCGACGCACGACTCGCTGCCGAATCGACGCCCCTCATCGTCCGTCAGCGCTGGACGTGGACTCCGGCCTTCCGTCGGCAGGACATGCCCGTGAGCATGTTGCCGGTGGCGACGGTGATGACCGAGTCGAGCCGGTCCCGGGCGTGCAGGAGATCGGTGATGCGCTGGTCGACATGACCGCGCTCCGTCGCCAGCCGCTCGATCAGGGCGGGTGTGGCACGGCCGTCGATGACGCACGGCAGGAGCTCGGCGATGGTCTTGCTGGACAGCCCGGCGGCGTACAGCTGCTGGATGAGCTGGACCCGGTCGACCGCGCTCTCGGGGTAGTGGCGCTGGCCGCTGGAACTGCGCTCGGCGCTGAGCAGGTTCTGCTCCTCGTAGTAGCGCAAGGCCCGGACACTGACGCCGGTCCGGGCGGCGAGTTCTCCGACGCGCATCTCGTCTCCTGTGCGACTTCCGTCACGCGACTTGCCTCTGACGTCGACGTCAGGTTTTAGCGTAACCGACGTGCGCCTCACCGCGGGTCTCTCCGGTTCGTCTCCTGGCGTACGAAGGCCCGAACGAAGGAGTACGCGAGAATGACCGCGAGCCAGATGACCGGCCTCACGGACCCCCCGTTCACCCCGACCGTATCGGTCAAGCCGGTCGTGCTTCCCGCGCCGTATCGCGGCGAGGACCTGCCCGTACGCGTTTCCGCACCGGTCACTGGTACGAATCTGCCGATCGTGCTGTTCGCGCACGGATTCGGTTCGCATCTGGATGGCTACGCGCCGCTGGTCGACCACTGGGCGTCCCATGGTTTCGTAGTGATCCAGGCCACGCACCTCGACTCCAAGCGCTTCGGTATCCCCGCCGACGATCCCCGCAAGCCCCACATGTGGCGCTACCGCGTGCAAGACATGAAGCAGATCCTCGACGAACTGGAGCACCTGGAGGCGTCCGTACCCGCCCTGGTCGGCCGAGTGGACCGCAGCCGCATCGTCGCGGCGGGGCATTCCTTCGGCGGTCAGACCGCGGGTGTCCTCGTGGGCCTGCGTGTCACGGACCCGACGACAGGTATCGCGCAGGACATGTCCGACCGCCGGGTCATGGCCAGCGTCCAGCTGGCCACCGCCGGCAAGGGCGGCGACGAATTGACCCCCTTCGCCCTCGAGAGCGCTCCCTGGCTGCTCGGCCAGGACTTCTCCCACATCACCGCGCCCGGACTCGTCGTCGCCGGGGACAAGGACGAACTCCCGCTCTCCACCCGGGGACCGTCCTGGACGACCGACCCGTACACCCTGAGCCCCAGCGGCAAGAGCCTGCTGACGGTCTACGGCGGCCAGCACTCCCTCGGCGGCATCACGGGCTACGCGGCAGCAGAAACCACCGACGAACATCCCGGCCGCGTCGCCCTCGTCCGGCAAGTCACCCTCGCCTACCTCCGCCACGTCACCGGCATCGACCACACCGGCTGGGAAACGACGCAAGCCGCGCTCGCTGGTGACTCCCACCGGCTGGGACGACTGGAGTCGAAGTAACACCCTCGCCAGATCCGGCTGCCTGGCTTTGTAGGTGAGTTTCGAGAACGTCTGTTGCTCAGCGGTGCGAACGCCTGGTTCCACGGGAGAGTGATGTCGCTGAGTTTCTAGAACGCCCAGGTGCTTGCCTCGGGACCATGGTTGTGCTCTGCACGACGAGGGGGCCCGAGTGCTGCCGAACTCCAAGGTCGATCTGTACGTGGCGATCCGCCGTCATGCCAGGACCGGCAGCCCGGACCGGACACTCTCGGCAGGCTCCACGGTCTCCAACTCCACGGCGGTTTCGGTCACTTGACGTCTGTCCCGTGATCGTCGGATCCGCCGTTAGATTGGGCCTGTTCCGTAGTCGGTGGTGACGGAGGGTGTGGTCAGCCCAGGAGGATGCGGTGGCGCAGGAGGGGGAAGCCTCGCGCGGCCGTACATCTGGCGCTTGATCAGCTTGGTTTTGTTGTTGACGCCTTCGGTGCCGCCGTTGTGGTGCGGCGGGGTGAGGGCGGCGTCGACTGCGGCGCGGTCCTTCTCGAGGCCCCGGGTGAAGGCGTGCAGGTGGGGCAGGTCCACGGCCTGGGCCCAGGTGATCCAGGTGCTCAGCAGGGTGGCATTGCCGTGGTTCGGGATCCAGCAGCACGGCGAAGTGGTGGATGAGGTCGGCCAGAGCGGTCATCTCGTGGCAGGCGGTGCGGACGGCCTCGATGCGTTCCCGCTGGTGGTCCTTGAGGCGGTCGGGGCGGGTGAGCAGGTAGCGGGCGAGGCGCCGGGGCGAGAGTGCGGGCCGGTCGGCCTCGACGCGGCCCTGGTTGATGTAGCGGACGAGCAGGTTCGAGCTGCCGGTGTAGCCCAGTTCCCTGATCTCCCGGAGGAGATGGGTGACGGGGACAGCCGGGTTATCCAGCCGGCGTCGGCGCAGGTGATCGCGAGGGACACGAGGGTGGGCCGGTGCTTAGGGGCGCGGATGAGGCGCTCGGGCTCAGCGACGCGGTCGTAGCGCTTGACGGTGTTGAGAGCCAGGTTCAGGCGGCGCGCGCACTCCAGAAGTCCGACTCCGCGCTCGCGCAGGGCGTGGACCTGCTGCCAGCGCTCGCGGGTGGTGGCGGCCTGTCTCCCCTCGGCCGGGGGCCGGCCCGCTTTCGCCCAGCAGGTGCTGTGCGCGGCGACTTCTTTGCGGACGGCCTCGGCGAGGTTGTGCCACACGTGCCAGCTGTCGCTGATCTGTACCGCGTCGGGCAGGGCTCGGCGGACCGCCCCGGCGTAGGTGGCCGATCCGTCCCGGCACACGGCCTCGATGCCCGGATGTCCGCGCAGCCAGGCTTCCAGAGTGGCGGCTTCGCGGCCGGGCAGTACCTTGATCCGCTCACCGGTCTCGGCGTTGATGATGATCGTGGCGTAGCTGTGCCGACGCCGCAGGGCGAAGTCGTCGACCCCCATCACCCGCGGGATCCGCACACCTTTGGCACAGGCACCCGCCGCAGCAGCCGCAGGGCGGAGGCGCACGACACGGGCACGGCCAGCGATCGGGCAAGCCGGGCGGACGCCCGGCCGCATAACTCCTTGACCAGCTCGCAGAGCTGGCCGGTCAGACGTGTGGTGCGGCGCTGATGGCGCTCCAGGAGCCCGGGGACCTGCTCTCGGAAGGTCTGCCGCGTGCAGCCCAGCACCGGACAGACCAGCCGTCGTATCCTCACCCGGACCACGACCTGCCGGCCGTCGACGGGTACATCCCGCACCGTCCGGCCGTGATACCCGTGGACCCTCTCCGTCACCACCCCGCACACCGGACAGGGAACGGGAACCTCCCGGGTCCGAGCCGTAACCCGGACTGTCTCGCCACCGTCGGCCACATCCTCGATGACCAACGCCGACAACCCCGAAAACACCGTTGCTACAAGCGTGTTCGCATCATGCACGCTGAATGATCACAGGCGGGCACTCACCGTCACCACCGACTACGGAACAGACCCGCTCACCGTACAGACCCGGCGGTTGAGCGGATCGGGGCCGTGGTGCACTGCTGTTCGTAGCAGGTGGTGCCGCTCCCCTACCGTGCGTTCCAGGGTCCTCCCGTGCTGCGGCAACGGCACGTCGAGGGCGCGGTCAGAAGCTGTGCCAGACCCTGGAAATTTGTGACGCTCCGTGAGTCGTCGCTCAATCCGGACGCGTCAGGAGACATGAAGGGCCGGGAGGGGCGCAGCGGTTCCTGTCCGCGTTCAGCGGTATCTCGCCCCACTTCCGGCCCCGCCTCCACCTGATGACCGCTGCCGCCCACCGAGCCGAGATGAGCATCCGCTTCGCGATCTGGGACCAGATCACCGGCGCTGCCGACCGACCCACCACGGCCTGACCACAGGCCCGGCTCCCAAGCCCACCCTGCCCCGACGCGCCGTCAGGCAGTCACACACCCAATCAACGTGAGAACGCCGCCAGGCCAACATCGCCCTCACCGACCCCGACCACCTCATGAGCGTGCTTCGGCACGGTCTCCGCCAGATCCGGTACCGCAGCAACCTCATCAACGGATGCCTCGCCGAAACCGGCCTCACCTTGACGACATCACGGCAATAACATCAGTAACCGTCCGCCGTTCCGTCCGACCGGCCGGACGTTGCCGATGAACAGGTCGCCCGGTAAGGAATCCCCGGCAGGTACGTCCGCCAGTCCGCCGGGGACAGGCCGGAGCCCACCCGTGCGCAGAGGCGGGAGGCGGCTCGGTCGGGGTCTATGTCGTACGCCTGGACCGGAACGTGCGCGCCCGCCCCGTACAGCGTGCCACCGTCCGGGCCGAACGCGAGCGAGCGGATCATGTCGCCCGGCGTGGACAGGGCTGATCCGAGGAGCCGGTGCGAGTCGGTGTCCCACAACTGGACCGTGCCCAGGTCACCCGCGACGGCCAGGGTCTCGCCGTCCGGCGAGAAGGCCAGTGCGCCCACTCCCTCGTTCTCCGAGCGACGGGACTCGTTGTACGTACCCGGCAGCACGCCGAGGCGTTCGCGGAGGTCCCCGTCCCAGATCGTGACCCGGCCCAGCCCGTCGCCCACCGCCAGACGGGCGCCGTCCGGACTGAATGCCAGGGCGTTCGTATCGTCCCCGCCCAATACGCGCTGCGTCACCTTTCCGGACGACAGGTCCGCGACCGAGCCCTGCCCCGACACGATCACTCCGCCGTCCGGGCGCACGACCAGGTCCTCGCCCGCGAAGCCGGGCAGAGTGCGCAGACGCTTTCCCGAGCGTACGTCCCACAGTTCGAGCACGTCCCGCTCGGCGGCGCGGGACACGGCGAGGGTGCGCCCGTCAGCGCTGAGGGCGATTCCGGAGGCGCCGAGCGGCATTTCGTCGTCCGGCACGGGCGTACCGCCCTTGTCCAGGTCGACAGTGGCGAGCACGCGGCGGGCGCGTACGTCCCACACAGTGATCAACTGATGTTCAGAGGAACTCGAGTCGTGGTCCCGCCGGATCCGTCCGTACGCGAAGTACCCGCCGTCCGGGCTGAACGTCATGCCGTCGGAGCAGTTGTGCAGACGCACCGCCGCGGCCTGCAGTCGGCGCACGGACGTCTCGACCTCTTCCCCCAGGGCCCCGTCCTCAAGCGTCTGTTCGCCCGGACCTCTCCGGTCGGGATCCGGCGGAGGGCAGGGCTCACCCGGCAGCTTCGCCACCAGGCTGCCGTGTGTGTCCCGCAGCTCATACCCGGCCAGGTCGTCGGTGCGGTCAACGGTGGCCAGCGTCCGGCCGTCACCGCTCCACTTCGCGTCGTCTGTCGCACGGTTCTGCCAGCGGTCGGTCACCGCACTCCCGAGCCTCAGCGACCGGACGACCGCGCCGCCGCCCGACATGTACCGTATGGCGCCTTCGGCCAGGTCCAGCCGGAGTTGGTAGGGAGTCTCGTTGACCAGGGTGTAGCGGAACACAGGGGCGCCGGGCGCCGCCACCCGCCACAGCAGGATCTCGTCAGGAGTGGACGCCACGAGGAAACGGCCGTCGGCGCTGAACCGGAATTCCTCGATGCCGTCCGCCGTGAGCTGAGCGCGGGCGCGGCCGGAACCGAAGTCCCAGAGACGGATACCGGTGTCGCTCCTGAGCGCGATACCGCGGCTGTCGGGGGTGAAGGCGAACTCGCCCGCGAGGCAGTCGCGCTTCCCGGCACGGTCCAGCCAGGGCATCGGCAGCTTGCGGCCCCTGCCGCCAAGGTTCCGTATCTCCAGCGGCCGTGCGTCGGTGCAGACGGCCAGCCATCGGCCGTCCGGGCTGACGGCGGTGTCCTGAACCGTCTCGGACTCCCCGATCGGCAGACGCAGGAGCCGCCGCCGCTGGCGCAGGTCCCACGCCTGTAGGTCCATCGGACCGTCGAGGTCCGGTCCCCAGCTCTGCACAACGAGAACGTGCCCGCCCGGCCCGAACTGCGCGTCCGTGGGCGACTCCACGGCGAGCCCGCCGGTCGCGCGGGCCGTACGGACATCCCACAGCCTTACGACTTCTTCGTCCAGCAGGGCAAGTGTGCGCCCTTCCTGACTGACCGCCATCCACACCTGGTCGTCCGGACTCCCGCCGGTCCCGGGCTGGGTGCGGGTGCGGCGGTGGGTGCGCACGTCCCAGGTGTCGATACGGTCCGGTGTGATCGACAGGACCGTCCGGCCGTCGGCGCTCAGGTGGCTGTCGACGCTGTCGGCGCCGGTGTCGGCGGGGACGGTGAAGACGTCCTGCTCCTTCTGCCCGAGGGAACCGAGCAGAGCTGACCGGGTCTCCGTGGTCCTCGCGAGCCGCCAGGCGGCGATGCTGAGGCGCACCGCCTGCTCCGGATCGGTCAGACGCAGGGTGGCGGCGACGGCGGCGAGGCGGCCGGCCTCCGCCTCGACTCTCCGGCGATCGCTGGTGCTGCTCTGCTGCCAGGCGATGGCACCGGCGACCAGAGCCAGGACCAGCAGGCAGGACAGGGCGCTGACGAGGACGTGACGGCGGCGGCGCTCCCGGGTGCGGCCCGCGAGGGATGCGGTCAGGAAGGCGTCTTCGAGGGGGGTGAGCGCGGCGGAGCGCCCGGAGGTGCCCCGGAAGTGCTCCCCGGCGGCGGCCAGGCGGGCCCCCCGGTACAGCGCGCCCGGGTCGCGGCCGAGGTCGTCCCAGGCACGGGCGGCCTCGGTGAGGTGACGGTGGGCACGCAGGCGTTCGCGGTCCTCGTCGATCCAGGCGCCGAGCCGGGACCAGGCACTGATCAGGGCCTCGTGGGCAAGACTGACGGTGTCGTCGTCGAGAGTGAGGAGGCGGGCACGGGCCAGGCGGTCGAGGACGAGTTCGACGTCGTCGGGGGCGGCGACGTCGAGCTCGGTGCGGGGGACGGGGCGGCGGGTGTCCTGAGAGCCCTCGCCGGGCGCGACCAGTCGGAGCAGCAGAAGCCGGGCCAGCTCGGCCTGTGCGGGCGAGAGCCCGGTATAGATGTCCTCGGCGGTCTGCGCGATGGCGCCGTCGAGCCCGCCCGCCGCCTGGTAAGCCTCCTCGGTCAGCGCCCGTCCCCGACGCCTGCGCCAGGTCTCACGCAGGACATGCGACAGCAACGGCAGGCCGCCGGGGCGGCCCTCCACCTCGCGGACGAGGCGGGCGGTGAGCGAGCGTTCGACGATCAGGCCGGTCGCCTGGGCGGGCTTGACGACAGCCTCGCGCAACTCGGCCGGGCTCATGGGACCCACGAGCACGCTGGTGTCGCGCAGGGCTCGGGCGAGGCCGCGGTGTTCGGCGCAGCGGCTGTAGAAGTCGGCGCGTACCGCGATGACGACCCGCAACCCGCTGTCCGGGCGGTGGGCTGTGAGCAGCAGGTCGATGAACGCGGCGCGCTCGGCCGGGTCCTGGCAGAGTGTGAAGATCTCCTCGAACTGGTCGACCACGACGAGGGTGTCTCTCCCCGTTCCGGGCGGGTCCGTGAGCGGCCGGAGCGCGTCGGCGTGTGTGGTGAGAGGGTGCTCCCCCGGGGCCAGGACGCGGATGGCGGCCAGTCGGAGGCCGCCGCCATCGTCGCTGCCCCTGCTGTGGTCGCTGTCACCGTTGCCGCCGTCGCGCCGCAGTGACGGGATCAGCCCGGCACGCAACAGGGAGGACTTGCCGCTGCCGGACGGGCCGAAAACGGCGGTGAAGCGGTGTTCGGCCACTGACTGCCGTAGAGCGGCGGTGAGTTCACCGCGCCCGAAGAACCGGTCGTGGTCGTCTGGCTCGAACCGCGCGAGACCCTGGTAGGGCGGCTCGGTGTCCTCGTCCTCGCGGACCTGGACGGCCGTCTCCCCTTCCGCCGCGCGCCAGCGCCGCTCCCACTCCACCGGGTCGCCGCCGCAGGCACGGACGTACCCCAGGGTCACCGCCAGCGAGGGGAACTGCTCGCCGGCCGCCGCCTGGGAGAGCGAGGTCACCGAGTAGTGTGCGCGCCGCGCCATTTCCCGATAGGTGATGCCGTCCGCCTCGCGCCGCAGCTTCCGCAGCTCGTACGCGAAGCGCTGTACCGGTCCCGCGTTCGGGTCGACCGGTCTCTCTCGACGCCCCACCGCGCTGTCCCCCCGTCCCCCGGCACAGTTCCCTGCGCCCGGCACGCGGACAACTCCCCGTGCGTGCGGCCACGTTAGGAACCCATCCGACTGCATGGCAAGCGTTCGCGGTCGCTGACCGGCCACTTCCCTTTTGTTCGGTGTGGCGAAAGGGGCCTGCCGAACAACCGACCGGGCTGGTGAACTCGGTGTTGCCGGCCCGGTCGAAGGCCGGACACCGCTCCGTCAGGGGCGGTACAACGGGAGGAACAGATCATGAACTCAGGCACATCCCGAACTGTGCGCCGAAGGTTGAAGGCCATCGCGACGGCGGGCGTGGCAACCGTGGCGGTGAGCCTGCTGCCGTCGGCGGCGGGGGCGCAGGAATCGGGGGCGTCGGTGACCGAGGAAACGTCGGTGGCGGCGGCCGCGAAGGGCACGACGTACCTGTCGTTCAAGAAGAACAAGAAGGACCCGTCGAACTCGCGCCTCTCCTTCTACTTCATCCAGCAGGTCACCCCGGACAAGACGCGCACGTGGCTGGTCGACAGCTGGCGCGCGGGCTCGGGCCTCGGGACCGCCCACAACAAGATCGGCCGCGACGGCTGCAAGAGCTTCGTGGGCTGGCTGCCCAGCGGCACATACAACATCAGGAGTTTCTCCGACAGATTCGAGGGCGACATCAACGGAATCGTCTGGCGGCTCAGCGACAAGAGGTGCACGGGAAAGTCCAAGACCAACCGCACCGCCCTGTTCATCCACAGCGAGATGAAGAAGAACGGCCAGCCGGGCTCCACGGAGAAGACGCGCTGGGACGGCAACAGTGACTACACGTCGAACGGCTGCGTCAAGCTCAAGCCGGCCGATGTCCGTGAGCTGAAGAGCTATCGGTCGAGCTACCCGAAGCCGACGCGCCTGTACGTCTCCTAGATCCAGCTGTCCACGCTGGTCCGCCGACGGCCGGCTGACGCGGTCGGCCGTCGGCGGTGGGAGCGAGACGGGCTGGAGAGGAAGCGGCTGGTCGGGCGGCGTGGAAGCGGTCGGTCGGCCGACGGTGGTAGCGAGACGGTCACTGAGGGCGGAGTCAGTCTGTCGCGGGGTGGCTGGTCCGGCCCGCCGAGGACCGGCGCAGTTCGTCGGCCGCCTCGCGTACGGCCGGCAGCAGGGCCGCCACCGGCGGGCTGTCCAGGGCGCCCTCGCGCACCACGAGGGTGATCCGGCGGATGGGCCGGATCCCCTTCAAAGCGATGCGGGCGACGGGATGCCCCGGCCGGTCGGGCACGAGGTCGGGGACGAGCGCGACGCCCCAGTCCAGCGAGACCAGCCCGAACACGGCTTGCATGTCCCCGATGTCGGAGACGATGTCGGGGACGAAACCGGCGTCGGCGCACAGGTGCAGCACCAGCTGTCCGAGCCTGGACGTCCGGTCCAGCAGCCACGGCTGCTCGGCGAACTCGGCGAGGGCACGCGTCCCCTCGCCCCGGGCGAGCGGATGACCGGGCGCGACAGCCAGGCGGATGCGGTCACTGATCACCTCCTCCTCGTACAGCCCCGGCACCCGTGGCTCGGGCACCTGCGGGTAGCCGGAGGCCAGGACGGCGTC
Organism: Streptomyces sp. NPDC034049; assembly: GCF_055575575.1. Lineage (NCBI taxonomy): Bacteria > Bacillati > Actinomycetota > Actinomycetes > Kitasatosporales > Streptomycetaceae > Streptomyces > Streptomyces sp. NPDC034049. The sequence continues at coordinate 27,921 of NZ_JBVISJ010000023.1, forward strand.
GAGCCGCCCGAGCCGGACCGTCTGCCGGCCCTCGTCGGGATCGACGCCGTGCAGGGTGATGCGCAGTTGCGGATGGCGTGCGCGCAACCGGTTCAACGCCGGCACCAGCAGGGCCGGTCCCTCGTGGAGCGGTACGCCCACCCGCAGCTCGCCGGTGACCTTGCCGTCCCGGGCGAACAACTGTGCCTCCGCAGCTTCCAGTTGCACGAGGACACGCTCGGTGTGAGCCACCAGCAGTCGTCCGGCGGCGGTGAGTTCGGCCCGCTTACTGCCGCGGTCCAACAGCGCGGCGCCGGTCTCCGACTCCAGGGCGGACAGCTGCTGGGAGACCGCTGAACGCGTGTAGTTGAGTGCCTGCGCGGCCGCGGCGATCGAGCCCCGGGCCCCGACCTCGCGCAGCAGCACCAGTTTCCGTACGTCCAGCACCGTCACCCTCGCTAACGCTTCCGGTTAATAAGCGCCACGCCAGATTACGGGACAACGGTCCTGGCGGCGACTTCAATGGAGATCAACACCCCTCCAACGCGCCGACCGGACAAGGGACTTCCATCATGCCCACACTGCTTCATCTCGACTCCAGCCCCCGTCGGGGCTCGGTCTCTCGCCGGATTTCGGGCGAGTTCGCGGAGACCTGGCGCAAGACGAACCTCGAGGGCCGTTACGTCTACCGTGACCTGGCCGCCGACCCCGTACCGCATGTCGATCACGCACAGATCGAGGTCATGCACCGCTTGGAGACGGAGGGCATACGCGACCTCGCGATGGCCCGCGGGGCGACGCGGACGCCCGAGGAGGAGGCGAGCTGGGCGGTGACCTGGCCGCTGATCGAGGAGCTCCTCGCGGCCGACACCATCCTGCTCGGCGTGCCGATGTACAACTTCTCGGTGCCGTCCACGTTCAAGGCGTGGTTCGACCGCGTCCTGATCGCGCCGCTGATCGCCGACCCGGCCACCGGTCAGGGCCCGCTCTCCGGCAAGAGGGTCGTGGTGGCCTCCGCGCGCGGCGGCGCCTACGGGCCGGGCACGCCCCGCCACGACTTCGACCACCAGGAGCCGTACCTCAAGGCGGCGCTCAGCATGGTGGGCCTCGCCTCCGACCTGACGTTCCTGCACGCGGAGCTGACCAAGTCGGCGCACGTGCCCCGGCTCTCCCAGTTCAAGGAGATGGCGGCCACGTCGTACCAGGCGGCGATCGACGGCGCCCGCACGCACGGTGAGGCCTGACAGACCCCGGTAAGCCACTGGCAAGTCCCCGCTACGACCCGGAAACCCCTCTCACCGCAGCGGGAAGTTGCGGTCGAACGCGTCTTCCGGGTCCTACCGGTCCTTGAACGCGCGCAGCCGGGTCAGGGCCGGCTCGGGGACGCCTCGGCGAGGCCCTCGGGGAGCGGCGGGTGTCGAAGCCAGTGCCGCCCATGGCCGCCCCGCTCGGTAGTGGGGCGCGGAACCGGTGCGGTGTCCGCTGTCGGTGATCAGCACGGTGAGTTCCGGAGCCCAGCCCTCGAACCCTGCCGCGATCCGCTTGGTCGCCGCGGCGGTATTGGTGCGGTCCATGGCGGCGAACCACTCTTGCGGCCCGGTGGAGCACCGCGTAGGCGTGCAGGGCGTCGCCGCTCGATCAGGGATGCGGGCGGACCGGTCCGGCTTGTGCTGTTTCTCGGGACGGGCACCGGCACGTCCCATAACGTGTCCACTGGGCGGCCACCTTCACACAACCGTACGCACCTCCCGTGAGTCACACCCCCATAAATCTTCGCCCTCATTTCTTCCTTTGACTACGGGAGTTCACGGTGCGCGGGCAACCGCGCTGCCTGTCGGCGACGGGGCGTGGACGGTGACGCTGCAGGGCGCTGTCACGTTGTCGGGTGGGCGGTGTCTGATGGTGCGTCGCTGCGTGGTGAAGCCCGGTTCCGGGCTGTGCTCAGGCTGCGGTGGCGAGGCCTGCGACGCCGGCGATCTGGTCCCAGATCGCGAAGCGGACGGTCATCTCGGCGCGGTAGCGGTGTGCGGGCATCAGGGGGCGCCAGGGCCGGAAGTGGAGCGAGATACCGCTGAACGCGGACAGAAACCGCCGAGCCCCGCCCACGGAACGGAAGCCTTTCATCGCCCGTTCCCGCTGCCTTGTGGGCTGATGGCTCTTCTACCCGGTTGTTCAGGTACTGCTCGACGCAAGTGTCGTCTTCGAGACGAAGGTGGCCATGGCCAAGGCGATGGTCCGCCGGGCCATCGCCGACAAGATCCCGTTCAGCTGGGCCACGGCGGACGCCGCCTACGGCTACAGCAAGGGCTGGCGGTTCGAGCTGGAGCAGGCGGACGTCTTCCACGTCATGGCCACCACCCGGCACGACACCGTCGTCACCCGCTGGTCCATCGACCACCCCGTCCACGACCTGTTCCCTGGCCTGCCACGACAGAAATGGAAACGCCGTTCCTGCGGTGAAGGAGCCCACGGCCGACGGATCTACGACTGGGCCCGCGTCGAGGTGAGGCCCTGGCACCGCGAGGACCGCCGGCACTGGGTCCTCGCCCGCCGCAGCGTGAGCCGGCCCGAGGAGATCTCCTACTACATCGCCTACTGCCCCGCCGGCACCACGCTGGACGAGCTGATCCGTATCGCGGGCAGCCGGTGGGCGGTGGGCGGTGGGCGGTGGAGGAATGCTTCCAGACCGCGAAGCAGGAGTGCGGCCTGGACGACTACCAGGTCCGCCGCTATCCCGGCTGGCACCGCCACATGACCCGGGCCATGGCCGCCCACGTCTGCCTGGCCGTCCTGCGGGCCCGCCAGCTGGACACGGACAAAGCAGAAACGGATCCTCCCGGCTCATCCACCTCAGCCTCGCCGAGATGCGACGCCTGATCACCCGCCTCACCGACCGTCGCCCCACCCCGGTCGACGACATTCTGCACTGGTCGACCTGGCGCCGACGACGCCAGCACCAGGCCCGCATCAGCCACTACAACGGCGCGGACACAGCCCCTGAAAACTACCCAGCACTCAGAACAAGCACCGTTGCAGTACTTAAATGACCGAACAGCGGGGTGGGCAAAGGGGATGCCACACCGGTCAGCGGGTCGGTAAAGACCGTGGCAAAGGACGCTCACATCACGATCGCCCGCAGAAAGGAAATATCGTTACGGCCGAGGAATGATCACGTCACTCCCGCGATCGACGAGCCGGACATTCTCATGTCCAGTCATCAGTTCTTCCCCCAGAACGAAAGACAGGACAATGACGCCTACGTCCCCCAAGCGCTCGCGTCGAGCAAGGATCGCGGCCCGCGTCGGCATGGTGCTGACCGCCATTGCGCTCGCGCTCGGCATCACCGCCGGCACGGCCCTGGCGGCCACGCCGCAGTACAGCGGCGACTTCAGCTGGGCCGCGACGAAAGTGAAGCGGCTGGCGAACTGCGCCTCCACCCACTGGTACAACGGTACTCAGCAGGCCGCGGCCTCGACGGGCGACGCCTCGACCGGGAACAAGCTCACCGCCTGCGACGGCGCCGGGTCCGACTCGTACTGGGACGGCATGCACCTCCTCGCCGCCACCGCCCTCACCATCAACGGCAGAAAGGTCGGCTACCGCTCGGACCAGAGCTGCCCGCCCAAGCGCGGCTTCCAGTACATCAAGTGCTGGTACGTCAACGGTAAGGCGAAGGGAAACCCCGTCATCACCGTCTCCATCCTCTCGACCGGCATCGGCGGCCAGGACGTAGCCGTGGACTGGTACTACCTGTGATCGAGGAACGCGGCCCAGGCCTCACCGGCGACGGTGAGGCCTGGGCCGCCGGGGTTTTTGGAGTCGCGGACGTGTATCGCGGTGGTGAGGGCAGGGGGCGATCTCTACGCAGTTTCCGCTGCCACCGTCGCTGTACGTCGTCGGACCTGCGGCGCCCCCGCGTCCGGCGGGACTGACCTGCGGAAACGCCAGGCCCTTGCTGGTAGTCCGGCGGGAGCCTAGGGTGTCGGCCGCGACGATGTGGGCCAGCATCGAATCCGCCGACAAGTTGCCCCACGTCCCCTTGTCATCTGGCCGCCGGACACGGATCGAGACCAGCGCATGATCGTGGAGAAGGGGCTTCGACTCCGCGGCTCTGGACTCGTAATGCCGGAAGACCGCGACGATCAGCCCGTCCCGGACACCACACGTGTGCACTGTCCGCCGCATGAACGCGGAACTGCTCTACGGAGACCCCTGCCCGCTGTGCCGCCGCCCTCACGCTGCGCACGACCGTCGAAGTCGCTCCAACCAGCCACGCCCCACTCGAACCGACAGGGTGCCGCACTGCATCAGCTGCGCCAGCGACATGACCTGCGCACAGGAGTGGGCCGAGATGATGCGCGGCCTCTACGAGAGCTGACGGCGGCCGTGCGAATGCTGCGCCGCATCTACCTCACGCACCACAAAAGCCACTACCTGCGGGTCCATCGTCAACTGCCGTGCGCGCGTCCACGCCCGGACGACTCAAGCTGACACCACGTGGCCGATCTCGTCGACCACACCGGCGCCGTCGCGCCCGGGAATGTCGGGGCAGATCCAAGGGGAAGATCTTGTCCTGGCTGCCCAGCTCAGAGGGAACTTCACCCTGCCGACCGGTGCCGGGGTTGCTGGCCCTGCGAGTCACAGGAACTCGCTCCGGTAGGTCGAGGCCAACTCGGCCGCGCGGCGGCGGCGCTCCGCGAGCTCGTCCTGCGACAGCTGCGGCGGCGGCGCGTCCTTGCCCGCGACGACATCGCCGATGCGCGTGAAGTACTCGTCCTGACCGGCCGGGGTGCACATGCACAGCATGCGGGCCGGCGCCCCCGAGACGTTGCGGAAGTTGTGCGGGGCGTTGGCCGGGATGTTGACCGTGGACCCGGCCCGTACGGTGTGCTTCTCGCCGCGGAAGGTGAACTCGATCTCGCCCTCGAGGATCGTGAACATCTCCTCGAAGTCGTGCCGGTGCGGGGGCGGGCCGCCGCCGTCGGGGACACGCATGTCGATCAGGCAGTACCGACCGTCGGTCTGCTCGCCGGTGACCAGAATGGCGTACGTGTTGCCCACCAAAGAGATGTACGTCGTTGCGGGATCGTCGGGGTCCGCCACGGTCAGCGAGCGGGACAGGTCGTCGTCGGGGATCATCGAATCGTCTCCTTCAGAGGTCAGTCAGGTGAGGATCAGGTGCCGGGCAGCTCTCATGGAGTCCGGCAGTCTCCCGGCCGTCGATGCGCATGCGGCGTGAAGTGGGAGTCCGGCCCGGCCGCGCGGTACCTCAGTGTGTTCTTGCCGGTGTCCGATGGGCTCCCATCGCGGGGGCCAACGGAGCGAGGGGCCGGGGCCGCCTGTGTGACGGGCTTGCATACCCTGCTGAGGCGCGGGGTGAGCGCGCTCGGTGCCGGCTGCGCGCTGCGCCGCGATGTCCCCCGCTGCCGGTGGTGTGGCGTCCGCCATCGCGTCGGCCATCGGGGCCAGCGCCTGGGCGATTTCGGGATCCAGACTGAGTGCCAGGGTCTTTTCCTTCGGTGGAGGATCGGCGTCAGTCGGCGGACGGGAGCACGATGACCTTGCCGTGCACCGCGCCGTCGGCGGCCCGGGCGTGGAGCGCCGGGAGTTCGGCCAGCGGCACCCGCTCGGCGACGTCGACGCGCAGCTCGCCGCGGTCGGTCAGCGCCACGAGTTGGGCTAGCTGGTCGGCGTCGCTGCGGACGAACAGGTCGATGCCCCGCACGTCGCGCTCCTCGTCGCTGGGGGCGGGCATCCATACCGTGGTGTTCACGAGGACCCCGCCGGGACGGACCAGGGTGACCAGTGAGGCCAGTTCGTCCGGGGTGACCGGTGCGAGGTTGAGTGTGATGTCGACCGGTTCGGTCACCGCGGTGGTCACTCCGGTGGTGGTGTGGTCGATGACTTCGTCGGCGCCGGCCGATGTGACCGCCGCGCTGCTGCGCGGGCCGGCTGTGGCGATGACGTGGGCGCCGGCGTTCTTGGCCAGCTGCACGGCGTAGCCGCCGACCGCGCCGCCGGCTCCGTTGATCAGCACGCGTTGTCCGGCGGTCAGCTTGGCGTGGTCGAACAGCGCCTGGTACGCGGTCAGGCCCACCAGTGGCAGCGCGGCGGCGTCGGCCAGGGGGACGCTCTTGGGCGCCGGGGTCAGGGCGTCGGCCGGCGCGAGAACGTAGTCCGCCGCGGCGCCGTTGCCGTCCATCGGCAGGAAGCCGACGACGTTGTCACCGACCGCTATGCCGTCCACGTCATCGCCCAGCGCGTCGACGGTGCCGGCGACGTCGATGCCGGGCGTGTGCGGCAGCACCACCGGTATGGGGCCCTGCATGAAGCCGCCGCGGATGTTGCCGTCGACAGGGTTGAACGACGTCGCAGCGACGCGGATCAGGACCTCGCCGGCCCCGGGGACGGGCCGCTCCACGTCGTCGTAGCGCAGGACGCTCGGGTCGCCGTATTCGTGGAAACGCACTGCCTTCATTTGGGTTCTCACCTTCACTACGATCGGTCTTGCTTCGAATTCGAAGCAACTGTTGATGACGGTACATCTACTTCGAATTCGAAGCAAGTGGTGTCGGTCACCGCCGGTGCGAGCGCATCGCCGCGGCGAGTTCGACGGCGGCTCTGTCGATGCAGGCGCGCAGCCGCGCCGCGTCGCTGAGCGCCGTGGCCTGCCAGTCGGCGGGGCCGGCGACGACGACCGTGGGCACGGGGTCGGCGTGCACGTCGGTCAGGCGTCTGCGCATCACCTGCGCGAGGCCGGATGGCTGCCGGCGGGAGCCGCTGTCGAGCGCCAGCAGTAACGGCATGCCGGAGAGGACTCTGTCCCGAGAACGGCGAAGAGCGAGTCGAACACCTCGCTCGGGGATGCGGCGAGCACCGGGGTCGCCACCACCAGCCCGTGCGCTGTCACGACCGCCGCGATCGCCTCCCGCAGGTCGAGGCCGGCGCGGCCCTGGGCGGAGTACTGGGCGAGGTCGGCCGCCAGCCGGTGCAGCTCCAGCACCTCCACCTCGGCGCGCACCCCCGGCCGCCAGTGACCGGCACACCGCCTCCGCAACCCAGTCCGCGAGCAGGCGAGTCGAGCGCCCGTAACCGACACCGGCGCACAGGACTGCCAGGGACACCGGGCTCCACGCGGCGGTGCTCATCCCGGCATCATGTTCATGGCTTCCGCGCTGCGGCCGCGCTGTCGTGCCGTCACCGGGGAGGGCCGCGGACGACGTTGCGCGAGGCAGGGGATGTTCATGGCCGGTCCTCGGGATACGTGGGCGGCGGCACCGCCCTTCTGCTCGTAACCCTGTGCCGCGGCACTGTCCGAACTCCATGTTCCGCGGTGCTCAGTCGGGCCCAACACTGCCCACACCGCGTGCTCACGAGGTCACCACATCGGGCCGGGCGACCCTCGCACCCGGCCGATCCACCTGCCCGGGGTGGCACCGGAACCCACGGAGGAGTTCAGTTCCAGCTACGCCCGGGGGCTGGACGGCGCCACGCCACACGCTTCGAATTCGAAGCAGTAGACTTCGGTCATGCCTGATTCACCGCCGTCGCTCGACCCCGTGCAGCTCGGCACCTACTTCGACCTCATCGAGGTGACCAGCCTGCTCCGGCACGCGGTCGAGCAGCAGCTGCGCAAGGCCGGCGATCTCAGCTATGTGCAGTTCCAGCTGCTGGCCCGCCTCGGGGACTCTCCGACGGGCAGTCACCGCATGACCGACCTGGCGGACGGCGTCGTCTACAGCCGCAGCGGCCTGACCTACCAGGTGGATCTGCTTCAGAAGGAGGGCCTGGTCGTCCGTGCTCCCTCGCCGGACGACGAACGGAGCATCACCGTCACCCTCACCGACGCCGGGCGTGAGCTGCTTGCGAAGGTGCTGCCGGGCCACATCGAGGTGGTCAGCGGCCTGCTGTTCGAGCCGCTTTCACGCGACGACGTCGAAGCTCTCGCCGGCCTGCTGGCGCCGGTGCGCGACCACATGCGCTCGATGCCGTCCCGCTCGGCCGCGCCTCGCCGCCGCAAAGGCGGAACATAAAGACTCGACCCAGGCCACGCAGAAGAGGCAACGACACGTCCCGTTCGACGCCGGGCCAAGGGGAAGTGACGAGCGCGCCGAGGACAGGGATTGAGGCGTTACACCCGGACGACACCCAGTCGATGCCGCAGACATCCGAGTAGCGCCTCCTGTCCCGGGATGCTGCCCCGCGCTCGGTACCACTCACGTAGAAAGCGCTTCATCACACCGATCTTCGACGGCAAAATGGGCCTGACGAAAGGAGCTTGGATTGGGAGCGGCGGGACTGGCGGACCGACTGGCCACGGCACGAGCCGGAGCGCTGGTGGGCAGGGAGCCGGAGCGGGCGGTGCTCGACCTGATGCTGTCCGGCGCGGCGCACGCTCCGCTCATCGCCTACCTGCACGGCCCCGGCGGCATCGGGAAGTCCTCGCTCGTGCGCTACGCCGCCCGGCAGGCGGAACTCGCCGGCCGCCGCGTGGTGCATGTGAACGCCCGGTTCCTCGACGCCGACCCGCGCAGGCTGGAGGAAGCCGCCGCCCCGGCGTGCGCCGAACCAGGCGCGGTGCTGCTCATCGACACCTTCGAACAGTGCCAGCCCCTCGAGACGTGGCTGCGCGAGACCTTCCTGCTGCGGCTCGCCGACCAGGCGATCGTGGTGGTGGCCGGCAGGACCGCCCCAGACGCCGAATGGTCGCTGGACCCCGGGTGGGCGCAACTGTTCACCGCACTGCCCGTACGGCCGCTCGATCCCGCCGAGTCCGACGCCCTGCTCGCCGCCCGGGGGGTCCCCGCCGAGCAGCGCGGCGCCTTCGTCGCCTTCGCGGGAGGCAGCCCGCTCGCCCTCTCACTGGCCGCCTCCGTGCCCCCCGCCGCACCCGGTGCGCCGTGGTACCCCACCGGCGACACCCTGACGACCCTGGTCGAGCGGCTGATCGGCGACCTGCCCAGCGCCCTCCATCGACGCGCCCTCGAAGTCGTCGCACAGACCTATGTCACCCGCGAGCCCCTGCTGCGCGCGGTACTGGGTGACGAGGACACCGATACGGTGTTCCCCTGGCTACGCCAGCTGCCCTACATCGAGGTCACACCGGAAGGGCTGCACCCGCACGACGCGGTGCGGGCGACCCTCGAGGCCGACCTGCGCTGGCGGGACCCAGAGCGCTACGACGACATCCGCGCCCGCATCTCCCTCGCCGGCCTGGAAGCCGTACGCTCCGCCACAGCCGACGACGCGCTCTTACGAGTCGCGGAATGGATGTTCCTCTTCCGCGACCAGGGCGGCCCGGACAACCTGTACAACTACCGGACGCACCCTCACATCGAGGACACTCCGCTCCGGCCCGACGACGTACCCGCCGTGCTGCGCATGGCCGAGGAGGCCGAGGGCCCGGCCTCGGCAGCCGCGGTCGCACACTGGTTGCGCCGCCAGCCGGAGGCCTTCCGCGTCCACCGCTACGCCGGCTCCACCACACCTGTTTCGTTCATGGCCATCCTGCGACTGGACGCACCGCTGCCCGAGGACCGCGCCGAAGACCCGGTCATCGCAGCGGTCTGGGACCTCGTGGAGACGGCCGCACCCCTGGGACCGGGCGAGCACCTGGGCATCCGCCGCTTCGCGGTGCAGCCCGGCGGGGGCCAGCGGCCCTCCCCCCTGATAGAACTCATCAGCCGGCGCACCCTCGCCGAGGAGATGAGGATCCACGGACGCGCGGTCACCTTCACCGTCTTCGAAGACGCAGACCTGTGGGGGCGCTACCTCGCCGAGGCCGGGATGCCGGAGGTCGCGGCCGTGGACGTCGGCGGCCTGCGACAGCATGTCTTCGGCCGAGACTGGCGACGGCAAGCAATGGAACAGTGGGTGCAAAACCGGGCGCGCACCGCGGTCACGCCCCTGGCGACATGGCCCGCAACCGCCTCCACGAGCGGCCCGGGCGACCAGCTGCCGCGCGCCGAGTTCCAGAAAGGCGTACTCGAGGCGCTGCGCACCTGGCACACCCCGCGCGAATTCGCGACCAGCGTCCTGCTGCACTCCCATCTCGTGACGCCGGGCTCACCCAACCCGACCGCGGACCTGCGCGGCGCCATCACCACCGCCCTCGACGCGATACAGATCGACCCCGCGGGCGTCAAAGCCCACAAGGCCCTCACCGCCGCCTACATCTCGGCCTCCCGCCCCCACAAGGCCGCCGCCCGACGACTCGGAGTGCCCTACGGCACCTACCGGCGCCACCTCGCCCTGGCCAAGGAACGCCTCATCGAACAACTGCTGCGCCAACCGGCCACGAGATCCACACCGACCGCGCCGCACTCGATACCGGAGGAGTGAGGCCAGCACGGTACCGCAGGGCAACGTCCTCCGCGAGAAGCGCGTACGGCGTTGTCACGTTGTTGGGTGTGTGGCTGCCTGACCGCGTCGGGGCAGGGTGGGCTTGGGGAGCCGGGCCTGTGGTCAGGCCGTGGTGGGTCGGTCGGCAGCACCGGTGATCTGGTCCCAGATCGCGAAGCGGATGCTCATCTCGGCTCGGTGGGCGGCAGCGGTCATCAGGTGGAGGCGGGGCCGGAAGTGGGGCGAGATACCGCTGAACGCGGACAGGAACTGCTGGGCCCCGCCCACCGAGCGGGAGCCCTTCATCGCGCGTTCGCGCTGCCTGGTGGGCTGGTGGCTGTTCTCGGCCCGGTTGTTGAGGTACTTCGACTGCCGGTGCTCGACGCGGGGCATGACCTCGCGGAGGGCCGCGCCGTAGGAGCGGAGCCTGTCGGTGACGATCACCGCGGCACCGCGTGGGTCTTCTTCATCAGGCGGTGCAAGAAGCGCCTGGCCGCGGCCTTGTCCCGGCGGCTCTGCACCAGGATGTCCAGGACGTGGCCGTCCTGGACGACCACCCGCCACAGATACTGCAACCGCCCGTTCATCTTGATGAAGACCTCATCCAAGTGTCACCTGTCACCGGGCCTTGGCTGCCTGCGGCGCAGCGCGTTGGCGTACTGCTGACCGAACTTGCCGCACCAGTGGTGCACCGTCGCGTACGAGACGACGATCCCCCGCTCGAGCATCAGCTCGTCGACCTCGAGGAACGACAACGGGAAACGGAAGTACAGCCACACACAGTGGGAGATCACCTCGGCCGGGTACCGGTGCCCCCTGTACGACAGCGGCACGGCCCCACAAACAGCCCCCTCCAGCACGATCCAACCAGAAGATCATCCCACCCGGTCAACCAACGTGACAGCGCCGGGGCGAGTCCACCAGCCGGTCCGAATTCTGGGGCTGCGCGCATCCCCCGGCGCGAGTCAGCCACCGACGCGGAGATAGTGGCCCCAATACCCTTGCCAACGCCCGTAGTAGTCGGCGAGCCGCTGGAATTCGCGCTCGTCCACCGGGCGTTGGTAGACCCGTTGGGCAGCTCGGGCCATCTCCTTGTCGAGGGTGACTCGTTCCGTCCGGCCGAGCCCTCGGATCAACAAGAAGGAGGCCGACCAGGGGCCGATGCCAGGGAACTGCAGGAGCTGGTCCCGTACCTCGTCGTACGGCCCTGTGCGCAGGAAGCCTTCCTCCACTTCGAGCCATTGGCGCACCGAGCGGTACAGGTAGCCCGCCTTGCGCTGGTTACCGATCAACCGGTGCAGCTCGGCTTCATCGAATGCCGCCAGCTGCTCGGCGTCCGGGAACGCCCATCGGGACTTGCCACCCAAGGTGGTCCGATTCCCTACCGCTTCGACCAGCGCCTGCTTCATCTTTCTCGCCACCGGCATGGGTACCCGCTGGCTCAGGATGGCCCAGCACAGCAGTTCCAGCGGCGAGGGGAACTTGACCTGGTGGTACCCGTACAGGCGCTCCACCACCCGGGCGAAAGGCGGGTCGTGCCGGGCCAGTTGGTAGAACTCGGTCAGGTCGTCCCGCAGACCGAGGTAGAAGTCCAACCGGTCGACTGTGGCTTCAACGGTGGCATCGCTGATCGGCTCGTCGGCGGTGAGTTGACAGTCGATGGCGGGCTCGCCGGGAGACGCTGTCAGACGTGCCCCCAGGGTCGTGCCGTGTTCGTGCAGCGCGAGGGTCAGGACCCCCGCGTCAGTGCCCTGTTGGCCGGTCATGGCGGGGAAGGAGCGAATGAAGGCGAGGGACGCCGGGAAATCGAACGGCTCCTGGGCGGCCAGCCGGACGGTGACGGAGCGGGCGGACGTCGACTGGGCAGTGGTCATGGCATTGTCTCTCTTCGTGTTCTCCTGGCGGCTGGGCGGCGAGTCAGACCGTTCGCCCGAGCCAGCCGGCCAGTCGGCTGTAGACGTCGGCGTCGTCCGGCACCGGCTGGACATCACCGAAGGGGATCTCCCCGCCGCGCGGGGCGGGGGGCAATACCTTCTGCGCGATGCCCAGTGCCATCCGGGCCAGCTCCGCATCCAGCTCCGCCGCGGGGTGGATCCCCAGGGCGATGTCCCAGGTGTGGGTCACGACCTCCATCACATAACCGCTGAGGGCGATCCGGCCGGTGGCCAAGCCCCACGGCACCTCGACCTCCCGGTCCAACTTTGTGTCGTCCGCCCAGGCGGCGGCCGCGCGGGCCCGAGCACGTCCGGTCGCGCCGCCCCAGTCGGTATCCGCGATTTCGCCGGCCGCCGCGGACACATCCAGACCTCGACCGCCCTCGCCGATGTACGCAATCCGGTGGATCGCGCCGATGGTGTGGCCCAGGAGCGCTCGTAGGTCGTAATCGTGGCAGGGAGTCGGCCGACCGAGAGCCGTAGGGTCAAGGAGGCCCACCAGTTTCTCCAGCTGGTCAAGGGCGCCCAGGAACGGGGGGCGGGGGTCGAACGTGGCGTCCATCGGAACACACTCCTCGATTGGCAGCCCGCGAGTTGCCCGGGCCGGAGGCGGGACACTCTTCCGCTGATACATGACAGGTGCCGTCAGGTTTTAGACTCTCTTCCATGAAGGCGGACCGGCTGCTCTCGATCCTGTTGCTGCTGCAGACCCGGGGCGGGGTCTCGGCCACCGAGCTCGCCGCGCGCCTTGAGGTGTCGGTCCGAACGATCTACCGGGACATCGAGACGCTCTCGGCCGCGGGTGTGCCGGTCTGGGCGGAGCGCGGACGTAACGGTGGTGTCCGGCTGCTGCCCGGTTACCGCACCGATGTCACGGGGCTGACCAGTGACGAGGCCCGTGCATTGTTCGTGCTGGCGGCCGACGGGGCGTACGAGGCCCTGGGGCTCGGCAAGTCGATCGGCTCCGCCCTTCGCAAGGTGATGGCCGCACTGCCCGCCGGGCATCGGCCCGAGGCCGAGAGGACCAGCGAGCGGATCCTGGTCGATCCGGCGCGCTGGATGCAGGGTGGCGCGGTCGAAGTCGAGCTCGGCGAGCTCCAGCGCGCCGTTTTCACCGACCAGCGATTGCGGCTGAGCTACCGGCGCAGCGGAGAGACCGAACCGAGCGAGTACCTCGTGGACCCCTACGGCCTGGTGAGCAAGGCCGGCGTCTGGTATCTGGTGGCCGATCGCGATGGTCAGCCACGGCTGTTCCGCGTGGACCGGGTGCAGGGGGCATCAATTGCCGATGAGCCGGTGCGCCGCCGACCGGGATGTGGCCTCGCCGAGGTCTGGGCGGCGCTGCGTGAGGAAGTGGAGCGTCCGCCGAGCGAGGTGCGGGCCAGGTGCCGGGTGCGGAGGGAGCGGCTGGACATGTTCCTGCGGATTCAAGCCGCGAACCTGGCTGCCCCGCCTGAGTACCAGGACGACGGTTGGGCGGAGGTGGAGTTGGCCTTCCGAGCTGTACGCGCGGTCCGCTCGCTGCTCGTCTTCGGAGCGGACGTTGAGGTGCTCGTCCCGCCTGAAGCACGACGTGAACTGGCGGCCGCAACTGCCGAGGTCGTCGGTCTCTACACACAGGAACCCGTGGGAAGACGTCCGCCATCTGACGTCGAGTGAGCTTCTTGGGCGCCTCTGGCTCGGCGTGCTCGGCGAAGAACGCGGTGTCGGCGGCACGGGCTGCGAGGAGGCGCCGAGGACACCGGGCACCTCCAACTCGAGGAAGACTTCCTTCAACAGCTCTCCCATCCCCGACAGCTCCTCGTCGTACGGGTGCGCCCGCTACCGAGCGGGATGCCGGCAGGTACCACGCAGCGTGCGGCAGGACCCACACCACCAGCGTGATCGTGGCGACGGCCAGGGTGTCCAACTGCCCAACGAGGTACTGGAATTCGCGTAGGAATCGGTGATGCGGTACATGGTCACGGTGGTGGCCGGGCTCGTGCCGCGCAGCATCAGCGGCAGAGCCGCGCCCACGATCTGTCGCGATGCCGCGCGGGGTGTTGGCTCAGAGTAGGACCGGAGTCCGGTTTCGTCACCGTCCTGGGCAAACGGTGACGTGATGACGTCAAGTGATCGCCATCCAGTGTGGATGGTCGTTGGTCTGGTCGTGGGAAAGCGCCAGTCGCGGCCTTGGATCGTGTCGGATGAACTGTGGTCGCTGATCGAGCCGTTGTTGCCCGGGCCGGGTCCGAAGCTGGTGGAGGGCCGACCTCGGGTGCCGGACCGGCAGGCGTTGTGCGGGGTCCTGTTCGTGCTGCATACCGGCATCCAGTGGGAGTACCTGCCCCAGGAGCTGGGCTTCGGCTCGGGGATGACCTGCTGGCGACGCCTGGCCGCGTGGAACGAGGCCGGTTTCTGGACCAACTGCATCTCGCGCTGCTGAAGAAGCTGCGGGCGGCGAAGAAGCTGGACTGGTCGCGGGCGGTGATCGACTCCTCGCACGTGCGGGCAGCTCGGCGGGGCCCAAAAGCGGGCCCAGCCCGGTCGCCCGCGCACGGCCGGGCAGCAAGCACCACGTCCTCACCGACGGCTAGGGCATCCCGCTCGCGGTGTCGCTGACCGGCCGAAACCGCAACGACGTCACCCAGCTCCTGCCCCTGCTCGACAAGGCCCCCGCCGTGTCCGGTGTCGTCGGCCGGCCCCGGCGCAGGCCCCGGCGCGGGCCCGACACGCTCCTGGCCGACCGCGGCTACGACCACGACAAGTACCGCCGACTGCTCTGGGCTCGCGGCATCCGACCCGTCATCGCCGAACGCGGCCAACCACACGGCTCCGGCCTGGGCATCTTCCGTTTACGTGGTCGAGCGGACGATCGCGGGCTGCACAGCTTCCGTCGCCTGCGCATCCGCTGGGAACGACGCGCCGACATCCACGAAGCGTTTCTCGGCTGCCGCCGGCCGGCCCTGTCTCGCCACCTGTCTGATCACCCACCGCCGCGTCCAACGCCTTTGGACCTCTTACCGCGAGGCCACCGACGTGTACAGCGGCATACAGGGAAGACTTGACGGATCAGATCATCGCTGCGCGCGAGGCTGGCGCTTCCTCGGTGGAGCCGGTGCGAGAGGCCGTTCCGGCCGGGGCGGGGATGTGAGTCGGGCCTTGATGCTCAATGTCGGACAGTTCCGTCCCATGACCTGCACGGCAGCACCATCGACAGCACATCTCCGAACCGGCCGACAGGCGTTGCTGCTCGTCGTCGACATTCTCAGACTGCATAGACGCCCGCACCCGACCACTCCCCCTGAACACCAACCGCACCCTCGAATACCAGGCAGTCGTCCTCCACCTCGTCGCCGGCTGCTGCATCCCCGACATCGTCGGCCAGCACCCCAGCAAGATCCGCCCCCTGCTCCGCACCTGAACAGCCGAAGCCGGACAGCCACCCCAGGACCCTGTGAGGAACGGTCATGCCGCATGCCCTGTGGGCCGGAGCCATCTCGTTCGGCCTGGTCATTTCTCTCAGCTACGCGCGGACGCACCCGGCGCGCCTGTCTCGTGACGCTCGACGAGCGGGACTGACCGGTACTGCGTACATGTGACGCTGTGGGCCTGACCCCTCCGATCGAGCCGACGCTCGCCGAAGCCCGGCGACAGTTTCCCCAGATGCGGCACTGCCGCGGGACTGGATTGCGGAGCAGAAGCCCGACGGCTTCCGGGCCATCCTCTTTGCGTGGCCCGACCTGTCATGTTCCAGTCCCGAAGGGCGCTGATTTCACCGACGCCTTTCCCGACATTGCTGGCGCGGCCAGCGAGCTGAACGTGGCGCTCGTGCTGGACGGTGAGCTCGTCGTGCCGCAGGAGGGCAGGCTGCGCTTCGGCGAGTTGCAGCGCCGTGCCCGGCGCCGGAGTCACAACGCCGTCCGGGCCGGCTGAAGGCCCCGGCTATCTGATCGTTGTCGACGTGCTGGAGCGTGGTGGCGAGGAGCTACTCGCCCGGCCCTACCGCGAGCGGCGCGCGATCCTGGAGGACCTCTTTGCTCGCGAACTGCTCGCCGCCCCGTTCACCTGTGTCCCGCCACCACCACCGGGGCGACCGCGCGGGACTGGCCGGATCCGGCTTGGGGTGCGGCCGGGTATCGAGGGCATCGTGATCAAGGGCGACGGGCAGCGTTCGCGACGGTGACTATCCGGGTGCGCCCGATAGTTCTTGCCATCGAAACTGGCCCGCGTGCCTCCTGTGGCCGGCGGATCCACCCTCGCATGCGCGTGTGCCGGCGCGGTCAGTCTGTGGTGAAGCTGGACAGCATCGCAGCGGGGTAGCGGCTGCCTGCTGAGCCGTGGGGAAGGATCTCGGCGATGCGGGCCAGATCGGCGGCGGAGAGCTGGACGTCGGTGGCGCCGGCGTTCTCCTCGACGCGCTTGGTGCTGCGGGTGCCGGGGATGGGCGCGATGTCCTCGCCCTGGCCGAGCAGCCAGGCCAGTGCGAGTTGGGCGGTAGTGATGCCCTTGGTGTCGGCCAGATTCTTGAGCTGTTCGATGGCGTGCACGTTGTACGTGTAGTTCTCGCCCTGCCAGCGCTCGTCCCAGCTGCGCATGTCGTCCGCGGGGTATTCGCCGGCGGGCTTGATCTGGCCGGCGAGGAAGCCGCGGCCGAGCGGGGAGTAGGGCACCAGGCCGATGCCGAGTTCCCGCAGAACGGGAAGGATCTTCTCCTCGACCTCCCGCTCGAAGAGCGAGTACTCGTACTGGAGCACGGAGACCGGGGTGACGGCGTGGGCGCGGCGGATGTACTGGGGGCCGACGTTGCTCAGGCCGAAGTACTTCACCTTGCCCTCGGCGATCAGTTCGCCGACCACCCCGGCGACCTCCTCGACCGGAACGTCCGGGTCGGAGATGTGCTGATAGAAGAGGTCGATGTGATCGCTCTGTAGGTAGCGCAGGCTGTTCTCGGCGACCTTTCGGATGTTTTCCGGGCGGCTGTTGAAGCCGGGGCTGAGCGCCGGGGCGGTCATGTCGAAGCCGAACTTGGTGGCAAGGACCACCTCGTCGCGGAAGTCTTTGACCGCCTCGCCCAGGAGGATCTCGTTGCTGCCGGTACCCGCGCCGTACAGCTCGGCGGTGTCGAAGAAGTCGATCCCGAGTTCGTGGGCGCGGCGGATGGTCGCGTGGCCCTCGTCGTCGTTCGAGGCGCCGTAGGCCATGGACATGCCCATGGTCCCCAGGCCGAGCGCCGAGACGCGCAGACCCTGAGAACCCAGATTGCGGTGCTGCATGAGTTCACTCCCTCAGTGGTTCGTCGGCCTCACCCGCAGAGGCCAAACCGAACTGTTCCGTTTGACCCTACGCGCCGACCGCCCGGATGCCAAACCAAACGGTTCGGTGCTCTATCCTGGGGCTATGTCCCAGTCCCGCGATTCCGGCCAGACCGCAGCACCCGCAGGAGCCGCCGCGGGCGGTGACACCACGCGCGAGCGCATCCTCACCGCTGCCATGGAGGAGTTCGCCCGCCACGGCATCGCCGGGGCCCGTGTGGACCGCATCGCCAAGCTCGCCAGGACCAGCAAGGAACGCGTCTACGCCTACTTCCGCGGCAAAGACGCGCTCTATGCCGCTGTCGCTGCACGGGAGTACGTCGTCATCGCCGAGGCCACCCAGATGGACCCGTCCGACCTGCCTGGCTACGCGGGCCGCCTGTTCGACTACTTCGTCGCCCGTCCGGACCACCACCGCCTGATCACCTGGGGCCGCCTCGAACTGCCGGGCACCAGAGCCGCTGCCGACGATCCCGACCGGGCAGTGATCGCCCGCAAAATCGACC
The DNA here is from genome assembly GCF_055575575.1 of Streptomyces sp. NPDC034049. Lineage (NCBI taxonomy): Bacteria > Bacillati > Actinomycetota > Actinomycetes > Kitasatosporales > Streptomycetaceae > Streptomyces > Streptomyces sp. NPDC034049. Next base: position 45,975 of record NZ_JBVISJ010000023.1, read on the forward strand.
AACTCCGCCAGGTGCAGCAGGCCGGACAGCTCGATCCCGCCTGGGACCCGGCCGACGTCCTCGCCCTGGTCAACCAGATCGCCATGACCTGGGCGTCGCAACCCGAACTCAGCGAGGCCGCCGCGGCACACGCCGTGGACCCCACCACCGCCGCCCGCCGCGCCGCGGTGGTGACCGCTGTCGAGCGGCTTTTTCCTCGAGCACGCTGAGGTTCCCCGGACCGGCGGCAGGCCTGCTCGAACATCCCCCAACGGCGCTGGCCGCCTTGCCGCCCGTCAATTGGCCATCCTGCTGACGCATTGGTGTTCCTGGGCCAGGGAAACAGAGGCCGGGTGGGCAGGCACGGGCGTCTGCATGCGGCAACTTCACTTGGCCGCACTCGGGTGTTGAAGCGGCCCAGCCGGCACCGGCTCGAATGCCATGTCGCTGGCCGTCGGTGGGGAATCGGGCGATGGTGCCTTCCTGAGCCGGGCGGCCCCGCAGGAATCTCGCGCCGCTCATCGGGCTCCGGGTCGGTCGCCTCTCGGCAGCTGCTCGGCGGCCAGGTCGTAGGAATCCTGGACCGCGTCGGTGATCAGTCGCTCGGTGATGCCGGGGCCCGGCCCCAGTGAGTTCCAGTGGCGTTTGTCGAGGTAGTGGCCCGGGGCGATCGAGGCGTGGCCGCGCTCCAGTGCCCGCGCGTGCCCGGGTTCGCACTTGACCGTGATGATCTGGTCGTCGGGTCGTCGGTGACGATCAGGAACACCCGGCCGGCGACCTTGTACACGTCGAGCCCCGGGGTGAAGGGGTAACCGTGGCTGACGCCCGGGAGGGCCGGCGCCGCCGGGCGGTGTCCTGAAGCCGGTCACCGGCCGCGCTCACCGGGCCGCCCGCCTGCCGGTGCCGTAGGTGTGCGGGTCGACAGGCCGCTCGGCCTTGGGCAGCTGGGCGACGACGAGCCGATAGGACTCGGTGACGAGCTCCCTGACGAGCTCCTTGTCGACGCCTTCTCCACTCTCCAGGGTGATCCAGTGCTTCTTGTTCATGTGGTAGCCGGGGGTGATGTGGCTGTACTGCTCCCGCAGGGCGTGGGCCTCTCCGGGGTCCGCCTTGAGGATCACGACGGGCCGCCCCGGGACTTCGGTCATCAGCATGAACACCTTGCCGCGCACCTTGTAGACCTCCCAGTCGGGGCCGAAGGGGTGCTCCAGCTGGGATCCCGGAACTTCCTCCGCGCAGTCGGCGGCGGTCTTGTGCAGAGCCGATCCGTTCATGGGGCGTTGCCTTCCTCAGGTGGTGACGGACTGTGGCATCGAGGGATGCGGTGGGCGCGCCGCGCGGGCGCGGTGGCTCGTCCCATCCTTCCGCCGCAGCCGCCCGGAAGGTCGGTAGGCTGCGGACACATGATGGTCGACAAGCGACACGCCGGCCCGAGCGGAACCGCGGCCAGTCCGGCCGCGGTTCCGCTGTTCGCTTTCCAGCCCCCGGTCGGTACCCCGTACGGCCTCGAGGTGAGTACCGTCGAGGACTTCTTCGCCCACCACGACGACTGGCCGTGGAACCCGCCCCGGCCTGGCCGCGCCACCTTCCACTACCTCATCGCCGTCACCGAGGGTGAGCTGCTCCACGACGTCGACCACGTCACCTGGACCGTCACCCCCGGCCAGTGGCTGTGGGTGCGCCCCGGACACGCACAGTGCTGGCATCCGCCCGGCGCGGCCCGCGGCCCGTTCATCCTGTTCGAACCGGACGTGCTGCGGTCCGACCTCGCCCGCCTCCTGGCCCCGCTCACCGCGCACGAGGCGCCTGCCGTGCTCAGCCCGCACCCCGACGACACCGCCTGGCTCCAGCAGACGGCAATCCAACTCCTGGACGAACACCGCGCCTTGGGGCGCCGTCCCCTCGACATCCACCACGCCCTGCGGCGCAGCCTGCTCGAATCACTGCTGTTGCGCCTGGCCAACTCCCCTGGCATCGCCCCCACCGGCAAGCCCACGGTCCCCGCGGGCCGCGCTGACCGGTACGGACGCTTTCTGGACGCCTTGGAGCTGCACTTTCGCGAGCTTCACCAAGCCGCGGAGTACGCCGAGTTGCTCGGCTGCTCGGTCCGCACCCTCAGCCGTGCCGCCCGGGACGCCACCGGCAAGGGAGTACGCGAACTCATCGACGAGCGGCGCCTGCTGGAAGCCCGGCGCCTGTTGGGAGCAGCCCGGTGGGACGCCCGGACGGTGGCCGTCCACCTCGGCTTCACCGACCCCGCGAACTTCGGCCGCTTCTTCCGCGACCGCACCGGCCTCACCCCTGCCGCCTTCGCGGCCGGCGAGGCCGGCGAGGCCGGCGAGGCCGGCTGACGGGTCTCGGTGGTTTCCGGGCGGGACTCAGTCGATGACCTCGATGATGACGTCGACCGAGCCGTCGAACTTCTTGAAGGCATCGCCCCCCGAGTCGATGTGGCCGAGGATGACGATGCCGGGGTCGGGGATCGACTGGCCGTCGTGGTCATAGAAGACGGCGATGTCGGGACCGGGTGACCAGTAGGCGATGGTGCCGACCTCGTAGCTGAACCGCGGCTCGCCTCCCGCAGCGAGAGACCGGGGCAGATGACCGTACTTCTCGCGCGTGAGCAGGTCGTCCATCTGGAGCGTCAACGGAAGCAGCGAGGCGAAGTCGCGTGCCGTCGCGTTGTCGTCGAGGGTTGCGGTGAGAACGGTCTCTTCGGCGGTCAGTCGGATTCTCATATGGTTCCTGCTCACTGGGATGTTACCGGCAGCGGGTACGGGAACTCATCGACGAGCGGCGCCTCCTGGAAGCCCGGCGCCTGCTGGCAGGCGCCCGGCGGGATGCCCGGGCTGGGCCGTCCATCGCCGTCCATCGCCGTCCATCGCCGTCCATCAAGGACTGCTCCCACCCCAGTGCCAGTTCCTCGTACGGATGCTGTGGCCGGCCGTCGTCGACCGGCAGGCATCGTGCGCGGGTGTTCGTCGATTCTCAGCAGCCCAGGTCTCAGTCGCCCAGGACGACGACGTGCTTGCCCGGCGTGGTGCCGGACTCGACATCGGCCTGGGCGTCACGGACCTGTTCCAGGCCGTGGTAGACCTTCGCGACCGGGACGTTGAGACGCCCTGCGGCGATGGCCTGGAGCTGACGGGCGAAGACGGCGGCCGGGAGGTCGGCGGCCTGACCGCCGTAGGACGTCAGCCGCACCCCGCCCGGGATCATGAACGGGGTGAAATCGGGGATCGTCCACTGGCCCGCCAGGGCTCCGGTGAAGCAGACCGTGCCGTGCCGGCGAACGGTGCGCAGGCTGTCGGCGAGGACCGAGCAGCCCACCAGCTCCAGTACGGCGTCGACACCCTCCGGCATCAGCTCGCGCACCTGGTCGGTGATCGTGCCGCTGTCGACGAGGGGATGGTCGACGCCCGCGGCCCGCAGGTCCCCGGCCCGCTCCGGGCTGCGGGTGGTGGACAGCACGGTGGCTCCGAGGTCCTTCGCGATCGTTGCCGCGCTCAGCCCGACCGTGGAGGTGCCGCCGCGGATCAGCAGCGTCTGCCCGGCCTCGAGGTCCAGGCCGGTGGTCAGCGATCCGTAGGCGGTCTGGAACATCTCCGGCAGCGCACCGACGACCTCCCACGGCAGGCCGGAATCGAACGGGATGACCTGCGCCGCAGGGACGGTCACGTACTGGGCGTACGCGCCGTCGTACGAGCGGCCCATACCGCCCATCATCGTGGCCACCTGCTGTCCCGGCCGCAGCCCGCTGTCCTCATCGGCCTCATCGACCACGCCGACACCCTCGATGCCGGGCACACGCGGGTAGGTGACCTCCGCGTCCGACTCGCCCTTGCGAGTGGTGACCTCAGACTCGTTGACGCCGAACGCCTTCACCCTGATCCGCACCCAGCCGGGCTTGCGTACGGGCACCGGCACATCCTTGATCTCCAGTGCGTCGAGGCCGCCGGGCCGGGTGACGACAACGGCCCGCATCGTGACCGGTGCGGCGTCGCCGGCTGCTGTCGGTTGGCTCATGTCGAGTTCCTCACTCCGCTCGCCCCTTGGTGCGCTGTTGCGTATCGTCCGACGGTCGTCAGGGGCGGGCGATGTTCTCGAACAGGTCGAGGACCGCCTGGTAGTGGGCTCTGGGCTCGTAGGGAAGGTTGCCGACGCTTCCCGAGGTGGGACGGTCCGTGACGGCGGGCCACAGGCGGGTCTGTTCACCGGTGACGAAGTCGAGGACGATGTCGCGGATACGCGTGTCACCGTCGGCCTGTTCGGGGCTGCGGCCCGGCTTTTCCTGGCCGACCAGGGCGTACATCTCGGTGCCGTGCACGGCGGGCGCGCCCTCGGCGGGCCCGATCGCGAGGAGATGGGCGTTCCCGCCTGCGGCGGCGTGGGCCAGCGCACCGCGGGCTGCGGGGAGAGTGAAGATGTAGTCCGTCAGGGCCGCGGCGCGGACCTCGGCAGGGGTGCGGCCGCCCTGGTCGTAGGTGTCGACGATCTTCTTGGCGCGGGAGCGGGGTATGCGCCACCCCGCGAATTCGTCGGTGACGCGGTCGACGGTGTGCGGGTCGAACCGGTCGAGGTCGTTCGCCACCCACCAGCCCATCTCGTCACTGGCCGTGCTCAGCAGGACGTCGATGTCCCGGTGCGAGCCCGAGGCCAGGACGTCCATGGGGTGGGCGTGCACCACCGAGCCGGGCTGTCCGGCGTCCAGGACGACACCGAGACTCTGGTTGTCCATCCCGCCACGGACTCCGAGATCCGTCGGACAGACCGTGCGCAGGGCGGCCACCAGGGAGGCCGCGTCGAGGTCGATCAGCTTGTCCGGGTTGCCCGCGACACCGAGTTCGGTGACGAACCGCTCCGCGAGCTCCTCGGCCCACCAGGCCGGGACGAGACGCGAGGGCGCGCCTGAGAACCCGGCCAGCCGCCGGTACAGGCCGTCCGCGGAGGAGGCCCCGAGCAACCCGAGGGCCGAGTAGGCGCCGGCGCTGTGGCCGAAGACGGTGACCTGGTCAGGGTCGCCACCGAAGGAAGCGATGTTGTGCTTGACCCAGGTGAGCGCGGCGATGACGTCCTGCAGACCCAGGTTGCTCGCCTCGGCGAGCCGCCCGCCGTACTGCGAGAGCGAGAGCGCGCCCAGTGCGCCGAGCCGGTAGTTGACCGACACGCCCACCACGCGTCCCGTCGCGGCGAGACCGGCGGCGTTCGAGGTGGTCTGCGTGTTCGCGCCGTACTCGAATCCACCGCCATGGATGTACACGGCCACCGGCAGTGCCTTCCCGGCCGGCTGCTCGGGAGCCCACACGTTCAGGTTCAGGCAGTCCTCGCCCATCCCGCTGTCCGCTTCGAGCCAGTCGCCGCTGTCGGGTTGGACAGAGACGACGCCCTTGCGGTCATAGGGGCGGTCCGGGGCGAAGTCCGAGACCACGGGGCGGCGGTATCGCTCGGCGGTGGCGTACGGGATTCCCCACCAGGACCGCACCCCTGGTGCAGTGGGAGCCTTGGGCGCAGTCGCGGTCATGGCGTCAGATCCTTCCGGTGCGGTTCGAATTTTGCGTGCGGCGTGTCGGCGGCGATCGCTCGCGGTGACGCTCACCAAGCATTCCCTGGACTCTGATGCATCGCCGGGCGGATAGCGGTCACACGATGGTCATCAGGTGACACTTCGCTGCACCTCCTTCTGTAGCCAGGCCGCCGCGGCGGTCCGGTTACGAGGGCACAAGCGGGGCGAAGGTCATTCACAGGCGGGCCCCGGCGTGCGCGGCCTGCGTCCAGCCGCCGACCGCGCCGCGGTCGGCATCTGGTCAGGACACCTTCCACTGGCCGGTGTTTCCGGAAAAGCCGCTGTTCATGGCGAACTGCACTTTGGCGATCTTCGAGGCCGTTGGGACCTCGAAGGTGATGAAGCCCAGGGCGGTGTCGCCGGGCGCGACGGCCACGCTTCCCGGGAAGCCGGGCCCGGCGGTGGTGTCCTCGAAGGCAGCATCGAACTGTTGGCTTTGGGCATCCACGAGCCGCGCGCCGTTGCTCGGGGAGTCGTCGTAGACCACAGTGCCGGTGTTCTTCAGCCGGAACTGGACGGCCACGAACCGCATCCCCGAATCCGGGCTGGAGAACTGGTTCTCGCCTTGTGCCGGGTCGACCACCTTCACCACGGTGACGGCGAGCCGTTCCTCGGTCTCGACGCCGGTGAGGTCGATGGTTTCCCCGACCGTCGCGGTGGGAGAAGGGGAGGCGGGACTCGGGGTGCTGGGCTGCTCGGTCGGGGATGTCTGCTGTGCAGGTGAACTGGTCGCCGATGTGGCTGGTGTGGTGGTGACCTCGTCGTCGGAGCAAGCGACCGCAGTGATAGTCAGAAGCCCGGTGAGGATGAGGGCGAGCACGCGACGCATCACAGGCCTCCCACCCGACCAGTGCGCAGTGCATCGGGGCAGAACCAATCATGCTTCTCCTCGTCAGCGCGCGCACGCCGGTAGGCGCCTCCCGCATTGGCTTGCCCGGGCGGAAACGAAGGCCCTTCCACCGGTGGCGCGCAGTGGATACGCCCATCGCCCCCTCTGCAGTTGCAATGGCCAGAAGCCGTCTTCCTGGTCCGGGGGGGGGAGGACTGCGGTGAACATCTCGCCGCCCAGCTCGCCGTCCCGTCCACGAGTCGCGCATCCCGGCGGCCGGCAGGGCTGAGTCGTCCCAGAAGGGGTAGCCGAGGCAAGGAAGGCACTCGTCGGTACCGAGGGATGGAGCCGCATGCCACGCATGATGGAACGTATCAAGCAGTTCGCACGGAGCCCCCAAGGGCGTCGTGCGGCCGAGCAGGCGCGGCGAGCCGCTGCCGACCCTCGTCGCCGGCGCCAGGCCAAGAGCCTGCTGGGCAAACTCCGCGGCCGTCCCTGACGGACCGGACAGTTGGAGCACGAAGTCCAAGGACGAGGCCCTGGGGGCGATCGACATCCTCACCGTGGGTGCTGTCCGGACAGGTGCGGGTCTTCGCTCCCGTGGCATCGGTCACGGGAGCGAAGTACACCGGCCAGATCCTCGTCGGCGGCGAGCAGCCGTGACCGCTGAAGGGCGCGCCGGGACCGCGTACTGCGCCATGTGCTCAGTGGCGCGGCCCCCGGCCCCCGGCCCCAGGGGCCAAAAGGGAACTGTATGAGCGGCTGAAGCTCAGAAGCGGTTGACCAGTTCTTCGATCTGGTCACCACAGAGATCCTCAGCCTGACCGTCCACACGGTCGAGGTCCGTCTCGCCCGCGAACGCAGACGGCGCAAAGGCCGCCACTAGAGGTTGTCCCGTAACTGGTGGGGCGGTTGGTGCGTTGGCTGGGCATGGGTGGGGTGATCTCAGCGGATGATCCGAAGTGGGCCATCCACCGCCGGGCGCGAGCCCGGGTGGAACAACGCCCTGACCCGGTTGAAGAACTGGAAGATCCTGCGGGACTGCCGCCTCAAGGGCAACGGGGTTCACCAGGCCATGCTTGGCATCGCCCGACTCCACAACCTTGCGCTCATGGGATGAGCTGGCTTGACCTGACGGTGAAGGTGTCCCGCCCGTCCGGCGTCGTGACCCCGTCCGGCGAGGTGGAGATCGTGACGACCTCGTCGCCGGCCAGGGCCTTGCTGTCGTTCTGGATCACACACGCCACCGTGACGTTCACCGGGTAGACCGAGTCGGGGGTCAGCTCATCGAGTTGCGTGAAGACGGGGCTCTTGTCCATCAAGGACCAGCGTCGTCCCGCGGCGTCAACGAACTGAACCTCGACGAGGCCGGGAAACGGGTCGTCAGTGACCCAGCCAGCCAACCGCTTCACAGCGAAGCTCAGGCACTCAAGCTCCTGATGGCAATCTTGCGGAGCTCGGCACCTCGACGACCGGGGTGGCCAGACCAGCACGCCCGCCTCGTAGGAGGCCTCGATGCGCTCGGTGCCGCCAGCCGGTCAGTCGCCGGCGCGCAGGGAGACGACGAGGTCCTCGTCCGCGTTGCGGGTGAGGAAGAGCCCGGAACCGTCCGGTGTGGTCAGGTAGGGGAGCTCCGTGTCGACGCTGAGGACCTTCGGGTCGCCGGTGACGGTCCGGAGGTTGAGCTGGGCGGGAACAGGGTCGGTGTCGCTGCCGATCGAGTCGTCGCGGACCGCGCCGTACGCGGTGCCGTCGTCGCGGATGGAGGCCAGGACGATGGTCTTGCGGTTCCCGTCTCCCTGGAGACAGATGCCCCTCTTGGCCTTCAGGTCGAACGCGAGGGGGCCGGCGGCCAGGTAGCGTCCGTCAGGCGAGGTGATGACGGGGAAGTCGCGGCTGGAGCTGGTCTCGTCGGGGATGTCGTAGTCGCAGACGACCTGGGCGGCGAGCGTGCCGGTTGCCAAATCGTGCACGGACCAGACGGCGTTGTCATCACGGCCGTACTTGCCGCCGGTGTTCCAGCCCGCCAGGACGTGCCCCCGCGCGGCGCCGTAGACGGTGCCGTTCCAGGAGTCGAGGAAGCCGGTGGTAGCGGTCACCTGCTTGGGCCGGATCGAGTCGCTGAACCACCGGCCGGGAATGCCGAAGCCTCCGCCGCCCATGCCGACCAGCGGACCGTCGGGAGTGGCGGCCATGACGCGGCTGCTGTTGCAGGTGATCGCCTGCTCGCACTGCGGCAGGAGCTGGTTGGCGTCCTTGTAGACGGTGGTCTTGCCCGTGGCGGCATCCACCGCGGCCGACGAGCGCGGGAACGCACCATCCTCTCCCCAGGCCACCAGCAGCCGTCCGCCCGCTGCCTGCACGCGGATCTCGCCGGGATCGGCGGAGACGGGAATGTCGATCTCCCGCACCGGCTTGGCCGCAGAGCCGGACGCGTCGGCCGGGTAGAGGGCCAGGCGTACCACCTCGATGCCCTCGTGGAGATCGTCCTTGTCGCGCATGCCGTGCGCGTACGCGACCACGTAGCGCTTGCCGTCCTGCTCGAAGCCCATCACATCGGGGATCTCGGCGGTCTCGCCGGTCGTGCTGTCGCCCTGTGCACCCTCGACGGGGGCGGGCGGGTTCCACGGCGCGGACCTCCAGGCGACCTTGCCGCTGCTGCCTGAGCGGGCGGTGACGGTGTAGCCGTCGGAGGCCACCTGCATCACCGCGACCGTCTGTGTGCCCGGGACGGTCGTCACCGGCAAGGTCGTCACCGCCCCCGGAACCCACGCCAGCTTCTCGTCCCAGCCCTTCGCCGCGTCGAAGGCCGACGGCGCGCTCAGCTTGACCAGCGGCTCCGCGCGATCAAGCGGGTGCGGCTTGCTGTGCTTGGACGATTCGGAGTCCGACGTGGAGTCCGAGCAGCCTGTCAACACCGTCAGCACCAGTGCCCCGGCCACTGCCGTACGCGATCGCATGATCCCCCGCTCACCCTTGCCATGATCCGGTCAACACCGACCCTAACAACGCGCCTGGGGCGCTCCGGCACCATGGGGATCTTGATCAGGCCAGCTTCTGTGGACACTGGCCGAATCGACCACCTGCGCCTCTCGGAGAACCCCAAGGAAGGGCGCCCAGCAGCCCTCCGTAGTTGCTCACCGAGCAACGCGCAGAGGCGGTCTTGGTCAGGGGCCAGCACACCGACCTCCCCCCTGACCATGCCCCTCAGCCGCCAGCGTGGTGGTTGCCGGGCCAGGCATCTGCCGGGCACGTGCTGGCCGGGTCTGAACCATCTGGGGGCCCAGCCGTCGCCTGCCGCGTGTCTGCCGGCTTACGGATCTCTCGGTATGTGGATCGTCCGAGCCTCTTGCTCGACCAGTCTTCGCGCCACTCTGCGGACTCGTTGACGGGTGGATACATGGTGTCCGTGGAAATCTGATCGGACAGCTTCTCCAGGCGCTTACGCAGGCCCATTTTCCACGTCTTGTCGATTCTCACCGTCCACGCAGGGGCAGGCCATCCATTTCCCGGGGTGGAGAACTGAGGAAAGCGAATATTGAGGTTGGAGATCTGCCGCTGTTCATTCACCGAAAGACCTCTGCGTTCGAACCGCATGCGCCGGCCCCAGCCGTCTCCCGCCGGACAACAGCCCACGCGGATGTCCAACGGGCGAACCTCACTGAACCGCTGCGCCCGTTGGACTGGGAAGGATGGGGCCGCGCTCCGGAAGGGTTCGACAGCGCCACGCTCTACGCCTACTCGCTGCTGAAGCCGGACACTGCCGCCCGCGTCCGCGCCGCATGTCCCGTCCTGGGCAGCCCAGCCGGCCTCCCCGCCGAAGCGACCGTGTGCGCCCAACTGCTCCGGACCGTGAGCCGCGGCAACAACTCACCCTGGATGGCCCGCTGCGGGCCTGGTCCGAGGAACTACGCCGACACTGATCTGCTGAACAGGGCCCGGCCAGACGGGCTTTCTCCACAGGGCGCCCTACGAGGCAGTGGTTGTGACCACGCAGCCTTGCTGGCAAGCGTCGATGGCGTGCTGTCCTGGTCAGCGGGTTGTGACGTCAGACGACTACGCCGGAGACGTGAGGCTCGTGTCTGTTCCACCTTTTGATCGTTAGGCCGTTCGGGAACGGTGGTGTCAATTCGACAGGAGGAGGCGCGCGTGGAGGTCGAAGGCGTCCATCACGCCTACCGTCGGCGTGTGGTCTTGCGCGGCGTTGACCTGGGGCTCCGGGCTGGGACGCTGTGCGGGATTGTCGGGGAGAACGGCGCCGGCAAGTCCACGCTGCTGAAGATTCTGTCCGGCGAACTGCGGCCCACGCATGGATCGGTCCGTCATAGCGGCCGGTTCGGCTACTGCCCGCAGCATGTAGTCCTCAATGACGCGTTGACCGTCCGGCAGCACCTGACGTTCTTCCAGACGGCCTACCGCCTCACCGATGTGCGGTACGCCGAAGAGATCATGGACGTGCTGGGCTTCACCGGGTACGCCGATGAGCGGGCCGGGGCCCTCAGCGGCGGCACGCGGCAGAAGTTGAACGTGACGCTGGCGCTCATGCACGATCCGCAGGTCCTGTTGCTGGACGAGCCGTATCAGGGTTTCGACTGGGACACCTACCAGCGGTTCTGGGATCTGGCCGCGCGGCTGCGGGATGCGGGACGCTCGGTCCTGGTCGTCTCCCACCTGGCGTACGACACCGAGCGCCTGGATGAGCTGTGGCGCCTGGACAGCGGAATGCTGCGCGCGGACAAGGCGGGGGCCGCCGCGTGAGGTTTCACCTGACCCGCTTCGCTGTCGCCACCCGGTTCACGCTCCTCGAACACGCCCGCAACCGGTTCGCCATGATTCTGGTGATCCTGTTCATCCCGGTATGGACCTCCCTGGCGTACCTGGCGATGCCCGACGCCCCGGCCCGGATGCGGCTTCGCGCCACCGGGGAAGCATTGGCCCCGCACGGCAATGAGCTGACCGCGATCAGCGGAGCGCTCAACGCCGTCACCCTGATCACCGGTTTCATGATGTTCGCCGCCACCTTCTCCGGCAGCGGCTTCGACCGCCGCCTGGCGATGGCCGGCTACCCCCGCGCCCACCTCGTCCTGGCGAAAGTCACCGCTCTGGCTCTGGTCTCGGCGGCGGTGGCCGCTTATGCCACCGCGGTCATCTGCCTGGCCTGGACCCCCCGCCAGCCTCTCCTGCTCGCCGCTTCCCTGTTCTGCGCCGGACTCACCTACGGAGCTCTGGGAGTCAGCTTCGGGTCCCTGCTGCGCCGGGAAGTCGAGGGGATGTTCGCCATCGTGATGACCAGCATCATCGATCTCGCGCTGCAGAACCCCGTCACGAGTTCCGGGGCTGACAACCCGGTCATGCGCTACCTGCCCTCGTATGGGGCCATGCAGGCCAGTACGGCGGCCGGATTCTCCACCAGCCCGGTCCCCGGGCATCTGGCCCTCCAGCTCAGCTGGTTCGGGCTGGCCGCCCTCGTCGCCCTGCTGGGCTTCCGCCACAGCACCCGCAACTGCCTGCCGACCGCCTTCACTGCGCCGCCCGGGCCGGGAAACAGCAGGGCCGACGTTCCCGCACCGCGCCGAACGGCCAGCCCATCGGCCACGGCGTCCGACACGGAAGCACGCTGAGGTCCCGGCTCCCGACATGCGCAGCATCACGCACTCCACTACGGCGGACCTCGACGCCGCTGTGCCGGCACAACGAGGGCGACCCACCCACCGTCCGCCCACAGGCGAAGACCCGTCTCTGCGGGCCGCGTACCGGCTGTGCCGGCGCACCACACGAGTGCACGATCCGGGGATCTACGCCCTCATCCAGCTGATGCCGACCGTGCTGCGCCCGGCCGGATGGGCCCTGTGGGCGGCAGCGACTGTCCTGGACGACCTGTCCGACCAGCAGGATGCGGAGCCGGCCGAACGAGCGGCCCGCGTCGAAGCGTGGACCCAAGCCCTGCAAGGCGACCTGGCGGCCGGCACGAGCGGGGATCCGGTCCGGCACGCCCTGGTGGACACCGCCCTGCGATGGGGCCTGGACCTGTCCAGCCTCCAAGGCGCCATGCACAGCACACGTGATGACACCCGAGGCCGGCATTTCGCCGACTGGGCCGCGTGGCGGTCCTGGTGCAGCGAGGGACTCGTGCCCTGGGTCGACCAGGTACGGCACCTGTTCGAACGAGCCGGAGCGCCGATGACCCTCCGGCTGGACGGGCAGCATGACTACCAGCGGTTCATCGACGGCGCCCAGCTCACCGACACCCTCACCGACCTGAGCGCCGACCTCGCCCAAGGCGATCTGCTCCTGCCGCAAGAGGCCCTGGACGCCTTCCCCAGCGCCGAGGAAGACCTGCGGCAAGGAAGGTGGAGCCCGGCCACAGCGGCTTTGATCCGGGAGCTGACGGCCCTGGCCCGTCAATGGGTGACCCGGCCCGCCATGACCACAGGTATGCACCCGGGCGCTGCCACCGTGCTCAACACGGCCGCCCGCCTGATGCGCGCCCAGCTCGATGCCGTCGACGCGGCCGGCCACGCCCTGCTCAAGCGCGCCCCGCGCCCATCCCTCGCGGCCCGCATCCGCATCCTCGCCCCCGCCCGCATCCGCTCAGAACTGGCCTGGAGCCTGACGCCCCTGACCGTGCCCGGACCCCGACGACCCGCGGTGTCCGTGACCGGGCCGAGCCCTGAAGCCGAAAGCACCACTCTTCGGCCCCTGCCACCGCATCTCTCCGGCGCCCGGCCCCCTCAGATCGCGGCCGACCTGATGCCCGCCCACGTGGCGGTCATCATGGACGGCAACGGCCGCTGGGCCGAGCAGCGCGGCCTGCCCCGCCCGGAAGGCCACCGCGCCGGCACCGCCGCCGCCCACGAGGTGGTCTACGGCGCCCTGGAGATCGGCCTGCGCCACCTGACCCTCTACGCGTTCTCCACCGAGAACTGGAAACGCGACACCGAGGAGATCACCACGATCCTGGAAGCGATCCGACGCGACCTCGACGAGGGACCCATCCGTGACCTCGACGTACACCAGCGCTGGTTGGGCCGCCCTGACAAACTGCCCGAGGAACTCGTCCAGGCTCTCCTGCGCGAGGAGCGCCGCACCCGCAACCGCACCGGACTGACGCTCACCGTCTGCATCAACTACGGCGGCCGCGACGAGATCACACGGGCAGCCGCAGCCCTCGCCCAGACAGCCCACGCAGGCGACATCGACCCCCACCTCATCTGTGAAGACGACTTCGCCCGCCACCTGCCCCACCCCGACATGCCGGACGTCGACCTGCTGTGGCGCACCGGCAACGAACAGCGCACCTCCAACTTCCTCCCCTGGCACACCACCTACGCTGAGCTGTACTTCACCCCCAACTACTGGCCCGACGTCGACCGGCGTGACCTGTGGCAGGCCGTCACCGAATACAGCCGACGCCAACGACGCCACGGTGCTGTCCCTCTCGTCTCCCCCTAACACCACCGTCCCGTTCCGCCACATCCGATCCGGTCGCCGAAGCTGATGGGCTACCGGAACAGGCAGACCGGAAGCCATCCATCAGTCGTCACATCCACCGCAAATTGGAACGCTTGTTCGCTTGCCTACCGGCCTGCTGAATTGCCAACTGTTCTGCGTCGTCACAGTGGTCACGGCCCACGGCAAGCACCGCCGCTGCCAGCTGATGGATGTCACCGTTCGGGCAGCTTGCGCCGGAGAAGGTCCATCGACTTCTTGACTTCTTCCAGCTGGTCACCGAGCACTCGCATGCGCCAGTCCATGTGCTGCATCCATGCCGCGACCGCCAACGACGCGAACGTCTGCGCAAGCTGTGCCGCGCCTGCATCGCCCTCCTGCGCCTTCTTGGATGAGCGCCGACGCCCGCATCCCTCGTACGGACGGATGACCACGATGCCCACGACCACTCTCGCGGGGCACGGCACCCAGAAGGGAGACACGTCGGCAAGCAGCCGGCGGCCACTCCCTCGCTGCGGCGCAGCACCGCGCGAGGCCGCCAGACCTGACCGCGATGCACCAGCCGACGCCGAACGATCTGCCCGTCGCCGTCGTCGGTGTCACCGCCGAACAGGGCCGGGGCGTGGCCGAGGCGCTGGAGGAGAGGGCGGGGCAAGCCCTGGACGTGCGTGTCGTGAAAGAGGCTGACACCGCTCGGCGACTGGTGGCCGATCAGGAGATCGCCGGTGCCTACATCCTGCCGACCGACGCGAAGGGCGACGCCACCCTGTATGTCGCCGGCGCGGCCGGAGCCAGTCTCGAGCAGATGACGACCCGGATCTTCGCGCAGGTGGCCGAGGAACAGCACACCGGCCTGCGGACCGAGGATCTGGTTCCGCTGCCGTCGCGGGACAGCATCGGCACGGTCGGTCTCTGTCTGAGCGCTGCTTTCCTCCTCGGCGGATTCCTGTTCGTCATCATCGCCTCGGTCGCCGCTCCGGATCTGATGGAGCTGCGCCGGCTGCTGCCCGCAGCCGGTGGTTTCGCGGCGCTGATCGCGGTGTCCGCCACGCTGCTGGTCGGCCCGGTTGTCGGAGGCTTCGAGGGCCACGTCGCACAGGTGATGTGTGTCGGTTGGCTCACGTCGTTCTGCGCGTCGATGGTGACCGCTTCTTCGCCCGCTACCTCGGCCCGCTCGCCGTCCTCGTCGTAGCTCCCCTCTTCATGTTCCTGGGAGTGCCCGCCTCCGGTGGTGCGCTCACGGTGTACGCGGAACCGGGCTTCTTCCAGTTCCTGCACGGCGTCCTACCGACGCCCGCGACCCTGGAGACGATCCGCTCCGTCCTCTGCTTCGGAGGTGAGGGCGCGGGCGGACACGTCAAGGTGGGGCGCCGGTGAGTTGGGGGTGCGCTGCCCCGGTGGGGGTCGTCGTTGCGGACGGACCCGGTGATCTCGACAGCGTCGTGGGACAGCAGCCCCGGAGGGCCTTCGAAGTGGACCTGCAGCATCGCGGTGGAGCGGGCCTCGTCGGCCACGATCGTGCAGCGGAAGGCCGGGGTGAGATCGGCGTGCAGGCGCTGCTGCTCGATCCGGGACACGGCCGCCGCGGCCTCGTCGGCGCTGTGAGCCGCTTCCAGGAGCCAACAGCAGCGAGGGCAGCGACGATCGCAACAACCAGAGCCAGGGCCGCGGTGGTGTCGGTGGTGGTCATGAGGCAGACGGAATCCGCACACCGGGTCTCTGCACTGGCAGCGCCCGCCCGCGGCGCCAACGACACGCACTGGGCCCGACCTCCGGTAGCCGCTGCACGACTGAGGCGGCTGTCCGGCTCTGGACAGCCGCCTCACTCTGCGCTTGTGCCGCCCGCTCAGCCGCGGACGATGTTCTGCGCCTGCGGCCCCTTCTGTCCCTGGCCGATGTCGAAGGTCACATGCTCCCCCTCGGTCAGCTCGCGGTACCCGTTGCCCTGGATCTCGGAGTAGTGCGCGAAGACGTCCGGACCCCCGCCGTCCTGCTCGATGAAACCGAAGCCCTTCTCGGAGTTGAACCACTTCACGGTGCCGCTGGCCATACCGTCAATCCTTCGTTCATACCTGGGAACAGCCCCGCAAAGAGGGCATGTTCCGGCTCTGCAACCGCACGAGCCCGAAGCCGTTGTACCCCCGATCACCCCGCTTATCCGACCGACGACACACCCCAGAGCCAGCCCGCGCGCATCGGTATCTGCCGTTTCTGGTCCTTCTTCTGCTGTCCGGCCTCGTGGGCATGATCGGCTTGTGCCGGAATGCAGAGCCTTTGCCCGCGCATGCTGGCGTCCGATGACCGGTCTGTGCCACGTTGGACGGACAGTCAGCCTGGTTTGGCAGGAGGCCCCGGCGCCGCCACTGACGGTCACCTCGAGTGGCCGGGATGCGGTGCGGGTTGTCTTGCTCGACTGTGCGTGCCCCCACGTCACGCGCTTGATACCCCCCGAACCTGGGGGTGTGATGGGCTCGACCCCCTGGAAGCGAGGGGCGAACCATGAACAACCTCACCGTCACCACGCAACAGCACGCCGACCGCACCGTCGTCACCGTGGCCGGGGCGATCGATCTCGCCTCGTGCCCCGCTCTCGAAGAAGCGACGCTGGTCATCCCCCTCGACGGCAAGACCCTGCACCTGGAGATGTCCGGGGTGTCCTTCATGGACTCCACCGGCCTGAACCTCCTGCTCAGGCTGCGCCGCCGCCTGCTGGCCGAGGGCGGCGAACTCCTCGTCACCGGCTTGCAAGGCCAGCCCGCGAGCGTGCTGCGCCTGACCGAGACCGACGCACTGCTGACCCCTGACGCCGCACGGGCCGCTTGACCGCTCGGACCCCATCGAAGCGGCATCCATAAGCGCCGGGCCCCGGAGAGGGCTGATCTCTCCGGGGCCCGTGGTGTGTCCGAGCCGGCTCACCGCCGTGCAGCGGGGCCGACGCCATCACCCGCAGTCCCGCGTCGGCGGCGGCCGGGAGCGGGCTCCGGCCGTGGAGGGCCCTGCATGATCGGCGTCATCATCAGGCTGACCGGGAGCTGGACGGCGGCCAGGTGGTGATCCGTCCCGCCGGCGGCTTCGGCGGCCAGGGCGAGCAGCTCCCCCCACCCTGAACGCTTCCTCTTCCAGGCCCGCCCAGGCGGCGACCCCGTACCCGGTCACGTGCCCGGCCGTGGCCTCTTCCTCCAGGACCTCGAACGCGGCCCTGATCGCCTGGTGCAGGGCGGGGCGGTCGCCAGGGTGGGCGCGCTCGGGATTGTGGAGCAGGGCCAGTGCAGCCGGTAGCGCCGAGCTGGGACCGGTTACGGCCGGTCTGCCAACGCACGTACTGGAGCGAGGTTGTGCCCGGCGGCGGCCTGGTCCTGGTTGTGGACACCAGCGTTCCGGCGTCGGTGCCGGTGCCGGTGCCGGTGCCCGCGGTGAAGTACCCCGTCTTGGTGGAGACGTTCAGCAACGGGTGGGCGGGCCGGGCAGGGGCCAGCAGGATCTGTGCGCGGCTGTGCGCGGCCGGTGGCGTGGATGGGGGCGGTGTCGACCCACTGCGCGCCGGAGTCGGCCGCGCGGGCAGCCCCCTCCGGGATCCGCCCGGCACCGGTAGGTACCGAGCACGAGATCCGCTGTCACAACAGGCTCCCCACCGTCGCGGCCTGCCCGGCAACGAGTTCCTGAAGCAGGGCGGCTACGTCCTCCAGGGCGCGGTCGGCCGTGTCGGCGAGCGTGGCCAGGTCCACGGTCCGGCCGTCGACGAGCGAGCGCAGCACCGCCTCCGCCTCACGGGCGAACCCGTACATGGCGCCGACGGCGGACAGCGTCACCGCGTCCTCGCCGACGTCCAGCACCGCGCGGGCGGTCGTAGCCGCACTCGCAGACCGCCGTCGACGGGGACGGCATCGATGTACGGCAGGCTCGGCACCATCCGACCGACGGCCCGCCCGTCCATCGCAGCCCGGAGCAGGGCGAGCAGCCCGGGGTCGTCCAGCAGTTCGGCGAGCCGTTTGCGCATCCCGTCGACGGCGTCGGCCTGGACGTTGGGGGCGGCGATTCCGTAGCGCACCCCGCACACTCCTGCACTCGTCCGACCGGCGGCTGGTCGCCGCCTGCGAGCCCACATTGAGCGTACGATCATAATTTCATTTTCCCCAACCCATTGCCCTCCTACCTCCCCTCGCCCTATGGTCGTATGAACGTAATATAAATGACCAGGGAGCCGACGATGACAGCGACACGACCGCTGGCCCTCATGACGGGTGAGTCCCCGCGCATCAGCGTGCTGCGCCGCATCATGCCGACCCGGGCCTTCGACGGAAGCGTCCGCAAACTCATCCGGATGCCCGGCTGACGCTCGCCGTCGAGCCGGCGAACACGGCCTTACCAGCGCCTTGTTGCATCACCGAACCGGCTGGGCACGACCAGCGTGCCCAGCACAGACAGGAGTGTCATCGTGGGAACCAGTCCGCAGGCGCAGCAGTTCGCGCAGTTCCTGGAAAGCGTGCGCGCCAAATCCTCCACGCCGGGCCTCGACCTGGGCATTGTGCGCGACATCGTCGAGACGCACCACCTGGCCTCGACCGAACCGGAAGGCGTCACCTACGCCGAGGTCGACGCCGGCGGCGTCCCCGCCCTCTGGTGCATCCCCGCCGACGCGGACCCCGACCGGGCGCTGCTGCACTTCCACTTCGGCGGCTCGGTCACCGCGTCCATGCACTCCGACCGCAAGGCCGCCGGTCACATCGCGAAAGCCGCCGGGATCCGCTCACTGGTCGTGGACTTCCGGCTGGCCCCCGAACATCCCTACCCGGCACAGCTCGACGACGCCGAGACCGCCTACCGGTGGCTGCTGGCGCAGGGCTACCAACCGCAGAACATCGGCAGCACCGGCCACTCCATCGGCGGCACCCTCGCGATCATGCTGCCGCTGCTCGCCAACGGCGAACCCACCCCCGGCGCCATCGTCAGCATCTCACCGTGGACCGACCTCACCATCGCCAACCCCAAGGTCGACGAGAACGAGGAAAACGACAAGATGCTCAGCCGCAACACCCTCGAACTCTTCCGCGGAGCCTGGCTGCAGGACCCCGCCCTGGACTTCGCCGACCCGAAGATCAGCCTCGTCAACGCCGACCTGACCGGCCTGCCGCCCACCGTCGTGCACTACGGCGCGTACGAGACCCTCGCCGGCGACGGCGCCGAACTCGGACACCGGCTCACCGAATTCAAGGTCACCTCCGAGGTCCACCCGATGCCCGAAGGACAGCACTCGTTCATCCTCGCCGCCGGCCGCGTACCCGAAGTCGACCGGGCGATCGCGCAGATGGGCCAGTGGTTGCGCCGGTATCTCGGCGCCTGAACACCACATTTCACACGGCACCGCTCCGGTGATCTTCCGGGATCCCGCCCGGACAGGCCGTGTCCGGCACCTCGCCGAGAGGGTCGCTGCCCAGCTCAAGGCGATTCTTCGCCGGGAAATCAAGCACCGATGGACCTCTCCTTGATCCGGCATCCCGTTCTGGCCGCGAACGGCGAGGACGACCGCATGCTTCCCGTACGAACGTCGTTCGACCTCGCGCATCGCCTGCCGAACGCCTCACTTCAGCCCCGTTGCCGGCCATGGCGGCGTCTTCCCACACCACGAGCAGTTCGTGCCGCACGTTCTGGAGCTTCTTCGATGGGCTCCCACATTGGAGGTATCAGAAAGATGAGTCTGAAGAAGATGGTTCTTGGTTCCGCGGGGCTCGGGATCGCCGTGATCGGGTTGATCTATCTC
The DNA here is from genome assembly GCF_055575575.1 of Streptomyces sp. NPDC034049. Classification (NCBI taxonomy): domain Bacteria; kingdom Bacillati; phylum Actinomycetota; class Actinomycetes; order Kitasatosporales; family Streptomycetaceae; genus Streptomyces; species Streptomyces sp. NPDC034049. The sequence goes on from NZ_JBVISJ010000023.1 coordinate 65,553, forward strand.
TTGGCTCCCCACCTCTTGCTCGACGTCTACGGGGTCGACATCCAGTCGCCGTCGGAGGCGAACCTGTTCAGGAGCGGTTCCGGGTCACTGTTCGTAGCCCTGGCGATCCTGTTCTGCCTGGGAGCCTCCAACCCGCGTTACACCAGGACTTCGCTCATCACGCTGTTCACCTTCATGAGCGGCCTGGCTGTGGGGCGCCTGGTCAGCATCGTGGCGGATGGGTGGCCCCATGCGCTGCTGATCGCCGTTCTCGTCGTCGAGGCTTCCTACGCCGGCGCTGCGGCCTATGCGTTGCGGGTGGAGGACTCCTCCCCGCAGCCGACGGAGGCCGCCTGACAGTCGACGCCCCCCGGTGCGGCAGGGCACACGACAACAGCTCTCGATGCGGCCGGCTGAAGGCATCGCTGGATTACGAAGCGGGCCGTGATGCGCAGGTGCGGCGCCGGCCGGCCGACGCCGCAGAACGCGCCGCTCGACGTCCCGCTCGGCGGGATTACTCGGTCTGAAGTACGGAACCGGCTGCACGACATGCGCCTTGCCGATGGTCTGCGGGCCGGCCTGGTTCGGGCCGAAGTACTTGACCTTGCTCGCGTCGATCAGCTCCTTGACGGCGCTCGGGCAAGGTGCCCGGCGCAGCGTCGGTCACAGGCGGATCGGTTGCGATCGCCGACTCAGCATGCTTACTATTACGACCGTAATTCAATAAGCCTGTGCCACATCAGGCCACGCCATCAGCGCTCTGGCCATCACCTCTCCACTTCACCGGGAACCTTCATGGACCTCTCTGCCAGCACCGCCCTTGTCACCGGAGCGAACCGGGGCTTCGGCCGGGCCCTCGCCGCCGAACTGCTCAGCCGCGGCGCCACCGTCTACGCCGGCGCCCGCAATCCCGACCAGGTCGACCTGCCCGGCGCCAAGCCGATCGCACTCGACATCACCGACCCCGCCTCCGTCGCGGCCGCCGCCGCGGCCACCGGCGACGTGACCGTCCTGGTCAACAACGCGGGCTCCTCCACCGGCGCCGACCTGCTCACCGCCGATCTGGACGACATCCGCCTGGAGATGAACACCCACTACCTCGGCACCCTGACGGTGGCCCGCGCCTTCGCACCCCAGATCGCGGCCAACGGCGGCGGGGCCATGCTGAACGTCCTGTCCGGCCTGTCCTGGGTCAGCTTCCCGGAGTTCGGCGCCTACTGCGCCGCCAAGTCCGCGGAGTGGTCGCTCACCAACACCCTGCGCGTGCAACTGGCCGACCAGGGCATCCGCGTCGCCGGCCTGCACGTCGGCTACATGGACACCGACATGGTCCGAACCGTCGACGCGGACAAGTCCGACCCCGCCGACATCGCGCGCATCGCGGTGGACGGCATCGCCGCCGGCGCCTACGAGATCCTCGCCGACAACGCGGCCCGCCAGGCGCAGGCCGCGCTGTCCGGGGGCGTTTCGGCGCTCTACCCGCAGCTCCCCTGAGGAACTCCCGCCCCTACCGGCCAACCGTGCCGCACAGGTGCAGGCGGGCCCGGCCCAGCCGACGCAGCTCCGACCGGCGAGTCGGCGGCACCCGCCCCTCACCCGGCGCAAACCCCTCCGTGGTCGCCGGACGCGATCACGGCCACGCAAACCCAAGCCTCCTGCGAAACACGAAACGGAAACCACGCCATGAGCCAGCCCAGCACGATCCGCCTTGAGCGGACGACTCCGCGGACCGCGAGGATCACGTTCTCGAATCCTCCCGTGAACCTGGTGGTTCCCGAGTCGATCGTGACGTTGCACAAGATCGTCTCGGAGCTGGAGAACGACCCGGACATTCAGGTCGTCGTCTTCGCCAGCGAACTCCCCGACTTCTTCATCAACCACTTCGACGCCGCCGCGGCCGCCGACCTTCCCGTGCCCGAGCACGAGGACGACAACCCGTTGTGGACCGACATGGTCCTGCGGCTGAGCAAGGCTCCGTTCGTCAGCATCGCGGCCATCCGGGGCCGTACCCGCGGCGCCGGCAACGAACTGGCCCTCGCCTGCGACCTGCGCTACGCCAGCCGCGAGAAGGCGTTCTTCGGCCAGCCCGAGGTCGGCATCGGCCTTGTCCCGGGCGGAGGGGGAGCCGAGCGCCTCCCGCGCTCCATCGGCCGCGACCGCGCACTGGAGGCGATCCTGACCAGCGCCGACTACGACGCCGACCTGGCCGAGCGCTGGGGATGGGTCACCCGGAGCCTGCCCGACGCGGAACTCGACGCCTTCGTCGACGCGACCGTCGCCCGTCTCGCCTCCTTCGACCGGCAGGCACTGGCAACCGCGAAGTCCCAGGTCAACCGGGCGACACTGCCGCCTGACGCCCACCTGGTCGCCGCCTTCGGCGAGTTCGCGGGCACGCTGACACAGCCGGGATTCGCCGCGCGCGCGGTCGGGCTCGGCGCACTGGCCGCCGAAAAGGGTCTCGACGTCGAGTACCAGCTGGGCGAATACATCGGCCGGGTCAACGAAGCCCTCTGATCCCCCCGGGCCGCGCCCACGACCGACCGCGGCGCCCCGCGGGGTGCCGTCGGCGCCGCGAGACCCTGGGCGGGTTCCATCCCCGGCCCACCAGGGTCACCGGGGCAGCCGGGCACGCCTCGTCGGCAGCCCGGCTGTCGGCTCCCGGCCGGCAGGTTGCCGCACCCGCCGGGGTCCGAACACGGAAGACGCGACGGCCAATGCCCCATCGCGCACACGTGACGAGCGATTCGACCGTTGTCGCGTCCGGTGCGGCGACTTCGTCGACGGCACATGAAAAGTTCTCGCAGCGGTGCAGACCACCCTTCGAGAGTGCTTCCACTGTGCTGCTGCACCGAACGGCTCGGAAACGCAGGCTGTTGCCTCAGTGCCTGACCCTCGGGCCGTCGGCCCTGCGTCCGTCGGCTGTGGTCAAGCCTCTGATCTCCCTGCCGCCGGCCGGTCGCCGCTTCCGTGTTCCAGCGAGGCAAGAATTTCCTTGCGGCAGACATCGAGGATTTCGTCCGCCAGCGGAGAACCGTCCGGGCAGGCCCGCGACAGCACGATCGCTCCGACCGAATGGGCGAGCATGTCGATCACCATGGTGCGGGCCGCGCGCTGGTCCGTGTCCCCCGGTGTGTCACTTGGGTTCTGAAGGGCCGTCAGCAGGTTCTCGATCCCGGCTGCGAACTCCGTCTTGATGTCCGCGGGCTGACGTGCGGCGTCGCCGCTGAGGGCCGCGATGGTGCAGCCGTCACCGCGCCCGTCGCGATGCTCCCGCGTGACGTAGCGCTCGACGAACTCGATGGCGTCCCGGCCCTCTGCCTGTGCCGCGGTCTGTGAGAGCCCGTTCGCGGACGCTTCGGCCATCAGGTCGGCCTTGGAGCCGAAGTGCTTGTAGAACCCGCCATGGGTGAAGCCGGCGGCTGCCATCAGTTCCGCCACGCCGACACCGTCATAGCCGCGCTCGCGAAACAGCCTGGCGGCTGTCGCGACGATGTGCGCACGGTTCTGCTCCGCCTGTGCCTTGGTGACCCGCATGTCCAGCCGCCCCTTCCACGGTCGACGCTCGGCGTCAAGCATACATAGATGGCGATCGACATCTATGAGCTTGACTTTTTAGATGACGATCGTCATCGTATTGTTCGTTCCCACCAGAAAGGCTCAGGCCATGAGCGATACGCACGTGACCGCACCGACCCAGTACGTCGAGGTCGACGGCGACCGATTCGCCTACCGGCGCTGGGGCAAGCCCTCCGGCGTCCCGATCTTCCTCGTCCAGCACTTCCGCGGGGGCATGGACAACTGGGACCCCCTGCTCACCGACGGCCTGGCCGAAGGCCGTGAGGTCATCCTGTTCAACGGGCGCGGCGTCGCCTCGTCATCCGGCACGCCGCGCAACCGGGTCGAGGACATGGCCGACGACATCGCCGCGGTCATCCAGGCGCTGGGGCTGGAGCAGGTCGATCTGCTCGGCTTCTCGCTCGGCGGTTTCCAGGTGCAGGAGGTCGCGCTGCGCCATCCCCAGCTGGTGCGCAAGCTCCTCCTGCTCGGCACCGGCCTGCGCGGTGGGGACCCGACGATGGACCCCAAGGTGCCCGAGGTTGCGCTGAATCCGGTCCCCACCGTGGATGACTTCCTCTTCCTGTTCTTCGGCCGCTCGCAAGCCGCCGTCGAAGCGGGCCGGGCCTTCTGGGAGCGACGTCACCAGCGGGCCGACCAGGACCCGCCGAGCTCACCCGCAGTCGCACAGGCGCAGTTCGAAGCGACCATGGCCTATGGGGAGCCGCTGCCGGGCGAGAACCCCTATGCCTACCTCAACGCGATCACCCAGCCGACGCTGGTCCTCAACGGCGAGAACGACGTGATGATCGCCTCGATCAACTCCTGGCACCTCGCCCAGAACATCCCCAACGCCCAACTGCTGATCTATCCCGACGCCGGGCACGGAGCGCAGTTCCAGTACCCCGAGCGGTTCCTGAAGCACGCCCTTCAGTTCCTCGCGGAGTAGACAGCTGCGCGCGCAAGGCGAACGGCACGTCCTCGGCCCACCGCTTTACGGCCATCGGCCTTCGCCGGCGAGGAAGTCGATACGCACGGGCCAGTCGCGCCCGTCGAGGCCGGCCCGACCAGCACTACCGGGGCCAGGCCCCATCACCTGGGCGCGCCCCCCACACCCACCCGATGAGAGATGCAGACATGAAGATCGAAGGTTCGGTAGCTCTGGTGACCGGTGCCAACCGTGGCATCGGCAAGGCATTCGCGGACGAGCTCCTCGACCGCGGTGCGACCAAGGTGTACGCGGCTGTCCGCGATGTCGCCACCATCACGGACCCGCGGCTCACACCCGTCGCGCTGGACGTGACGGACCCGGCAGCTGTCGCCGCGGCCGCTGCCGAGTTCGCCGATGTCACGATCGTCGTGAACAACGCCGGTATCGCCAGCAGCAACCTGCCTCTCTCCGCGCCGCTCGACGTGGCGCGCAGCGAGCTCGAGGTGAACTACTTCGGGCTCATCGCCATGACGCAGGCGTTCGCTCCGGTCGTGGCGGCCAACGGCGGCGGTGCCTTCGTCAACATGCTCTCGGTCGCCTCGTGGGCGGCGTACCCCGTAGCCGCGACGTACAGCGCGTCGAAGGCAGCCGCGTGGAGCTACACCAACGCAGCCAGGCAGCAGCTCAAGACACAGGGGACCGAAGTCGTCGCCGTCCACGTCGGGCCGGTCGACACGGACATGCAGGCCGGCTCCGACGTCCCCAAGACCCCGCCGACCGATGTGGCCCGCAGTGCCCTGGACGCGCTGGAGGCAGGCCGGTCCGAGGCCGTCGTCGATGAGATCAGCCGCAGCGTGAAGTCCACGCTGCACGACGACCTGGCCCTGCTGTACCCGGCCATCGAGGCCCAGTTCGCCGCGCAACTGGCCGGCTGACCCACAGGAGCGCCGACGCCAGGGTCGAGTCCGCGCTTCAGGACGTCCTCGGCGGACCGGAGTGGGCGGACCCCCAACTTGATCATCTGGTCGTACTGCTCAGCGATACTTCCCAGCGGATCGGGCGGGTCAGCGCCGGGGTGAGCTGCGGCCAGACCTCCGGGTCGCCGGCCACCGGCCGGTACGGCTTGACCCTGTCGATCCGCTTGATCCTGGGCAGCAGGTCGAAGTCAAGCCGGGGTGATCCCGAATCCGATGCCCTACTGGCCGTGCGACTCGGTGTAACTCCTGAAGCGCCCACTGACCGCCCCGGCCCCCTTCCCGCGCCGCCCCCACCCATCAAAGCATTACGTTCATAATATAATTCATCCATACTCATGGCGGATGCCTCATCGGATTCACAGCCCGGAACGCCGGCTCCCGGATGTCCGCCACCGACCACTTGAGGAACCACACATGCTCGACAGCCTGTGGACCCCGACCGTCGCGGGAAAGATCTCCCTGCCGCACCGTCTGGCGATGTCCCCCCTGACCCGCAGCCGGGCCACCCCGGACGGCGTACCGACCGATCTCAACGCCGAGTACTACGCCCAGCGCGCCTCGCACGCCCTGATCATCACCGAGGGCACCCAGCCCTCCGCCGACGGCCAGGGCTACCCGGTGACACCGGGCATCTACACCGACGAGCACATCGCCGGATGGCGCAAGGTCACCGACGCCGTACACCAGGCCGGCGGACGCATCGTCATCCAGCTCATGCACGTCGGGCGGATCTCCCACCCCGACAACACCCCCCACCACCGGCAGCCGGTGGCACCCTCCGCGATCAAGCCGGCAGGCCAGACGTTCACCGGCTCCGGGATGCAGGAGATGCCGCAGCCGCGCGCACTGTCCACCGAGGAGGTCGCCGCCACGGTCGACGACTTCCGGCGGGCCGCCGCGGCCGCCATCGCGGCCGGCGCGGACGGCGTCGAGATCCACGGCGCCAACGGCTACCTGGTCCACCAGTTCCTCGCCACCACCACCAACCAGCGCACCGACCAGTACGGCGGCTCCCTCGACAACCGCATCCGCTTCGCGGTCGAGGTCGCCACAGCCGTGGCCGACGAGATCGGCGCCGGACGCACCGGCATCCGGCTCTCCCCCGGCAACCCCTTCCAGCTCGGCGACCTCGCGGAGGACGACACCCACGAGCTCTACCCGCACCTCGTACGCGCCCTCGCCCCCCTCGACCTCGCCTACCTGCACCTCGCCCACGGCGGCGACGAGGAACTCCTGGGCACGCTGCGCGGACTGTGGCCCAACACGCTGATCCTCAACCGCGCCGGCACCGACATCGCCACCCGCGCCAAGGACATCGAGAACGGCATCGCCGACGTCATCACCGTGGGCTCGATGGCACTCGCCAACCCCGACCTGGTCGAGCGCATACGTGCCGGCGCGCCCCTGAACACCCCCGACCCCGCCACCTTCTACGACGGCGGCGCGGCCGGCTACACCGACTACCCCACCTACACCGCCTGACCAGAGCGCCCTGCGCCCGAGGGAGTCCCCTTCCTCGGGCGCTTCGGCGTACGCACGGCGCAAGTCGGGCAACGGGACACATGCACTCGCGGCGCGAGCGGTGCGCCCGCGATGGCCACGAGGTCCCGCACCGCCCCACGGCAATAGGGCGGCAGAACGGCCGCACATCACCTGTCAACCATAATATTACGTGCGTCAGACCACGTATTAGGATGAAGATACGAGGCAATGGCCCGGCGGAGTTGATGGAGGAACCCTGTGGCGCGCTACACCAAGGAGCACAAGCAGGTGACGCGGCAACGGATCATCGAGCGGGCAGGCCACCGGTTCAAGCAGGACGGCATCGACGGCTCCGGCATCTCCACGCTGATGTCCGACGCCGGACTCACCAACGGCGCTTTCTACGCCCACTTCGAGTCCAAGGACGACCTCGTCGCCCACGTCGTCGCCGAGCAGCTGCGCGCGCAGGTGGAGCAGTACGACGCGCTGCGGCCCGGCCGCGAGGGACTCGAGGATCTCATCCGCGCGTACCTGTCGCCCGAGCACCGGGACAACCCCGGCGACGGCTGCCCGTCCGCAGCCCTGCTCGACGAGATCGGCCGCTGCGGCGACGGGACCAAGGACGCCTACACCACCGGCGCCCGGGCCATCCTGGACGAGTTCGCCGCCCGCCTGGCACCCGAGGATCCGCAGTCCGCCCGTGGCCGGGCCGTCGGGATCTACACCATGGCGGTGGGAACGTTGCAGCTGTCCCGCGCGCTCTCCGACCGGAAGTTCTCCGACGAGGTCCTCGAGCAGGGAGTCCAGAACGCCCTCGCCCTGGCACGGTGCCCGTCCATACCGGCTGGGTGACCACCTGGGCAGGGCCCGGACGCCGGTGCCGCGTGAGCGGGTGACCCCCGGGGCAACTGCGATCTCGGGAGCGGCCGGCGCGGGGGTCCTCCGCTCGTACGGCGGCTGTCTCTGCGCCCGTTCGAAGTACGCCGTGGCGGCAGTGCAGGTCCTGGGCCTGGATCCTGGTGCCCGAACGGGACGTCGACCGGTCTCCGCATCGCCGTCCTGCACGACAACCGCCTCGGCGCCGCAGGGCCGGGAGGCGAGCAGGCCGGTTACGTCGAACACGTGACGAGAGCCGTGACGCCCGGCGGGCGTCACGGCTCTGAGTCAGCGTCCTCGGCCTCGTACGCAGACCGCACTGCGGCCCTACGGCCGGCCGAAGAACTCGAGGGCTGTCGGCACGAACTGCTCGTGGTACTGGAAGATGCCGCCGTGGCCGCCGTCGGGGTAGATCACCAGCTCGGCGTTGGGCAGTCGCCGGGCCAGGTCGTGCGAGTTCGGCGTCGGCACCATGCGGTCGTCGTCACCGTTGGCGACGAGCACGGGCTGCTTGATGACGGACAGATCCTGCGGCCGCGCCAGCCCCCACCGGTGGATGGCCTTGAGCTGGGAGAAGTAGGACTTGGGGCGGATCGCCTTGTCCCGGTCCTCGGTGCGCTCCTTCAGGCGGGCCAGGAACTCCTTGCCGGCCCGAATCCCGTTCGGGGTGCGGGTGAAGAAGAGGAACTGCTTCACGTCCTGAAGGGTGAGCAGTGCCCGCAGGGTGTCGAAGTGGGAGATCCGGGTGACGTTCTCGATGCCCTCGCCTCCGGCCGGACCGGTGCCCGCGAGGATCAGCCTGCGGATGAGCTGCGGGTCGGTCTGGGCGATGACCTGGGCGATCATGGCGCCCATCGAGAAGCTGAGGACGTCGACCTGCTCGAAGCCCAGCGCCCGGATGAAGGTGACGGCGTCCTTGGCCATCTCCTCGATGGTCTTCGGCGTCTCGCCGGTGGAGGCGCCCACGCCCCTGTTGTCGAACGTGATGACCCGGTGCTTGGCGGCGATGCCGTCGACGACCCGGGGGTCCCAGTTGTCCAGGACCGCGGCGAGGTGGGTGATGAAGATGACCGGCATGCCGGTCCGGGGGCCGAGGTCGCGGTAGGCGAAGGTCACTCCGTCGGCGGTGACGGTGCGGGTCTGCGCGTTCTTGTACGACGTCACCACGTCACCATCTGTTTCGCGTGCGTTCACGATCGTGCCCTTCGATGTGTGGGTTACCGCCACTGTGCGCCAATTTCTGCTTCCTCGCAGTGGGCGCAGAGCGGTGTTCCCGTGTCTCCCGGCCGCGGCTGCAGTCCGGAGTCGACGGTCAGAGAAGGCTCATGGAGAACCGCCTGGAGCGGGTCTCTGAACAACCCGTCGACCATTGAAGTATGACCATACTTTCATCAGGGCGCAAGTGGTGGAGCCGAACGAGACGCACAGCTGTGGAATCACGGGTTCCGCCGAGCTTCGCGGCGCACAGCACAGCGCACCACCAGGGCAGGCGCGACTCACCTGCGCTGACGGTTGCGAGACTCTGGTCATGATCGGCGAGTCGCGGACCTCCGGCCCCGGACCGGTGACAGCCGACGATCTGGACAGCGGTCATGGCATCGATGCCCGGCGTGAGGACGACGCCTGGCTGCGCCCGGATTCCAGGACGACGGCCGGGCCGGAGCCCACGGCCGGAGTCCACACCGTGGACTACGACAACGGGCGCCTCAACCCCGACCCCGCGCCGCCGGCACAGCGCATCGCCCACTCGCACCCGCGGCGGACCCGGCGCGACACTTACGGCGCCTTCTCCTCAAGTACGGACAGAACATAGGGGGCTGGCTCAAGCTCCGTGCGCGCGGAGTGGCTGGACCGTCATCACGGCGCGGTACCTGGGTCCTTGAGGACGGCGAGCTGTGCGTACGGCCGCCGCGTTCGGCTCTGGCGGCCGACCACCGCATCTTGAGCGGCTGCGAAGACGCCCTCGGACCGGCCATGACCTTCCACGGGTTCCGCTGCGTTGAGCTCACGGGCCCACACGCAGGCATCCCGGCCGGTGACGCGGTGAGCGCCGTCGTCATCGACGTCCGCCCCGTCCTCGAACCGTCGGGGTGTTCACTCGCCCCGTCCTCGAACCGTCGGGGTGTTCACTCATGCTTCTGCGCAACACCGTCGCTGGGCGCAGATCGGCCGCCTGATCCCCATCCGGCCGGTCCTGCCCGTCGAGGTCGGCGAGGCCGAACTGGCTGAGGCGATGGCGGTCGCGTCGGGCGTCCCAGGCCGACGACGTCGGCGACACCGTCGGCCTGACCGGAAAAGGCCGCTCCACGGCGACGCTGGATCTCATCGGGAGTCAGATCGCGCTCCTCGGCGATCTCAGAAGCTCGACCGGCCCCTCCTCTCGTCCATCCGGGGCAAGCTTTCGACGCTGCCCGCCTCGGAACTCTGCGCGGACGCCACCGACCAGGTCTTCAACCCGGGGATGCAGGGCGGTCGGGCGATCGCCGAGCTCGCGGTCGGGCGCATCGAGCCGAGCGGGCGGCTGCCCCTCAACGTTCCCCGCCCTGCCGGACGGCTGCCGGCCTACTGTGGCCAGGGCTGGGGGCCTCACGTCCGCCTTCGGCGAGGGCCTCAGCTACGCGACGGTGCACTACTCGGAAGCGACGATCCAGAATTGTCACGTCGCGGGTACGCACCGACTGCCCAGCCTCAATGGCGACGCCGGTCACCAGTCGTGCAAGCGCCGCCTCACGGCTGTGAGGCGGCGCTTGCACGACTGTCAGCCAGCCGCCGGCGGGGTTCGGGACCGGCGGCACGGTCGGCGTGCTCAGGCGGCGAGGAAGTCGGCCACCTGCTTGGTGAAGGCCCTGGCGTGCTGGAAGAGGAAGGCGTGGCCGGCGTCGCCGTAAAGGAGGAGGGTGGCGTCGGCCAGGTGCTGGACGGCGACGTAGGACGCGTGGGCGGGGACCATCACGTCGTGCAGACCGTTGGCGTACAGGACGGGGTGCTTGATGGACTCCAGTTCGGCCCGTACCTCGTCGAAGGGGGCTGCCAGGAGTTGGCCGATCGCGGCGAGCATGCCCTGCGCCGTCGCCTCGGTGACCGCGGGGCCACCGGCGGCGAGCCGGGGCGCGACGTGGGCGAAGTGCTCGTGCCCTGAGGCGCGGGCCGCTTCCGTCTCCGGGTAGAACAGGTACAGCATGTCGTCCTGGTCGGCGTCGGGCTTGGCCATGATGCCGAGGACCTTCTGGCTCGCCTCCGGCGCACCGGGCACCCAGCCGTTCGGACCGCTGCCCGCCACGATGATCTTGCGCACCAGCTCCGGGCGACGCGCGGCCAGGCGCTGGGCCACGAAGCCGCCCAGTGACCAGCCGAGCACGTCGGCCTGCGTGAGGCCGAGGGCCTCGATGAACTCGGCGGCACCCTCGGCGAATCCGTCGATGGAGTCGCGCGGCTCACCGGTGGTGTAGCCGACGCCGACGTTGTCGAAGACGATCACGTCGTGGTCGGCGGCCAGGTAGTCCAGGAACTCCGGGTCCCACCAGTCGATGGTCGCGCGGAAACGCTGCAGCAGGACCAGCGGGACACCGCCCTGCGGACCCATGCGCCGGTAGGTGAAGGTCGCGGAGGGCCCCTCCACCGTGAGGTTCTCGGCCTTGTCTGCCAGATACGTGCTCATGACGTCCTTCTCTTGTTGGCGGGTACCCGTCCGTTCTCGCGGGTCTGCTCACGCAGCACACGCGAGACATGCTGGGCCTGTGGGGCCGCTGCCCTTGGCTGGCGCTCGACGAGGCGAGCCGGAGTTGTGGACCAGGCCGACGATCCGCTCGGATCGCTCGATCACCTTCTCGGCCCCTGGAGCGACCCAGGCAGGCGGCTTCCGGCTCGCTCCGATCACCTCGGAATCCACCACGCCGAGCCGCGAGCGATTAAATTATGTCCATAATACTAAGCAGGTGCGACCCGGGCGCACAAGAGGGCTCCCGTGGCGGACGAAGCCCGCGGCCGACCTCGGAGTCGCATGCGGGTTGACAGGCAAGTGGTCCGGCGCAGCGGAGACCGGGGGCCCACGACCCCGCCCCGGCCGCAAGAGTGCCGGAATCCGGGGCTATTGAATTACGTTCACAATACAATACATTGGAGGAGCCGTCGGAGGGCGAGTAGCCCTCCCGGCGCGTAGAGGAGTGTGTGGTGCGATACAGGAAAGAGCACAAGCAGGCCACCAGGCAGAGGATCATCGAGACGGCGGGCCGCCGCTTCAAGGAGGACGGCATCGACGGCTCGGGCATCACGGTGCTCATGAAGGACGCCGGGCTGACCAACGGCGCCTTCTACACCCACTTCACGTCCAAGGACGACCTCGTGGCCACCACGATCGCCGACCAGTTGCAGGCCCAGAACGCGACTATCGTCGCGCACGCGGAACCAGGCCGCGCCGGCCTCGAACAGATCGTGCGCTGGTACCTGTCCCCCTGGCACCGTGACAGCCGTGACGTCGGCTGCCCCTCCGCCGCCCTGCTCGACGAGATAGGGCGCTGCACACACCCGACCAAGCAGGCCTACACCGAGGGCGTACTGATGGTCGCCGACGGCATCGCCGCGCGCCTGGCGCCGGACGACCCGCTCTCGGTGCGCCCCATGGCACTGAGCTCGTACGCCATGATGGCCGGCACACTCCAGCTCTCACGGGCCCTCGCCGACCCGCAGCTCGCCGATCAAGTCCTCGAACAGGGCATCCACAACGCCCTCGCCCTCCTGGGAATCGAGCACGAAGGGGACACCAGGACGGCGCACTGACCGGCGAGCTGCGGGTCGGCGAGGGCCCCCGCGAGTACACCGACCACGTCAGCAAACTCAGCCAGTGACCAAGCCGACTGCCGGGCAGTTGGGGCTCCGACGCGACAAGGGCGGAAGCCGTGATGCCGCTGGAAGGCCTCCTCGTACAGGGCGAGGGCGGGGCGCAGGTCGGTGTCTTCTTCCGGAGTCGGCTCAGGTTGGCTTCCGTACGTACGTCGGACCCGGGGTTCCCGCGGAACCGCAGGCCGGGCTGAGACCGGGGGGTGCGGGGCCGGAAGTGCGCGTCGGTCAGGTCGGCGTAGTGCCGGTGGAAGGTGGCGTGCAGGATGTCCAGGAGCCGTTCGAGGGCGGTCACGGTGGGGCGCCGTCCGCGGTTGGCGGACTCGGCAAGGACGGTGTCGATGGCGGCTTTGATCGATGTGCGTCAACACGGTGGAGTCTTCCTCCCTTTGTCGTGATGTGGGTGCGTCGGGCGCCTCGGCACGGCTCAAGGATCACGACCAAAGCACGGCCCTCATCGCCAGAGGTCAGCTCCGTCGCGCCCGCTGGGATCCATTGTCAGGAGGTCTTCATGCAGGCCCGACAAGGCCCGGCCAGTCAGAGAGCCGTCTTCGCCCGACTCCATGACCACCCAGCCGGCCTCCACACCCGACACGTTTACATCGCCGCCTGCATCCAGCTCGTCGAGCGTCGCGAACACCGCCTCACAGGCAACGGCTCGGACCAAGCGGACAAGGTCCTCCCGGTCCGCTCCGGCGGCGAGAAGGCGTTGCGCGGCGGGCAGTTGGCTGAGCGAGCCCGGCTCGGTCCAGCTGTCGATCGCACCGTGCCAAAGGCTCCGCAGCAACACGAATCGCGCGAGCTGCGGATGGTCCTCCAAGACCTCCGACTTGATCAGATCGACAGGATCGGTCACGCCGAGGGCGCTGAACCGGGCACGCAGCGACTCCGCGACAGCCTTCCGTGGCATGTCCAGGCTGTTCAGCCATCCCTGCCATGCTGATTGAGGATCACTCACCGCAACAGCATGCCCTACGGTCGAAAGACGGAGCGATCGGCACCTCTCTCTGGCGCTGTGCTTCACCGGAACTGCGGCCAGAGCCGTGAACTCGGCTCATCGTTAGGACCTCTGAGCCACACCCAGGCCCCTGGGCCTCCCGATCGTAAGGAGGGCCGGAATCAACCCGCCAACAAGGTAAGGAGCGTTCTAGTTGGCCCGTCGGGTCAGATATGCGCTCAGTCCTCGGTGGAGCCGATCCACAGCGTCACGTACGGTCAGCCCGTGATGATCAAAACGGGCGAACCTCGCAATCTCGGTGTCCCTTCCTCCGAGGCACGGTTGCGCTTCGGGACGGAACTGCAGGAACTCGGCGGCGGGCCGCGGCGCCGATTGCTCATGGTCGACGACGAGCCTGCCTTCGAGCTCAGCTTCTACTGCGGAACGTGCCCGCTCCTGTTTCGCCGGCTGGAGACCGCGCGAGAGAAGTTGTCCCTGGAGAGCATGCAGGAACGGCTCACCGGTGCACTGGACGATCTGGATGACGGCGGCGTGATCGATGCGTTCGGTGCGTTGCTGCCGGTGGGCGAGTACCTTCCGCTGCTCCTGAGCGTGGAACCCCGGCTGATCATCCCCGGCAAGGAAGGTGACTACTTCAGCGGCGAGCAGGTCACGTCGTGGGGGGTCGACCAGTTCTGGGGTCTCCCGGAGTACCCGCACACCCCGTACTACCGGACCTTCGAGACCGCGGTCGACGCAGACGCCCACCTCTACGAATTCGTCGTGCCCATGGTTCCGCCGACCTGGAACGAACGGGAGCGTGTCGAGGAGTACATCGTGCTCATGGAGCGGGGAACGGTTCCCACGGCGGTGGCTGTCGCCACGCTGGACGTGTGCCAGCCGTCCCTCGGCTTGGGAGATGATCCCTCCGCGCATTGGGGCCTGACCCACTTCCTCCTCGACGGCCACCACAAACTCGAGGCTGCCGCCACAACCGGCCGGCCCGTGCGGCTCCTCTCCCTCCTGACCCTGGGTGAGAGCCTCGCCGAAGCGGACGACCGCGCCCGGCTGCCTGCGCTGCGCGCCCAGTCCCGCTCTGCCCGAGCGACCGGCACCTGAACCAGCAGCGAGATCACGCCCGCGGGCACGACAGCGCACGCCCGGCCCAACTAGACCGCCCAAGGGCCAACTGAAGCGCTCAGTTGTGACTGAGCGCGACATCTGGTCGGCAGGACAACTTCGATGCACAGCGCCTGGTGGCTCGCCCGGCGCGCGAACCGGGTCACCACCGGGCGCGCAGTACGCCGTCGCTGTCCGGGAGGGCAGCGCAGAGCAGCGGGTGGTGTTCGGCGAGGGACAGGGACAGGGCGCAGGCGGCTCGGGCATCGGCCACGTGGGCGCTGAGCGCCTGGTGGTCGGTGTCGTCGACGATCGCGTGGCTGATCGTCCCGTCCTGCGCCTCCCAGACGAAGGCGATGGATTCCTCCTGGGGCAGTGCGGCGAGGACTGCGCCGACGTCCGGGGTCAGGTCGGGCCAGACGGTCAGCAAGGCGCGTGGGCCGAGACCGGCGCGCACTGTGTCGAGGTTCTCCGGCGTGATTCGGTGCCAGCGTGCGGCGTTGCGAACGTGGCTTTCCTCGAGGAGCAAGGAATGCCGTGAGGCCAGCGCGGTGTGCACGCGTTTCCAGAAGTGCTCGTCGGCCGCCTCCGTCACTTCCGCTTCGTCGACCTCGGCCGCGTAGGGCGAGGCCGTGAGCGGTTCCGGGAAGAGGCCGAGTTCCCGGGTACGGGCCACGGCGTCCGCACAGGGCCGGTCGCTGCCCACGTACACATACTGGTCCCACCCGACGTGCACGGTGAACAAATCCCCCACCTCCAGTCGGCACCAAGCGCCTTGGTCGCGGAGCATGGCCCGGACCAGTTCCAGGGCGACCGGAAGAGAGACCTCGGCCCCGTCGTGGTAGCCGGTGAGGTCGGGCGGGAAGAGCCCGCCGAGGCCGTGCCCCTCAACCGGTGGCTCCACACCGAAGTGGGCGAAGCCGGTGACCGCAGGTTCGCGGATCTCCAACCGGTCGATGTCCGATGCCTTCGCGAAGGCGGCGATCGCCGCCAGGTACGCCGCTTCGACAGGTCCGTGGTCGCTGACCGCGTCCTCGGCGCCGGTGTAGTGGCCGTACTCGTCGCGGTCGGCGGGGTCGTATTTGGTGATCCGGTGGACGAAGGCCGGCGGCACGCTACTCCTCGGACGAGGCGGAAGGAGTGCCCAGCTTAGATCCCGGTCCCGATTCCATGGCTGGGGGAAGCCGGCCCCGCATCGACGGGTTCGAGGTCCGACCGGGTTGCAGGGCGTACTGAGATGCGGGCATGGGCTCCTCGGTGGTCAGCAGCCACCAGCAAGAATCCGCTAGCTGTCCGATCCTGGGGCAAGGCCCTCTCCGTCGGCCTCCCCGATCAGCCTGCGATCGCCCGCAAGATCGGTTGGCCGAGTGCGCCCAGCCAGCCCGCGAGCGCTCCGAGCGGCCCGATCAGTCCGGTGCCGGCCGTGACCAGCGCACCCGCCGAGGACAACAGCCGGGTGATCCGGCCGAGCCGGCCCGCCACTGCCTCCCGGTCCGGCTCCGGCCGGGCGACCTCCTCGTCCAGCGAGTCCAGCTCGGCCCGCACCTCGGGCTCGATTGCCGGCGGCAACGCCGTTCGCTCGATCGACGCCCTCAGTTCCCGGACCAGGCCGCGTACCTCCTGTCCGCCCGCCGTGAAGACGGCCGACTGGCCATCGTGAACGGTCTGGTTCCCGGCGACGTTGTTGACCACGCCGCCCTGCTGGTTGCCGATGTTGAAGGCCATGGCTGCCCATCTCCTCACCGCTGCCGCCAGAACGCCTGCCGCTCGGCATCCTCGAAGCGGCGGCGTCGGGACGTCGCCACGACGTGCAGAACAATCCCAATGACCGTCAGAACCGTCCCGATAGCCGCCATCGCGAACCCGACCGCCCCAACCGGCACTCCGGCCACCTTCGGTCCGAGCAGCTCCGGGGAAGAGTCGAAGTTCGAACTCCCCGAGGAAATATCGTCGGCCCCGGAGATGAATCGAATGATCACCCAGCCGTAGATCCCGCCCCCGACCAGAAACAGCAGGAAGCCGAGCAGGATCAGGTGTCGCGCCCTGGTACGGGTGGCGGCGATCTCCCTGAAAAAGCTCTCGCGCTGCGCCTGCTGAACGTAGTTGTACTGGTCCCCGGCGACGTTGCTCAGCCGGTCGGCCTGCTGTCCTCCGATGTCGAACCGCCGCTCGCCGCCGGGCGGCGTACGGCCGGACTCCCGCTGTGCCGGGCGGCCCGGCGGGCCGGAGGGTGGCGGCCCTGCGCCGGGAGCGCCGGGAGCGCGGTGAGGCGCGGGCCCAGGCGCACGGGCGGGCCCCCAACCCGGCATGGTGTCCGAGGTACCGCCCGTGCCGTCGGCGCCGGGCTTCGGGGCCTGAACGGTCCGGTCGGCGGAGCGCCGCTCTTCGTAATGCACCTCCAGGGGCCCAAAATCCAGCACGTCGCCCGAGTGCAGCACCTGCTGCCCGAGCACCGGGTGACCGTTGAGCATGGTGCCGTTGGTGGAGGCGAGATCCTCGACGGTGGTCCGGCCCGAGGCCCGCCACACCACCGCGTGCCGTCGGCTTACGCCCGGATCGCCCACCTGGAGCTGGCAGTCGGAGTCCCGCCCGACCAGCATCGGCTGGTCGTCGAGGACGAAGACCCGGCCGCGCAGCCGGTCCGGGCGGTCGACCACGAGGTGCGGTAGGTCGCGCTCTCGCAGAGGCGGGTCCATGGCACGGCCTCCTGCCTTGGCGAAGCATCCGGCGTCGGGCGAAACGATTCGCTCGCCTATTCCGGTGATCCTCACCTTCCAGTAAAAGCCGATCGGCCCCGTCCTGCCACAGCGGACCGGAGTTGCCCGCAGACCTTCGAACGCTCGCCGTCGACGCTCTGGACCACGTGGCCTCCGAGCGGTCTGAACTCGCCGAACTCTGGGGCGACGCTGCGAACGGCTCGAAGCGGCGCCACGGCATCACCCGCCTTCGCGACGTCCTCGACCCTCCGGTCCCTCCACACGAGGAAGCCCCTCTTCGGCATCTGAGTGATCACCGACAGTCATGAGTCACAGAGATTGGACCAGAGCCCGCGAAGAGTGCCACAGCCAGTACCCGACCTCACCGGTGGACGTGACGTGGACGGACAATGGCGCCAGGTCGACCGGTCTGTGGATGGCCGCGCAGCCCCAGGGCCGCAGCGGGTATCGGTCCGTCGCCGGCAACTCCGGGTCGCCGGCCGTCGGCTCGGGGCGGAACCGGGAGACCGGGTCCTCAGCGCAGGCCGGGTGGGACTCGGGGGTGTTCGGCATCGGCGTCTTCTCCCTGCGATGCGGTGGTGCCGAACGCGGACGGGAGGCGGGGCTCGGGCAGGGTCCGGAACAGCAGCCAGGCCAGCGCGGGCATCAGGACGAGCGGGGTCAGGGCCGTCTGGAGTGACGTCCGGTCGGCCAACGTGCCGATGACCGGGCTGATCAGGCCGCCGATGCTCACGGTGAGGCCGAGAGTGATGCCGCTGGCGGTGCCGACCCGCGAGGGCAGGTAGTCCTGGCCGAGGGTGACTTGGAGCGAGAAGGGGACATACAAGCCGGCCGATGTCAGGGCGACGAACAGGTAGAGGGCCGGGCCCGGGACGAAGAGCAGTCCGGCGATCGACCCGGCTGTCAGCAGGTACGACCAGCGCGAAACCCGGACCCGGTCCCAGCGGTTGGCCAGCGCACCGCCGAGAACACTGCCCACCGCACCTCCCAGATACAGCAGGAACAGTGCGGTCGTGCCGGCGGCCCTGCTGCCGTCCATGCGCTCGGTGGCGTACAGCGAGATGAACGTGCCCAGGCCGATGAACGACCCATCGGACAACCGCACGCTCGCCGCACTGGGCCGGGAGGTCGGAGCCAGCGACCGGACACTCTCACGCCTGTTCAGCAAGGATCTGGGAATGACCTTCCCCCAGTGGCGCACCCAGCTGCGCTTGCACCACGCCCTGATCCTGCTGGCCGAGCAGACCCCGGTGACCAAGGTCGCGAACCAGTGCGGATGGTCGTCCCCCAGCGCCTTCATCGACGTGTTCCGACGCGCGTTCGGTCACACACCGGGCACGCATGCACCGTGACCATACGTCTTGCGAGCGCGCGTCCGGGGGCGTTCCAAGACGAGTGAGCGCGTGGACGGTTCGCGTCTCTTTGTGCGCATGAAATTTTCGGGAATGCCCGCGTGATCCCCTACCTGGCCCACGCTCGACGGTGCTCCGCGCACGGTCAGCGGGTGCGTCAGCGAACGGGTAGGTCAGCGAGCGGGTACGTCAGCGATCGGGGCTCCGTAGATCACGCTCCCCGACAGCAGGCTGCGCCGAGGGCTGGACGGGACGGTCGGGATCCGCGTGGCCTCGTGAAGAGCGGGGCCCGGAGTCGGGATCGGCTTGTAGCCGTCCGCGCAGGGCCAATCGCGGGTCACGTCGTCCTCGGAGCCCGGCTTGTAGCAGGTGTCGTGGCGGCCGTGCAGGAACAGCGCGAGCGGCCGGCCGGCAGTCGCGCCCTTCGGCGCGACCACCTGGGCGCGCATCTCGATCGGGGTGGCGTACCCGGGCAGGCGTACCGGTCGAGGTCGTACTGCCCGGTGACCGTGCGGTACGAGCCGGGCCTCCCCGGATCGACGCTGTTCGCCGGTGCCTGCGCGGGGAGACGTGCCGTGCTCGCGTCCTGCCCCTGTAGCTCGTCCGCCCCCACGTCCAGCCGGCGCCCCCGGGGCCGTCACTCGAAGGTCCGTCAGTTGCTCCGGTCGCGTCTCGTTGAGGGCGAGACGGAAGGTCCGCCCGTCCTTCGCGTCCCTCGGCGCGCCGAGCAGCCGGTCCCCCGAGCGGAACTCGACGCGCGCGTCTCCGGTGGGCACGCGCTCGGGCGCACGCCAGACGAGCTCACGCGCCCCAGGCTGTCCGCCGATCCGCCACCCCGGCGGAATCGGGCTGGCGTCTCTCGCGCTCAACGAGCCCGTGTCGTGCGGCTGTTCAGCCCCTGCCAGTCCGGGCGAGCCCGCCAGGGCCGCCACTACCGCCACGGCGGTCACACATATTCGCCGGGCACCGGTCAATGGGTCTCTCCTCAACACCCCGAGCGCAGGCGTCCATTCGTCGAGCAGGTCCAGCGGGAGAGTCGGCCGGGTGCGGGGCGCGGAGGCGCGCCGGGCCGGGCTGAACCGGGGCAGGATGTCGGGTCAGGACCGTCCAGGTTGCCCCGTACTGGGCCGCCCACTGATCGACGTCCCGCTGCTCAAGGCCCTCGCGCAGCGCGTCGTGCTGGGACAGGGATACCGCGCCTGCGTCGCATGGCGGCGAGCTTCTACGAGCCCGCGAAGCTGCGGTGGGCTCGGCACTCCTCCCCCGGGCCATAACGCCCGGCGGCGGGCGATGAAGGACCGGTGGTGGTTGATGGCGTCCTCGGGATAGATCGCGGCATAGCCGAGGGTCGTGTCGACCGGCCGGTGGCGCTGGTGCGGGCGGCGATGTGCGGGGGCAGACCGGAGCGGAGAGCGTCGGTCACGACGATTCTTCGAGAATCGTGGGGCGTGTATCGCAGCTGCTCGTGGCCGGGCCCGGTCAGCCCGCTCGCGGCGAGGGCGTCGATGAGGCGGGTGTAGATGCCGGGGCTCACCCGTTGCCCGACTTGATCCAGGGCCATTTGACGATACAGACCACGACGGGTGCGACGCACATGGCCAGCAGCCACAAGCCCACGCTCGCTGGAGAGTAGATGTAGTACCGCCAATGCTCTGGCAGGGGCGACGGCGCGAGCAGGAGCGCGATCAGCGCGGCCCATGTGACCAGCACTGTTGCTGCCATTCGTGCTGCGGCCATCGCTACGCCCCCTCGACGGTTGTTCGTCTCTTTGGATCAGATGATAGGCGGCTGAGATGATCTTGCTGTGGCTGGTGTGATCACGGCGTCGGAGCCGTCCTGAACACCCCCGTTCACCGGGCTCAGCCCGAGCCCTTTCGGGAAGCTGGTGACGGTTCCGCGGCGCGAGGGTGCGGACGCGGTCCGCAGAGGCCGGCCTTGCAGCCTTCCGCTGGAGGACGGGGCTGTGCTGGTCCGCGGTGTCGGCAAGCCCCTCATCGCCGATGCCGGTTACCGGGGCACGGGGCTCGTCATCCCGCACCGCCGGGAGCGAGGCCAGAGCGGACTCCTGGACTGGGAAGAGGACCACAGCAAGTACCACAAGCAGGTCCGCGCTCGCGTCGAGCACGTCTTCGCCCGGATCAAGAGGTGGAAGATCCTCCGCGACTGTCGCCTCAAAGGAGACGGCGTCCACCACGCCGTGCTCGGGATCGCTCGCAGGCGACGTGCGGACACCGGCAGGCCGTACTCAGCCTGGACCCGGGCTCCATTTCAGCGGCAAGGCGCGTTGTTCCAGTACCCCACCATCCGGTCACCAGGGTGTGCCGACCGGGGTGGCGGAAGTGAGACCGCTGTGTCCCGTACTCCGTCCTGAGGACACTCTGCGTGGAGCCGGCTGACCGGCAGCCGCCCACCGGCCCGGTGGCGAAGTGAACGCCGTGGAGGAACTGGGTTGAGTGCCCGCAAAAGCAGTGAAGAAACCAAGGAAATCGACCGTGTGTTCTCGCATTTGCCGGGCACGAGGAGCGACGGAGGTTGATAACTATGGTTCCC
Organism: Streptomyces sp. NPDC034049; assembly: GCF_055575575.1. Lineage (NCBI taxonomy): Bacteria > Bacillati > Actinomycetota > Actinomycetes > Kitasatosporales > Streptomycetaceae > Streptomyces > Streptomyces sp. NPDC034049. Next base: position 86,864 of record NZ_JBVISJ010000023.1, read on the forward strand.
CTGCTTCTCGTTCTTCT